>JBCDKJ010000024.1:0-51428 GCA_038746745.1 Pseudomonadota bacterium
GCGGCATGCTCCTTGAAAGGCCAGGCTTTTTCACTGCCAGTGTATAAAAGGCAGTCGTCGGTGAGACACATAATCGCGCGGGTCTCATGAAAGCTATCCTTAAAGGGCACGCCCAGTTCTACCAGCCAATCGAAGTGCGCGGCACTGCTCTCACAGTAATTGCGAATCTTGGCCTCATCCGCCTGCGGTCCTGCGCACATCATCATGTAAGTAAACATGGCCTCTGTGCTGTCTTCGAAGCCGCAAGCCTTTTGAACTCTGGTACCACCGCTGCCGCCCATGTAAATCTCTGCGCTGGACAGAGCGGTAGAGCCGCCGGAGGCGCTGGCGAGCTCGAACAGCATGACTTTCGCGCCGTTGTCGGCAGCTTCTATGGCAGCACAGCCTCCCGCGCCGCCAAAGCCGACAACAACAACATCCGTTTCGTCATCCCACTGCGCTATGTCTCCGCAGTGGCGAGGTCTGGTGGGGCGCGTTTTGTTGGGCTTTGCCGGTTGATTTTGTGCATTCATAGGGGTGTGCATCGTTATTGATATCTTTTTATTAAAGACAGTTCGCGCCCTGCCAACAAGTTTGGGGCTGCCGCAGAGCACAAAAATTTGTACGTGGGCCTACTATTTATGCGAACACAGGCGCGCTTCGGTACAATCCTGCCCTTTTCCCGCCGGGTGATCGAACTCATGTGGTTCAAGACTCTCAGAGCCTATCGGCTCACCAGTCCTTTCGACCTTTCTGCAGAGCAGCTTGAGGTGAAGCTAGGCGAGGCTGTGTTTACGCCCTGCGCGCAGTCTCAGCCCGCGTCCTTTGGCTGGGTACCGCCGCTGGGCGATGCTTCTGAGCTGCTGGTGCATGCGGTTGGCGGCCGGTTCTTGCTATCTATGCGTCGTGAAGAGCGACTGTTGCCGACAACCGTTGTGCGCGAGAAGGTGACACAGCGCATTGCCGAAATCGAGGCCGCAGAAGCCCGCAAGGTTTATCGCAAGGAGCGCCTGCAGCTGAAGGATGAGATCGTACAGGACTGCCTCCCGCGTGCCTTCACACGATCAAGCCTGGTCTATGGCTATATCGATACGCGACAAAACTGGTTGTTCGTTGATGCCGCCGCTGCGGGCCGAGCGGAGGATTTCGTCAGCCTGTTACGCGAGAGCATTGGAACGCTGCCGCTGCTGCTACCGCAAGTGAATCAGTCTCCTGCGGCGGCCATGACCTCATGGCTTATGCATCGCTCCCTACCCGAAGATTTTGCTTTAGGGAGTGACTGCGAACTCCGGGATATCGGCGAGGATGCAGGCGTAGTGCGCTGTCGCGGTCTGGAGTTGGTGGGCGAAGAAGTCGATACTCATTTACAGGCGGGTCGGCAAGTGACCAGGCTGGCTTTGGCGTGGCAAGAGAAACTTGAGTTTGTGCTAGCAGAAGACCTCGTGCTACGGCGCTTACGCTTTGCTGATACGCTCCTCGACACCCATGACGATATGGACGCTACAGACATACTTGCGCGTTTCGACGCTGACTTCGCCCTTATGACGGATGTTGTGTCTGAGTTACAGGAACGCATCATCAACATCCTCGGTGGTGAGGCTGAGGTCAGCTGATGCGCGATGACAGCGCGGACTTCCGGGCGCTTTTCCTGAAGAAGGTACCGCTGCTGGATACGCGAGCGCCGATTGAGTTTCAGCGCGGAGCTTTTCCCATGGCGACTAACCTCCCTCTGATGACGGACAGCGAACGTCATCAGGTGGGTATTGCCCATAAAGCGGAAGGACAGGATGCCGCAATAGCACTGGGGCACAAACTGGTGAGCGGGTTGGATCGAGAAGAACGTGTTGCACTGTGGTGTGCTTATGCAAAGGCACATCCTGACGGTTTCCTCTATTGCTTCCGCGGTGGTCTTCGCTCCGCAACGGCTCAGCAGTGGATGCGGGAGGCGGGTACCCCGTATCCATTGGTCAAAGGCGGCTATAAAGCCATGCGTCAGTTTCTGCTAAACGCAATGGAAGAGGCCCTTGAAGCAGTGCCGGTATTGCTGGTCGCGGGTCGAACCGGTTGCGGCAAAACCCGGGTTATCGAGTCTTTGGCACAGTCTATTGATCTGGAGGGTCTGGCGCAGCATCGCGGCTCAAGTTTTGGCGGTCTGCTGGATCCGCAACCGGCGCAAATTGATTTTGAGAATGCGCTGAGCATTGATCTTCTGCGCCGCCATAGTCTCGGCGTCTACCGATTGGTTATGGAAGATGAGGGCAAGCTAGTAGGTCGAATTTATTTGCCGCTCAGCTTGCGAAAAAGGATGGAGGGGGCTGCTAGAGTTGTGGTTGAGGAATCCATAGAGCAACGCACTGAGATTATCTATCAGGACTATATTGTGGAGCTCGCCGGCAGGTACGCCCAGCGAGACGTGGCTACTGCCGCGGAACACCATCGACAACATCTCCAGCAGGGCCTGGCGCGTATCCGCAAGCGCCTGGGAGGCGCACGGCATCAAGCGCTGGAAGCGAAAATGCAGTCGGCGTTTGATCAGGGTGATGCGGCCCTTCACCGTGCCTGGATAAGTGATTTGCTGCGGCAATACTATGACCCAATGTATGACTATCAGATGGCACAGCGCGAGGGTGAGATCGTGTATCAGGGTAATCGCAGCGCGGTGACCGAATTTCTGACCCAGCACCTGAATCGCGACGGAGTACAGGTATAGTGGCCGCACCGCTGCGCAGCGACCTGGTACTACTCGGTGGTGGACACACTCATATGTTGGCGTTGAGACGTCTTACTATGCAGCCGCCCCCTGGTGCTCGCCTAACGTTGGTCAGTGATCACGATTACGCCGCTTACTCGGGCATGCTGCCGGGTCTGGTGGCAGGGCACTATCGCTTTGACGAAGCGCATATTGATTTGCGTCGCTTCTGCGCAGCACGCGGTGTGCGATTTATCCGCGCCGCCGTGACTGGTGTAGACGCGACGCTCGGGCGGGTCCAGCTCGCCAATAGACCTTCGCTGGAGTACGACCTGCTGTCGATCAACGTGGGTGCACAACCGGAGCTTAGTAGCGTTCCTGGCGCCTTAGAGTATGCACTCCCGGTCAAACCTGTAGGTAGCTTTTATAAACGCTGGTCAGTGCTGCTGGACAGCGTAATTCGTCATCAGGGCAGGTTGTGCATTCCCGTTGTCGGTGGCGGCGCAGGCAGTGTTGAAATAGCGCTTGCGGTGGATTTTCGGTTACAGGGTCGGGCCGATGTTGCGCTTGTTTGTGGCTCGGGACTTCTCCCGGGCTATAACCCTCGTGTGCGAAAGACGGTTAGGCGTGTGCTGCAACAGCGCGGTATTCGCCTTTACGAAGAGTCCCGTGTGCAGTCTGTGCAGGCGGGGGTTGTTCAAATCGAAGACGGTACCGTGCTGGAATTCGATGAGTTGCTCTGGTGCACCGGTGTCGCCGCTGCTGCCTGGCTTCGTACATCAGGGCTGACAGTGAATGATGCTGGCTTCTTGTTGGTGGATGACAGCTTGCAGTTAGAGGGATGCCCGGGGGTTTTTGCGGCCGGAGACGTGGCGGTGCAGAGAGACAACCCAAGACCGCGAGCGGGCGTCTTTGCTGTGCGCCAGTCGCCGGTGTTGGCGGACAATCTTGCGGCATCCATGGCAGGCAAACCGTTGCGAAAGCATCAGCCGCAACAGCTGTTTCTGTCGCTGTTGTCTCTAGGCGATGCCGAGGCCGTGGCAGAGCGAGGGCCCTTTACCTTGCGTGGCAAGTGGATTTGGCGCTGGAAGGACCATATTGATCAAAAGTTCATGGCCCAGTTCACAGCCCCCGCCACGGCCATGGAATTGACGCAGTTGTCGCAAAACCTGTGCGGTGGTTGCGGGGCCAAGCTTCCCGCAGACAGACTGCGGCAAGCACTGGCAGTGGTCGCATCAGCGTACCCGAATACTGTTGTTGTGCAGCAGCTGCATGATGACGCAGCACTTTTGAGCTGGCAGGCCGGAAGCACGCTGGTGCAGAGTGTAGACAGCTTACGTGCGCTGGTGGACGACATGCACCAGATGGGCCGCATCGCGGCAGTGCACGCGCTGAGTGATCTATATGCTATGGGTGCGACACCAAAGTCCGCGCAACTGCACCTCTGTTTGCCGGAGCAGACTGCTAAATTGCAGCAACGGGATCTGGAACAGCTTCTACTGGGCGTGGTGTGCGAGCTCGCCAGTGCCGACTGCCAGCTTGTAGGTGGCCACAGTATGGAGGGCGCTGAACTCTCCATCGGCCTTACTGTAAACGGTGCCCTGGAGCAGGGCGGAGCCCTGCGAAAACAAGGCGGCGAAGTGGGCGACGCCGTTTTAGTTACCAAACCTCTTGGCGTGGGGGTGGCCTTTGCCGCAGCGATGCAGGCAGCTGCATCAAGCGCCAGCCTGAGTGCAGCGCTGCAAAGCATGCTGGTCAGCAATGCCGCCGCCGCCATCATCGCCCGCGAGCAACATGTGTCAGCCTGCACCGATCTGACAGGCTTTGGCTTACTCGGGCATCTGTTAGAGATGCTGCCTTCGCGGCTTGCAGCGATGATTAATCCTGAGCTGGTTCCGCTGTTTCCAGGCACCAAAGCCCTGTGGGAGGCGGGCTATCGCAGTACCTTGCACGCAGGCAATGAAGTGTCAGTGCGCTCTTCGCTGGACTGGCCGCCCTCATGCTTCGATCCGCAGACCAGCGGAGGACTGTTGCTGTTTGTGGAGGCAGACCGTGCACAGGCTACCTTGGATGCCTTGCAGTCAAGCGGTTATGAGCAGGCAGCGATCATCGGAAAACTGTGCAGCCGTGACAATGGAGATGCTCTCCGTCTCAGCCCTTAGCCCGCGCTAGTGTGTCGCGGTAAGGTCTTTGACTCGGTCCCGGTAGCTACGGCTTACTTTGAGCTGTGTACCTTCCTCTAAGGTCAGCATGTATTCCCCGTTGCTGAGGCTTTGCGCTCTGGCGATGCGATCAACGTTAACGATGGTTGAGCGGTGAATGCGCAGGAACTGGACGGGATTCAGCAGCGCTTCAAGTTGTTTCATCGTGCTGCGCATGATGTGAGTAACACTGTCTGCATGCACACACATGTAGTCTCCTGCTGCGTCGATCCAGTCGATGTCGGCGACCCGGACCAGACTAATTTCATCACCGTCCCTAATGGAGAGCTTATCCGAGTAAGCTGCCGCCTCACCGCGGGCAATGGTTTCCACCGCTGCGGCACTCGCCCCCGTCAGTTGCATGCATGCACTCATCAGATTGCGCTTTTGATCGCCAAGCTCGCGTTGCTCATACGCTCTGGACGCCCGTGCCACGGCGCTCTCCAAACGACTGTCGTCAATCGGCTTTAGCACGTAGTCAATCGCATTGACTTCAAAAGCATCCACGGCAAATTCGTCGAAAGCAGTAGCGAAAACCACCAGGGGCATAACATCGTTCTGAAGCTTGCTGACCACTCCAAAACCGTCCATGCCCGGCATCTGAATATCCAGAAACATTAAGTCAGGTGCCAGCTCCGATACGGCCGCCAGTGCCTCTGCGCCATTGCAACATTCGGCCACGATGTCGATACGCTTATCGTTTTCCAGTCGCAGCCGGAGCCCGCGCCGCGCCAGCGACTCGTCGTCTACGATAATAGTGCGTAAAGGCGTCATGCAGCTTCTGCTTTGGCCAAAACAGCCTCCAGCTCCAGTGGCACGCTGATTCTGACCGTCAGTCCGTGCGGGTCTGTATCTGTCAGCTCAAAGCTATGGTGCTTACCGTAGATTTCAGATAGCCGTTCACGGGTGTTGGCGAGCCCGACGCCGTGGCGCTGGGGGTTGGACAACTGGTCCGGGTCTATGCCAGGGCCGTTGTCAGCCACCTCGAGAAGAAGAGCATCCTTCAGAGTTTTTGCCGTTATTTGCAGTCTGCCGCCGTTGACGCTTCGTGCAATCGCATACTTGATCGCGTTCTCGACTAACGGCTGCAAGAGCAAGCTGGGTATGAGGGCGCGCTCAGCGACGGGCTCAATATCGAACTCAAGCTGCAAACGCTCGTCGAAACGAACCTTCTCGATGTCCAGATATAGACGCATAGCCTCGATCTCCTGTGCCAGAGACACCTTGGCCATAGGATCGTTATCAAGAGAATAGCGCAGGAAGTGACTAAGACGCGTCACCATAGTGTTCGCCATATCGTTCTGCTTATCTAATACCAGGGTTGAAATGGCATTCAGGGTGTTGAACAGAAAGTGCGGGTTAAGCTGGTAGCGCAACATCTTTAGCTGCGCCTCATGAGCCATGGCCTCTGACTTTAGGCCTCGCGCCCGT
Organism: Pseudomonadota bacterium; assembly: GCA_038746745.1. Taxonomy (GTDB): domain Bacteria; phylum Pseudomonadota; class Gammaproteobacteria; order Pseudomonadales; family Halieaceae; genus JANQIO01. Next base: position 6,301 of record JBCDKJ010000024.1, read on the forward strand.
TCCTCCTGTAGCAGATGGTAATACTTGATGCCGAAGTACAGTCCAGTCCAGCACAGCATTACCCACCAGGCGGAGGTAACATTCTCAAGGCGGAAAAAAATATGATCAAACGGCGTCTGCAGCAGCGCATAGTCGATGGCTTCTTTATGAGAGCTAACTTCAAATACTTGATGAAAAATAGAAAATCGACTTAGCCGCCACAGCACTGCAGCGGTGTAGGACGTCACCAGTCCGGTGATGAGGCGATGCCAGGCGGACCAGTTCCAGGTTGCCCGGTACACCCAGCGCATGCCCATGGAAATAACCAGTCCTACTAGCGTGATCAGCGGCACATAGCGTGCATAGTCACTGGGTGAACCCCATAGCATCGCCGCCACATAAAATGTCACTCCCCAGCCAGTCCAGCCCATAACCTGGAGCGTCCAGAATTGCATGCGGCGGTCGTCAAAAAACTTTTCGAGCGTCATCCGATGAGTATACGCCGCTTCAACCCGGCGCGGCTGCGCTTTATCGCAGGGAACGTTCGCTTCGTCGCAGCTGCGTGTTGCCAGCACCTGGCGTACACTCTGCCACCGATCTGTAGAAGGACTTTACTATGAGCCTCACCCCCGGGCGCTATCGCCACTACAAGGGCCAGGAGTATCAGGTTCTGCACGTCGCCACCCATAGCGAAACGCTGGAGCAGGTGGTGGTATATCAAACGCTATATGGGGCATTTGATTACTGGGTACGACCGTTGGATATGTTTACGGAAAAAATAGAGGTCAAAGGCGAGATTGTGCCGCGCTTTGCATTGATTGAGGCGAACAGCGGTAGCTAGCTTTCAGAGGATGGGTCTACCAGCTTGCCCGGGTTCATCATGCCCTTAGGGTCCAGCAATCCTTTGAGTTGCTGCATGAATGCAAGCGCTTCTTTAGAACGATAGCGCTCCATTTCAGCGCGTTTGAGCTGCCCCACACCGTGCTCAGCGCTAAAACTGCCTCTGCTCTCCACAGCCAGATCGTACAAGGTGCGCGTTATGTCCTCTGCGTGCGCGGCTTTGAATTCGGTGGGATCGACCCCGTTGGGCGCCAACAGGTTGTAGTGCAAATTACCATCACCAATATGACCGTACACTGAGGCCCGGTAGGGCCTGTGGTTGCGCAGAGCGAGAGAAGCTCGCTCGCAGTAGGCGGGTATGTCCGCGATCGGCACTGATATATCATGTTTTATCGAATGGCCCGCCCGCTTTTCCGCCTCCGGAATCCGTTCACGAAGCTCCCAGAGCTTTTGGCGTTGGACCAGACTTTCTGCCAACACTGCATCGTCGATGACATTCTCTTTCAGGCCGTCTTCAAGGAAGTTCTCCAGCGCTGGGCGTAGTGACTCTGGAGCAAGCGCGCCAGAAACTTCGAGTAAAACCTGATGCTCTGAGGCGGGCAGCGGTGGCTCAAGATCGGTGTGTTCAAGCAGCAGCTCAACACACTGACCACTGATGTACTCGAACGAGGTGACCATATCGCCGCTATGCGCGCGTGCCTTTGGCAGCAAGGCGCACACCGCGTCGATACTGGGAACTTGCAGCCAGGCAGTCTGGAACTCGGTTGGACGCGGGAACAGCTTCAGTACTGCGCAGGTGATCACACCCAGCGTGCCCTCAGCGCCCAGGAACAGGTCTTTCATGTGGTAGCCGGTGTTGTCTTTGCGCAATGGCTTTAGCAGGTCGAGTATGTCACCGTCGGGCAGGACTACCTCCAGCCCAAGACACAGTTCTCCGGCCATGCCGTACTTGAGGACCGCCAGGCCGCCGGCATTGGTTGCCAGGTTCCCGCCAATTTGGCAGGAACCCTGGGAGCCGAGGCTGAGCGGGAAAAATAGGTCCTCTTCCTCTACCGAGTCATGCAAGTCAGCCAGCAACATCCCGGCCTCAACGGTCACTGTCATGCCAATGGGATCGATGCCGCGTAACTGGTTAAGCCGAGCCAGATTCAGCAATACCTGGCTTTCATTCATGGGCGTCGCGGCACCGCAGTAGCCCGTATTGCCACCCTGCGGTACCACCCCGATGTTGCGTTCGTAACAGTAACGGAGCACTGCGGATACGTCCCGGGTAGACCCGGGAAATACAACGCAGGCGGCGCGACCCTCGTATTGCGAGAGCTCGTCAGACAGCATAGGGGCGAGCACGGCAGCATCCGTTTCAACGGTGCCCTCATGGAGCAGGGCCCGCAGTTCACTAGCGAGGTTCATTCAGGTATCGACATTAATTTGGTGCCCGGGGGCGGAATCGAACGCGGACGGCCAGTCCACCGACACCTGCCTAAGCCCAATGTAACGAGAATCGAGCGACGGAGTATGGTGCCCGGGGGCGGAATCGAACCACCGACACGAGGATTTTCAATCCACTGCTCTACCAACTGAGCTACCCGGGCGGGACTGTCGGGCAGAGCAGAGAAGGGGCCCAGCCGCGAGAGGCGCGTATTAAACCCGCTGCGACAGGGGTAGTCAAGCGTCCGGGTCGGACTGCGGTACGTAGCCTTCGGCGCGGTCAAAGTCTTCTCCAGAGAGGAACTTTTCCTGCTGGGACTGCAGGTATTTCCTGGCTTCCGGGTCGATCATGTTGAGGCCTTTTTCATTGATGAGCATGGTTTGATGACCCTGCCATTCCTGCCAGGCTTTCCTCGACACGGTGTCAAAAATCTCCTGTCCCCTGGGGCCAGGGTAGGGGGGTGCGTCCAGCCCCTCCAACTCTTCCTGATAGCGTCTACAAAATACTGTTCTGCTCATGATGGCTCCTCGGCCTGTAGCTGTTGCAACAGGCGGGCGACAGGCGCAGCCAAACCGATGCGCTCAGGCACTGCTACGTTATACCAGAGCATGGCATCGCCCTCCATGACGCCCGCTGCAGCGGCGGGTATTTGCAGGCGCAGCGGATGAATATCGAGATGATAGTGGCTGAAGCTGTGCCGGAGTGTATCCCAACGCTTAACAACCGAGGGGCTGCACTGGAAGCGGTCGAGGCAGTGCGTCGCAGCGTCATCGGCACTGCCTACTTCGGGCAGACTCCACAGGCCACCCCACAGACCGCTGCTGGGACGACGCTCCAGTAACACCTCGCCTTGATCGTTAATGCACAGCAGCATCACCGTGCTTTTGACAGGCAGGGTTTTACGGGGTTTTTTGCCGGGGTAGTCGGCCTGGGTGCCGCTGGCAAAAGCGCTGCAGTCATTTGACAGTGGGCACAGGGCGCAGGTGGGTCGCGAGCGTGTGCACAAGGTTGCACCTAGATCCATCATGGCCTGAGTGAAGTCGGCGCAGCGTGTGTCAGGTGTCAGGGCTTCTGCTATTGACCACAGAGTTTTGTGCACCGCAGTCTCTCCGGGCCAGCCAGGAATTTCTGCAAAGCGGGCCAGCACGCGCTTTACGTTGCCATCCAGAATTGCCGCCGGCTGGTCAAAGGCCTGACTGACGATAGCGCCGGCGGTGCTCCGCCCGATTCCCGGTAAGGCCTCCAGTGCTTCTACTGTGTTGGGGAACTCGCCGTTGTGCTCTTGCGCAATAACGCGTGCACATTTCAGCAGGTTGCGTGCCCGGGCGTAGTATCCAAGACCCGTCCATAAATGCAGTACTTCGTCTTCCTCTGCCGCGGCTAGACTCAAAATATCTGGGAAGCGCTCGATAAAGCGCTGGAAGTAAGGCATCACCGTTTTGACCTGAGTCTGCTGTAGCATGATTTCTGACAGCCAGACCCGGTAGGGCGAGCGTGGGTGTTGCCACGGCAGATCATGGCGACCGTGCTGGTCAAACCACTCAAGCACCTGTTGTTGAAACTGTTCGGCCTGCATATCTCTCAAAGATGTTACCCGCAGCTAGTGTACGCAATGTAGCTCTGTGTAGGAGGCGGATATATAATGCGCCGCTCGTTTACGCCCGCCCCGTCGCGGGCGACGGAGTGTCACATGTCAAATACGCGCAAAGCCAGTGTTGAGCGCAATACGCTGGAGACCCAGATTACTGTCGCCGTAGATCTCGACGGCAGTGGCGAGTGCGCGCTGGAAACGGGGATACCGTTTCTTGAGCACATGCTGGACCAGGTGGCACGCCATGGCATGATCGATCTGAATATCGTTGCGAAGGGCGACCTGCATATTGATGACCATCACACGGTAGAGGATATCGGCATTACGCTGGGCCAGGCCGTGTCGCAGGCTGTGGGCGACAAAAAGGGCATCACGCGTTACGGGCACGCCTATGTGCCGCTGGATGAGGCGTTGTCGCGCGTCGTCATAGACTTCTCGGGTCGACCTGGCCTGGAAATGCACGTCGACTTTACCCGTGGCACGGTGGGGGGGTTTGATGTGGATTTGTTTTACGAATTCTTTCAGGGCTTCGTCAATCACGCTGCGGTCACCCTGCACATTGACAATCTGCGCGGTGACAATAGCCATCACCAGGCCGAGACCATCTTTAAAGCCTTTGGAAGAGCGGTGCGTATGGCGCTCACGGCGGACCCCCGTGCCGCCGGAACAACGCCCTCAACCAAAGGCGTGCTCTAGGACTCCTCCATGGCCAGCACCGTCGCCGTTATTGATTACGGCATGGGCAATCTGCATTCCGTCGCCAGCGCGCTCGAGCACGTGGGAGCTGAGCGCGTGCTGGTGACGCACGACGCTACTAAACTGCGGCAGGCGGACCGGGTGATCTTCCCTGGCGTTGGTGCTATTCGCGATTGCATGGCAGAGATTCGTCGTTTGCGCTGCGATGAGCTGCTGCATGACGTCCTGGAAACGCGACATATTCCAGTTCTGGGTATCTGCGTGGGCATGCAGTCTCTGCTGGCCCACAGCGAAGAAAACGGCGGCGTTGACTGCCTGAACATTTTGCCGGGCCAGGTGCGCGGCTTTAGCCAAGCACTGGGCGACAATCCGCAACGGCTCAAGATTCCGCATATGGGCTGGAATCAGGTGTCGCAGGTGTCTTCGCACCCGCTCTGGTCAGGCATAGAAGATGGAGCGCGCTTCTACTTTGTACACAGTTTTTTTGTGGAGACGGAGGTCCCTGCGCTGGTAACAGGCATGGCGGAGTACGGCTTGCCATTTGCCGCAGCCATGGCGCGGGACAACTTATTCGCCGTGCAATTCCACCCGGAGAAGAGCGCACCCGCGGGGCTCACGCTGCTGCGCAATTTTCTAGACTGGCACGGCGAGGCGTAAGATTCGTGCTGGTCATACCTGCCATTGATTTAAAGGACGGTGCCTGTGTTCGCTTACGCCAGGGTCTGATGGACGATTCCACCGTATTTTCCGATAACCCGCTGGGTATGGCGACGCGCTGGGTCGAGGCGGGGGCGCGCCGTTTACATCTGGTCGATCTGAATGGCGCCTTTGCCGGGGAGCCAGTGAACGGTGATGCGGTGACAGCTATAGCGCGTCACTACCCGAACCTGCCTATCCAGATAGGTGGTGGTATCCGCAGTCTTGAAACTATTGAGCACTATATTCGCGCTGGCGTGAGCTTCGTCATTATCGGCACTCAGGCAGTTAAGCAGCCAGAGTTTGTGGCTGAGGCCTGCGCCGCGTTTCCCGGCAAAGTCATCGTGGGGCTGGACGCAAAGAACGGCCGTGTAGCAACTGATGGCTGGGCGGAAGTTTCGGAATTGCGCGCCACCGCGCTGGCACGACAGTTTGAAGACGCTGGTGTGAGTGCCATTGTCTACACCGACATCGCGCGTGACGGCATGATGCAGGGCGTGAACGTTCAGGCCACTGTAGAGATGGCTGAGGCTTCAGGAATTCCCGTCATTGCCTCTGGCGGCATCACCAACCTTGATGATATTCGCGCGCTGGCAGCGGTGGCTGGCACGGGCATTGTTGGTGCTATCACGGGCCGCGCAATTTATGAAGGCAGCCTGGATCTGGCTCAAGCGCAGCAGGTGGCAGATGCGGAGGCAGCAGCCTAGTGGGCCTCGCGAAACGCATTATTCCGTGCCTGGATGTAGATGCTGGCCGCGTGGTGAAAGGCGTGAACTTTGTCGACATTCGGGATGCCGGAGATCCCGTGGAAGTCTCCCGCCGCTACAACGAACAGGGTGCGGACGAAATTACCTTTCTGGATATCACCGCCACCCATGAGGGGCGCGACACCACAGTGCACACGGTCGAAGCGATAGCCTCAGAGGTCTTCATCCCTCTCACAGTGGGGGGTGGTATTCGGACGGTGGATGATATCCGCCTGATGCTGACAGCGGGTGCCGATAAAGTCAGCATCAACAGTGCAGCGATTCACAATCCGGATTTTGTGCAGATCGCTGCCGAGCGGTTTGGCTCCCAGTGCATCGTCGTAGCAGTTGATGCCAAGCAGGTAGAGGCGGATAGTGCGCCGCGCTGGGAAATTTTCACCCACGGTGGCCGCAAGCCCACTGGTATTGACGCTGTCGAGTGGGCGCAGCGCATGACTGACAAGGGAGCCGGTGAAATCCTGCTCACCAGTATGGATCGGGACGGTACTCGAGATGGTTTTGATCTGCCCTTGACCCGCGCCATCAGCGATGCCGTACCCATTCCAGTGATTGCGTCCGGCGGTGTAGGCAATCTTGATCATCTGGCAGAGGGGGTGTTGTCAGGCGGTGCAGACGCTGTGCTAGCTGCCAGTATTTTTCATTTTGGTGAGTACAGTATCGCTCAAGCCAAACAGCATCTCGCAGATCGCGGTATTGAGATGCGGCTTTAGCACCGGAGTGATTGGCCGCTGGGCCGTAACTTATGAAGTGTTACTCTACACGGAACTAAAGCACATAGGGCTATAGCACACAGGGCTACAGCTCGGGTGCTCGATGGGCACTGGCGATCTGCGGCGCAAGCACTTCCGACACCAGCGCCAGCCGATAACCCTGGCGTTCCAGACGAGGTAACTGCCTGCGCAAGTACTTGAGGGTTGCCTCGTGTGGGTGACCAATGGCGATAGCGAGGCCTTGCTCATCGGCAGTTTCCAGCAACTCCTTGAAGCGGTAGTGGATGGCTGTGCTGTCTATCTCGTTGTCCAGAAACACGTGGCGCGCCAGGTGCGGAACGCCGTAGCGGGCTGCCATCTTTTCCGCAACGGTATCGGCCGTCGTGCGGCTGTCGACAAAATACAGGCCGCGTTGCCCAAGTTCGTCCATTACCCAGCGCATGGGCTCTTCACGGGTCGTGAGCAGGCTTCCCATGTGATTGTTAATGCCGCGAACGCCCGGCGTACTGGCCAGGTTCTCAGCCAGCGTTTTCCGTAGCTCGGCTTCGCTCATGGAGGCCGTGAGCGCACCAGCACCGAGCGGCTTGCGCGTCACATTGGCCATGGGAGTGTGCAGCAGAATCTCCTTGCCGGCAGCCAGCCCCAGCTCAGCCACAGCAGGACCATTAGGCGTGTGAGGCAAAATGGCGAGGTTGACCTTACCGGGCAAGGATGCAGCCATTTCTCCCGCACGCTTCTCATAACCCAGGTCATCAATAATGATCACGATCACCGGGGGCTCCGTCTCGGCAGTGGCCCAGACGGCGCAGAGGAGGCAGAGAAAAAAGACTTTAGTTCTGTGGCGCAAGCTCACCGTACATGCCAAGAATATGGATGCCCTTGAGCAGGGTGAGCGCTTCGTAGAGCTGGTTATCCTGAGTGAGCAATTCGTTTGGGGTGCGGCGTCTTTCCGGCGCGCTGCTGTCGCCATTGGCGTTGTCGAGCCGACCACTGAGATCTGCCTCAGTGACACGTCTGGGTAGATCATCGATAGCCGTCACCCGAGCCCGCTCGACTTCAATATCCGGCACTATGCCCTGCGCCTGAATAGAGCGACCATTGGGCGTGAAGTAGAGCGCCGTAGTCAGTTTAATCGCACGATCTTCGGAGATGGGCAGAATGGTTTGTACCGAGCCTTTTCCAAAACTGGGCGTACCCATGACTACTGCGCGATGATGATCCTGTAACGCACCGGCCACGATTTCTGAGGCCGAAGCAGACCCGCCGTTAATCAATACCACAACCGGTGCCCCGTCCAGGGTATCACTGGAGGTTGCGTTGTAGCGTGTCTCCGAGTTGTCCAGCCGCCCTTCGGTGTATACCACCATGCCGCCGTCCATAAATTGGTCCGCAACGTCGACACTCGCGCGCAGTACGCCGCCCGGGTTATTGCGAAGATCCAGTACCACTCCCTTGATAGCGTCTTCTTCCTGCAGGCCTTCCAGCGCCTTGCGCAGCTCATCACCGGTATGACGCTGGAATTGTGCGATGCGAACATAGCCATAACCAGGTTCCAGCCAGCGCTTTCGCACGCTAACAGTCTGAATAATGTCGCGTTCCAGCGTTACAGTGAACGGTTGATTGCGGCTTTCACGCGCAATTGTCAGCTCGATTTCGGTGCCCTGAGGACCGCGCATCAACTCAGTGGCTTCATTGAGTGACAGGCCTTTTACAGGCTTGTTGTCGAGCTTGAGGATAATGTCGCCACTCTCTAGCCCTGCTCTGGCTGCCGGTGTGTCATCGATAGGTGAGATGACCTTGAGAAAACCATTCTCCATGCCGACTTCAAGCCCTAGACCGCTAAACTCACCGTTCGTGGTGGTTTGCAGGTCTTCGAAATCGTCTTTATTCAGGTACACCGAGTGAGGGTCCAGACCACTGAGCATGCCCTGGATCGCGTATTCAAGCAGGGTGGAGTCGTCGACCTCTTCCACGTAGCCCAGACGAATCTGACTGAAGACGTCGGCGAAGGTACGCAGGTCGTCAAGCGGCAGCACGCCGGGGTTGCCACCCTGCGGGGTATCTGCATTAACGCTCGCAGAGGCCGCTTCTGCGGTCGCCTCAGTGTCCGCCTGAGCCCAGATAGAGGACGCGGCTGGTAGAATCAGTGCTAGCGCCAATGCGGTGACACGTTGTCTGTTCATAGTGATACTCCGCTGCCCTCCATGTGGGCAGACCTCACAGTTTACCTGTTTACGCAGGCGCCGGGCGATTAGCGCAGCCAGGGGGTCGGATTGGTGGGTTTACCGTCTCGCCGAATCTCGAAGTACAGGGCTGTCTCATCGCGTCCGCCCGAACGTCCAACCGTGGCAATATCTGCCCCCGCGGTCACCCATTCCCCAACCTCCCGAAGCAGGGTTTCATTGTGTGCATACAGGCTCATGAAGCCATCGCCGTGATCAATAATCAGCAACAAACCAGAGCCCCGAAACCAGTCCGCGAAGACCACCCGACCGTGGTGAATAGCCTGCACGGGGCTGCCGGGCCTGGCGGGAATTTCAAGGCCTTGCCAGCGCAGGGATCCCTGGCCGCGCCGACCACCAAAGCGATTGCGCGCCTTGCCCGAAATGGGCCAGGGCATAGCACCACGGGCATCTGCGAATGCCTGATAGCTCTCCGGTACAGCCAAATCTACGATGGCCTCTTCAATGACATCCAGCAGTCGCTGCAGTTCCGTTTCATCCTCTGCCAGTTTCTGAAGGCGTTGGTCCTTGGTTTCAATCGCAGCGTTAAGCTGCCTGAGATCTTTTTGACGCTGTTGCTGTGAGGCCACCAGCTTTTCGCGCTGTGAATCCAGTGACTGTCGGTTACTTTCCAGTTCCGCTTGTGCGGCTTCAATGTCCGGGGCTAGCTCATCCAGTGTTGCCACTGTCTCCAGATAGCCCCGAATGGCGTCAAGGCGAGCCTGATAGAAATAGTCATAGTAGGTCATTGCCCGCGCCAGAGTGGCAGGATCTTCCTGATTCAGTAACACCCGTAGTTGCGCCTGTTTGCCCATTTGGTAGGCCGTCTGAATCTCTACAGCGATGCGCTCCTGCTGTCGCCCTCTGGCTACCAAAAGTGCGTCCCGTTGCTGCTGCAGCGACGTTAACTCCTCCCGACTTTCACTCAGCGCTAGTTGGGTACGCTCGATATCCCGGCGCAGTTGGGCGATGGTGAGTTCAGATTTGCGCAAAGCATCTCGCAGGCTGGAGCGGCGAGAAAGGTCACTGCGCAGCTCCTTGCTGAGGCGAGCGATTTCGGACTTGAGCTGTACCAGTTGTCGGCGGGTTTTCGCCTCGTCGTTCACCTGGGCTTGCGGCTCAGAACTCATCGCGAGGGCACCGCAGCAGAGCAGCACAAGCAGGTAATTGCGGGGTGTTAAGGGCATAGTTGAGTGTACCCATTACTACCAAGCAGATCACCGTATCGCGCGTTTTCAGGACTTTAAAGAGCCTGTATACTTGGCGCCCTTTTGCAGGGCCCGGCGGTCGGGAACTGTTGTCATCCCGGAAGTTCCTGTGTTCTTAGAATTTATCGCGCAACAGTGGATGCTGGTCGGCGGTCTGGTCGTTGCCGCGCTGTTACTGTGGCAGCACGAGTCCCGCAAGAGCGGTGAGTCCCTGTCGCCACAACAGGCGATCACTCTGGTGAATAAGGAAGAGGGCGTTTTCCTGGACTTGCGAGAGTCCGCCGAATTCAGCAAGGGTCATATCGCCAACGCGGTCAATATTCCTGCTTCCAATCTTGATGGTCGCATTGCAGAGCTAGAAAGCTACCGTGCAAAGCCGCTGGTGCTGGTATGCAAGATGGGCCAGTCCTCCGGAGCAGTAGGAAAGAAGCTGGGCGAACAAGGGTTTGAGCGTGTCTACAGAATGACCGGTGGCATGATGGAGTGGGGGCAGTTACAGCTTCCCCTGGTGAAATAGCTGTGGCCGTTCGTCTCTACAGCACCCAATTTTGCCCTTACTGCATCCGGGCAAAGCAGCTGTTAGATAGCAAGGGAGTCGCCTATCAGGACACGCCCGTGGATGGGCGTCCGGATCTGCGAGAGAAAATGCGAACGGAGAGCCACCGTACTAGCGTGCCGCAAATCTGGATCGGCGAGCGTCACGTGGGTGGCTTTGACGATTTGTGGCTGCTGGAGCAGCGCGGTGAGCTGGATGCACTACTGGCCGCCGACAATAACGAAACCTTATAGGGAGTAAGCACATGGCTGATGAACAGCAAAACGATGCGGCAGGTGCCGCCGAAGCCCCCGCCCAACAGCAGTTTGCAATGCAAAGGGTCTATCTGAAGGACCTGTCCTTCGAATCTCCTGCCGCTCCAGGCATCTTTCGCCAGGAATACAAGCCTCAGGTCAATGTAGATTTGCGCACGCAAAGCAACAACATTGACACCAACACCTATGAAATCGTCATAACGATCACCATTACGGCAAAAGTAGCTGAACAAACCGCCTTTCTTATCGAAGTGCAGCAGGCTGGTGTGTTCCTGGTGAGTGGCATTGAGGGCGAGGAGTTGCGCCAGATCCTGGCGATCTATTGCCCTAATATGCTGTTTCCCTACGCCCGCGAGACTATCGATAATATCGCGACGCGCGGCACTTTCCCGGCGCTGATGCTGGCGCAAGTCAACTTCGAAGCGCTATATGCGCAGGCGGTGCAGCAGGCACAGAAAAAGGCTGCGTCAGAGGCGGAATCTGCGCCTAACGGTGCTGACGAAGCCGCCAGTTAAGGCAGACAATCGTTTAATCCTGCGCTGGCGGCAGGTTTGCGCCCGCGTAGCCCATCTGCCGCCACGCCTCATACACCACGATCGCGGCGGCGTTACTCAGGTTCAGGCTCCGGCTGTGAGCCAGCATGGGAATTCGCAGGCGCTGTTCCGCAGGCAGACTCGTCAGGATAGCGTCGGGCAGGCCTCTCGTTTCTGGCCCAAATAACAGTGCATCCCCGGCCTCAAACGCGGCCGCACTGTGATCTGTACGACCGCGGGTGCTTAGAGCGAATACTTTTCCGGAGAGTGCCTCGGTGCAGCTGTAAAAGTCGGCATGCACCTGCACGCTGGCCCATTCGGCGTAGTCCAGTCCCGCCCGTCGCAGCCGCTTCTCGTCCAGCGAGAACCCCAGTGGCTCTACCAGATGCAGCCGACAGCCAGTGTTGGCGCACAGGCGGATAATATTGCCGGTATTCGGGGGAATCTCCGGCTCATAGAGCACAATGTCGAACAATGTCAGCCCACTAGCATCAGGGCATTCCCAGTTCTTTCATCTTGCGCGTCAGCGTGTTGCGGCCCCAGCCCAGTAGCTGCGATGCGTCCCGCTTGCGGCCACGGGTGTGAGCGAGCGCGGCCTCTATCATGATGCGCTCGAACTCCGGCAGCGCTTGCTCCAGTAGCTGCTCGCGACCCCGAGTCAGTTCGTTGTCGGCCCAACGCCGCAGCAACTGATGCCAGCTGTCGGAGTCTGTTTCCTCTGTCGTGCCCAGGGAGAGCTCCGGTGGAAGATCGCTCAAGTGCACCTCTCGACCGGACGCCATGACAGTAATCCAGCGGCAGGCGTTTTCAAGCTGTCGCACGTTGCCGGGCCAGCTCAGATTTTGCAGGTATTTCTCAGTGTCTGGCAGGAGCACCTTTGGCTCCACATCTAACTCCTCCGCGGCGCGGGCGAAGAAGTGCCGCATCAATTGCGGGATATCTTCACGACGCTCCGACAGAGTGGGGATATGAATGCGGATCACGTTGAGCCGGTGGAACAGGTCTTCTCGAAAGCTGCGATTGTCAACCAGGCGTTCCAGATCCTGGTGGGTAGCCGCGATGATTCGCACGTCCACGTTGATAGGTGTGTGGCCGCCTACGCGATAAAACTCACCGTCTGCCAACACGCGGAGCAATCGAGTCTGGGTTTCAGCTGGCATGTCGCCGATCTCATCAAGGAACAAGGTGCCTCCGTTGGCCTGCTCGAACCGTCCCCGGCGCATGCTATTGGCGCCTGTGAATGCGCCTTTTTCATGGCCAAATAGCTCCGATTCCATCAAGTCCTTGGGAATTGCCGCCATGTTAAGCGCTATGAAAGGTTCAGACCCACGTGGGCTGTGGCGGTGCAACGCGCGGGCGACCAGTTCCTTGCCGGTGCCGGATTCACCATTGATCAGCACGGTGATATTGGATTGGGACAGGCGACCTATCGCTCGAAACACTTCCTGCATTGCGGGTGCTTCGCCAATGATCTCTGTGGGTGGTGGCGCGAGCTCGGCTTCGTCAGAGCTTACGCCGGCTTCTCTGGCCTGGGCCAGTGCGCGCTGCGTCACCGCTACGACTTCCTCGATGTCAAAGGGCTTGGGCAGGTATTCGAAAGCACCCCGCTGGTAGGACTCTACCGCGCTGTCCAGGTCGGAGTGGGCTGTGGTGATAATGACAGGCAGAGATGGTTGGTGTTCACGGATGTGGGACAGCAACTCCAGGCCGTCCATTCCAGGCATGCGAATATCGCTGACAATCGCGTCAGGTTGCTTGTTCTCGAGTTGCCGCAGCAGCGTCTCGCCGTTATCAAAACACTCTGTGTCCAGCCCGGCCTGGCTAAGCGCCTTCTCCAGCACCCAGCGGATGGAGCGATCGTCGTCGACGATCCAGACTTTGTCAGTTCGTTGCATGTTCGGTGTCCAGTGGTAAATAAAGATTGAATTCAGTTTTGCCCGGCTCACTTTGGCACTCAATGAGTCCGCGATGCCGGTTGATGATAGATTGCGAGATGGAGAGCCCAAGACCACTGCCATCCGGGCGTCCGCTAACCATAGGTATAAACAGTGAGTCTCTTAAGTCGGGTGCGATACCCGGGCCGTTATCGATTACGTCGACACGCGCCACCAGTCGGTAGCGCCGGGTGCCGATAGTGAACTGGCGCTGTATGCGCGTGCGCAGGCGAATAGTGCGTTCGCCATCGTTCTGTACGGTGGCCTGTACCGCATTGCGAACGATGTTTAAAACCGCCTGAATCAGTTGGCTGCGGTCGCCGCGCAAGGTCGGCAAGCTTGGGTCGTAGTCGCGAACGAAGGCCACATCGCCGCCGGTTTCCGCCTCTTCCAGCGTGCGAATGTGCTCTAGTACCTCATGAATGTTGATATCAGACAGCCTGGGTTGCTGGTGTGGGCTCAGTAGCCGGTCGACCAGACTCCGCAGCCGATCAGACTCTTCAATAATAATTCGGGTGTACTCTTCCAAGGCGGGGTCTGGCAATTCCCGCGCCAGCAACTGGGCGGCACCACGCAATCCGCCCAGCGGATTTTTAATCTCGTGTGCCAGGCCTCGTATCAGTGCCTGTGTGTTTTCCTGCGACGTTAAAATTCCTTCGTCGCGATTCACGCGATGTACTCGATCCACAGGATGAATCTCTACAACCAGCGCACGATAGTCGCGATCATCATCCAGCAGAGGAGAGACGGTGCAGTCGACCATGACCTTATCGCCGCTGGCTGCAACCATAGGTAGCCCACGATTGGTGTAAGGTCCCTGGGGCGGTACCTCGGCGTGGCTATCCCATATGAAACTGAGTTGACCATGGAACAGCTGATCTATGCGCTCGCCAACGCTGCGCGCTTCACTGGATTCCAGAAGTGACTGGGCCGCCGGGCTGATGAATTCAAGGCGCAATGACGTGTCCAGTACCAGGACAGCGGTCATGAGATTATCCAGTATCTGCGCCTCGAAATTGCTGTTTGTCATGATTTCCGGGATGCCTGCGGTTGTGCGTCTACACACTGGCTGCGATCACATTAGTTAGCAAAAATAGCGCCAGCCCCGGCCGTGATGTGCTCCATAATAAGGCAGTCTGCGATGCTTGGTTTTCCAAGTAAGTATGTGCTTACTTATGCTGTAGTCCACCTATCTGTCGATAGAACGAAGAAGTTAAGGGCATGAGTATATCGAGCTTTGCACCTAGATGGTGCAAAAGCCTAGGTAGGTCGCGCCTGGCGTTTGACGGGCGGTTGCGACGTGCCCGCGTAAGTGACGGAGACTTAGTTGCTCCGAGGCAGCCCTAGGCGTGGCGTAGGCCGGGGGGGTGGGTTGTTGACAGCATCGTTCAGCGACGGTCGATAGACATAGACTTTAATCGAATCTGACGTGCTAATGCGCGCACCGCTGCCATCAACAACAGCGACGGCAATGCTGTGCTCTCCACGGGACACGTTGGTTAGAGACCAGCTTGTGCCTGGCTGTGGATCCAGGTGCGCGGCGCCGTCGACCAGCAGCTGGAATTGCTCGCCACTTTGTGGGCTGGGGACCACGCTGGCACTGACAGTGAAGTTACCGGCGCCCCGAGGAATCACGGTTTCATCGCTGGGGGCTGTGATAGTGACTCGGTAGCCGCCCTCTGCCTCAGCGTCACCCTCTGGGTCTGCCGTGCTGCTGTTGGACTTTGGAAATGCACTGGTGACGGGAGGCGCTGAGGTGTTGGGGGCTCGCACATCAATCTTCTCTGCATCCGGTGGCGGCTTGTCGGTGAAGGTGACGTTGCCGTTTTCATCGACCACCCTATAGACCTGTGCGTGGCTGGCTGCTGCAGGCAACAGGCACAGCATTGCTATCGCCAGCACAGCAGTGCCGACACGGCGGAACGCCTGGTGCAGGCCTTGGGTATATAGGCTACGGCTTACAACTATCGATAATATCGACAGCATCGACAGCGACGAATGTGTAAGTATCTGTTTCAATTGCAAATACTCCTGATCAAGCACCAAAGCTACAATAAACACGGTACGCGGGCAAATGCCCACGTGCGTTACAGCCAGGCACAAAAAAGCCCGCCAAAGCGGGCTTTCTCGGAACAGGTGATTTACACCGAGTAGTACATGTCAAATTCCACCGGGTGGGTGGTCATATCCAATGTTTCCACTTCTTCCGACTTGAGTGCGATGTAACCATCAATCATATCGTCGTCGAAAACACCGCCCGCGGTAAGGAAAGCGCGATCCGCGTCGAGTGCTTCCAGTGCCATAGTCAGGCTGGAAGCCACGGTTGGAATGGCCTTGCCCTCTTCGGGCGGCAGGTCGTACAAGTCCTTATCGGCGGGGTCGCCGGGGTGGATCTTGCTTTGTATGCCATCAATACCCGCCATCAGCATGGCGGCAAAAGCCAGATAAGGATTTGCCGTGGGGTCCGGGAACCGCACTTCTATGCGCTTGCCGCGAGGGCTGGGTTCGTAGGGAATACGAATAGAAGCAGAGCGGTTGCGCGCCGAGTAGGCGAGCATGACTGGTGCTTCGAAGCCCGGCACCAGACGCTTGTAGCTGTTGGTTGAGGCGTTGGTAAACGCATTCAGTGCGCGGGCGTGCTTAATAATGCCACCGATGTAATACAGTGCTGTATCGGAAAGTCCGGCATAACCGTCCCCTGCGAACATGTTTTCTCCGTCCTTGGCGAAAGACTGGTGAACATGCATGCCACTGCCGTTATCGCCCACCAGCGGTTTTGGCATGAAGGTCGCGGTCTTGCCATAGGCATGCGCAACGTTATGGACGCAGTATTTTAGAATCTGGGTCGCGTCGGCCTTGGCGACCAAGGTATCAAAGCGGATACCGATCTCGCATTGCCCCGCCGTGCCAACCTCGTGATGATGCACTTCAATGGGCAAGCCCATCTGTTCCATGGCTGCGCACATAGCTGCGCGAATGTCGTGCAGTGAATCTACCGGAGGTACCGGGAAGTAACCGCCTTTCACACCAGGACGGTGGCCTATGTTGCCGTCTTCAAAGCTGTGGTTTGACGCCCAGGCAGCCTCTTCTGACGCGATGGCATAGCCCGCGCCACTCATGTCCGCATGCCATTTCACATCGTCAAAGATGAAAAACTCGGGCTCGTTACCGAAAAAGGCAGTGTCTCCCAGACCGGTAGACTTCAAATACTCTTCCGCGCGCTTGGCCACGGAACGAGGGTCCCGGTTGTAACCCTGCATTGTGCTGGGCTCGACGATGTCACAACGCAGAATTACCGTGGGTTCGTCGGTGAAGGGATCGAGAATAGATGTGCTGTCATCTGGCATCAGAATCATGTCCGATTCATTGATGCCCTTCCATCCTGCGATGGAGGAGCCGTCAAACATCTTGCCGCCTTCAAAAAAATCGGCATCCACTTCGGATGAAGGGATAGAGACGTGCTGCTCTTTGCCCTTGGTATCGGTGAATCTCAGGTCTACCCAGCGGGCTTCGCTTTCTTTTATCAGGTTCAGAGTACTCTCTGACATTATTTCCTCCATCGGATTACATCTGTGTAGCGTCTCTGTTTGTCCGCCACACGCGGTATATTGCGGTCGCAGGCTTGCCTGACAACGTACATCGGTGGTGCCGGCTGCGCTAATCTGCTTCCGAGAAAAAGCAAGAGCCGTGCCACACGAAAGTTCAGTATAACCTGCTGTTATTTCAGTAAAACGCCTACGACACTCTCGATTGCGACAGGCCAAGCGCGCTCTAGCGGTGCATAACGCACCACCAAGGTGCGTATGCGCTGCTACGGTGCCTGTTCTCGTCTGAATCCGGGCTGGCTCCCCACTCTGTGGCTGGCCTTGCTATCCAGCACTCAGTCCGGCGGGTATAATCGCGCGCTTTTTGGGCGCAGTCCCAGTAGAGCCGCTTGATTGCGGCGAGGTTCACTGTGATCGATCAGTTACGCAATATCGCCATCATAGCCCACGTTGACCACGGTAAGACCACGCTGGTGGACTGCTTGCTGCAACAGTCGGGTACGCTCGATCGTCGCAATCAGGATACTGAGCGCGTCATGGACTCCAACGACCAGGAGCGCGAACGCGGTATCACAATTTTGGCCAAGAATACCGCCATCCGCTGGAACGACTTCCGGATCAATATTGTGGATACACCGGGTCACGCCGATTTTGGCGGCGAGGTAGAGCGCGTGCTTTCCATGGTAGACGGCGTGTTGCTGCTGGTGGACGCGGTGGATGGCCCGATGCCACAAACGCGCTTTGTGACCCAGAAGGCCTTTGAGCGCGGGCTGCGTCCCATTGTTGTCGTCAACAAGGTTGACCGACCTGGCGCAAGACCCGACTGGGTAGTGGATCAGGTATTCGATTTATTTGATCGGCTGGGCGCGAGCGAGGAACAACTGGATTTTCCAGTCGTGTTCGCCTCCGCACTGGAAGGCATTGCCGGTGACGATCACGAGGCAATGTCGGCTGATATGACACCCCTGTTCGAGTCGATTGTCGAACACGTGCCGGTGCCTGCTGTGGATAGTGAAGCGCCTCTGCAGCTTCAGATTTCCGCGTTGGACTACTCGAGTTATGTCGGCGTTATAGGCGTCGGGCGGATTACCCGAGGCGTGCTAACGCCCAATACGCCAGTCAGTGTTATCAGCAGCAATGGTGACTCCCGCTCGGGTCGTATATTGCAAGTGATGGGCTACATGGGGCTTGAGCGCATGGATACAGATCGCGCAGAGGCCGGTGACATCGTTTGTGTGACGGGTATAGAAGGCCTGCAAATTTCTGACACGCTGTGCGATCCAGAGACTCCGGAAGCTCTGCCTGCTCTAACGGTAGATGAACCGACGGTCAGTATGACCTTTCAGGTCAATGATTCGCCGTTTGCGGGTAAAGAAGGCAAGTTTGTGACTTCCCGCAATATCAAGGAGCGCCTGGAGCGGGAGCTGATTCACAACGTGGCGCTGCGGGTGGAGCCTGGCGACAGCCCCGACAAGTTTGTGGTGAGTGGACGCGGTGAACTGCATCTGTCCGTTTTGATAGAGACTATGCGGCGCGAGGGCTATGAACTTGGTGTCTCCAGAGCCGAGGTCATCCAGAAAGAGATTGAGGGTGAACTGCAGGAGCCCTATGAGCAGTTGCTGGTGGATTGTGAAGATCAGCACCAGGGTGCTCTGATGGAGGAACTGGGTCAGCGTCGAGCAGACCTGAAGAACATGGTGCCCGATGGCAAAGGCCGCGTCCGCATGGAGTTTATAGTGCCTGCAAGGGGCCTTATCGGCTTCCGCTCGCAGTTTCTCACACTGACTTCTGGCTCTGGCATCATGACCCATGTATTTGATCACTACGGCCCAGTTAAAGCAGCGGACGTAGCCAAGCGCACCAATGGGGTATTGGTGTCGCTGGTGAATGGCAAGACGCTGGCGTATGCACTGTTCAATCTGCAGGATCGCGGGCGACTGGCGATCGAACCCAACGTCGAGGTTTACGAGGGTCAGGTGATTGGGCTGCACAGCCGCGGCAACGACCTCACGGTGAACCCAACCAAAGCCAAGCAACTGACCAACATCCGTGCCGCGGGCTCCGATGAAAATATGATCCTCACGCCTCCTATCAAACACAGCTTGGAGCAGGCACTGGAGTTTATTGAAGACGATGAGTTGGTAGAGGTAACGCCTGAAAGCATCCGCATCCGTAAAAAGTTGCTCAAGGAACACGAGCGGCGGCGCGCCGGTCGCATCTAGGCTCGTCTATACTCTAGGGATGTATACCCTCTACCCAGATATTAAGCCCTATGCCACGCAGATGCTCCCGGTCGACGCGCCGCACGAAATCTACGTGGAAGAATGCGGCAATCCAGACGGCATCCCGATTCTCTTTGTCCACGGTGGTCCCGGTGGCGGTTGTGAGGCGAAAAATCGCTGCTTCTTCGATCCCGAGCACTACCGGATTGTGCTGTTTGATCAGCGTGGCGCGGGGCGCTCTATGCCCCATGCAAGCCTTGAAGACAACCATACACAAGCGCTGATCGATGATATGGAGCGCATTCGTGAAACACTGGGCATAGAGCACTGGTGTCTTTTTGGGGGTTCCTGGGGCTCTACGCTTAGCCTGCTATATGCCCAACAGCATACGGAGCGGGTGACGGGACTGATTTTGCGCGGCATCTTCCTGGTGCGACAGGCTGATCTCGATTGGTTCTATCAATCCGGCGCTGATCGGCTGTTTCCGGATTATTGGCAGGAGTATTTGCATCCGGTAGCCGAAGCGCGCCGCGATAGCATGATCGAGGCATACTACGACTTGCTTACTGGTGACAACGAGGTCGCGCGTATGGCGGCGGCCAAGGCCTGGTCGGGATGGGAAGGGCAGTGTGCAACCCTACGGCCCAATAGCAGCGTACTGGAGCGGTTTGTCGACCCGCACCATGCTCTGGCTTTGGCGCGCATCGAGTGCCACTACTTTATCAATAGCTGCTTTATCGAAGAAAACCAGATCCTGAATAACGCAGAGCGGCTCGCCGATATCCCCACCATCATTGTTCATGGCCGCTACGATGCCGTGTGCACACTGGACAATGCTTACGCGCTGCATAAGGCGTTACCCAACTCGGAGCTTCGAATCATCACCGAGGCTGGCCATGCTGCATCGGAGCCGGGTATCACTGATGCGCTGGTGCATGCTACACAACAGATGGCGCAACGCCTTAAGCCAACACCTGACCCCGCGTGAAAGCCTTGCTGCAGCGCGTGACGCGAGCGGAAGTGCTCGTGGGCGGCAATACTATTGGCGCGATTGGGCCTGGTCTGCTGGTGTTTTTGGGCCTCGATACCGGCGATAACCTGGAAAACGGGAAAAGGCTGCTTGATAAAGTGCTGGCGTACCGGGTTTTTGCAGATGAGGAGGGCCGTATGAACCGCAGCGTCATTGAGTGCGCGGGAGGAGTGCTGCTGGTATCGCAGTTTACTCTCAGCGCAGATACTGGCCGGGGTTTGCGACCCAGCTTCTCAAGTGCACTTGCACCTGCCGACGCGAAGCCGCTGTTCGCGTCGTTGTATGATTACCTCTCAGCCCAACACGCATCGACCGCCTGTGGTCAGTTTGGCGCGGATATGCAGATCAGTCTGGTCAATGACGGGCCAGTAACGTTTCTGCTGGAAGCTTGAATCAGAGTGCGCGCCATGAGGGCGAATCTGACCACAGACCAATGGACAACCTTCTGCACGGCTTATCAGGCTTTGGTTGGGTTCAAAGCCACTAGCTACATGACCGCTACATAACCGCAGCTGTGCTGACGTAGCGCATCCTGCGGTGGGGGATGCCATCCTCATCATAGAGATCGCCCTCGCCCTGGAATCCCAGGCTTTCATACCAGGCTTCCAGAGGAGCTTGCGCGCTCAGTGAAATACCCGCTCCAGGCCAGCGCTGCAGGCTAAGCTGAATGCCCTCTTGCATCATAGCATCGCCCATTTGCATACCCCGACTCGCGGGAGCGACGACGACCCGACCGATCGCCGCGGTGTCATAGCGCAGTCCTGGCGGTACCAGTCGCAAATAACCGGCTAGCGTGCCATCACTATAGCCAGTCAGGTGAAGGCAGTCCGGGTCGAGTCCGTCGATATCAGGGTAGAGACACCGTTGTTCGATCACGAAGACGTTCTGACGTAAGTGCAGAATGTCGTACAGTGTCTGCGAGGAAAGCGCCGCAAAGGTGGAACAGCTCCAGCGCAGGTCTGGTAGGAGGGTATGTGGAATGTTACGGGTACCCATGCTTACGGCTGTCGCAGAGTGTACTGTTTAGCCACGATTTTCGGTACCTCCACAGGCTCCGGACTGTGCGGAATTTGGCGTTTTTGTGCGTGTGAATAGTGCTACTATTGACGTTTAAAGAGGCGCAAATGGCACCGGTAGGGCATCGGTATGAGATCGGTATGGGATAGATGCCAACACGAGCGCAGGAAAGGATAACCCCATGTTAGCCAACGCAGAGCTCTCGCAGGACTTTTACGTTCTCAACCAGCAGCACAAGCGCCTTGTCGCAGCGTTGCTTGAGACCGTAGATCTGCCGTCAGTCCCCCTGGACATTGAGCCTACGGACAACGCACTGCTGCGCGGTCTGGAGAGCGATAAAATTTACTACGTGGAAGCCGGTTCATTGAGTGCCCGCTACCGCGACCGAACGATTTACCTGCTCGATGATGGTGATTTGATGCTGCCTGATATTGCAGGTAGCAGCGATCACGAAGTCGCAGTGACCTTTGCCAGCGAAAACGGCGTCACCCTGGCAGGCTTTCCCGGACTAGAGTTCATTCGGCGTGTGTTTGCTGACCCCGCCGCCAGCAAGCTGTGGACACGGCTGCTTATCACGCAGGCCGGGCTGCAGCTCCGGCTGACCGCTTCCCTGACGGATGGCGATACGCACGCGACACCGGGCTTTGAGATCTACAACCCTGGTGATGTGATTATTCGCCAGGGAGATCGCGCCGATTATGTGTTTAACCTGACGGAAGGTACCGCCGAAGTTGTAGTTGATGGTGTGACTGTTGGCGGTATTGAGGAGGGTGAGATTTTTGGTGCTATGGCGGTGCTGACTAACGCCGACCGCACGGCGACAGTGATGGCCAAGACTCGCTGTTCCGTGGTGAAGGTGCCCAAGGACCAGTTCGCGGACCTGATCAAAAGCAACCCCACCACAATCCACACTCTGCTGATTGATATGGCGAACTCTATCGTCAATCTCAACGAGCAGTTGGTGGGCCTGCGCGGCTCTTACGTCAATTAGGAAGGCGGCCCGCAGCAGTCTTGAGCGCAGTCCGCTCACTTATCGTTCTTAAGCGTATGAAGCGGCGAGCTGCAGCCGGCATGCTCACGCCGAATGCTATAGCGTCCGCAGCCATCGGGCTTGGTACTTCGAATATCTTCCCACTGAAAAACTCCCACATCGGTTTTTATGTCTGAACAGTTTGAAATCCATGAAGACGGTACCGAGCAGGTATCGCTGAAGCAGTATGCCGAGAAGGCATATCTGGACTATTCCATGTACGTCATCCTGGACCGCGCTCTGCCGAATATAGGAGACGGACTCAAACCGGTGCAGCGTCGCATCATTTACGCCATGAGCGAACTGGGCTTGAAGGCCAGCGCAAAGTATAAGAAGTCAGCACGCACGGTGGGCGATGTGATTGGTAAGTTTCATCCCCATGGAGACAGCGCGGCCTATGAAGCGATGGTGCTGATGGCCCAGGCCTTCAGCTATCGCTATCCGCTGGTCGATGGGCAAGGCAATTGGGGGTCGCCAGACGATCCCAAGTCTTTCGCTGCAATGCGCTACACCGAATCGCGATTAGCACCCTATGCTGAAGTGTTGCTGGCTGAGCTAGGCCAGGGCACGGTGGATTGGATTCCCAACTTTGACGGCACTTTGAATGAGCCTGCAGTCTTGCCCGCTCAAGTACCTAATGTGTTGCTGAATGGCACCACCGGTATCGCAGTAGGTATGGCGACAGATCTACCGCCTCACAACCTTCGCGAGGTGATTGCCGCTACCGTACTAATGCTGGAAAAGCCAAAGAGCACTGTGGCCGAATTGTGCGAACACCTGCTAGCGCCGGATTTTCCCACGGGTGCCGAAATCATTACTTCGCGGGAGGACATCATCGCCCTCTACGAGACTGGGCGCGGCGCACTCAAGGCTCGGGCCAGCTGGGACGTAGAGAATGGTGAAATTGTTGTGTATGCGCTGCCCTATCAGGCGTCGGGGTCACGCGTTCTGGAACAGGTTGCTCAGCAAATGCAGGCGAAAAAGCTACCGATGGTGGCCGATCTGCGAGATGAATCTGACCACGAAAACCCGACGCGCCTTGTCATTGTGCCCCGCTCAAATCGAGTCGATAAAGAGGCGCTGATGAGTCACCTGTTTGCTACCACCGATCTGGAGCGAAGCTACCGGGTCAACATGAACGTGATTGGCATCGACGGGCGACCCGCAGTAAAGCCACTGGACAAGCTGCTGAAGGAGTGGCTCAAGTTCCGAACGGACACCACGCGCCGGCGCCTTGAACATCGCCTCGACAAGGTGCTCAGCCGGCTGCACATTTTGGAAGGTTATCTGGTCGCTTTCCTGAATATAGATGAGATTATCCAGATCATACGGAGTGAGGAAAAACCCAAACCGGTGTTGATGGAGCGCTTCGGTCTCAGCGACATACAGGCCGAGGCAATACTTGAGCTGAAGTTGCGCCATCTGGCCAAGCTGGAAGAGATGAAGATCCGCGGTGAGCAAGATGAGCTCAGCGCAGAGCGCGACGGGCTGCAGAAGATTCTGGGCTCAGACGCGCGTCTGCGCACGCTGGTCAAAAAAGAGCTGCTGGCGGTGGCTGAGGCCTACGGCGATGATCGCCGCTCGCAGCTGGTCGAGCGACCTGAGGCGCGCGCTTTTAGCGAACTGGAGCTTATGACCAACGAGCCTATCACCGTTGTGATATCGGAGAAGGGCTGGATTCGCGCTGCCAAAGGTCATGATGTTGATCCCGAAGCGTTGAACTATAAATCGGGTGACGGCTTCAAGATGGCGGTGACCGGGCGCACCAATCAGCCAACAGTGTTGCTGGATTCCACCGGTCGCGCTTATACCCTGACGTCGCACAACCTGCCCTCGGCGCGTGGTCAGGGCGAGCCCGTCACAGGTCGCATCAATCCGCCTAGCGGGGCCAGCTTCGAGGGCATTATGGCGGGTGAGAACTCACAGCTTTATCTGCTGGCCTCCGATGCAGGTTACGGTTTTGTTGCTGAGCTCGGCGAAATGCAAACAAAAAACCGTGCCGGAAAAGCGGTACTGTCCCTGCCCAAAGGCAGCCGTGTGCTGCAGCCCGCGCGTATCGATGATGGAGGCGATGCTTTTGTGGCGGCGGTGAGCAATGAAGGCAGACTGCTTATTTTTCCATTGCGAGACCTGCCGAAGTTAGCCAGAGGCAAAGGTAATAAGCTGCTATCGATTCCGTCCACGCGGGTGCAGAGCCGCGAAGAGTATGTGGTGGCCGTGCAAGTATTGACGCCTGAAGATTCACTGCTTGTCTTCGCTGGCAAGCAACATAAAGTGATGAAGTTCAGTGATCTGGAGCACTATCGGGGCGAGCGCGGTCGACGCGGAAACAAACTGCCGCGGGGTTACCAGAAGGTCGATCGCATGGACGTCCAGCGCAAGTCGGCACCGCAGGACAGCGACTAAACAGTATCTGCACTGATGTTTTCCCGCAGCAGGAGCTGGTGTTGGCGCTCCAGTAGATCGGCCTGGGGCTCGGTAAACGCAATAATGTGCAGCCGATCGCCCTCGCTGCCCAGCTTGCAACGATTTGAAATGTCCGCGTCGCTCTGTAACGCAGGTGTGACCTGAACCAGCAGCTCGCTGGCAAGTGTGGCCAGCTCATCAATAATCGGCTGATTATAGAGGGCGGGATAGATATCGCGATGGCTGTCCGCACTGGCTTCTCCAAGACCACAAGAGAGTGCCAGGGTGTAACTAAGGCGGCTGCTTGCACTGCGATCTGCCGATAGCTGGCGCAGCAGCCAGCCACTAGCGGCTGCCCGATAGCCTGCGCTGCCCGCAGGATGTTCCCCGGAAAATTGCACACACAATCCCATCTCTCGTGCGACCGTTAGCTGTCCGCCGTAGAGTGTGGCAATGCTCTCGATCATGTGTCGTAAGGACTCCGTATAGTCTTGCAGCGCTTGTTCATTTAGCGTCTCGGCATATCGGGCGAGGCTGCTGAGCTGAATGTAGAGCAGGCCAGCCTCCCGGAACTCGCCGGTGCGCTGGTCGCCGCTATCTTTCGGCATGATCAGTTCCAGCGGCAGCTGGTCGATAGCGAACTCGAGCGCCTCAAGCGCATCCTGTTCCTTGCCTGTCTGAGAAGCTTCACCAACGCCGGCGGAGTCCCTGGTGAGGCGAGCGCGAAGAGAAGTCATCCTCTGTTCCAGGCGCTGTGCCTGCTGCCGCAGGATGATCGCAGCAACTAGCGCGCTGAGAACTGCGAGCGCCATAAGGCCGAGTGACATGCCCTGCTGCTCTGCCATGGCGGTTCCGGGTACAACTGCAAACGTAAGCTCGGCGGCCAGATCTTTATCAATACTGACAGGAGCGCTAAAAAAGAAGCTGTCACCGCTGGTCCCGGTGCCG
This sequence comes from Pseudomonadota bacterium, assembly GCA_038746745.1. Taxonomy (GTDB): domain Bacteria; phylum Pseudomonadota; class Gammaproteobacteria; order Pseudomonadales; family Halieaceae; genus JANQIO01. Next base: position 31,914 of record JBCDKJ010000024.1, read on the forward strand.
GCCTGTCCAAGCGGCCGTGACTCCAGATCCACCACCTCAATCTGTTGTAGACCGTGTCGCGTGTGCAGCTCGCGCAGCGTGGTTTCCAACCCAATCAGGTCAACTCTCGCAATGAAGGGCGCTACTTCGTAGGCCAGGTCGAGCGCTAGACGTTGATGAAACGCACCGAACTGTTGCTCAAGCTGATAGCGGCTGGACAGGCTCCCAATCAAAACCAGGAGTAGCGTAAACAACAGGCACAGACTACCGCCGATGAGGGCAAAGCGTTGTGAGATCCTGTGCATGGATTTTCCTTGCCGACGGCCTGTGAGACTACACGACACCTGTAGTCAGCACTTGATGCAGCGATTTGCTGCGAGCGGGTAGAATGTGCGCGGACTTTGGGGTGCTGCATTTGAAAGAGATATTGTTGATTAACATTTCGGGTGAAGACAAGCCCGGTGTTACTGCCTCTGTCACCGGCATCCTCGCCGAGCATGATCTGGACGTGTTGGATATCGGGCAGGCGGTTATCCACGACACCCTTTCGCTTGGGTTGTTGGTAGCGCTGCCTTCACCGGCAGAGGACAGCTCAGTGTTTGGCGAGCTGCTCTCCTGCATGAGCGACCTGGGTCTGCAGGTCCGCTTCACGCCCATTTCAGCAGAGAGTTACGAGCAATGGGTCGGCGCTCAGGGGCGTGCGCGCTTCATAATCAGTCTGTTGGCACGCAAGATTACGGCCTGCCAGTTAAATCAGGTGACAGCCGTCGTTGCGGCCCACGACTTGAATATTGATAGCATCCAGCGCTTGTCTGGGCGTCTGCCACTGGAGGAACTGCCTGCTCTGAGTAAGGCCTGTGTAGAGTTCTCGGTGCGCGGTAGCCTTGTGGACGCGGCGCGCTTTCGTGCGGAGCTACTTGAACTCGCCTCGTCTCTGGATGTGGATATCGCCTTTCAGGAAGACAACATGTACCGGCGCAATCGCCGCCTGGTGGCGTTTGATATGGACTCCACTCTGATTGAGGCTGAGGTTATCGATGAGTTGGCCGCGCGCGCCGGCGTCGGCGAACAGGTGGCGGCTATTACTGAGCGCGCTATGTGTGGCGATATAGACTTCAAAGACAGCTTTCGGGCCCGCGTAGCGTTGCTCAAGGGTCTTGATGCCAGCGTTTTGGAAAACATTGCCCAGTCACTGCCACTTACCGAAGGGGCGGAAAAGCTGGTTTCGACACTTAAATCCCTAGGCTACAAGACTGCCATAGTGTCCGGTGGTTTTACCTACTTCGGTGAGCACCTGCAGCGGCGGTTGGGCATCGATTATGTGTATGCCAACACGCTCGATATTGTCGATGGCAAGGTGAGTGGTGAAGTCGTCGGCACTATCGTTGATGGCGAGCGCAAAGCTGAACTATTGAAAGCTATCGCGAGCCGCGAGGGCATCGATCTGCAGCAAGTGATCAGCGTCGGCGACGGTGCTAACGACTTGCCAATGCTGAGTATCGCCGGACTGGGCATCGCCTTCCGCGCCAAGCCGGTAGTCGCAGCCAGTGCCAAGCAGGCGATCTCTACACTGGGATTGGATGGGATTTTGTATTTACTAGGTATCAGCGACCGGTATTCGTCAGACCGCTCGCCGTCGGATGACAATTGAGCGTAGACCCCACTCGGTCGTAAAAAGCGACGCAGATGACGCAGCGCCTCAAGCCCCGCTTAGAGTCCAGACCTGGAGCGGTCTCATCAAAGATGGTTCCAGAACGACTCGTACTGGGTATCAATCGCGTCAGACTTATTATCGCGAGTGGCGACGTCGTCGAGTTGCTGTATGTAGCGAAATTCGAACTGGTTGTAAGCTGCTGTTGAAGAGACTTTCTTGAACAACTGAATATAGGATTCTTCGCCACCACGGATCAGCGTAACTTTCTGGCGTTCCTTGAACCCGACCCTTGGCGTTACCAGAGTATTCGGCTGCCCTACCAGCTTGATCTCAGGTAATAGCAGGGCGCGCATCAAGTCGCCATCTTCGCCGGTTTTATGCTGCACGCGTGCGCCGTAGGGTGTCGCCCGCGGGCTCAGTAACTCGACACCCAGCAGCGTAGTCTGATCTTTGAGCTGACTCACCCAGCGAATGACGGCGATGCTCCAGGCTGTGCTATCAGCCTCTCGAACCGCGATAACGTCACCGGTCTTAATGTGACTGGGAATATCTGCAGACCACTCCAGGCAGTAGCCGCCGGGGCTGACGTTCGCCATCCGCACAGGGAATACAGGGTGCCGCTCACTGCTATCTGTATTGGCCGGGTGGCCTGCCTCGAGTATGTGGTATTCCACTTGCTCAAGTGACAGTTCGCCATCCTCTGCGCCAGACCCTTCGAATACCTTGTCCCAGATCTCTTTCTCTTTAAGGCTGTCGTCGGCTTTGAGCCCTGCATCTGCCTTCTGATCAAGCAAATGTGCGTACTGGGATGACACCAGTGATTCAAAATTGACACCGCCACTCACGTAAAAGTGCGTGTTGCTCAGGCCGACTGAGACCCAGAGTTTTTCCTGTGCCGGTGCGCGCGCGAAGTTGCGCTTGCTCATCACGCCCCATGACGTAATCACATGCTCCAGCACGTTCGGAGACACCACGGTGTCCTTGTCGAAAACGATAGACTGGTCGCCGGTTTCCTGGCGCAGCTGATTCAAGCGCGTTACGAGTTCGTCAGTGTCTATCACCCGGCAGTTCGCGCCCGGGTCATCGCTGTAGAGCGAGCTGTAGATCGGCGGATGGTCGGCGGAGAAATCTATCAGGAACAGGCCTTCACCGTTCTCGGCAGGGCTCAGCTCGACGTGCTTGACCCATTCGCGCAGGCCTTTGAAGACGCCTGCCAGATCGCGCTGGCGCAGCTGATTAGGCTTGCAGCTTCCCAGCAGCAGCACGCGGAGATATGTGTCGGTAATACTGCCGTCGCCAGCGATTTCGTCAATCACCAACTGGCTGGATAGCTTCTGCCGCTCTGCCAGCAGAAACAGCTGATGCAATTCCACCCAGGCGTTGATCTCAACGGGCTGATAGAGCTGGTAGGACACCAGCATTTTCATGCTTGCTGTAGTGATCGCCCGATGCAGCGCCATACAAACCAGTTTGGCGGGATTGGCTCCGGAAATAGACTGGCGGCGCTGTATGGTTTGTATCGCGACTATTGTGTATGCAGTGGTAACAAGTTCATACAGCGTCTGCGCCAGTTTCGCTGCCTTGCGGGGCTCTTCTGGCAGCACGATGGGCTGATTCAGGTAATAGCGAGACAGGGTCTGCAGGGCGGAGTGCAATGTGGGTCGAAGCGACTCAAGAATTTCAAAGCGCATATCGGGCTTTAGCTCGACCCGATTGAGGTCCCCTATGGCGGCGCGTAATTGCTGCGCCACCTGCGCCGGATTGGCCATAGGCAGGCTCTCTGCCCAGTTAGTGGCCTGATCGGGAGTGAGCCCAAACAGCACAAACTCAGACAGATCCTGTCTGGGTATCCGCAGTTTAATGGGTTCGTTTGTACTCATCCCGCTGGTCTCTTATATCGCCTGAGAGCCCTTTCCGGTGTCTCGGGCGCTTGTTGTAAACAGCCGCGTGGCAGTTGGCTTGTTTGTTACTGTCTAGTTGCTGTCTAGTAGCTATCTAGCTGCTATGTATTAGTTGTTGCTATGTGTCTGTTCACGCAGGGTTTTCTCACAATCCCAGCTAAAAAAGCCAGCTAGACCCTGACAATGTTCGACCGCTGTCGCAAAACACAACTGCTGCGCTCAACAGGACTGGTTCAGCCTGGGAGCGAGGCGATCGATATTTCACGGGACGTATATTACCTAAGTAATTGTTTTAGGTAAAAAAGTATATTTTCCTCCCCCAGGCAGCCAGCGCTGGCAGCAACGCCCCGTATGTGTGTTGCGATGCTAGTGTTTTGCGCCAGCGAGCAGGCTGCCATCCGCCAGCGCTTCGCGCTATGATTGCGGCCCCTACGCTAATGCAGATCACGAGGTGACCACCGCCCCATGGCAAGCTTTTCTACCAATGAATTCCGTGCAGGGCTCAAGGTTATGCTGGACGGAGACCCCTGTAGCATTATCGAAAACGAATTCGTTAAGCCTGGCAAAGGGCAGGCCTTCAATCGCGTGAAGTTGCGCAACCTTAAGTCTGGCCGAGTCTGGGAGCGTACCTTCAAGTCGGGAGAGTCGCTGGAAGGTGCCGATGTCATGGATCGCACTATGGAGTATCTGTATAACGACGGTGAGTTCTGGCACTTCATGGAGCCAGATACCTACGAGCAGTACCAGGCAGATACAGAGGCCGTGGGTGACGCCGCGCAATGGCTTAAAGAGCAGGATCGCTGTGAAGTTACCCTCTACAACGATGCACCTTTGGCGGTAACCCCTGCTAACTTTGTTGAGCTCGAGATCACTGAAACCGATCCAGGGCTTAAGGGCGACACCGCCTCCGGCGGCAACAAGCCTGCTACGCTGAGTACCGGTGCGGTGGTGAAGGTGCCCCTGTTTCTGAGTCAGGGTGAGGTTGTGCGCATTGACACGCGCAGCGGTGAGTACGTCGGTCGCGGCAAGGCCTGATTGCCAATACACAACCAACACGTCGAGCACTGGCACCCGGGAGCCAGCCTTGACGCACTCAGAGCACGTGCAGAGCTACTCAAGCTCATACGCGATTTTTTGCAGCAGCGCGGTGTCCTGGAAGTCGAAACGCCCATCCTTTGCAGCGCTCCCGCTACCGACCCCTCGCTGACACCGATAGCGGCGGGGCCGCGTTGGCTGCAGACCTCGCCGGAATATGCGATGAAGCGGCTATTGGCAGCGGGTAGCGGCCCCATCTACCAAATCTGCAAAGCCTTTCGTCACGGCGAAGCTGGCCCGCGCCATAATCCTGAGTTCACCCTCCTGGAGTGGTACAGGCCAGGTTTTACGCTCTCCGACTTAATCGCTGAGACGGTAGACCTGGTGACGCAGGCCTTAGGCGAGAGGCCGGTCGAGCAGGTGACCTACTGTGACCTGTTTGAGAGATACCTGGAGGTGAACCCGCTCACTGCAGATGTGGGCATCCTGGCCGCGCTGGCCAGGCAGCATGTGGACTACGCGAGCGAAGCCGAGCACCGAGACATCTGGCTTGATCTGCTAATGAGTCATGTGATCGAGCCTAAACTCTCAGGTATCACGGTGGTCTACCACTACCCAGCCAGCCAGGCTGCATTGGCGCAAATAGACGGCAATTTCGAGCCTGCTGTGGCACTGCGATTTGAGCTGTATGTCGATGCTCTGGAACTGGCGAATGGGTACCAGGAGTTGACCGATCCGGAAGAACAGGCTGAGCGATTTGCGCAGGACAACTTGACTCTGGAGCAGCGCGGCGAGCCCGTCCGGGTGCTGGACAGCGCACTGCTGGCTGCGCTGCACGCGGGTATGCCAGACTGCGCAGGTGTTGCGTTAGGCCTTGACAGATTGCTGGCGATCCAACTGGGCGCAAGCAGCCTCAAGGATGTGATCAGTTTTGACTGGACGCGCTGCTAGCTGATGCGGAGACGGTTTTGGCACTACGCGCTTCCAACGGCTTTTGCGCGATTTTCCAGTAGCCGTAGACTACGGCGATGAATGGGCATAGCAGATTGAAAAAGGCAAAGGGCGCGTAGCTGAAAGTTGCCACTCCCAGCGTTGCTGACATGTATGCGCCGCAGGTATTCCAGGGGATCAGCGCAGAAGTCAGTGTGGCGGAGTCTTCTAGCGTACGAGAAAGGTTCAGGCGCGACAGGCCCCGCTTTTCGAATTCGTCACGGTACATGCTGCCGGGTAAAGTGATGGCCATAAACTGGTCCGCCGCTGCCAGATTGGTGGCCACACAAGTGGAAACCGTGGCAGTGACCAGACCTCCATTGCTGCGCACACGCGCCAGGGCTGCCTTTACAAGATAGGTGAGAATACCCACGCGCTGCAGACAGCCGCCGAATGTCATTGCGCAAAGAATCAGAGAAACGGTATTCAACATGCTGACCATGCCGCCTTTGGAGAGCAGTTGGTCCATGATCACATTGCCGCTGGCTGCGGTGTAGCCTGCAAACAGGCTGGTCCAAGCGCCACGCGCCAGTTTTACTACCGCACTGCCAGGGGCTGACCCGGATAACGCGGCGGTCGCCTCCGGCTGGAACACAAGCGCAAAGCCCACTGAAATCAGCACGGTCGTCATGATGGCGGGCAGTGCAGGCATTTTCCGCCAGATTAGCGCGAGCATCAGCACCAGGGGCAGTAACAAGTGCAGGCCGATATTGAAATTAGCCAGCAGTTGTTGCCGCAATGCCCGGATTTCTTCGGGTGTAGCAGCATCTCCTCGACTCAGCAGCGTGAACAGTACCAGCGCTATGACAAAGCTGGGTACCGTAGTCCAGAGCATATGCCGGATATGATCAAACAGGTCCACGCCAGATGTGGCTGCAGCCAAATTGGTTGTATCGGATAAAGGCGAGAGCTTATCGCCAAAATATGCGCCGGAGATAACCGCGCCGGCAGTGATAGCCGGCGACAGATTAAAGCTGGCGGCAATGGCCATAAGTCCAATACCCATCGTGCCAGCGACGGCCCAGGATGAGCCGATGCTCACAGCCAGAAGCGCGCAAATAGCGGCACTGGCCGCATAGAAGATATCCGGCGACAGAATCTGCACCCCGTAGTACACCAGGGTGGGAATAGTGCCTGCCAGAATAAATGCGCCGATCAGCATGCCTACAGCCAGCAAAATCAGGGTGGGCACCAGGCACAAGGTGATGCTCTCGATCACGCCCGCTTCAATCTCATGCCAGTGCTGCCCGCGATATATGCCCACCAGTGCCACGGCTCCGGCACTGAAAAGCAGCGCGATCTGATTCGCGCCATAGGAAGAATCCTGCCCAAATAGAAAAACCGAAAGCGCCAGCAGTGCCACCAGCAAAAGCATTGGGGCCAGGGCAAGAGATGGTGTGAGAGGTTTAAGGTGGGTTGTCAAAGAGGAGGCTGCTGTCGTCGCGATGCGAGCATGGTACAGGCTCAGGGCATGCAGTACACTCAAATGCGTTCTACGCCAATTCGATCACGTCCCTGATGATGCGACTACCCCCGTTGTTCTCTCTGTTGCTTCTTGTGCCACTCATTGTCAGTCAGCAGGGCCAGGCGGCACTGCCTGAGCCCATCCGTGACCAGGGCCTGGTTATGCAGCCGCTACAGTTAATGAAGCAGCCCTGGGGTATGGACTTTGTAAATGACGAGGAATTGCTCATTACAGAGAAAGGCGGTGAACTCTGGCGTTACCATTTGACGACCGGGCGCTTTGCAGAGGTCGGTGGCGTTCCCGCCTCCAAGGAAAAGGGGCAGGGTGGTCTACTCGATGTACTGGTACATCACGACCGCAACGATACCTGGGTCTATCTCAGCTATACGCACAACAAGGGCCGCCAATATACAACGCGCGTGGCGCGTGGCCGTTTGATGGACGGCGACTTGCAGGACGTAGAGATTCTGTTTACGGCGGAGCCTTTTTACAAAACCAGCAAGCATTTTGGCAGCAGGCTTGCGCTGCATGATGGCTACCTGTTCGTGACCGTCGGTGATCGCGGTAAGCGTGACTACGCGCAGGATCTCTCCCGACACAATGGCAAAGTCATTCGGCTGTTGCCGGATGGTCAAATACCCACCGACAACCCGTTTTATGGCCGCGAGGGTAGCAGGGCTGAAATCTGGACCTACGGGCATCGCAATCCACAGGGTCTCGCTGTACACCCAGATGGCAGCCTGTGGTTAAGTGAGCATGGGCCGCAGGGGGGTGATGAGCTGAACCGCCTCGTTGCTGGTACCAATTACGGTTGGCCAGTCATAACCTACGGCGAGGAATACGGCGGCGGCAGGATTGGAGAGGGCACTGCAAAAGCTGGCATGGCTCAGCCTGAAAAATACTACGTGCCATCCATTGCTACATCAGGGATCGCCTTTAATAGTGGTGAGCGCTATCCAGGTTGGTCTCCCTCGATTTTTGTCTCAGCTCTCAAGCTGACACACCTTAACCGGGTTGCTCTTTCTGCTAACGGCCTGGGTGTGGAAACTCGCTACTTTGACAAGGCTTACCTGCGCTTTCGCGATGTGCAAACAGGCCCTGATGGATACCTCTATGCCCTGGCTGGCACTGCGCTTTATCGCATCGTGCCAGAGGCCACTTTCGCTGCGTCCGGCAAACGCTAGGACATGCCAGATAGCCGTCGAGCACTGCTGCTAGGTCTGAGCGCAGTGCTGCTTTGGTCCACTGTGGCTACGGCATTCAAACTGGCGCTGCGCCAGCTCGATGTGTTTCAGTTGTTGTTCTATGCGAGCCTCAGCTCCGCGGCAGTGCTCACGCTGGTTCTGGCCCTACGCGGCCAGCTCGGGCAGCTACCGATATATCTGCGCGATGCCCCGCGGTACTTTGTTTTAATGGCACTGCTGAATCCCTGTGTCTACTATCTGGTGCTCCTGTCCGCCTATGACCGTCTGCCTGCACAGCAGGCTCAGGCTATCAATTACACCTGGGCGATTATGCTGTCCTTGTTGGCTATCCCTTTGCTGCGGCAGCCTCTAAAGGGACGCGATTTAGTTGCAGCGACAGGGGGATATTTGGGCGTACTGGTGATCGCGACACGGGGCGACCTTACCAGCCTGGCGTTCGACAGTGCTGTCGGTGTAGCACTCGCATTGCTGAGCACCGTGCTATGGGCGCTCTATTGGATTGCCAGTGCGAAGAATCAACGTGACGCTACTGTGTCTATGGCGCTCATGTTTCTTCTTTCGATACCGGTGACCGCCGCTCTGTGCCTGTGGTTTTCCACGCCAGTGGCTCCAGGCTGGCAGGGCGTAATGGCGGCGGTGTACGTCGGTTTATTTGAGATGGGAGTGACGTTCATGTTGTGGGCAGCGGCGCTTCGCGCAGCGACCCGGGTGGCGTTAGTGGGGAACCTGATCTTTCTGTCTCCCTTTCTATCGCTGGTGTTCATTCATGTCATATTGGGTGAGCATGTGCATCCTGCGACGCTGTTAGGGCTGGCGCTGATTGTGCCCGCCGCCCTGTACCAGCAGATGGAGCGTCCGGCCACTGTATGAATGGCTCTGTCGCTCCGCCAGTGCTTCCGCCCAGGTATTACCTCGAGAACTTCCACAAGTTCGTGGCGACGGTCGAACAGCAGTACCGTGACATCCTCACTGAAAATGAGCGCGCTTTTCTCTCCACATTCGCTGACGCCAGCGAGATCCTTCAGTGTCTGTACGTCAGGCTTGTGTCTCGACGCGGTCCTTTGTTCCGCGCGGAAGCGCTTCACTACCCCGAGTTGGGGGATTTGACCGCAGCACTCGCGGAAGGCCTCCGTTGCGGGCTGCTGCAGCAGCCAGAGAAACCTGATTTTGCTCACCTCGCGCGCCTGTTGCGTAAAGCGGAACTGGAGACAATTTACGCAGAGCACTTGCCTTCGCAGGCTGGTTTGCGCAAGCCAGAACTGATTCAGCTGCTGGTATCAAGCCTGGATCAAGATCAGCTGCTGATCCCTTGGAAACGCTGGCGCAGCGCGCAGTGCGCACTGGTTCAGCCGATGTATACAGAGGTTATCGTATTGCTGCGCCTGCTGTTTTTTGGCAATGACTATCAGGACCTCACGGAGTTCGTGGTGAGCGACCTGGGTTATACGCAGCATGCGAGCTACCCATTGGACCCGGAGTATCGACTGTTTAAATCCCGCCAGGAGGTTGATGAGTACCTTGAGCTTTCAGCGCTCAAGACGCTGATGAAGGAAGCCGCTATCAAAAATGACCGCGGGACGCTGGTAGCGCTGGGGCGGCGCCTTCGCGAAAGCGCAAGCGGGTCGGTTACGGAGGGGGTGCGTGATCGTCTGCGGCTGCGTCTGGCGCGACAGTTTGAACGCGAAGGGTTGTATCGGGAAGCCAGAGAGCTATATCAACGGTGCGGTCTTCACCCGGCTCGCCAGCGCCTGACGAGACTGCTTGCTGAGCGGGAACCCAAGACAGCGCTTGCCCTTTGCGAAAAAATTTCCGCCGACCCGTGGTGTGAAGCCGAACGTGATTTTGCGCGCAGAAGTCGACCGACGTTAGCGAAGCGGTTGGGACATAAAGTGTCGCCATTGCCGCGAGATCGTTTCGACGAGGATAGGCTGGCTCTTCCGAAACCGAAGTCGGTAGAAAGAGCTGCAGCCCTCCATTACCTGGAGGGCTGGCCAGAGGCCCACCATCTGGAAAACCTTCTTTTCAATGCAAGCTTTGGTCTCGCCTTTTGGCAGGAAATTTTTCTGCCTGTCGCCGGAGCCTTCATCAATCCATTCCAGGCAGCCCCGCTGGATATGTACACACCGAGGTTTGAAAGGTCTCGTCGCGTCGCGCTGAGGAGACGGCTCGATCATCTTTCTCAATGCGATCTGGCGGATACGCTATTGGCGACCTACGAGCAACAACAGGGTATTACTAACAGCTGGGTTGCCTGGCGTGCAGGCTTGAGAAGCGTATTGGAAACAGCGCTGCGAACTGTGCCGCGACAACACTGGCTGGCCATCTGGCAGCGCATGTTGTTTGACCCGGAAGCCAATCGCAACGGATTTCCAGATTTACTGCTGCTGAACCCAGGCCATGGCTATCGCCTGGTAGAGGTCAAAGGGCCAGGGGATCAACTGCAGGCCAATCAGCGACGATGGCTTCGGTTCTTTCAAACAGCGGGTATTCCCGCTGGCATCTGTTGGGTGAGTTGGACTGATGCCTGAACTGCGGGTGTCCGTTCGCGAACTGGCGGACTTCTGTCACAGACGCGGTGACATTGATTACCGCTTTACGCCATCACCCAGTGCTGCGGAAGGTATCGCCGGTCATCAGCGCGTGCAGCGCAGCCGCGGCGAGGGCTACATTGCAGAGTATCCTTTAGAGGCACGCCTGAGAGACACATCCCTTGACCTGCACGTTGTCGGTCGTGCAGACGGTTATCACCCAGACGAAGCGCTCTTGGAGGAGATCAAAACCTGTCGAGTCCCGCGAGACACTGTGCCCGCCAGCGTCGAATCGCTGCACTGGGCGCAGCTTATGTTGTACGGGGGTGTGCTTTGCGCAGGCTCGACGCAGGAAGAGGTAACGCTGCGGCTGACGTATTTCCACGTTGACTCGGAAGAAGAATGGCAGCGACAGGAGCGCTGTGGACGTGACCAGCTACTGTCCTTTCTTGAGCAGACTATTACCACTATGCGCGAATGGCTTTTGCTGCAGCAGGAGTGGCAATCGCGCAGGAATGCCAGCCTGGGGTCGCTGGCCTGGCCTTTTCCAAGCTTTCGCGACACTCAGCGCCGCATGGCTGAAACCGTATATAAGTGCATAGCGACGGGCGGCAGGGCATTGCTGGAAGCGCCCACTGGCACTGGAAAAACAGCGGCTTCACTGTTTCCGGCATTGAAAGCAATGGGCGCAGGCAAACACGAGCGCGTCGTGTTCGCCACGGCCCGAACCGTCGGACGTAGTGCCGCGGAAGAGGGGCTCAGGCAGCTGGAAGCCAACGGTCTGGTGCTACGGAGACTGAGTCTGACGGCGAAGGACAGTATTTGCTTTTCCCCCGGTAAAGCCTGTCAGGCAGAAGACTGCATCTATGCTGCGGGCTATTACGACCGGCTGCCTGACGCCTTACAGGCGGCTATGACAAAGACTGATCTTAGCCGGTCTGCGATAGAGGCGCTGGCCCGTGATTACCGAGTCTGTCCGTATCAGTTAGCGATGGATGTGTTGCCCTGGGCAGACATGTGCATTGGCGATCTCCACTACGTTTATAGCCTCAACCCGGCGGTGGCGGCACGGTATCAAGAACTTGGGGTCAGCTGGAGTCTGCTGGTCGATGAGGCGCATAACCTGCCAGATCGCGCCAGGGATATGTACAGTGCAGTACTTAAGAAGGCGTCGCTATTGGCGGCGCGTCGCCAGGCAACCGGCCGCATCAGAACTGCATTGACAGCGCTTAACAAGTTATTCCTTGCGCTGGATAAAGCGGTTTGGGACACCTCTGAATTTGATAGCAAGACAACGGTTCCCGCAGCGCTGGCGCAGTTGCTCAATCGATTCACTGGCGCGGTGAGCGAGGCGCTGGCGCAATCGCCTGTTGTCCTGCAGACCAAGCCGGACTTGCTGCAGTTCTTCTTCGACTGTTTGCAGTTCCAGCGCGTGCTGGAGCATTGGGGTGGAGAGTTTCGCTTTGAATTGCAACGCGATGGCACTCGGCAGAGCATGCTGCTGCGCTTGCGCTGTCTGGATCCCGCTCGACTGTTGAGTAGCCGCCATGCTGCAGCGCAGGCGGTGGCCGCCTTCAGCGCTACTGCCTCGCCACCACAGTGGATGTTGGCGCAGATGGGTATGCCGCAGGCTGTTTACCAATCCTTACCTTCGCCCTTTGATGCAGGGCAATTAGAGGTGGTCCTGCTTACACAAATCGACATACGCTATCGTGCGCGTGGCAAGACCTTGCAGGACGTATCTCACAGTATCGTCGATTGGTTGGCAGCCAATCCCGGAAACTGCATCGTTTATTTCAGCGCTTATAAGTACATGAATGATGTCATAGCCTACGCGCAGCCGATGATTCACGGCCGTGAGGTGTTATGTCAGCAGCGTCACTGGGGTGATGAGGCCCGTCAGAACCTGCTGCAAACATTTGAGCAAAAACGCAGCGTGGTTGCGTTCTGTATTCTTGGCGGCGTGTTTGGCGAGGGTGTGGACCTGCCAGGAGATTCGCTTAAAAGTGTCGTTATCGTCGGCGCTGGCTTGCCACAGTTCAATCCCGAGCGTGATGCGTTAAAACACTATTACCAGTCAAGCCAGGGGCGGGGTTTTGAATTTGCCTACCTGTATCCAGGCCTCCAGAAGGTTTCCCAGGCGCTGGGTCGTGTCGTGCGATCCGAGGCAGATCAGGGCAGAGCTCTGATTATCGACTCGCGTTTTGGCGAGCCTGCGTATCGTGCGTTGTTGCCACCCTGGTGGAGTTACCGCGTCGCTTGATCATCGGTGGCCTGTTGCTTTGCATAGCGGTACGTGATGTCGACTTTTTGCGTGCGACCCTCATCGTTTCGCAGGTTACTGATGCCTTTGAAGCGCAGCAGTCGCTGTGAGCTCCGGTCATAGGTGAGCTGGATGGGGTCAATGAGATTGCCGAGTAGCCAGGAGTCCAGGCGAATCTGCAAGCACAGGTTGTCCCGCTCGCACTGTTGCTCGCGGCTCGCCCGCATTTTGATGGCTTCCTCTCTGCCAACCATGCGAAACGGGAACTTCACCGCTTCACCGTCTTCAAGATCGTCCCACTGAAGGCGCACGAAATTATCGAAGCCTGCATCTACAACGGATTCCGTACCCGCCGGTTCTATCTTGATCTCTCTATCGATACGAAAATCCTGGAAAGTAAGGCTGGGCGCTTTGGCGCTGGGCTGATAATCCAGATCTTTGCGGGCGATGACTTCTTCATCGGGGCGCAGGTAGTAAACGCTGCACTTTAACTCATCGTCGGTGCAGAAATAGTACTCAAGATAAACAGTTTCGCCGGTGGTAAGGTCACGTGCCTCACCCACGATGTCTGGCTCTGGCTCGGGAAAGCCCTCAGGTACTGTGGCTGCCGGGCTGACGCCCGCCAGTAGTTGGAGCGCTACCCCTACGCACCCAAGAAAGATCGCGGGTATTCGAAAGCGCACATTAGGGCGAGGGTGTATCACTGCTTTCTCCTATGTCTTCATTGTTGCCAACAGGGTGTGCGTACCCTGCATCAGCTTCATCCTCGCCTGCATCGGCTCCCACTGTGAACCAGTATCGCGCCGCCAGGGCAAGTGCTGGAAATAGAACCACCCAAAGCGCTCCGACAATGAGCGGCCCTTGACTGGGATCGGCAAACTCTACTGCCGATAGTGCAGTTCCAGCCCGATAACTGCCGTAGCCACCAATACCACCCAGCACAGCCGCAATGAGCAGACGCTGCTGTAAGCCTGCAAAGGCGTGTTGAAACGTCGTGGCTAACACCGGCCACAGGCAACTTAGCCAGAAGGGTGCCAGCGCGATACTGCCATCGACGGTGAATAGCCCCACTGCAAACAGAATTTGATCCAGTAGTACGCCGAATAAACTGACCGCTATTACGAACAGAAGTTCACGATGTCCCAGGCCGATCCAAAATTGATGGATCAGCAGGTGGATTGCGACCACAACAGGCGCGACGACGATGGAGCTGGTTGTCACTATGGCTAACCAACTCAGGTTGAACAGAGTGCCGTTGCCGGCCTTCTGCCACAGTGTGTCAGCCAAGGCGATAACCGGGTTTAGCAAAGGCCAGTTGCACGGTTCCGATCGAGCGCTCGCGGAAGCCGCCTTCGCAGTAGCAGAGATAGAACTCCCACATGCGTATAAAGGTTTCATCGAAACCCTGACGTCGCACCTCTTCTATGCGCTCAAAGAAACGCTCCCGCCAGACTGCCAGGGTTTTGGCATAGTGATCGGTGATATCTCGAAGGTGCACCATCTGCATATCGGTATCTTCGCGAAGGTGCTTTGAAATCACTTCTACGGATGGCAAACAGCCGCCTGGGAAGATGTAGCGCTTGATAAAGTCGACGGCATCTCGCGAGGCCTCGTAGCGTTGGTCTACCATGGTAATCGCTTGTATCGCCATCAGGCCCGCCGGCTTAAGCAACGCGCTGCATTTGGCGAAATAGTTGCTGTAAAACTGATGTCCAACCGCTTCTATCATTTCTACGGAGACGAGTTTGTCGTAGCTCCCCTCCAACTCGCGATAGTCTTTCAGAAGCAGGGTGATGCGGTCCTGTAGGCCCTCGTCGCTGACCCGCTGGCAGGCGCGCTCGTACTGCTCGCGCGAGATGGTCGTAGTAGTGACTTTGCATCCGTAGTGTTTTGCAGCATGTACGGCGAGACCGCCCCAGCCTGTGCCTATCTCCAACAGGTGGTCGTCAGGCCCTAGCTCAAGTTGCTGGCACAACAGATCCAGTTTGTGTGCGGCAGCTTCCTCCAGGTCGGCATCTGACCGCGGAAATACGGCCGAGGAGTACATCATGCTCCTGTCCAGAAACAGCTCGAAGAATTCGTTACCTAGATCGTAATGCGCTGAAATATTGCGCCGCGAGCCCTTCAGTGTGTTGTTGTTCAACGCATGGGCAATCGTTAGGCCAATCTTGCGAAGCCAGGACTTGTTAGCGTTCATATCGTGCAGGACGGCCAGATTTGCTGTGAATAGACGAATCACTTCGGTGAGATTCACCGCAGACCAATCGCCCTGCATGTAGGCTTCGCCGGAGCCCAGGGCGCCGCCGGTCAGCACCTTCTGGTAGACATCCTGACTGTGCACGAACACTTCCGCCTGCGGTTCTCCCGTTTTACCGGGCTCTCCGAAGGTGAGGGTATCCTGCCCCTCATGCACGACCATACTGCCTATTTGCAGGCTGTTGAGCAGCCTGTGCATGGCCTTACGTGCCATCGTGTTACCGATGCTGCCGCTTTTCACCTCTGGCAGCCGTATTGCGCGTACGCTGGCGTCACTCATTGATTACTCTCACTGGGCTGGGTGTTGATGGGGGGTGCGGGTAGTAGGGGTTGCCTTTCAGCCAGATTTTAAGCGCTTCCCAATATATTGCGCCGATGACCTTGCAGGTCATAATCGGATAACGCCACAGGAAACGGCGCAGACTGGCCGGACTTAACTCATGCCGCTGCATGGACAGAGTTGCGTCAAATACCCGGTCGCCATCTCTGTGATTGGCGAGATGCAGGCAGAGCTTTTCGTCGGGCCTGTTGCTGTGCCAGTGGTACTCCATATCCATCGGATGGAAAGGCGATACATGGAAAGACTTTTCAAACTCCGTACGCAGCCAGCCACCATCGGCAGGAGCCCGCAGCACGTAGCTGTGCCGTTCATTCCAGGGTGTATTTGTCACTTCTGTCAGAATGTAGCGCAAAGTCTCGCCGTCACTGTCGTAGCAGTAGTAGCAGGCGATAGGATTCGTTATGAAACCAAAGTAGCGCAGGTTGGCGAGCAAGTAGATGGGGCCCTCCGGACGTTCTCCGGTTTCCTCCAGCACGCGGTCGCGGACTTCATCTTCCAGCGGTTTTTCAGGGTCACCAAAAAAATCACTGCGCTTGAACCGGGCAAGAGCCGGGCCGCGGGCTGACCATAACAAGCTGCTGTCAAATAAAGCTGGCAGCTCGTCCAGGCGCAGAAAAGGCATAAAGACTTTGTACTTAAACTCGTGCGCGTGAGGTGAGCGACGCCGGTGGCGCAACCAACCTTCGTAGATCACGCTGGTCACGCGGCGGAGACCAGTGCATTGGCAGTGCCCAGCTGCCTTTGAATCGCTTCGGCAACACGTAGCGCACTGCGCACGCCGTCCTCATGAAAGCCGTTATGCCAGTAGGCGCCGCAGAACCAGGTGCGGTCGTTGTTTATCTCGCCCCACCGCTCCTGCGCAGCGACCTGCTCAAGGCTGAAAATCGGATGAGAGTAATTGAAGCGGCCAAGAATTTTATGTGGATTGATGGCGTCTGAGTGATTGAGGGTTACGCAGAACGTCTCTTTTGAGCAGATACTCTGCAAAATGTTCATGTTGTAGGTGAGTACTGCGCGCTGCGAGTGATCAGTGAGCAGGTAGTTCCAGGCCGACCAGGTCTTACGCTCTTCTGGCAAAAGGCGGATGTCCGTATGCAGAACAACATCATTACTCTGATATCGCATGGCACCTAGTACACTCTTCTCTGTATCGCTGGGATCGGTCAACAAGCGGTGTGCCTGATCGCTGTGGCAGGCAAATACTACGCGGTCGAATTGCTGGTGGCTGCCATCTTCGAAGTGCAGCCGAACACCCTCCGGCAGTTTCTGCACGGCGGACACTGGCATATTGGTGCGGATGTTCTGCTGGAACCGCTGGGTGAGGGGTCCCAGATACTCACGGGAGCCGCCTTTGATAACTCGCCACTGGGGCCGGTTTTTGATGCTCAACAGGCCATGATTGCGGAAAAATCTAATGAAGAACTGCAGTGGGAACTCCTGCATGGCCTGTGTATCGGCTGACCAGATAGCAGAACCCATGGGTACCAGGTACTGTTCGGTAAAAGCGTCACCATAGCCATTGAAGCGAAGGTATTCGCCCAGCGTCATATCGGCGTTAATTGCGCCGGACTCAAGGTCCTCCACAGCGTGTTTATTGAAGCGGAGAATGTCGCGCACCATGCCTAGAAATCTTGGTGAGAACAGATTTCCGCGTTGAGCAAAGAGTGTATTCAGGCTGGAGCCCGCCCATTCAAGCCCGGTTTGTTTATCACTAACGCTAAAGCTCATTCGCGTCGGTTGAGTTTCGACGCCCAGTTCGCTGAGCAAAGAAATGAAGTGCGGATAGGTCCAGTCGTTGTAGACGATAAAGCCTGTGTCGATTGCATACTTGCGACCGCCGACGGTAACGTCTACGGTCGCCGTGTGCCCACCTATCTTGCTCTGCGCTTCAAATACATGAACGTCACACTGATTTGCGGCATCCCGCTTGAGGTAGTAGGCGCATGCCAAGCCGGAAATGCCGCTTCCTATGATGGCGATTTGCTCTGCTCTGTTTGGCGCGCTCATGGGCCTCTGGTACGTACAGGTTTTGTGGAAGGTGTTTACGCCATGCCCAAATTAGCGGATCATTGATCGGCTATGGTCACAACTCAGCCCAACTCAACCGTCACCGGTGATCCGGCGCCAAGTGCTGAACGTAAGTTACACACAGGGGAGCTCGCATGAGCGAAAAGCCGCCAGAGGACGATAACGAGATGCAAGCGCAGGCCAAAATAAAGGCAGGTGGTAAGCGGGATGACGAATGGAGTCAGTGCCTGCAAATCATTGCGAAAGACAAAGATCGCGCCGCCTTTGCTCGTTTGTTCAAGCACTTCGCACCACTGGTAAAGGCCTTCGCCATGTCTGGCTCACCGCTGGCGGCCGCTCACGCCGATGAGTTGGTGCAGGAAGTCATGCTGAAAGTGTGGCAGAAGGCTGATGGTTTTAATCCTCGCAAGGCAGCCGCCAGTACCTGGATATATACGATCGCGCGAAACTGCCGCACGGACATGTATCGTCGGCTACAGAAGTTCGACACGCCGTTGGCGGCGGAAGACATCTGGGTAGAGCAGGAAGAAGAAGAGCCGTTTGTGGCAGTGCAGCAGCGTCGCAACGCCGAGCGCGTTAAAGAAATGCTGAAAGAGTTGCCCATGGAGCAATCGCAGATTCTTGCCAAGGTATACATGGAGGGCAAATCGCACTCCGAGGTCGCGGAAGACCTTCAGCTTCCGCTGGGTACGGTCAAGTCGCGCGTTCGGCTTGCCATGCAAAAACTACAAATTATGACTGACCAGCGCTAAGCAGGGTTAGTAGGCGTTTAGAGAAGCAAAAATCATGGTTACGCATCATCCGGATATCAAGCTGCTGCAGGAATTCGCTGCCGGCAGCCTGCCACTGGCCCAATCAGCCTGTATTGCCGTGCACCTGCATTTTTGCGAGCACTGCCAGCGGCAGGTGAATGCTTTAACGCAAGTGGGTGCTGAAATGTTTGATACGCTGCAGCCCGTAGATATTGACGACAGCATGCTGGATCATCTGCTAGAGCATCTGGAAGACGAGCCGCCCCTGACTTATGACTCCAAGCCCGCCAAAGATGAGGGCCCGGTTCTAGTGCAGCGCCTTATGAATGGAGGCTACGAAGATCTGGAGTGGCAACGCATTAACGCAGCCCTGCAAATTGCTCGTTTGCGTACCGGCGACCCCGATAATG
The DNA here is from genome assembly GCA_038746745.1 of Pseudomonadota bacterium. Taxonomy (GTDB): domain Bacteria; phylum Pseudomonadota; class Gammaproteobacteria; order Pseudomonadales; family Halieaceae; genus JANQIO01. Next base: position 50,720 of record JBCDKJ010000024.1, read on the forward strand.
AATTCGCTCTGTACCATATTAAAGCTGGTGGCAGTATCCCTCGGCACGCACATCGCGGTACTGAGCTCACGCTGGTACTGGAAGGCAGCTTCTCGGATGAAGAAGGGGTCTATCACCAGGGTGATTTTCTGATGCGTGACGCCGCTGACGAGCATACGCCCACAGCGTCCAAAACTGCGGACTGTATCTGCATCGGCGTGTTGGACGCGCCGATACGCTTCAAGCCCTGGAATTACCGGATCTTGAATCCGTTTATTCAACTTCAGGCGAGTTGACAGGTTGCCGTATAAGGGGCCACTACGGCCCCTTTTGCTATCCACGGGTAAGCACCGGTAAACATCGATAAGAGAGCACTCACAGCTACGTCCTCCGGGCTTTGCCCTCGGGGCCATATAAGAACAGCACAGACCGCAGATCCAAAAAAAGCGTAGATAGCCTAGCAGGCCCGAATAGAAGACAAAGCAAAAACAGGAGATCAGGCGACTAAACGTGAAGGCTTCATGCCCGAAGCCTCACATTGCAGCAGCCGCTAAGCACACCTGCCCCGTAGCGAATTCTGTCTACAGGGTCATCCCGAGAACCTCCCATAAACAGCCGAAATAAGACAACAGGCATTCGGCGTGGGGTCAGTACGGATAAATGGACAGCATGATGCAAACGAATTTATGGGCTGTGCTACATTGCGCGGTCATTTTTCACTGCCAACAGC
>JBCDKJ010000025.1:0-50720 GCA_038746745.1 Pseudomonadota bacterium
CGCCGCTATCTGGCCGGTGACTTTTATAGCATCGCAGACATGGCCTGTTATCCCTGGGTCACCTATTACGAGGCACAGCGCATTGACCTGGACGAATTCAAATACGTGAAGCGCTGGTATCAGGAGCTTGAGCAGCGCCCCGCGGTACAGCGTGGCATGGCGTTAGGCAGTGACCAGAGCCAGGATTATTCGACTCTGAGTCAGGCGGATATAGAGCGCCTTACGACACTGCTGTACAACCAGCGTGCCAGACCCGCTCCCGAAACCGGCGGCATCGAGAGCTGACTGGCGCCCTTTGACTCTTAGTGCGTTCCTATTGCTCTACGAACGCACGCTCAACCACGTAGTGGCCCAGCTCACCATTGCGGGTTTCACTGAAGCCACGCAGGTCCAACATATCGGTGAAGTCTTTCAGCATGCTCGGGCTGCCGCAGATCATAAACCGGTCCTGTGAAGGATCGACGGGTGCCAGGCCAATGTCATCCGTCAGCTTGTCAGACGCCATGAGGTCGGTGAGCCGACCCATCGTATGGAACTCCTCCCGCGTTACAGTGGGATAGTAGATCAGCTTTTCTCGCACCAACTCGCCGAAATATTCATTGTTGGGCAGGTGCTCGGTGATGATGTCGCGGTAGGCCAATTCGTCCACGTACCGGCAGCCGTGAGTCAGAATGACTTTGTCAAAATTAGCGTAGATGTCAGGATCACGGATGATACTCAGGAACGGTGCCAGGCCTGTGCCGGTGGCCATGAGATACAGGTTCTTGCCGGGTAACAGGTTGTCCTCAACCAGCGTACCGGTCGCTTTGCTGTTGACGAGTACTTCATCGCCCACGTTGATATGCTGCAACTTTGAGGTAAGCGGCCCATCCGGCACTTTGATGCTGAAAAACTCCAGCTCTTCTTCATAGTGTGCACTGGCCATGCTGTAGGCCCGCAGCAGAGGGCGGCCAGCGTCTTCTAGGCCGATCATAGTGAAATAGCCACTTTTAAAGCGGAAGCCTGGATCTCGTGTGGTTTTGAAGCTGAACAAGGTATCCGTCCAGTGGTGAACATCCGTTACCGTTTCTTTCAATAACTGAGCCATGAGAATCTCCCTGGGATTGACCGGGGAATATACGCCCCGCTTCTATAATGGTTTAATGGTTATTATCTATATACTTATCCTTTTTTACCTATATAGAATTCACTCTTCTTTCTACTCGAGAGACCCTCATGCGCTTCACTCTGCGGCAGCTGGACGTTTTCCTCGCCACCGCCAGGCATGGCAGCTTAAGCCGCGCCGCCGACAGCCTGGCCATGTCCCAGTCCGCAGCCAGCAGCGCGCTGCGTGATTTGGAGGACTTGTACCAGGTACAGTTGTTTGACAGGGTCGGAAAGAGGTTGAAAATCAATACTTTGGGCTTATCAATTCAAGTCCAGGCTGAAGCACTGCTTGAGCAAGCCGCAGCCCTGGACAGCGCCCTTTCGGGGGACGTCGGGCCCGGCAAACTGCGCGTTGGCGCGACACTGACCATTGGCAACTATCTGGCGGTGGAATTGATCGCGGCCTTTCAGCAACGTTTTCCCGGTGCCGCAGTTGCGCTGTCTGTGGCCAACACCGAAGCTATCGTACAACAGGTGCTGAGTTATGAGCTGGATGTAGGTCTGATAGAGGGTGAACTCTTTCATCCGGATCTGGATATACAGCCCTGGCGGGATGATGAACTGGTGGTGTTTGCGCGGCCGGATCATCCCCTGGCTGGCGGCGAAAGCCTTGACGATGATGCCCTGGCAGCCGCTACCTGGGTGGTGCGCGAGCCTGGCTCCGGCACCCGGCAGACCTTTGATCGAGCCATGGCCGGCCTGCTTCCCAGGCTAAATATGGGACTGGCGCTGGAGCACACCGAGGCGATAAAACGCGCGGTCGCCGCCGGTCTGGGGCTGGGATGCCTGTCCCGTATCAGTCTACAGGACGCATTCGAGCAGGGCTCTTTAGCGCCGTTGCCCGCACCTCACAGGGATTTCAGCCGCCGATTCAGTATCGTGATGCACCGCGAAAAGTACCGCTCTCAAGGCCTGCACGCATGGTTGGCACTGTGCGAAGAGGCGCAGCAGATGCCGCTGGATTAGCAAATGTTAAGGCAAATCAGTGTTGCGGCTGCCAGAATCCTGTTGCTGCTCTATTTTGCGCTTTATGCGCGACAGCGACACGGCGTCTACGCCTAGATACGACGCGATGTGGTACTGGGGAATGCGCCCAACGAATTCAGGCTGTTCGGAAAGCAACCAGCGATAGCGCTGTTCTGCATTACAGGTCAAAAGCAAACGCTCGCGCTGTTCATTACGGGTAAAAGCTTCAGCTAACAGGGAAATGACGAGGTGACTGATTTCAGGGTGATGAGGAGCAATCTCCAGCAGGGTGACAAGATCTGCCTGCAGGCACTGCACTGGCTCCAGCGCCTGAATCGAAAAGCTGGCAGCGACGTCCGCCATGATGGCGCTCACCGGACCGGTAACGTCACCTGCCCCATAGAAGGCCTTGTTGCGCTCTCGCCCTGCTTCATCTCCATAGTAGAGACGCACCAGCCCGCTGTTGATAAAGAAGATGCTGCGACTGACCTGACCCGACTGCAGCAGCAACTGCTCGGGCTGCACAGACAGCGGCTTCACGCTAGCAATCCATTCGTGCAGTGGGGCTACTGGCACCTGCCAACGACGCAACCAGGGTTCTAGTAAACTCTGCTTATTCAAGATATACCTATCGCAGCAACAAGGAGCGACACCATGAACGAGGCCGTCAACGATATTGTGATGAACCGCCCTGAGGGCGAAATGTTAGGCGAGGCGCCGGAATCCGTCGAGGAGCAGCGCATCGAGCGCAAGCAGAAGCTGGCAGCCGCGCTGCGTCTGTTTGGGAAATTTGGATTTGATGAAGGGGTAGCTGGTCACATCACCGTTCGAGACCCTGAGCATACTGATCAGTTCTGGGTTAACCCTATGGGTAAATCATTCAAACTGATGACAGTGTCTGACTTGCTTCTGGTTGATCACACCGGTCAGGTACTGCAAGGCGATGGGCTGCTGAATGGCGCAGCGTTTACCATTCACTCTCAGATCCACAAGGCGCGTCCGGATGTGGTCGCGGCAGCACATTCTCACTCGGTATATGGCAAAAGCTTTTCCTCATTGGGACGGCTGCTGGACCCGATTACGCAGGACGCCTGCGCCTTCTATGAGGACCACGCGCTATTTGATGATTTTACCGGAGTCGTGCTGGACAATTCAGAAGGTGAGCGGATTGCTGCGGCGATGGGTAGCACAAAGGCCGCCATTCTTCAGAACCACGGCTTGCTCACCGTGGGCGAAAGCGTCGACGAGGCCGCCTGGTGGTTTATCACGATGGAGCGCAGTTGCCAGGCGCAACTGCTGGCGGAAGCCGCGGGGACACCTAGAAAAATCGAACACGAGCACGCTGTCTGCGCCAGAGAGACCGTCGGCAGCCATCTGGCCGGCTGGTTTAGCTTTCAGCCTCTGTATCAGGTAATTATTGCGGAGCAGCCCGAGCTGTTGAATTGACATCCCATACCGCCTGCGCCGCTGACTGGCGGCGCTAATCACCGTGTTTGAAGCGCTGGAGGTCGGACGTACGATCAAGCGCAAGGCATTCCAGGATGCCGCCCTGCCCCTGCGACGAGAACTGCTGCAGCTGCAGTTTGCGCTGCAAGAGCGCGACTTTCCCGTGCTTATTATCGTCTCTGGCGTTGAAGGTGCGGGCAAAGGGTCTGTGGTGCACCGTCTCAACGCGTGGATGGACCCGCGTCTTATCGAAACTCAGGCATTCTGGGATCATTCCGATGAAGAGGAGACCCGGCCATACTTCTGGCGCTTCTGGCGAGCCCTCCCTGTCCGGGGACGGATCGGCATCTTTTTCGGTTCGTGGTATACGCGCCCTATCATTCAGGCCGCCTCCGGGAGCCTGTCGGATGCAGAGCTGTCGCAGGAGCTGAACCAAATCCTCGACATGGAGCGCATGCTGGTTGCCGATGGCGCACTCATCATCAAGCTCTGGTTTCACCTACCCGCGGACATTGCGGCGGAACGCGTGCGCGAAGACCGGCTGCGTGAGTTAACGGAATCGCATTTGGAACATCCCGATGATGCATTATTCAGCACCCGCTACGAAGAGCTCGCGCGGGTAAGTGAGCGGGCGATTCGTGCCACCGATGGCGGCCACGCACCCTGGCATCTCATTGAAGCTACCGACGAGAATTATCGCGACCTCACCGCGGTACAAACCGTTCTACAAAGTCTTAAGGACCGGCTCAACGATGGACACGACGGTGAGCGCATCACGCCGAACATCAATTTGGGAGACACCAATCAGCCCACGCTGCTGGACCGCCTTCCTTCAGATGCGAAGCTGACTGGCGACGACTATAAGCAACAATTGTCGACACTACAGCAGCGGCTGGAATCACTGGCCTGGCAAGCACGCAAAGCCCGCACCGGCTGCATTGCCGTATTTGAAGGCTGGGACGCCGCCGGCAAAGGCAGTGCTATTCGACGGGTCACCGAGGCGATCGATCCGCGCCTGTTCCAGCTCCATCAATTTGCCGCACCCAGCGACGAGGAACGCGCCCACCATTACCTCTGGCGCTTCTGGCGGCAGTTAGGCCGCGACGGCAGCTTTACGCTGTTTGATCGATCCTGGTACGGCCGGGTACTGGTAGAGCGCGTGGAGGGCTTTGCCTCTGAAGTGGAGTGGCTGCGCGCCTATTCAGAAATCAATCGCTTTGAAGAACAGCTGTTTGAACACGGTTTGGTAGTCTTGAAATTCTGGCTGCACATTTCAGCCGAAGAGCAGCTGGCCCGGTTCCGCGCCCGCGAAGAAACACCCCATAAGCGCCATAAAATTACCGAAGAGGATTGGCGCAACAGGGAGAAGAGAAACGAGTATGCGCTGGCGGTAAACGATATGGTGGTACACACGAGCACCGCAGATTGCCCCTGGACACTGGTGCCAGGCAATGACAAGCGCTACGCCCGTATCGAAATACTGAAGACCTTTTGCGACGCCCTGGACGAACGCCTTAACGGCTAGGCTGAAGGCGCGCCTGCTTACTTATTACTCTGGGTATACTGCCTGCGTGATTGATCCCATCAACAGTGAGCAGGAAGGCCTGGTGCTCACGGCTACAGAGCACTATCGGCGCCTTGCCGAGTCAATTTACCTGCGCGACATCCCTCCAGTGCCGGTGCAATTTAATCTTATGGGCGGCAGTGCCGGCATGTTTTTAGTCAAGGGTGACGAGAGCTGTATCCGTTACAACCCCTGGCTATTTGCCAAGTACTTTAAAGAAAATCTGACAGGAACGGTGCCACATGAGGTAGCCCATATGGTGGTCCATCGACTGTATGGTTTGCATCGCGTGAAACCGCACGGCCCAGAGTGGCTGGGAGTCATGACTGCATTCGACGCTGATCCAACGGTCACCAGCGACTTTGATCTCACTGGCATACCGCAGCGACAACAGCGTCGCTTTCGCTACCTGTGTAACTGTCAGGAGCACGCCCTATCAACGCGTCGGCACAACGTGGTGCAACAACGCAAAGGCCGATACCAGTGCCGCCAGTGCAAAGCTGAGTTACGCTATCAGCCCGATACTTCTGTCGTGGGTGGCCAGCGGGTGACTGGCGGGCGACTGGTAAGTGACTGGCGGGCGACTGACAAGTGCCTGACGGACGACTAGTCCGCCTCAGGCTGGCCACGCAGCAGCACGTACCAACACAAGAACAGGAGACTCAGTGTCTCAAAGCTCATGGCAAACACCGTATAGCCGGAGAAGTCGCTCTGGCTCAGGCCCAGACTCACGCGCACGACCGCCAGCCCCGCGAAGATGAACAGCAGTGCAAGCATCGCGGCCTCGGCTACGCGGGGTCGGAACACCCCTAAGACACACATCACCCCAACGGCCGTTTGCAGACCGCCATACATTGCTTGTAGTTCGATGGTGCCGGTGAGACTGGTGGCCGTTAAGCCTGCAGCGCCGGACAGCGTAGCGGGTTGAACCAGGCAATAGAGACCATACGGGATGAAAACCAGAGCCATGAGAGCAAGAAAAACCCTGGAGATCATGATGCGCTCTCCTCGAATTCCTGCAAACTCTCCAACTCATCATCAAGCTCACGTCGGATCAGCATCATGTGAAACACGCCGTAAAGAAAAACATTGAGCAGGTGCCAGGCCCTGCTACCCGGTGCTTTTGCGATGGTCTCTCTAAACATCCAACACTCGATCAGATGCACCAGCGCCAGCACAACGAGCAGGCCAGTAGAGAAATTCGCCCCCAGCGTGAGGGGTTTGGTGATGGCCACCCAGGCCATAAATCCGTATACAATCAGACCTATAATTTTAACAACAGCTGTCATTGCAAGCGCCTCTTGTTACCGCGCCTGCAGTGTAGCAGGACTTGAGGCAATCAATGATGTCTGAGCCGGCGCTTTCCTCCGAAACGACAGCGGAGTCGCCAAAAGCTTTTGATAAGGACAGCGCGACAACAGCCGCAACAGCGAGAATGCTGCTGCATGATTCGGCGCTGGAATCCCCTGAAGCGTACATAGACTCGCTGCGGAATCGCGAGTTAGAGGTGCATCTTTTTGGCGAGCGTATCCAGGAACCCACCGATCATCCTATGATTCGGCCTTCCATCAATGCGCTGGCCGCGTCTTACCAGCTTGCATTGGATGACCCGGAGCTGGCCACGGCGGAGTCGCCTTATACTGGCTCCCGCGTAAACCGGTTTCTGCACATTCCCACCAGCTCTGCAGATCTGGTCAACAAGAACCGCATGCAGCGGCGAATGGGCCAGATAACCGGCACCTGTTTCCAGCGCTGTGCGGGGCTGGACTGTATCTCGGTGATGCACTCGCTAACCTACGACATCGATCAGGCACACGGCACCGACTACCACTCTCGCTTTTTAGCGCTGCTAACGCACTGGCAGAGACATAACCTGATTATCGCAGCAGGCATGACCGACCCAAAAGGGGACCGCAGCAAAGCGCCTCACGAACAGGCCGATCCCGATATGTTCATGCGCGTGGTTGCGCGGGACGAGCACGGACTCTACGTGTCAGGCGCCAAGGCGCACATGACGGGCGGCCTAAACGCCCATTGGGTTATGGTGATGCCAACCATGCGCCTGTCAGAAGCCGACAGTGACTATGCTGTCATCGGCGCCGTGCCGCTGCAAACACCGGGGCTTAAGTTCATTTACGGCCGCCAGTCCTGCGACACGCGCGCGCTGGAAGGCGGCAGCATAGATCAGGGCAATGCCAAATATGCGGGCCAGGAAGTGCTGGTGATTTTCGACCGTGTGTTCATTCCCTGGGAGCACGTTCTGATGGATGGAGAGTGGGAGTTCGCCAGCATTCTGGTAGAACGCTTTACCGACTATCACCGTGCCAGCTACGTCTGCAAAACTGGCCTGGGTGATGTCATGGTGGGCGCGGCAGCAACCATAGCCGAGTACAACGGTGTTGAGTCGGCCTCCCACATCAAAGACAAACTGGTGGAGATGGTGCACCTGAATGAAACCATTTACTCTTCCGGGATCGCCTCTTCACATCAGGCCTATGCACTGCCATCGGGGGCCTGGATAAACGATGGCATGCTCTCCAATGTGTGCAAACACAATGTGACTCGTTTTCCCTACGAAATTTCTCGCCTCGCTCAGGACCTGGCTGGTGGGCTGATGGTGACTTTACCCTCAGAGCAAGACTTTGCCGCCAGCGATACCGGAGATTTGCTAGAACGCTTTTTCAAAGGGCGCGATGATATTCCCACGGAGGACCGGGTGAGGATTCTGCGCCTGATCGAGAATATGACCCTTGGCAGAAATGCAGTGGGCTATCTTACTGAATCACTGCACGGCGCAGGCTCGCCGCAGGCACAGCGCATCCAGATACTGCGCAACATGGACGTGGAAAGTAAAAAAGCCCACGCCCGCAAACTGGCCGGGATTATTGCATCAGACGCTACGGAAGACGAAGACTGACAACTGGCGCAACGGCGTCAGCGACAGGCGCTCTCCGGGCATAAGAAACGCTCTCCAGCTCCCCCGGCAGATGCACGGCCAGGAACTCGCTGGCGGCTTCAGCCGTAGCAGGGTCGGTGCTAAACGCTGCGTCGAAAAAGGCGTGTACGACCACCGCGGTAATCATTTGCTGGCGTAGCGGGTTCATCGCCCTGGGTAAGGGGTCCATAAGGCAGAGTTCGTTACGCGTGTCGTAGTTAATGCCCTGCTCTGGTGTGCCCAGCTGATCCAGCCAGACATCGTCAGGGTCCTCTGCTTCTACATTCCGCTTTACCGCCCAGCATCCCAGGGCGTCGGGATTTTTCATGTAACGCAAACTGCCTGCAGGACCCGAGAAGCCCGTATGCGAGCCGCCTGCTACCGTGATCAGTTGCGCGTTGGGAACTTTCTCCAGCACAGGCGCGGCATTGCTGTCATAGGGCACCAGCGCGTCGATATCCGCTGCCAGCATTAAAAAGGGAACCGGTGGGCGATGCTGGAAAAATGGCGCATTGAACTGGTCGGTGGGGCCGGCAATCGACATTGAAGCACCGATGCGACGGTCACCCCAAACAGGATGATACGTCACCATGGTGGACGTCATACCCCCTAAAGAAATACCGGTAACGCCAATGCGGTCCGGGTCAATGCGCTGATGCAGAACATGCCTTGGCTCAGCGCTGGCCATCAGCATGTGGTCAATCAAAAAGCTCACGTCGCCGGGCTGATTTACTACATCGCGTACCCAGGGGCCACCCGGTGCATTCATCGTGGTCATGGGAAAGTCGGCAGCTATGACTACGTAGCCGTAACTGGCCAGATGTATACCCAGATAGGCGCCGCCCCTGCGCGACGACGTAAACCCGTGGGAGTAAACAATAAGCGGCTGGGGCTGCGCAGGCTTCTCCACCGGGTACCATACCGACGTCTGCAGAACACGCTGATCAGTGCCAGCAAAATCCCGGTGCGCCGGGCTGGGCCGACTCTTGTCCACCAGCCGAATGTCATAGGTCTCGACGGCATAGGGGCCGGGTATAAAGCGCGCAGCGCTCTTGCTACCCTCTGGGAAAGCGTCGGGCTGTTTACCGAGGCTCAGCAGCAGACCCAACACTGCCACCACGAGTAGCAGACCTAAAAATCCCTTAATTGCGCGTTTCATACGCCTCCGAATCTATCTGCCGCATTTCTGCTTCGACCCAGGTTTCAACTTCCTTCATCAACTCACTGGGATCACGGCCTTCACTGGCTAATTGTGGCCCGAAGGACACAACGACAGTGCCAGGTATAAGGCGGAAACTCTTGCGCGGCCAACAGCGCGCTGAACTGACCGCGACAGGTACGATGCTTGCGCCGGTGGCCACTGCGAGGCGACTGGCACCGCTCTTGTAGACGCCTTTATCCCCGCGGGCAACGCGGGTTCCCTCCGGAAACATAATGACCCATACACCTTTGCCCATCAGCTCCCGACCCTGAGCCGCGACCTTGTTAAACGCCTCGGCGCGCTTGCTACGATCAATTTTAATCATGTCCAGACGCCCCATAGCCCAACCGAAGAACGGGATCAACAGCAGCTCTTTTTTGAACACGAAGGCAAGCGGATGCGACGCGACGGTAGGCAGCGCAAAGGTCTCCCAGGTGGACTGGTGCTTGGGGCAGAGGATTAGCGGCTGCAATGACTCTGGCGGCGGCAGATTTTCCACGCCGCGCAACTCGTGCCGCACACTGCCTATTAAGCGCGCGCCAAACATGGTGACCCGCAGCCATCCCACGGTTATCCAGTAAAGACGATTTCCACGCAGAAACAGCGAAATGACGATCACAAAGATCGCGTAGGGAATCACTGTCACTGCCATCCAAAGCAAAAACAAACCGCCTCGAATCATGCTGCCCTGTCTCCTCTACCATCGCGACAGGCCAGGGCGAAGCGCTCGATCTCATCAAACGCCTGCGCTGCCTCCACAAGATCTCGCTGGATAAAAATATGCCAGACATGCAGCATCTCCGCCCAAAGCTGAAGCTTCACCGGTGACCCCTGTGAGCGCGCGCGATTGACATAGCGAACCGCGTCGTCGCGCAGCATTTCCTCCGCGCTGGCTTGCACCAGTATTGGGGGCAGGCCTGACAAATCCGCGAACACGGGCGATATCCTTGCGTCATTGGGAGGCATGCAATTGCTAACCCAATTGCTGATGCCAAGCAAAGGGGCTGGAATTTTGCTCAGCTTACCGAACAGCGGCCCGAGCATGTGATCTGTCTCAATGTTACTGCGCAGGCTGGGGCTGTCGAAAGTGCAATCCGTTGCAGGACAGAGCGCAAAAACGCCGTTGGGGCGAGGCATGTCCACATCTCGGATCCAGTTGGCTAGTGACAGTGAAAGGTTGCCACCTGCAGAGTCGCCCGCTATGAATAGTTGCTCGGCCCGCCCTTCTCCCTCTGGTCCATTCGTCAGTATCCAGCGATAGGCTTCCCGGCAGTCTTCGATACCAGCGATGCGAGGATGTTCAGGCATCAGCCTATAGTCCAGGGAAAACACGACAACGCCCAGACGCGTAGCCAGCTCCCCGGTAATTGCCCGATGGCTTAAAGGACTGCCTGCCACATAAGCACCGCCGTGAATATAAAGCAGACGATCCGCGAGATTCGCACCCTCAGGAATCAGCCATTCGCCACGTGGGCCATCATCGCCAGCGTCGACAATGCGGCCGGCAAAGTGAGCTTCGGCACCCATCTCGTCCATGGTGTTGCGCATTATCAGCAGTTGGGACCGACCCGAGGCGGCGGTCACCTCTGCTGCTCTTTCGTCGAGCTCGCGGACCATGACGTGATGCGCATCGCTCGCGGGCTGCCCTCGACCAAAAATTTCTGGCAGAGGGCTGTCATACACCGACAGCGATGGCCCGCGCAGACAGGTGGCATTGATCACCAGAGCCAGGGCGACCGTGAAGGCCAGTAAAAACAACCAGGACATGGATACTCGCTTTAGCTGATGTGCCCGGATTTAAACGCCATTCAGGAACGCATGCAATGTGCAAGACGCTGCCCGCCGGCGTCAGCTCAGGAACCCGCCACCATACCGCCATCCATTACGATGGTATGACCGCAAATATAATTACTGGCCTGTGAGCACAAATAAATGGCAGTGCCGGCCGCGTCCTCCGGGTAACCCACACGAGGGATAGGCTGCCCCTCGATGGAGGCCGCCTCCGGATCATCGGGCAATAGAAACGCTGTCATCTTACTGGGGAAAAAGCCCGGTGCGATTCCATTGACGTTGATATGGTCTCTGGCCAGATCCGCTGCCATATGCCGGGTAAGCTGAATCACAGCCGCTTTGCTGGCAGAGTAGGAATAATTCGTCATACCGGGGTGTGTAATGCCGTTGATCGACGCAATATTGACCACCCGAGCCGGCGCCGTCTTGCTGCCAGCGTCGCGCAGTGCAGGCAATAAGCGTTGTGTCAGGAAAAAAATGGACTTCACGTTAAGGTCCATGACCTTGTCCCAGCCCTGCTCAGGGAATTCATCAATCGGTGCACCCCAGGTTGCACCGGCATTGTTGATAAGAATATCCAGACTGCTTTCCTCGGCCAGGATAGCGTCGGTAAACCCGTTAACGCCGCCCATAGTGGAAAGATCAGACTGTATGGCGATGCACTGACCGAGCTCAGAGAGTTCGGCTGCTGTCTCATCCAGAGTCGGCTGCTTGCGAGCGGTGATGTAGGTCTTTGCGCCATTCTCTACAAAACCGCGCGCGATCATTTTGCCGATGCCTGTCGAGCCGCCAGTCACCACCGCCACCTTGCCGCTGACATCAAACAGGCTCTTCATCGATTCGTCCTCTGGGTGCTCAAAAAAAGGTAGAAATAAGTAGAAATAAAAAGCTGGCTAACCGACGTCGTCCAGCAGCAGGCTGCCCAGCCTTTTGCGGTGATGCCAGGGATCCCCAAACAGTTGCTGGGAGTGCTGCGCTCTGCGGATGTAAAGCTGCGCATCGCACTCATATGTGAAACCCATCCCGCCATGAAATTGCACCGCCCTGTCGCCCGCGAAGGCAAGGGCCTCGCTGGCCTGAGCTTTGGCCATGCGACAGGCGATTTCTGCATCCCTATCCAATGGCCCCTCGTCTACCACTGTTCCCGCGTGATAAATCAGCGAACGCGCCGCATCCATAGCATTGAGCATCTCCACCGTTGGGTGCTTCAGCGCCTGGTAGGAGCCAATCAACTGTCCGAACTGTTTGCGGGTTTTCAAGTAATCAACCACGGTATCCAGACAGGCCGCAGTACTGCCAGTGCTTTCTGCCGCAACCAGCAACGCGCCCAATAAGCGAATATCGCGTAGTGCCGCCGACGTTCTGCCCGGGTCCATCAATGCGTTGTCCGCCACCTGAAAAGCATCAAGCGTCAGGCTGGCTGCACGCTTGGTCTGATCCAGCAGTGTATTAGCGTCGAGACGTAAGCCCTGGTTCTCCAGTAATACCAGCGCGGGCTGACCATCCAACTGACACTGCACCAGGATCAGAGTGGCGCTCTCCACATCTGGTACATAGGCCTTTGTGCCTGTCAGTAACAGACTATCGCCAGCACGTTGGGCGAGACACTGGCTGTCCTCAACACCCCAATCGCCACCATCGGCTAGCGCCACGGTAGCGATCGTTCCCGTAGCGAGCTTAGGCAACCAGGCCTCCTGCTGTGCAACCGTGCCAGCACGGAGCAGTGCCTGCGCTGCCAGTGTGGTTGAAAAGAACGGTGTTGCCAGCATGGCGCGGCCCATACTCTCTGCCAGTGGTACTACACTGCCTATACTCATCCCGGCACCACCAAACTTTTCCGGGATAGCCAGGCCAAGCCAGCCCAGATCAGCCATGGCCTGCCAGACGTCTCTATTGAATCCAGACGTACTGTCCAGCAGTGCCCGTACCTGTGTAATCGGAGATTGATCGCGGCAGAACTCCCGCGCACTTTCCAGAATCATGCTCTGCTCAGCGGTGAACTCCAGCGCGTTACTCATTGGCTTAACCCCCTATTTCGGCAGGCCGAGCACGTGCTCGCCAATGATATTGGCCTGGATCTGGCTGGTGCCGCCACCAATGGTGGTCGCAAAGTTATTTAAGTAGGCGCGCTGCCAGAAACCTCCCGCAATGGCGCTGCTGTCGCCGACATACAGACCGCCATTGCCCCCTTGCGCCGCGATTGCAAACTGACGCATGCGTCGATTGAATTCACTGCTGCGTAACTTGCCGGAGAGATTGAGGCTGAACGGATAGTCAGACGTTAGAGCTGGAATGTTCGCCCGCCGATTACTGAGACTGTTGGCCTTTTCTTCAATCAGCAGCTGCACCAGCTGATCACGCAACACCGGGTCTTCCAGCGCAGGGGCTCCATCCCGTGTAACGCCCCTGAGTGACGCAATGACATCGTCCATGACGACTCTAACCTGCATCAGTCCGCCCGCAGCACCCGCCTCGGCACCACGTTCGTATTGCAGCGTTTGCATGGCAATCTTCCAGCCCTCTCCCTCTTCCCCCATCAGGCAACTTGCGGGTATTCGCGCATCGGTAAAGAAGGTCTCCGTGAAGCCGTATTCCCCGGTCAGCTTCTGAATAGGTCGCGGGTCGATACCTGCAACGTCCATGGGCGACAGAAAAAATGATAGACCGTCATACTTGCGCGGCGTCTCGCTATTCGTGCGAGCAAGCAGGATCATGTATTTGGCATAGTTGCCCATGGTGGTCCAGATTTTGGTGCCGTTTATCACGTACTCAGCGCCATCACGCACCGCGCGTGTTTGCACGTTACCCAGATCGGAACCATGGTCTGGTTCAGAAAAGCCCTGACACCAGATATCCTCAGCACTCAGTATATTTTTGATGTATTTCTCTTTATCAGCGTCAGACCCGCGATCAAGAATTAATGGACCGGCCCAACCCAGGCCGATGACATTAAATGCGATGGGAACACCCACCCGGCGCATCTCCGAATCGGCAATGAGCTGGAAGGCCGCTGATACGCCCTGCCCACCATACTCCCGGGGCCATGCCATCCCCAGGTAGCCCGCTGACCACAGTTTATGTTGCCACTCACGCAGAAAATCCAGCTGCTGATCCGAGCCCACCTCCATGAAGGTCTGCGGCAGCAGAAAGCCCGGATCCGCGGGCTTATTTGCCGTCAGCCAGGCCTTAACCTCTTTGCGAAAGTTATTAAGTTCCTGCTCCGACGGGGTTTCTACTGCGCTGTTCATTGGCCATCCTCTTTAATGAAGTCCGCTGGATTGGACTCGACATTACCGTCCATAGCGTCAGCGCGTTGAAATGCCGGCCTGGCTTTAAGCCTGGCCAGATAGTCTGCGGTCTGCGGCGTGAACTCTCTGCCACAGGCCTCGCCCAGCTTCAGGGTATCCGCTAAATAAAGCGCGTAGCCGACGGCAATATCGGCGATGGTGAAACGGTTATCCACCAGCCAGTCACGATCTTCGATGTGGGCGTCCAGTCGGCGCAAGCGGGCATAAAACCACTTGCCGTAGTCCACGGCGACCGGCTGCTTTTCCGGAGTGGGCTCAAGGTGGAAGTAGCGCATAGCGATGGTTTGTGGAAATGTCAGCGTGGCATCGGAATGATACAGCCAGTTGAGATAATCACCGTATTCCGGATGATCTGGCTTAAGCCCAAACTCGTGCTGCTCATAGCGTTCGACCAGATAATGGCATATCGCACTGGATTCCGTCATGCGTGTATCACCATCGACCAGATAAGGGATTGTCCCCAACGGGTTGGTTTCAAGGTAGTCCGGCTCAAAGATGCGCGGGGGAAAGGGCATAATGTGAATATCGTAGTCCAGTCCCATCTCTTCTAGCGCCCAAAGCGCACGCAGCGAGCGTGCTCCGCGGCAATGCCATAGTTTCATTGTTTTTCTCCTTGATTCAGCAGCGCTGCTTTGGGTCCACTATCGCTGCGGTCAGAATTTATACTGCCGGGCTGCGAGATCTCGCATGATCTCCTCCGAGCCGCCACCAATCGCATTAACCCTGACTTCTCTATAGATACGCTCTACGCGATTGCCGCGCATGTAGCCAATTCCGCCCAGAATCTGCATCGCCTCGCGAGCGCAGAATTCCATGGTCTCGCTGGCTTGCACTTTCAGCAGCGCGATATCGCCGGGGTCCGGCTCACCAGCTTCAATCGACTCGTAACAGCTGCGTATATACGCCTGAGTGGCGTTGAGTTTCTGCTTCATCATGGCAATTTTGTGCCGGATGACCTGGTGATCTGCAAGCCGCTTACCGAAGGTAGTACGCTCTCTGGCCCAGCTGACGGCCTCCTCCATACAGACACGAGCCAACGCTTCCATGCCGGCGGCCATGGACATTCGCTCACCGTTGAAATTCGTCATGATGACCACAAAGCCCTGGTTTTCATTACCGATCAGGTTCTCTACCGGGACGCGGACATTGTCGAAATATAGCGTTGCCGTATCAGACGCCCACCAGCCTTGCTTGCGGTCCAACACAGTGCGAGAAAAGCCGTCGCTGTCGGAAGGGATCAGCAGCATGGAAACACCAGCTGCTCCGTCACCGCCGGTGCGCACCGCCGTGGATACCCAATCCGCACGCATACCGCCGGTGATGTACGTCTTGGAGCCATTCACCACATAGTAATCACCGTCCCTCACCGCAGTCGTCTGCAGCTGCGCCACGTCCGAGCCTCCGCCGGGCTCCGTGATGCCCAGAGAGATGTGCTTTTTACCCGCCAGCACTGGCGGCGCAACTGTCTGCTTCATGCTCTCAGAGCCCCAGTTGATCACCGGAGGCAGGCCGATACCGTGCACCATCAGGCTTGCGTTGATGCCGCCGGCCCCGGGACGAGCCAGCTCTTCTGCAGTAATCCAGCTATGCCAGGAATCAATGCCCTCCTGCACACCACCGTAGTCCTCTGGATAACCCATCCCCAGCAGGCCTACCGCAGCGGCTTTTCCCCAAAGGTCATCGGGGATCTTGCCCGCTTCATCCCACTCGTCGGCGTACGGCATGATTTCTGTATCGATAAACCGCCGCAGTTGAGTTCGCCAGGCCTCATGATCTTCAGTGATGTGAGGGTTCGGCAAACGCGCAGAATCAAAATCCAGCGACATTAAATCTTCCTCTGTGCCCGTGTGTCAGTTTAGGGGTGCGACACCACCGATGTCGCTCTATCCGCACTTCTATCCGCCTCATGCATCGGTGCTATCCATCAGGGTATCCATCAGTGCTATCCATACAGTGCTATCCATCGGTGCCGGTAAAGAGTGCTGACCATGGGTATCGACTTTCAGCGCCATCACGCTTTTCACCAGGTGTCGACGCAGTTTCTATGCTTGTGCTGCGCCGGCAAGCGATCCGTGGCTGCCTGTAATGCCGACAGAAGCACATCACGGGTATCCGCCGGGTCTATCACTGCGTCAATTTCTAAATGCGAGGCAGCCTCGGTTGCTTTGCCCACCTCGTACATGCGCTGCAGCAGGCTCTCGTAGAGGGCGTCTCGTTCTGGACCTTCAGGTACTGCCTCCAATTCCTTCTTGTAACCCAGCTTTACTGAGCCCTCCAGACCCATCGCACCGAATTCTCCAGTGGGCCAGGAGGCGGCATACAGCGGTACCGCAAAACTGCCAGCGGTCATGGCCATGGCACCGAGCCCATAAGCCTTGCGTAAAAATATAGCGACCAGGGGGACTGTGAGGCTGGCCCCGGTGACGAACAGGTTAGCCATCCTTCTCACCGCAGCCTGTTGCTCACTGTCTGGCCCTACCATAAAGCCCGGGGTATCCGTGAACGACACGATAGGCAGACCAAAGGCATCACACAGCTTCAAAAAGCGAGCCGCCTTGTCTGCGCTCTCTGCATCAACCGCTCCGCCCAACTGCTGGCAGTCATTGGCGATCACACCAACGGGTCGCCCTTCAAGGCGCATGAAGCCAGTAACAATCGGCCGGCCAAACACTCGTCTCAGCTCAATAAAACTGTAGCTATCCGCTACCGTCTCTATCACCTGTCTTACCGGATAGCCCCAGCGTCGATCCTCCGGGATAAGCTCGCGTAGCACGGTCTGGTCGGCGCACTGCCAACTGTCCACGCGCCCCTGAAACATTGAGAGCAAATCGCGAGCCACTCGGGTCGCCTCCGCCTCATCGGCCACCAGGATATCGATGACGCCGTTTCGCTCCTGCTCGATCGCCGGTCCAATGTCGGTGGCTGCGTAATGACCAAGCCCGCCACCTTCGATCATGGCGGGACCTGCCATACCTATCCAGGATTGCCGCGTGGCAATGGTAATATCAGCACAGCCAAACAAGGCCGCATTGCCGGCAAAGCAAAAGCCGTTATTGATGGCAATACGCGGGACTCGACCCGATAGCCGCGCCCAGGTGACAAAAGAACTGATATTGAGGCCGGCGATTTGCGTGCTGACGTCAGTATCTCCCGGGCGACCGCCACCACCCTCCGTGAACATGATGACGGGTAGTTGTGACGTTTCAGCAAGCTCGAACAGCCGATCAAGTTTGCGGTGATGGAAGTATCCCTGGGTACCCGCGAGCACGCTGTAATCGTATACAACTACTGCCACAGGCTTATCATTGATAGTGGCGGTACCGGTAATAACGCCGTCACCCGGTGTCTGTCGCTTTAGCTCATCGTAATCACGACGATTCCTCTGCGCCGCGACGGCGAGCTGTCCGTACTCGGTGAAACTGCCAGTGTCGATAAGGTCATCCAAATTCTCACGCGCTGTCCGATAACCGCGCTGGTGGCGACGTTCCGCAGCTTCGGCACGCTCCGCGTCCAGCGTTGCCGCAAGGCGCGCTCTCAGCGCAGCCAACTCCGGACGCTCCTCATTCGCCATCTGAGCCGCCCACAACAATATCGACTTTGCCGGTACGCCGGTTCCAGCGCGCGCTGCCAACGGACAGCCGTTCGGTCTCTATCTCGTCAGCAAACAGCGTCTGCAGCTTAGCCAGTTGGGTATCCAGATCCACGGCCGTATCATGAGCATCGTCGGCCGCGAGCACCAGCAGCAAAGGTGCCGACACAGCAGCGACACGCTGCTTCAAAACAGCCTCGGTCTCAGGCTCGATGGCAGCGCCAGGGAGCCGCAGTACATTCAACTCAGCAAGACCACAGTCAAACAACATTTCTACCGACACTGGCAATTCGCCGAGGACGACGATATCGGCAAGGCAGTCAGGTAAAAGCGCTGCCATCTGCAACCGGCGCGGCAGTGCCGCACTCTCTATATGGCAGTTACAAAACCTCAGGTTTCCGGCTGCCAACTGCGCCAGCGCCAGTCCCGAGTGCGCCGCGCTACTCATATTCAATCAACTCTTTACCGTTGAGTTCACGATAAAAGGGAATCTGCTCTACCGCCTCCGGTTTGCCGGTTATGCGTCGTTTGAGCAGCTGTAGTACCAGCGCGGTAATCGGGGATAGCGCCAGGCGATGCGCCGAATGCAGACTCACCCAGCGCAAATCCTCCAGTTCCCCATTGCCCTGGAGTGTTCCCTCGGCATGCGCTGCATCCGCGAGAAAGAAACGAGCGTCATAGCGTCGCACCTGGCGCGGCGGCGTGATTGCTCTGGCAACGTAGTCGAGCTTATCCAGCGCGGGCACAACACCGCGAGAGAAGAAGGGCTGCCAGTGAACCGAGCGGCTGCGCAAGGGCTGCCGAACCCTACGACCCAGTATCAGGCCGGTTTCTTCGAAGGTCTCGCGTATCGCAGTCATGGCCAGTGCGCGAGCGCGGGCGGTGGTGACGGAACGGCATAAGAGCCTTTCAACGTCCTTCTTTAAGGCTACCGGGCTACATACGCGCGAATCACCTGGGTCTACTCGCCCACCGGGGAAAACATACATATGTGGCATAAACGCGTGGCCTGCGCTACGCACGCCCAGCAACACCTCTCGCTGATCGCGCACCAGTATCAGCGTCGCTGCGTCTCTCGGCCTCAAAAGCTGAAATGCTCCCTGGCAAACGCCTGCGTGGTCGCATTGGCGACCTCCTGCGTGGGCAGAATGCAGGAGATAATGTTGGTGTGAATGCCCTGCTCCGCATACCAGCGTATTCGCTCACGGCAGGCCTCGCCGGGACCAAGCACGCCAATTTCATCGACCAGTGCATCGGGTAAGGCCGCAGTCGTGCGCTCCCGGTCTTTGGCGGCCCAGCCTGCACGGATTTCGGCAGCTGCCTCGGGATATCCCGCCCACTCTAAGAATTTGTTGTACACGGGCGTCGCATAATAGCCAACAAAACCTGCGCGAAACGCTGTCCGAGCTGCCTCGACGTCGTCGGTAACCGCGACCATGTGGCGACATACGACTTCAACACTGGATGGGTCTTTGCCCGCGCGTTCCGCTCCAATGGCAATATGCTCCATGATCTTGGGCAGAGCGCTTCTGGGAAACAGATTGAGGATTACCCCATCACCCAGGGCAGCCGCGGTTTCCAGCATTTTGGGGCGCAATGCGGCCAGATAGATTGGCATATCGGGCGTTGCCGTCTGACGGTAGCCATGGCTGCGCAAGGTGTCACCAACGAAATCTGATTTATCCCCCGCTAACATACTGCGCAGCAGCGTCACGGTGTCCTTAATGCGACTGAGGGGCTTGTCCAGCGTGAGTCCGTGCCAACCTTCAATGATGGCGTGACTGGAGGTTCCTAGACCCGGTACAAAGCGGCCCGGAAATGCCTGCTCTATAACGGCCAGGGTCGATGCCAGCGCCGCCGGCGTTCGCGTGTATACCGGCACAACGGCGACGCCCAGACGCATTGTCCGGGTGGCCTCAAGCAGCATAGGCGCCAGTGTCAGTGCATCCAGGCCCCCTGCGTCCGCTAACCAAAGATCGTCATAGCCCAACGCCTCGGCTCGTTGAGCCAGTGCAAGGGTGTCTTTTACGCTGCCGCTGACAGCCGGCAGAGACATTGCGATACGCGATGAAAATACCGGTGAACTCATCGCTGTAGCCTGCTTTAAAGTTGCTGCTTGCCGCGGTCTTGCACGCCCTGGCGGCGCTGACCGATGGTGTCCCCGCTCACGCCCTGGTTGGCATGTGACATCACCAGTTTTTCCATCTCCATCCCTGCACCCAGTGTGGAAGCCAGGCCGTCATCAACCAGTCGTTTATAAACCTTCACGGTATCGGGCACACAGGATGCTATATCGGAAGCGACCTGCATGGCGTCAGACATAAGTGCCTCTGCGGCAACAACGCGGCTCACCAGGCCCCACTCCGCGGCCTGGTTTGCGCTGATAAAGTTCCCGGTAAAGTGTGCTTCCTTGGCCCGGCTTGGACCTATCAGGCGTGCCAGCTTTTGTGACAGTCCCCAACCCGGCGCCAAGCCGACGCGGCAATGGGTATCTGCAAAGCGTGCGTTCTCTGAGGCGATCAGGATATCTCCCATCAATGCCAACTCGAAGCCGCCGGTAGCGGCAACGCCATTTACCGCCACGATAATGGGGCGATCAAAGGCCGACATGGCGGCCGCCACGTCGTTGTCGCCATGTATCGCAAAGGCCGCAAGTCCCTCGGGATGTGCCTGCATAGCTTTCAGATCAAGCCCGGCGCAAAAGGCACGGCCGTTGCCGGTCAGGATCACCGCCAGCACCGAGGAGTCTGCCTTCAACTCGCGAAATGCGTTGCACAGCTCGCCCAATAATGATGGCGACAATGCATTCATCGAGTCAGGTCTGTTCAGAGTGAGGGTGGCAACCGGACCTTCACGTACAGTTAGCAAATCGTTACTCATGGCCTAATGCCCCTTGAATACCGGCGCCCGCTTCTGCAAAAACGCGATTGCCCCTTCGCGAGCGTCCTCACTGTTCATGCAAATTTTCTGAAGGCTTGCCTCAGTGGAAATATTCTCGGCCAGGCTCTCAGTAGTGGCGGCGTGCAAAGCCTGCTTGGCATAGCGCAGTGACAGGGGCGCTTTGCCAGCCAGTTCCCGCGCCAGTGCCAGAGCCTCTGGTAACAGACTATCCGCCGGCACAACCCGGTTACACAGGCCCAGGGCCAGGCACTTGTCTGCCCTCAGCTTTTCACCCAGCGCGATCAGCTCATAGGCTTTTTTCTTGCCCAGAGTCCTGACCAGATGCCAATGAGCGCCGCCATCCGGCACCAGGCTTATCGCGGCAAACGCCTGATACAGGTAGGCATCTTCGGCCATCACAGTGAGGTCGCAGTTCATCGCAAACGCGCTGCCAATGCCCGCTGCAGCACCGTTTACAGCACTAATCCAGGGCTTTGGTGCTTCCGTGATGGCCATCAGCGCGGGCTTGTACTCCTCATTGAGCATCTGCTCTACATCGAAACCCTCCGCGGGCTTCTCCGTAAGGTCAGCGCCCGCACAGAATGCGCGTCCCTCGCCAGTAAGAATTACAACGCGCACACTGTCATCCGCATTAACTTCATTGGCGGCCTGCAGAATGTCACGGCGCACACCGGCCTCAATGGCATTAAGCGATTCCGGGCGATTGAATCGCACGATGGCTACAGGCCCATCGCGCTCCACCGCAACCGTTTCGTAGCTTTTCATAACGCCCTCCGGCGGTCAGCCGATGCTGCCCGACTCTTTAAGTTGAACAATTTCCTGTGCCTCGAACCCCATATCGCTAAGCACGCTATCGGTGTCATCACCGATCTCATGCGCGCCGTGTCGCACCGCAGATGGTGTTCGGCTGAAGCGTGGAGCAGGCGCGGGCTGCGTAACACCATCTACGTCAATATAAACGTCCCGGGCAACATTCGCCGGGTGTTTTGGGGCATCCATGAACGTAAGCACTGGTGCAAAACAGACGTCTGTGCCCTCCATGAGTTCACACCACTCGGCCTGGGTGCGCGTCTTGAACACCTCAGACAGTTTTGCCTTCATATCTGGCCACAGCTGTTTATTGTGCTGATCCTTGAACGCTTCCGCATCGACACCCAACTTCTCCAACAGCAGCGCGTAGAACTGAGGCTCAATAGAACCGATCGCCACATACTCGCCATCAGCGCACTCATAGCTGTCGTAGAAGTGCGCCGCGCCATCGAGCATGTTTTGCTCGCGATCACTATGGTCCCAGAGGCCTGCTGCCTGAAAGCCGTGGAACATCCACATCAACTGCGCAGCGCCGTCAACCATTGCCGCATCTATCACCTGGCCTTTACCGCTGTTATGGGACTCCAGCAGCGCTGCCAGGACGCCGCTCACCAGCAACATGCCACCACCGCCCATATCTCCCACCACATTCAGTGGAGGCACCGGCCGCTGACCCTTGCGGCCGGTCGCGTACAGCGCTCCGGTGATACTGATGTAATTAATGTCGTGTCCTGCCGCCTTGGCCAGCGGACCCTCCTGCCCCCAACCAGTCATTCGGGCGAAAACCAGCTTGGGATTGCGCGCCATGCAAACCTCCGGGCCTATGCCGAGCTTTTCGCACACGCCAGGGCGGTAGGGGTCGATGAGCACGTCGGCGTTCTCCAACATGCGCAGCAGGGTCTCTACCCCGTTCGGATCTTTGAGATTTAGCACCACGGATTTCTTGCCGCGGAAACTCACATCGCAGCTGAGCTTGGGGCTGAACGCCCCGGCCCTCTCAATGCGAATCACCTCGGCACCCATATCCGCGAGGATCATTCCGCCCATAGGCGCAGGGCCGATACCCGCCAGCTCAATTACCGTATACCCGTTCAGGGGCCCCATAGCGCCCTCCTCGTCAACCGTTCCAGAACCAAGCCTGCTCTCCGCTACGAGCCAGGCCTACTTAGGTTGCATGCGGATGCCGCCATCCATCCTTATACACTCCCCGTTCACATAGTCGTTCTCAATGATGTACTGCGCCGTGTGCGCTATTTCGTCGGGGTCACCCAGGCGCTTGGGATACAAGACCTGCTCGCCCAGCGGCTTCAAGAACTCCCAGATCTCTGGCGTGAGCTCTTCAGCACCGCCCATCATCAATGGCGTTGCAATCAGGCCGGGAACGATGGTGTTCACGCGAATTCCCATCACCGATAGATCACGCGCAATAGGCAGCGTCATGCCAACCACACCACCCTTGGACGCCGAGTAAGCGGCCTGTCCAATCTGTCCCTCGTAGGCAGCAACGGACGCAGTATTAATGATCACGCCGCGGCCGCCGTCCTTGTCGAAGGGCTCGTTTTTGCCCATCTGCTCAGCACAGAGACGCAGCACATTAAAGGTGCCGATGAGGTTAACGTTGATCACCATCTGAAAGGCATCCAGTGGGAACGGGCCGTTTTTACCCATGGTGCGGATGGCATTGCCAATACCGGCAAAGTTACAGTCGATATGGATCGCCCCAAAGGCGTCGAGTGTGGCTTGAATACCAGCCTTTACCGAACCTTCGTCGGCGACGTTGACCTTTTGGAACAGAACGGCATCACCCAGCTCTGCCGCCAGGGCGTTGCCCTTTTCTTCATTCATATCGAAGATGGCGCATTTGCCCCCTGCGGCTACGATGCGCTTGACAGTGGCACGGCCCAGACCCGACGCCCCGCCGGTAACAACCGCGACTTTATCCTTTATATCCATGGTGGTTCTCCTTGGGTTTTGTGTTTATGAGAAAAGACCTTCGTGGCCGCCAGGAGCATGCCCTGATCCGGCTCAGAAATTTCTGGTGTTGAATGGCGTGTAGTCATCACTAAGGCAATCCCGGCTGATGATGATCTTCATCACTTCGGACGTACCCGCGTAGATAGGTGAGATCTTGGCGTCAGTAAACTGTCGCGAAATCGGATACTCGTCCATATAGCCCGCGCCACCGTGAAGCTGCACACCAACGTCCGCGACCTTAAGCTGCAATTCTGAGGTGACCAACTTGGCTTTGGCCGCGTCTACGGCAGAGAGCTGGCCCGCGTTAAACGCCGCAACGCACTGGTCGATATAGGCTTGCGTGATGTCGAGCTCAGTGCGCAGCTCAGCCAGCTTGAACTGGGTGTTCTGAAACGCCGCCAGCGGCTTGCCGAAGGCCTGGCGTTCCTTGACAAAGTCCGCTGTCAGATCCCAGGAAAGTTGCGCCGCCGACAAGTATGCGGCAGCACCGATCAGCCGCTCTTCCGCCAGGCCCTCCATCAGGTAAATGAATCCCTTACCGGGCTCGCCCAGCACATTGGCCTTGGGTATGCGAACGTCATTGAAGAAAAGCTCCGCTGTATCCTGCGCTTTAAGGCCCATTTTGGTGAGGTTACGGCCTCGCTCAAACCCCTGCATACCGCGCTCAACAATAAACAGCGTCATATGGTGTGGATTGTTAGCCGGGTCTGTTTTCGCAGCGACGATGACGAGGTCTGCGTTGATGCCATTGGAAATATAGGTCTTGGACCCATTCAGCACCCAGTGGTCGCCATCCTCTACCGCGGTAGAGCGCATGCCTGCCAGATCTGAACCCGCGTCCGGCTCTGTCATCGCGACCGCCAAAACGGCTTCGCCGCTGACGCAAAGAGGCAGAAAGCGCTCGCACTGCTCAGCGCTGCCGAAGCGCGTGAAATATGGGCCGACCAGCCGACTGTGCAGAGAGTTACACCAATCCGCACAGCGCGCGTAGCAAGTCTCTTCGATAATAATTTGCTCAAAGCGGAAGTCCTCATCGCCTATCCCGCCGTACTTTTCCTCGGGCCACACCATTAGCAGGCCCTGCTCCCCCGCCTTGCGAAAAGCTATCGGGTCGACGCGGCCCTGCTCACGCCAGACCTCCATGTGCGGCACGATCTCCGCTGCAAGGAACTTGCGATAGGTCTCGCGAAACATGGTCTGTTCTTCAGTGAAGTCTCTGGCTAGCACAGGATCACGGGCTCCTTCGGGATTACGAGGGCGATCAGTATGGTGAGACTGTCTCAACCCAACAATGACGGCCTCAGACAATTTAATTGACCAAAAATGACAGCCGAGAGTACGATGAGCGCCCTCTCCAATTTGCCCGGCCGACACCGTCCCCGCAGCATGCGCTACGTTTTATCAATCCTTATCCCGGCCTTGGTGATGTACTCCTTTGGCCGGTCTGCATCAAGCGAGACCTCTGCTG
Organism: Pseudomonadota bacterium; assembly: GCA_038746745.1. Classification (GTDB taxonomy): domain Bacteria; phylum Pseudomonadota; class Gammaproteobacteria; order Pseudomonadales; family Halieaceae; genus JANQIO01. Next base: position 25,100 of record JBCDKJ010000025.1, read on the forward strand.
CCATAGCGACGGACCCGATGTTTCCGCCCAGCATGGCAGAATTGAGTATCCCCGCAAACGGCGACCGCATGGCGGCACTGATATATCTGGCAGAAGGGATTGGCCCCCACCCCACCCTGATCCTCGCGCATGGGTTGCCTGGCAATGAAAAAAATCTCGACGTCGCCCAGGCTGTGCGGCGCGCGGGATACAACACGCTGTTTTTCCACTACCGCGGGGCCTGGGGCAGTGAAGGCGGCTTTAAACTCAGCAGCATGCCCGATGATATTGCCAGCGTGGTGCGCTTTCTGAGAGACAACGCGACTCGCTATCGTGTGGATACACAACATATCTCATTGCTGGGCCATTCCATGGGCGGCTATGCGGTGATTGCGGCGGGAGCAGCGGATTCTGGCCTGCACTGTATCGGCGCTTTGGCCCCTGCAAATCTGGGTCTGATTGCCGAGGGTTTACGCAGTAACCAGGATTGGGCGAATGCTTTTGTGCGTTACTCGGACACCCTGTTTATGCTGCGGGACTATGACGGCAATGCCATGCGGGATGACTTGCTGAGTCAGTCCGCCACGCGGCTGGACACCCGTGGGTTCGCACCCAAGTACAGCGGTCGCAGCATTCTCCTGATAACTGGAGAATCCGATACGGTACTGCCTCCGCAAACCATGTTTGAACCTACAGTGGCTGCATTTCGTCGCAATCGCACCATTGCGCTGACAGCGCTGACCATCCCCGGCGATCATAGCTTCTCTTATAGTCGTCTTTTGCTCACCGAGCACATTCTGGACTGGCTGAACTCGGACTGCCGTTAGCTTCAATGCGCCAACAGAGCATTAGCGTCTATTTCGTCAAAGCCGTGCTGAAGTACGCTGTTTCCAAGGGGCTGGACCCGGCCGCACTGCTGCGAGCCAACCGTATTTCCACGCGACTGCTGGATCAGGACGATGCTCGGATCTCTATAGAACGCTTCGCAGACCTGCAGGTCCAGACCATGCTGGCGATGGAGGATGAGGGATTGGGCTATGGGCCGCAACGTCTTCCCATTGGTAGCTGGTCAATGCTCTGCTATGCCGTGATTCACTGCGACACCCTGGGGAAAGCCCTAGCGCGCTATTGTCGTTTCTTTGGCTTGTTTCATCATGCCGCCGCACCCGTGCTCAACATAGATGGCGCCGAGGCGCGAGTTCAGCTAAACGAATCCGCTGAATCCTGGGAGCGATACGACGTTTATGGGTCTGAGCTGGCCCTGTTCAACTGCCATCGCTTCATGAGCTGGCTGGCAGGCGAACTACTGCCGGCGATAGCGTTCAACTTCACACATGCTGCACCGGAGCACGCGTCCGAATACCGACCCATGTTCGCAGGCAACCCGGTCAATTTTGAACAGCCTTTTACTGAAATGGTGATGAACAGCGCGGTATTGGATAAACCGGTGGTGCAGAATGAACAATCGCTGGCCAGATTCTTGCGCCATCCGGTGTTGAGCTTACTGAGATCTCAGCACCAGGCGAGTAGCTGGACAGCGCAGGTACGGCAGAGACTGCGCAAAACCCTTGAGGACATGCCAGAGCTGGAGACGGTCGCAGCAGAACTGGATATACACCCGCAGACACTGCGCAGGCGGTTGAGCAGCGAGGGGACCTCGTTTACCGAGTTAAAAAGTCAGGTCAGACGAGATGTCGCCCTGCATTACCTCGGCAAACAGGGCATTACTATTGAGGAGATCGCACACCGCGCGGGCTTTTCAGAATCCAGTGCCTTCATACGGGCTTTTAAGGGCTGGACCGGCGTCACCCCTTACACGTATCGAAAGGGGCTGTAGCGCTCCGAACCGTTTACGCACTAACCTGCGTCAGCGACGGCCAGCGATTCCTTCAACGTGTTTTTGACGAACTTTCCACTGGCATTGCGTGGCAAGGGCTGTTCTACAATCCAGATGTAGCGCGGCACTTTGTAGGCCGCCAGAAACTCACGGGAAAACTCTCGAATCTCCTCAGCGCTGGGCTGAGTGCCTGCCACCGGAAAAATCGCTGCACCCACTTCTTCGCCCAGTCGCTCGTCAGGCACCGCAAACACCGCTGCCTCTGCAACCGCATCGTGCTTAAAAATGGCAGTTTCGACTTCGGAGCAGTACACGTTCTCTCCGCCGCGCAGCACCATATCCTTGGCGCGGTCTACCAGGTAAATGAAGTTGTGTTCATCCATGTATCCAATATCACCCGTGTGCAGCCAGCCATTCACAATGGTCTCGGCAGTCGCCTCGGGCCGATTCAGGTAGCCTTTGATCACCTGCGATCCGCGCACACAGAGTTCTCCCGTCTCGCCAACGGGCAGGCTGTTACCCCCCTCATCGACAATTTTGGCCTCAAATATCGGCACCAACACGCCAGCGCTGGCCGGGTTCTGGGTAAACAGCGGTCCAGCAGCCGCGCTGATAATGCCGCATACTTCTGTCATGCCGTACCCCTGCGAGGGCTGTGTCTGCGTCGCAGACTTGTCGATTTTATCGACCAGATCCGGATGCACAGGGGCACCACCACCCCCCAGTGCCTTCAGAGACGAGGTGTCCCGAGTTGCGAAGTCGGGGTGGCTGATCATTTCGCGACTCATGACCGGGACGCCAGTAAACGTGGTAATACGCTCCGCTTCAATCAAACGCAAAGCTTCCCCAGCGTCCCACTTGTACATATGCACCAGCTTGCCGCCGGCGATCGTCACAGTTTGCGCCAGACAGTTGTTTGCCGTCACGTGGAACAAGGGGGTAGCAACGATAGATGCCACCTGCGGCGCACCGGGGTCCATTGGGCTCTCTGCTTCCTCGCCGGTGATCGCCGCCATCAACTGGCCCTGAGCGACGTTCATAAACATCAAACTCATTAGATTGTTACAGCAGCCCCGATGGGTAAGCTGTGCACCCTTGGGCACGCCGGTAGTCCCCGAGGTATAAAAAATCGAAGCATCATCGTCGGGGTCAATGCTTACCTCCGGCATCTCTGGGTCCGCTGACAGTACAGCACTCCAGGCATGTGCCCATTCAGGCACTTCGTCAACACGCACTGCGGCAGTCGTGATATCGGGAAAGTCCGCGCGAATGTCTCCAAACCGCTCTACGCGTTCGCGGTCGGCTATCAACACCTTGGGTGAGGAGTCCTTCAGGGCATAGGCCATCTCCTCCGGTACCCACCAGGCGTTCATTCCCACCGCCACAGCGCCGATTGATACCGTTGCCCAGTAGCTCAACATCCATTCAGGGTAGTTGCGCATGGCGATAGCAACCCGGTCGTGCTGACCCACGCCCTGAGAGCGCAGCCAGTTGGCGATACGCGCCACTTCGTCGATCGCGTCTGCATAAGTCCAGCGCTCGTCCTGATACACCAGGTAGTCTTTATCAGCATGACCTGCCGCCATAGCCCACACATCGCGCAGTGAGTTGGGCGTATGCGTCCAGGCTTTAAGGGATTGTCCGTTTACGTCGACATCGGAAATTTCAAACATCTGGCCTGACGATGTCAGCGTGTCAAAGACCTGCTTGAGTTCTGCTTGCATGATGTTTTCCCTGGTTTTATTAGGTGTTAAAGGCCTGAATCCCGGCCCAGGCAGCGGGCAAGTTTACCAGCATCGACGCGGGGTGCCAGCAGGTCGGACGCCAAGTTTCTGCTGGCATCAAAGACCGGGGCTACGCACAATAGCCGCCATGACGAAGGCGTATCGACGAGCCGCTCTGGTGGCACTGGGATTTTTAACTTTGGCGTTGGTGTTACCGGCCTGGTACTACTACGACGCTCTCTGGCCTCCGCAACGCAGCTTTGCAGAGCTGACCGATTTACTGGCCCCACACATTGAGCTGCTTTTACCCGAGGGTGAAGGGCCATTTCCAACGGCAGTAATCCTGCACGGCTGCGGCGGATTACAGTTGGCGGACCAACAGCGCGCGCGCCAGGCCTTGCAGCGGGGGTATGCTGTCATTCTGGTAGACAGCCATACACCTCGACAAATCAGTGTGAAGCGCAACTGTGCAGGGAGAGTGCTGCAGGGACGCGAACGTGCCGCCGACGTTATCGCCGGTGTTGCGTTCGCCCGTCGTCAAACACAAGTGGACGCTGATCGACTGTTCCTGGTGGGCTATTCCCACGGAGCCTGGAGCGCACTGGAAGCGCTTCACTACGATGAGCGCTTACCCCTGGGCCTGCTGGACAGCCCAGGCCAGCATTTGCAGGGCGTAATCGGTATTGTCGGCTGGTACCCATACTGTGGTTTTGCCACGGAGTTCCGAAAAGGCTGGGATAGAGATATTCCCGTGTTAATGCTGCTGGCGGCAGCCGACGAGATCGTCAGCGCGACGCAGTGCGGTAAGCTTGCTCTGACAATGACGGACGCGGGGCTGAACGCATCTGCGCAGCTCTATCCGGGTGTCAGCCATGGTTTTGATATCAAACTGCCCTGGGTGAGGCAGTTTGATGAGCAGATAGCGCAGCGCGCCTTGCGCAAACAGTTTGATTTCATGAACGCGCTTAGTCAGGGCGAGACGCCCTCGCCCTAGTTCAGGCGCAATCCTGTCATTTGATGTATATTTTTTTGTCCCGGTGCGTCATTGCCCATGGGCTTACGAACACACAGACTTTCGGGCCGATGTGCAGCCACGCTAACGACAGCGAAACCCTTTAGCAAGAGACGTCCAGACCCAGATGTCCTCCAAATCCAAATAAAGATAAAGATAAAGAAGAATGGTCAACCCGCATGCTTGTACATCACTTTACCGAGTATTACGCCCGCAACTTTCCAGATAACCCCTGCCTGACCCAGGAAGAGCGCACCACTACCTACGGCGACGTAGACCGGCTTGCCAATCAACTGGCCAACGGCCTGCTGTCCCTCGGTGTCAGTCGCGGCGACCGCGTATGCACACTGGGCGAGAACAGCCTGGAGCACCTGCTCTTGTTTTTAGCCAATTGCAAAATCGGCGCTGTTTCCGTCTCTTTAAACTATCGCCTCGCGCCCGTCGAGCTCGCCTTTATTATCAAGGATAGTCAGGCGCGCGTACTGTTAATGCTGGATGCTGGCTTCCAGGAGACCCTGGCCGCCCTGCGACCAGAGCTGCCGGAAGGGGTTCACCTTGCGACCCGCGGCCTGCCTGATAGCCTTGACTGGGAGAGCTGGCTGGCCGCACAGTCCACGAGCAGGCCAAACCTTAAGGTAACGCCTGACGACGCCTGCTTTCAGCTATACACCAGCGGCACTACTGGTAATCCGAAAGGCGTTATCACCAGCCATGCCAACCTTGTCGCTGAATTTGTAATGAACACCGCCTTTATGCCAACCCGTCCGGCGCCGGGCTCGGCGGATGTCGTATGTGCTCCTATGTTTCATATTGGTGGTGCAGGATCGGCGCTGGTTTCCACCTACGCGGGCGCAGAAATCATTCTGCACAAAGCCTTCGACCCTGCGAAAGTGGTGGCAGACATTGAGCGCTATCCCGTAAACAGCATCTTCATGGTGCCCGCCATGATCATGGCGGTATTAGCGCTGCCAGACATCGAGTCCCGAGACTTCTCTGGTTTACAGCAGATTTTTTATGGCGCCTCACCCATCTCAGAGGCTGTGCTGCGGCGTGCGATGGAAGTCTTTGGTGTGGAGTTTATCCAGATGTACGGCATGACCGAGACGGCCGGCACCGTAACTAACCTGACACCTGCGGATCACAGGGCGGCGCTGGCAGGCCGACCCGAACTGTTGCTGTCCTGCGGCAGACCGTCGGTTGGTGTTGAGATAAAAATCATGAACATGGATGGCGAGGAACTACCCAGTGGTGATGTCGGTGAGATCTGGGTGAAGTCAGACACCAATATGCTGGGCTACTACAACCTGCCCGACGCCACCGCCAGCAGCCTGACCGACGGCTGGGTGCATACGGGCGACGCCGGCTATGTAGATGAAGAGGGATATCTCTATCTAAAGGACCGGATCAAGGACATGGTGGTGAGCGGCGGTGAGAATATCTATCCCGTTGAGGTGGAAAACGCGATCGCACATCACGAGGCCGTCGCAGACGTGGCGGTGATCGGAGTACCGGACGAGAAATACGGTGAAGCGCTGTTGGCATTTGTCGTCACACAGAGCGGGAAATCACTGGAACTGGAAGAGATGATCGGATTCTGTCGTGAGCGCATAGCGGGTTATAAAATTCCGCGGCGGTTGGAAATCATCGATGAAATGCCCCGCAACCCATCGGGCAAAATACTGAAAAAAATTCTCCGCGCACCCTATTGGGAAGGCGTTGATCGAGCAATCGGATAGCCTATGAACTTTGAGCACAGCGCCCTGGCGCAGGAGTACGTGGCACGCCTCACGACCTTCATGGACGAGCATGTGTACCCGGTTGAACACGATTACTACGACTATGTCGACACAGCAGATAACCGGTGGGCAACTGTGCCATTGATGGAGTCCTTGAAGGAAAAAGCGCGCAGCGCCGGCTTGTGGAACCTGTTTATTCCCAAAGATCACGGTGGCGAGTTGTCCAATCTCGACTATGCGCCGCTGGCGGAAATCATGGGTCGCGTGCTGTGGGCACCCGAAATATTTAATTGCAACGCGCCCGATACCGGCAACATGGAAGTGTTCATGAAGTACGGCACCGAGGCGCAGAAGGCCGCCTGGCTGGAACCCTTGCTGAATGGCGATATACGCTCTGCCTATGCGATGACTGAGCCCGGCGTGGCGTCGTCCGACGCTACCAATATCGAAACTCGCATAGAACGTGATGGCAACGATTATGTGATCAACGGTCGCAAGTGGTTCATCACGGGCGCCATGAATGAGCGCACCAAAATCTTTATTGTTATGGGCAAATCCGACCCGGAAAACGAAAATCGCCACCTGCAGCAAAGCCAGATCCTGGTGCCCAAAGAGACCCCGGGCATTACGGTCGAGCGCGCTCTGAAGACTTTTAACTATGATGATGCACCAATAGGCCATGCCGAAGTCGTTTTCGACAACGTGCGCGTACCCGCTGACAATATGCTGCTCGGCGAGGGACGTGGCTTTGAAATTGCGCAGGGCCGTCTCGGGCCAGGCCGCCTGCACCACTGCATGCGTCTGATCGGATGCGCGCAGCGCAGTCTGGAGTTGGCCTGTCAACGCGTAGAGCAGCGCAGCACCTTCGGCAAAACCCTCTCACAGCACCAGAGCATCCGCGAGGATATGGCTCGCGCCTTTTGCGATATTGAGCAGGTCCGTCTTTTAACCCTGAAGACCGCCGATCGCCTTGATAAACAGGGCAATAAAGAAGCTCGTGACTACATCGCCGCGGCAAAAATAGCGACGCCACAGACCGTGCAAGACGTTATTGACCGCTGTATGCAGGTGTTTGGCGCCGGCGGCCTGTCGCAGGATTACTTTATGGCTGAGGCCTACAACTATGCCCGCTGGTGCCGCCAGGCCGACGGCCCGGACCAGGTGCACATGATGGCGCTGGGCAAGCAACTCATCCAACGTTATGGACACGCATGAACACGCAAACACTCGACATAGAACGGCTCCAGCCCTATCTGGAACAACACATTGCAGGGTTTAGCGGTGAACTCAGTGCCGAGAAGTTTGCTGGCGGTCAGTCCAACCCTACTTTTAAGCTCACGGCTGGCGGCAGGCACTACGTTTTGCGTCGTAAGCCACCAGGTGAGCTGTTGAAGTCTGCCCATGCGGTTGATCGCGAGTATCGAGTGATCACGGCGCTGGCCGACACCTCGGTGCCTGTTGCGCAAACGTACTGTCTATGTGAAGACGATAGCGTCATCGGTTCCATGTTTTATGTGATGGAGTTTATGGACGGGCGGGTATTCTGGGACGCCACCCTGCCTGAGATTGACAGTAACGAAGAGCGGTCAGCCATTTACGACGAGATGAATTGCGTTCTGGCGGAGTTGCACAATGTCGATATCGATGACGTGGGGCTGTCAGACTTCGGGCGGCCCGGCAATTACTTTGAGCGTCAAATCAGTCGCTGGACCAAGCAGTATCGCGCCAGCGAAACCGACCACAATCCTGAAATGGAAAAGCTCATCGCCTGGCTACCTGACAACCTGCCCGCAGACGACGGGCGCGTTAGCCTGGTGCACGGCGACTACCGGCTCGATAACGTCATGTTTCACAAAACTGAGCCCCGCATTATCGCCGTGCTTGACTGGGAGCTATCCACCGTTGGACATCCGCTGGCCGATTTGTCGTATCAGTGCATGGCCTGGGCGCTGCCGCAATCAGATGCCGGCATGAGCGGCCTGGGTGGCGTAGACCGAAGCACCCTTGGCTTGCCCACCGACGCAGACTATGTGGCTCAGTACTGTGCCCGTACCGGTCGGCATGACATCGAAAACTGGAACTTTTATCTGGTGTTCTGTTTCTTCCGTCTTGCCGCCATCCTGCAGGGCGTTAAAAAACGAGCGCTTATTGGTACGGCGTCCAGTGCCGAGGCAGATGCGAAGGCGGCGGCAGTAGAGCCGCTGGCCAGGTTTGGCGTTGCGCTGATCGACGCCTAGCAATTTTTTATTTACTCAGCAGCTTTCACACAGGAGAACCACATGGCTGATGAAGTTTTGACCCAGGCAGAGGACGGCATCCTCGTCATCACCCTGAATCGCCCAGAAGCGAAGAATGCCGCCAATAAAGCACTGGCTGAGGGCGTCGCCCAAGCCATGGACGAGCTGGATGGCAATGACGAACTGCGCGTCGCGATCCTGACCGGTGCAGGAGGTACTTTCTGTTCCGGCATGGATCTCAAAGCCTTTGTCACTGGCGAAACCCCGCATATTCCCGGACGCGGCTTTGCCGGCCTAACGGAAAAAGGGCCGCGCAAACCGCTGATCGCAGCCGTGGAAGGCTATGCCCTGGCAGGTGGCCTTGAGCTAGCGATTTCCTGCGACATGATTGTTGCCGCGGACAATGCAATGTTCGGCATTCCTGAGACGAAGCGTGGTCTGGCTGCCGCCGCTGGCGGGCTGGTTAAGCTGCCCCGCCAGATTCCATCGCGGGTTGCCATGGAGCTCGCTCTGACGGGTGACTTCATCAGTGCACAGCGCGCCTATGAGCTGGGCCTGATCAACCAGGTAGTAGACGCCGGAACTGCGCTGGATGGCGCCAAGGCTCTGGCCACCAAGATCGCCGCGAATGGACCACTTGCCGTTGCAGCCAGCAAACAAGTGATACTGGAACAGGCGGATTGGAGCCAGGACACGATGTTCAAAAACCAGGGCGACATCGTCAATCCGGTATTCGTCAGCGAGGACGCGATTGAAGGCGCGACTGCGTTTGCCGAGAAACGCGCGCCCAACTGGAAAGGCAAGTAAGACCTTAACGCACCAAAACTCAGGAGAACAACACCATGGCAGAAGCCTGGATCATCGACGCCTGCCGCACACCGCGTGGCATTGGCAAAATCGGTAAAGGGTCACTGGCCCACCTCCACCCTCAACACGTTGGCGCCACAGTGCTGAAGGCGATTGCCGAGCGTAATTCGCTGGATACCGCGGAGGTAGACGATATCGTCTGGGGCACCAGCAGCCAGCGCGGCAAGCAAGGCGGCGACCTGGGCCGCATGGCAGCACTGGATGCGGGTTACGACATTCGCTCAAGCGCGGTCACTCTGGACCGTTTCTGCGGCTCGGGTATTACCTCGGTGAACATGGCGGCCAGCAGCATCATGGCAGGCATGGAGCACTTAACCATTGGCGGCGGCACGGAAATGATGTCGCACTATGCGGAGATGGGCGACCGCTCGCCATTTATTGACAGCGATAACCTGCACCTACGTGAAATCCATCCTCAACCGCACCAGGGCGTCTGCGCTGATGCTATCGCGACCCTGGAAGACATTGACCGTGATGCGGTCGACAGCCTCGCGGTGGTGTCGCAAAACAATGCGGCACGTGCAATCGAGGAAGGTCGCTTTAGCAAAGCACTGATCCCCGTCCTGAACGAGGATGGCAGCGTGGCGTTAGACAGGGAGGAGTTCCCTCGTCCCGGCACCACCAAAGAAGGTCTGGCTGAACTTAAAGCGTCCTTTGAGGGTATTGCAGACTATCCGCTGGATGAGTCTGGCACCACGTTCCGAGCTCTGGTCAATCAGAAATTCCCAGACCTGGAGATCAACCACATACACCACGCTGGCAACAGCTCGGGCGTGGTTGATGGTGCAGCAGCGGTGCTGCTGGCCTCACCCGAATACGCTCAGGCCCACGGCATGAAGCCCCGCGCTAAAATTATTGCGATGGCCAATATGGGCGACGACCCCACGCTGATGCTGAACGCGCCGGTGCCTGCCGCCCGCAAGGTACTGGACCGCGCGGGCATGTCGATTGACGACATCGATCTGTTTGAAATCAATGAGGCATTTGCGGTGGTTGCGGAAAAGTTCATCCGCGACCTTGATCTGGACCGTGAGATCGTCAACGTGAACGGCGGCGCGATGGCACTGGGCCACCCGATTGGGGCAACGGGCTCTATTCTGATTGGCACGATGGTGGATGAGCTGGAGCGCGCTGATAAGCAATTTGGTCTGGTCACTATGTGCGCTGCGGGTGGTATGGCGCCAGCCATTATCATTGAGCGCGTTTAGCCCTTCATACTCTCTTAACCAAGGCGGCTACGGCCGCCTTTTTATTGCGCATTTATATGACGTCGCAACGAATGGGCTTTTAGTTTTGAGAGCAGCAGGCCATCCATGGCCAGCGAGGGCCTGGGCATCAAGCAGCCGGTGCCATCGCAGGTGCCAGGCCTAGTTCGATGCGGCGCTGGAGTGCCAAGCGGTGGGCGCGAGTGGCAGTATCGATCGTGCTGCCATCCCGGAGGCTGGCCTGCAGGGACTCCTGGATGTTCTCGAGGACATACCAGGCCTGTCCGCGGCTGACATGGTCGTGGTCGCTGCCAAGCCGAGCGTCGGCGACGCGCAGCAGCTGCTCGATGTACTCGCGCTGTAGCTGCTGGCGGACGCTGTTGACCGAGCTATTTTGATCTTCTTCAAATACGGCAACGGTCAAATCAGCCAACAACTTATCCAGGGTGTAGGTATTACCGTACAGAACGCTGTCGTTAACGCGCGCCAAGGTGACGGGGTGTAGTAACTGCTCCAGAACCATACGCTGCATTGCCAGAGCTTGCGCGTGCACTTTGGGATCCTGGGGCCGGTACCACTGTCGATAGCCGCGTCGTTGCTGCTGAAGGTGGCGCAACAGTTCCACATCCTGGTCCAGTGCATCGGGGGCGAACAGGCCGTCGTGGAGCACCGACATAGCCTCACGCTGGATGGCTTCGGGCACAGCGGTAAAAGGTGTATCCGCCCCACTCTGCCCCTGAACCGCCCTGTCGTTGTAAACACCACCTATCCAACGGGCTGCAACCCTTAGCTGGCGATAGTGTTCACGGTAAAGGGTCCGATACGCGTTCACTAGCGGCTGCCAGCTTTCTCCGGGCGCGTTGAAGCGCTGCAACAGGCTGTCTCGAAGCGTATTTGCCAATTCGATACGCTGGCGGCCGAAAACGAGGGGATCGGCTGCCATATCGAAGCGCTGAATTCGCGGGTCGATGCCTGAGTCTTGAAGCAGCGCATCTGCGTCGAGACCAAAGACGAGGGCTGGCTCAGTTGAACGCGCCAGCAAGCGAGACTGGCGCTCAGCCTCTGCAGCGCTATCCGCCAATGCTGGCGTGTAACCGAACTGAATTGCCCATCTATCATAGGGACCCGGTTCAGTCAGGAAGTACCGCGGCGTCTCAAGCTCCTCCGCAGGTAGATTGATACTGGGGTATTCCATTACGGAGTTATAGATGGGCGCGTCACTGCCTGTTGTCGCCTGGTTTAGCTGCGCAGTCTCCATAAACTGGCTGGCACGGAAGTTATGGCTCAGGCCCAGTACATGGCCCACCTCATGGGTAACCAGATCGTAGAGCGACTGCCGAATCATCTCGTGATGACTCTCTTCGTGATGCCCTTGTTTACCACGGGGGCCGACTTCCCCGCCCTTGCCCATCCGCAGCGTCTGCCCCAGGGCAAGCTGATCGCGCAAATACATGCCAGCGGCGCAGTGGTGAGAACCGTGTCGGCTAAAGGAGCGAGACAGGCTGGTCTCAAATACGTTTTCGCGTGTGCTGAAGGTTTGTATCCAACCAAATTCCAGCATGATATCTGCACCCAGAATTTCACCCGTACGGGGGTCGGCGAAGTTGGGGCCATAACCGCCCCAGGGCGACTCCAGTGACGACGTCCAGCGCAGCACGTTGTAGCGCAGATCTTGCGCCTCCCAGGTGGCATCATCCGGCTGCTGGCGGACGTCTACGGCATTAATGAATCCAGCGTCCTCAAAGGCCTGGTTCCATACCAGCACAGCGTCACGGACGGTGTCTCGCCACTGCACAGGGGTCGTGTTTTCCAGCCAGAACACAATGGGCTCTATGGGCTCCGATAACGCGGCCGCCGGATCTTTCTTTTGTAGCCGCCAGCGAGTGATTGCGTCGCGCCAGGGTGCTGCCGCGACGGACGTCATATCGGTGATTTCTTTAGTGAAATAGCCTACCCGCTGATCCGCCTGCCGAGGTTCATAGCCTGCCGTCGGTGCGGCCACCAGGTTATGCTGCACGTTAATCGTGACGAAGCGACTGTCCGCTTGTGACTGTCCGCCGCTCACCAGCGGCTGAGGGTTCTCGTAGACATAACTGACCGCAACATCGGTGTTACGCGGATAGTTGCGCACGTTGCGCAGCGCGCTGCGGGTTTCGCTTAAGTCGCCCAGGCTGAAGCCGGGTTCAGCCTCTGGATCCTGTGCGGGTTTGATCTGCAGCAGCGCCTCGCTGAGAAATACGGGACCGACGGCGATTAACAGCCGTCCTGCTTCGTCCTCATCAAGAATATCGGCTACCGCAAGCACTGCGGGCGCCACGTTCGCATCGCTGGCGCGCGCGAGAGCGCTGTCGGGGTCAAAGTAAAACGCTGTGTTCTGTTTTAAAAACTGCAGCCGCTTAAAGACTCGGTGCAACCGAATAACACTCTCGTCGGCGAACACCCCTCGCTGGGTGTAGGTAGCGGCATTCCCGTCCAGAAAGCTGGCGAAATGCAGAATGTCTACATCCAGCTGTTCAGGAGTCACCACAAAGTACAGTTCTCCGCTGTCGCGATCACGATAGCTGTCAATAAATCCTGGGACGTGTTCACTGTTTGCCAGCACGGACTCCAATGTTGGCGCGTCAGATTCCGCCGGCGGCGGCTCAGCACTGCAGGCCACAATCAGCAGCAGAGGCAGAAGTCGTGCCCATGGCGTACCTAGCTTCATAGCTAGCTTCATAGAATGCTACTCAAGTAAATCAGCTGCCTGTGGCCAGTCGCCCCAGGGAGTTCGCAGGTTGGTTACAACGCTATACGCGCACAGGGTGTTAGGGGTTTATTTCAGTAAGCAAAGGAGGGAGGGGTGGATAGAGGATACGGCTTCAAGCCCCCAAATGATAAAAGCGCCGCACCCATAATCGGGCTGCGGCGCCGGTCTGGCTGATTAAGCGGCAGCGCTCTGTTATAGCCAGGCTTCCAGATCGTCTGATCCACCAATGTGCTCACCATTGATGAACACCTGGGGGTAGGTGTCACCACCTGACAGCGCACGCAGAGCGCGATGTGGGTAGTCACGCAGCAGCTCAAGCTCATCAAAGTCGACGCCGGCATCATTGAGCAGGCCCTTGGCGCGGGTGCAAAACGGACAACCGGGGCGCGTCAGAACAACCACGTCTAACGGCGCTTTAGCGCCAGGCGCGACGTATTCGAGCATGGTATCTGCATCCGAGACATGGAAGGGGTCGCCCGGCTCTTCCGGTTCGATGAACATCTTCTCCACCACACCGTCCTTGACCAGCATGGAGTAGCGCCAGCTGCGGTCACCGAAGCCTAGATCATCTTTGCTGACCAACATGCCCATGCCCTTGGTGAACTCTCCGCTTCCATCGGGCATAAAGGTTACTTTGTCAGCCTGCTGCTGCGCTTTCCATTCGTTCATCACAAATGCATCGTTGACGGACACGCAGATCACATCGTCTACGCCATTGGACTTAAATACTGGCACCAGCTCGTTGTAACGAGGCACGTGGCTGGAGGAACATGTCGGTGTGAAAGCGCCTGGCAATGAAAACACGACCACCGTCTTGCCAGCAAAATAGCTGTCTGTATCGCGTTCTACCCATTCACTGTCTTCGCGGGTTTTAAAGCTTACATTAGGGACGCGTTGGCCTTCGCGATTTTCCATTTAAACTCTCCTGAGCGTTGAATTTAGGACAAGTACGCAGAATAGCGACGTATGAATCATTAAACTAATGAATTAACTGAGCAAAATTGATCGGCGGTCTCGATTGTGTCGATTGTGGCGTATGTGCCGATTGCGTCAGGTGTATCGGTTGTCTGCGCCGAAGCGTATCAACAAGCGCACTAAGCAATCTGCCCCTGCTCACGTTCTTCGTCCGTGGCCTCTCTGACTGACATCACCTCAACAGAAAAATGTAAGTCCACGCCTGCCAGCTCGTGATTCGCATCCACGGTAATCTCATCCCCCTCCACATCCCGAACCACGATGCGTCGCTGACTGCCGTCAGGAGATTCAGCCATAAAGGCCATGCCCACCTCGATGCCGTCTACGCCTTCAAACGCTTGCCGTGGTACGACCTGCAACAGTTCAGCCTGGTACTCGCCATAACCCTCGCCGGGTTCAACCACGACCTCAAGCGACTCCCCGGGCGCTTTACCTGCAAGAGCATGTTCCAGCCCGGGAATAATGTTGCCTGCGCCATGCAGATAGGTCAGCGGCTCTGCACCCTCTGAGCTATCAATAACGGTTCCCTCTTCATCCCTGAGGGTGTAGTGAATGCTGACGACTCTGTTGTCCGCAGCGGCCAGTGACATTGCGCGCTCCTGTAACGGTTTAACGCAGTATAACTTGCTGACGCCGCGCTATCGCAGTACTAGCACACCTTCTGTTTAGCCACCCAGTGGAAATGGCGTTGCAGTTCGGGATCGTTCCACAGGGCCTCTGGCGAGCTATACCTCTTGTACAACTGCATTTCGTCGTAGCGCTTGTGGATGCCGTCGTGGCACTGGCGACAGATAGCAATGCCCTTATTGAGTTGCTCTCGGCTGTAGAGCTTGCGAAAGCGTGCGCGCCTGTGCAGCTTCTTCGGAATCAGATGATGAAACGTCAGCGGCAGCTCGCGCTGGCAAAACGGACAGCGCCCACCGCGCCGCTGGCGATGTCGCAGTGCCACCTCTGCTCCTGGATTCTCCATAGAAGAATCATAGCGAAGCAGGTTTTCGGGTGCAGGTGGCGGCTTGTGTGGGCGTAAAGATCGTTGTGAGCATAAGCGTGGATGCAAAGAGCAATGCTGACTAGTTTGGCGTGATGCTGCGTACTACACTTTGTCGACCTCACCGGAGCCAACATGCCACGCCGCCGTCTGTCCTTATTGAGCATCGCTACAGCATCTGCCCGCTTTACGCTGCGACAGACGCGAACCAATTTGGCGGCCTTGCAGGCACTTCGACGTGATGCCACTGAGTGGCTACCGATACTGGAACAGGCCGCCGACGAAACCATTGAAAATCTGGTTAGAGTCCTTGCGACTGCGGAACAATCCCTGCCGGCGAGCCTTGAAAACATGACCCCATCGGAACGCCGTCAGGCGCTTACTGAATCCCTGGCTCGCAGTGAGCGGCTGTTGCTGGCGGCTGCAGGCGAACTCTATCGAAGCTGGCGTCTGATGAGTTCAGAGCAACACCAGCTTATAGAAAATCCGCCCCAGGCAAGCTTCAGGGATTAGCCTCGCGGTGTGCGGGTGCCTGCGCCAGCAGGCTCTGCACGGGCAGACTCTCACTCTCCCCCGCCGCTTCAAGCAGCTGTCTCCCGTCACGGATAGCCCGTTCAAGGCCGCGCTTGCGCGCCGGCGACACCCGATTTTGTTGAAAAACCGCTGCTGGCCCAATCCCAATCACGTTGAACTCCTCAAGCAAGCCAGCTGCCACCGGCGGTGGCTGTTCCGCTCTCAAAATAGCATTTAAGGTTTCAAAAAAACCCAGGCTGCGCATTGGATCGAAGGCTGGCAAACCTTCAGCCAGGGAATCGTTGTGGGCGACTCGGTAGCGGTCTACGTGAGGGTAGCCGTATAGATACGCCAGTACACCCACGTGGTAGGCATACTGATCCTCAAGCAGCGCCTGCGCTTGCGAAGAAGGCTTAAAAGAAGACTTCGAAGACGCCTGAGACGGCGTTATTGCGGTGTCGTTGTCACTGCAACCTGCGACCGAAAATAGGAACAATGATGTGGTCAGCAGTGAACGCCACAGCAACCCCCGGCGCACTCAAGCGGCCTGTTCGACGTCAGGCTTGTCCGGTTTTGTGCCTGCCCTGGTTACCGGGGCAGGCTTCTTATTGGCTTTAGCCGTGTCGCGAGGGCTCTGCTTTTTGCGCTGCGCACGTGTCTCTGCTGCGACCTTTGTCCTGCTTTTAACCCTGGTCTTGGCCTTGCCGCTGGCAGCTTTGCGAGCCGGTCGTTTGGGTCTACGGCGCGCGGCACGAACCGGCTTTAAATCGCCGCGCTCAAAGCGCTCCAGAATGTCATCCAGCGCGCGACTGATCTTGGTGCAGGTATCTACCGATCGTATTTCCGGCCAGGCAGCGGCCTCCCCCTCCTGCATCAACTGCATCATCTCCTCTTCGGTGATGTGCGACAGCACCTTCAGAGGATTATAGAAGCGGAAGCGCGGCACGATATTGATATCGCCCTTGTAGTCCTGGTCCAGCAGGCTGTGTACACCGTTCAACAGCCAGCTTAAGCGGGGGTAGTCAGAACCGTAGCTCTGTACCTGCAATCGATAGTTGTTGAGCATCTCGCGCGCCACTTCGACGCTGAATTTGCCAAGCGCATCCATCAGCGGGTTACTGCGTCCGCGATCACGCAAAAATGGCAAGACAATCGGGTTTACCATGCTCACGATATAGTGGTTAGTGCTGTACAAACGCCCAAGGCGCTTGGCGGGCAGATCATCGCTGATGGAGCCATCGACCCAGCGCCGCGACGGCAGGTAGGGCTGACTATCGCCGTACACATTTTTGGCCGTGAGTATGACCGGGGGAAATACCCCAGGAACAGCACAGGATGCCATCACCGCGCTGCGTATGTAGACATTGGGCGAGGCAATCGCATTCAGCAGCCGCGAGGTTTGGTGGGGCTCCGCGGGCGCCACGCTTATGCTGATCTGGCGACCGGTCTTCTCGTAAGCCTCCTGAAAGGTCATGTCAGGAATCAGACCCTCGATAATCGACTGCACATCGTGGGCATCGATAGAGGCGTTTTTGCCGAACACCATCCTATCCACAATGGTGGCTTCCTTGCGCGCCTCAAAATGCACATTGGCCGGGTCAAAGAACTGCTCCAGCTCTTCATCGCTATGCGTACCCAACACTCCGGCGATCAAGGAGCCCGCGCTGGAACCACTGATGACTCGCGGTAAAAGCTGGTGCTCAACCAGCGCCTTGACCACGCCGAGGTGATAAAAGCCCAGGATGCCACCGCCACTGAGCATCAGTGCAGAGCGCCCATAGCAGTGGTTGGCGCGATAGAAGAAATCCAGTTTGTCAGCCAGCGACACATCCGGGTCGTCCAGCTCAGCGATATGGCGCAGCGCATCGACGATCTCGTCAATGTAATCCTCGATCAGATTCTTGGTACCCGCGCGAGCCTGCTCATGCAGTTTTACATTGCCCATCCCGCCCAGGTTGCCGTGAATACCCTCGTTCAGCGTAAATAAGAGCCCCACGTTATCGTGGCGAGCCCGCAGCGAGCGAAGCCGATCCAGTCGCTGTCGGATGGAGGCGTAGTCGTACAGGTTTGTCTGATCAACCTGGCGCCAGCGTTGCATGCCGCTGATCTGGTCGTGCTGTTGCGCCAATGCCAGCCAGTCCTGGTAGGACTCCGCGTGGTTCATCTCCTTCTCAAGCCGCTTCAAGCGGCGATTCTTCAACACCGATATCTACCTCTTTAGTCAGGTGTTTGCTATATGCTCTCGTTAGCCCTGCAGGTAATACTGTAGGTAGTACTATAGACAGTACTGTAGCTCGCTATACCGTACTTCAGGACCGTGATCTTTTGCGCGCCACCTGATTTCACATAGCTTACATGACGCAGACTAACCCTTTACGCGACCCAGTTCAGGTCTTGATTAAGGTCAAATAAGGCCAGCTAGCCAACGCCGCCAAAGGCTCTGGGCATCTGCATATTGGCGCGCTCAAGACCACCATTGATGCCTAGTATCTCCCCCGTGATGTAGCTGGCCGCAGGCGACGCCAGATACACAGCACCCAGCGCAATGTCTTCTACCTCCCCCAGTCGCGCCATCGGCGTTAATTCGACCATTGTTTTTTCGATCTCATCCGTCAGCACTGTGTTGAGTGCATCGGTTTTCGTTGAACCCACCCCGATCGCATTTACCCGAATTTTGGGCGCGAACTCCTGGGCCAGTTGCCGCGTCAAAAAGCTGAGTGCGCTTTTAGCCGTGCCATATGCAGCAAAACAGGGTGTCGCAGCCTCGCCGGCAATTGAACTGATATTAATGATGCTGCCGTTGCGCTCGGCCAAGGCCTGCGCGCACAGAGTGCTGAGTCGAAACGCCGTGCCTACGTTGAACTCCAGGGCAGACATCAACTGCTCCGTTGTGGTCGACAGTGCGGGCATCGGTGGGTACCCCCCTGCGTTGTTCACGAGAATATCGAGTTGCCCAAACCGCTCCAGCGCAGCATCTACCAATGCCTGCATTTGTTCTGGCTTCATGACATCCGTAGGTTGCACCAGTGCCTGCTGGCCCTGCGCCTCCACGTAGGCTGCCACGTCAGCAAGATCACTTTCCGTTCGTGCACCCAGCGCCACATGCGCTCCGGCCTCGGCAAATGCTTTCGCGATAGCGGCGCCAATGCCTTTGCCGGCGCCGGTAATCAAGGCTACCTTCCCGTCCAGTCGAAATTTATCAAGGCTGCTCATATGCACGTCATCCTGTGGCTATTTCCGGCGAAATCTCTACACTGCACGCACAAACCCAGGGCAAGGATGTACAGTGCGGGGATATTTTGTTGCCATAGCGCTGCTCGTAATTATTTTTGGCTCCATCGGCGGCTATCTGTATATGCGTTTTTCCGCTCTGGCCGCCATGGATTTCTCTCCGCCACCAGTTACCATCGCAGTGGCAGAGGCGCAAGCGGAGCGCCGCGTGACCACTCTGGAAGCGGTGGGTAGCATACGTGCGGTTCGCGGGGTTGAACTCACCTCCGAGACGGCAGGCGAAATCACCGAGATTCGCTTTGAAAGCGGAGATGAGGTGGCCGCGGATCAACTCTTGCTGGTGCTCAACGACGAGGTCGAGCAGGCGGCAAGGCAAAATCAAATCGCCTCTCTTGAGCTGGCGCAAATCCTGTTTGAGCGCGATGCCAAGCTGATCAAACAGCAATCTATACCAGAGAGCCAGTACGATCGCTCCAAGGCCGATCTGGCACGGGCCAGGGCGCAGCTTGCAGAAACCGAAGCGCGTATCCGCAACAAGCGGATACACGCGCCTTTCGCCGGTACCATCGGCATACGGCGCGTAGAACTTGGCGATTACCTGACCCCGGGTACAACGATTGCGACGCTGCAGGACCGCAGCCAGCTGGAAGTGGACTTTACCCTGCCAGATCGCTTTGCGCCGCGGCTGCGACGGGGCTTGCCGGTGGTACTCACCGTGAGCGCATTCCCGGACAGAGAGTTTGCTGCAGAGCTGGCGGCTATTGATAGCGCCGTTGATCCCGGCACGCGCAACCTGCTGCTGCGGGCAAGGCTCACGGTGAGTGAAGGTCTGCTGCCGGGCATGTTTGCTGCACTGACGCTCAATCTGCAACAGGACAGGGATGTGATTACCGTGCCTGAAACAGCGATCACCTACTCGCTGCAGGGCAACGCAGTGTATGTGTTAACAGATACCGAAGACGGTGCCCTTACCGCCGTATCTCGAATTGTCAGCGTCGGTGAAACGCTGGACGGGCGTACTGAAGTCGTGGCAAATCTGCAGGAAGGCGAGCGCGTGGTCACCAGCGGGCAGAACAAGCTGTATCGAGGGGTGCGCGTGTTGGTAGAACAGTCCCAGGCTGCCGTTGAGGAGCTGGCGGAGAACGAGGCCTAACTATGCGCTTCACCGATATCTTTATTCAACGCCCCGTATTGGCGATTGTGGTCAGTGCCCTGTTGTTGATGCTTGGGCTGCAAGCCATGGTGCAGCTACAGGTGCGGCAGTTCCCGGACGTTGAAAAGTCTCAGGTCGTGGTACGCACCTACTACCCGGGCGCCAGTGCGCGCACGGTGCAGGGCTTCGTCACCGACCCTTTGCAGCGTCGAATAGCGTCGGCTGAAGGGGTCGAGTACATCACCTCGACCAGTGATCCCAGTGTGTCTGTGATTCGCATCCAGGTACGACTGGGCGAAAGTGCCAGCGAAGTCATGACCGAGATAATCGCCAAGGTCAACGAAGCCAAATTCGAGTTGCCGCAGGAAGTCTATGACCCCATCGTGACGAACACCTTCGGTGGCGATGCGATGCTGTACATGGCCTTCCTCAGCGACCAGATGACCACCCAGCAGATCGACGACTACGTAGCCCGCGCGATACAGCCGGAACTGGCCACCCTTGAAGGTGTTGGAGATGCCAAGATTTTGTCGAACAGCGAGTTTGCCATGCGTATCTGGCTGGACCCAGCGCGCATGGCGGCCTTTGGCGTTACCGCTACAGATGTCAACGAAGCGATTCGGGAACAGAACGTGATTGCAGCCGCGGGGACTACCCGGGGCGCCATGGTCAGCGCCAGCGTCGACGCCGAGACAGACATACAGAGCCCTGAGGATTTTGCCGCTATCGTGGTGCGCCAGGACGAGGAGCGCCGGGTGCGCATGAGCGACATCGCAGAGCTGGAGCTGGCCGGAGCGAGCGACGACACCTCGGCATTCTCAAGCGGAAAGGAAACCGTATTTCTGTCAATCACACCGGCGCCGGGCGCCAATCCCCTGGAAGTCACAGAGCGGGTCAAAGCTGTGATGCCGCGCTTGTCAGCGGGCATGCCCGCTGACCTGGAAGTTTTTTACGACTCGGATAACAGCACCTTCATACGGGAAGCGCTGCGCGAAGTCGGCTCGACGATTGTCGAAGCCGCAGTCATCGTAATCCTTGTGATTCTATTGTTCCTGGGCTCTGTTCGGGTCGTGCTGATTCCACTGGTTGCCATCCCGCTGTCGCTAATTGGCGTCATGTTCCTGGTCTGGACCATGGGCTTCTCCATCAATCTATTGACCCTGCTGGCGCTGGTCATTGCGATCGGCCTCGTGGTCGATGACGCAATCGTCGTGGTGGAAAACGTCCACCGGCACATTGAAGAAGGTATGACGCCCTTTGATGCGGCGATTCACGGTGCGCGCGAAGTGGCGCTGCCAGTTATTGCCATGACGCTGACACTGGCTGCAGTCTACGCGCCCATTGGCTTCCTCGGTGGACTCACCGGTGTGCTGTTCAGCGAGTTTGCGCTGACCCTCGCCGGGGCGGTGATCGTTTCCGGCGTTGTGGCATTAACGCTAAGTCCAATGATGTGTGCCCACGCACTAAAACCCCACGGCGATCAGGGCAAGGCGGCGGACTGGCTGGACACGCGCTTCGAAGCTCTGCATCTCGCCTACAAGCGACTGCTGGCCAGGTGTCTTGATAACCGCGGCGCCGTGCTTTTGTTCGCGGGTGCCATAGCGCTGAGCCTGCCCGCCCTGCTGATGGTGAGCCAGCGAGAACTGGCACCGGAGGAGGATAACGGCAGCCTGTTTATCGTCGCCGTCCCCCCGGATTACGCCAGCGTCGATTACGTCAATAAGTACCTGGACGACATCGTCCGCGTCTGGCGGAAAGTGCCGGAAGTGACCCACTCCTGGCAGGTGAACAGTCCTGGGCAGGTGTTTGGCGGGGTCGAACTTAAACCCTGGAGCCAGCGCGACCGCACCCAGAAAGAGGTACAGGCAGACTTGCAGGCGGGCTTTTCCAAAATCAGTGGCCTGGAGATCTTCACTTTCGGCTGGCCGTCACTGCCCGGCACCGACTCCGGGTTGCCCGTCAATTTTGTTATTGCCAGCACCGCTGACTACGTTGAATTAGACGCAGTCTCCGAGGAAATCATGAATCGGGCTCGACAGTCCGGCTTGTTCGCTTTTGTCACGAAGTCGCTACGCTACTCACGTCCTGAGATCACGGTACAGATTGATCGCGACCTGGCGTCACGACTGGGTATCAACATGCAGGACATCAGCGATACGCTGCAGGTGATGCTCGGTGAGGGCGAGACCAACCGCTTCAGCGTGGAAGGCCGCAGCTACAAGGTGATTCCACAGGCAGAGCGCGGCTTCAGATTGACCAAAGAGTGGCTGGAGCGCTACTACCTACGCACGGAAGATGGCTCACTGATTCCGCTTTCTACCGTCATATCGCTTGATCAACGGGTCGAGCCAAACAGCTTGTCGCAGTATCAGCAGCTCAACAGCGTCACACTGGAAGGCATGATGATCCCTCCCAACTCCCTGGGCACAGGCCTGGAGTTCTTACAGCAAGCCTTGCAGGAGGTTGCACCCGTCGGTTTTCGCGCGGGCTACGAAGGTGAATCCAGGCGCTATGTTCAGGAGTCCGCCAGTTTTGCTGTGCTGTTCGCTGTCTCGCTGATCTTTATCTTTTTGGTGCTGGCAGCCCAGTTCAATAGTTTCCGCGATCCCTTTGTTGTGCTGGTTGCCGTGCCACTGTCTCTGTTCGGCGCGATCGTACCCCTCGCGATGGGTTTTGCGACGGTGAATATCTATACACAGGTAGGCTTACTGACGCTGATCGGCTTGATCAGTAAACACGGCATACTCATCGTCGATTTTGCTGATCAGAAAGTGCTGCAGGGTATGAACAGGCGGCAGGCCGTACTGGAGGCTTCTGCGCTGCGACTACGGCCCATTTTGATGACCACTTTCGCCACCGTATTGGGCGTATTGCCGTTAGTCATCGCCACGGGCGCCAGCTCTGCCAGCCGTAATGCAATCGGCCTGGTCATCACCACTGGCATGCTGGTAGGCACGCTGTTTACGCTGTTCGTCCTGCCCAGCTTCTATCTTCCTTTTTTAAAACGGAAGCCTGATCTGGAGGAGCAGCCGCACGCAAATGACCCGGCTGCGCCTGCTTCCGTTTCGGCTGGAGCGGTGACCTGACCCGCTGAAAGCAAACCCTAGTGAGTGGCGCTGCTATAGGCCTCCTGCAGGTGGCGCTTATACAGCTTCCCGTTCTCCATTCGCGGCAGGGTTTCCATGAAGTCGATAGTGCGCGGCACCTTCACATGGGAGAGCCGCTCCTTGCACCAGGCAATCAGGTCTTCTGCCAAAGCGCTATCTGCCGTGACATGTTCAGCAGCCTGGACCACGGCTTTGACTTCTTCGCCAAATTCATCGTTTGGAACGCCAAAGACCGCGACATCAGCTACACATTCGTGGGTGATAAGCAGATTCTCTATCTCCTGTGGGTAGATGTTTACCCCGCCGGAGATAATCATGAAGTTTTTGCGGTCAGTGAGGTACAGGAAGCCCTCTTCGTCCACGTAGCCCACATCCCCTAGGGTGGACCAGCCCTCAGCGTTATAGGATTTCTGGGTCTTCTCCGGTTCGTTGTAGTACTCGAACTTTGGGCCGTTGGCAAAATACACGGTTCCGATCTCGCCCTGCTCAACTTCTTCGCCTTCGTCATTACAGATGTGGATCTCCCCAACGACCGCCTGCCCGACCGAGCCTGGATGTGCCAGCCAGGTGGGTGAGTCAATAATCGTCATTCCGGAGCCCTCTGAGCCCGCGTAGTACTCCATGATCACCGGCCCCCACCACTCAATCATTTGCCGTTTGATTTCTACCGGACAGGGTGCAGCCGCGTGAATCGCGATTTTCAGACTACTGGTGTCGTATTGACTGCGCACCGCCTCCTGCAGCTTCAGCATGCGGATAAACATGATGGGCACCCACTGGCTATGCGTTACCTGATGCTGCTGTATCAGCTTGAGGGCGAGTTCAGCGTCGAACTTTTCCATGATCACGGTGGTGCCCGCCATCGAAAGGATCAGGTTGTTATAGTGCATGGGCGCGGCATGATAGAGCGGTGCCGGCGATAAGTAGACTGTGTTTTCGTCGATACCGAAAAATGCGGAGAACGCTGCCATACTGGGATGAACCTCGTTCAGATCCTCCATCTGGTTTACTGTCAACACTCCTTTGGGCTGACCGGTGGTACCAGAGGAGTACAGCATAGGCGTACCATAGCTCTCATCGGCAACACGCTCGGCTGGCATCGCGCCCGTTGCCTCCTCCCAGCTTTCAAAGCCCGGCTCGGTGCCATTGATCATATAGAAGTGCTGTATGCCGGGGGCCGTACCCACCAGGTCCTTCGCCACATTCGCCAACTTCTTTGAGCCAATGAACAGCTTGGCGCCGCAGTTTTCGAGAATGTATCGGGTTTCCTCCTCCCGCAGATGGGTGCTGATCGGCGTAAAAATAATTCCACAGCGCAGTGCACCCTGAACGATCTCCATAAACTGACGGTCGTTTTCGATCATCATCCCGATGTGCTCACCGCGGTCCAGACCACACTGTCGAAACAGTTGCGCGATCTGGTTAGAGCGCCGGTCCAGCTCTGCGTAAGTAATAACGTCTCCCGAGTGCCCCATGATGATCGCGGGTTTATCGGGCGACGTGGCGGCGGTCACGCTGATATGTGGCATGCATTTTCCCTCATTGCGCTGCTGTTTTTATGTGGGCGGACATCGGTTCTGAGCCAGATAACAGCCCGTAGTTACCCTGCCTCAATAATAGCCCTGGGGCCAGGCTGGCTCCAGCCGAGTCAGGCTGATTGATTGAACAGCAGGGACGCGAGTTGCTGGAACTCTGTCACAACAATATCTGCCTGATCCCGGAAGGCCTCGCATTCGCCCGCGTCATACAAACACGAGCGCATTCCCGCATTGGCGGCCGCCTGGAGATCGTACAGGTAGTCACCAACGTAGAGCGCCTCGTCGACATCTATGTCTAAGGCTTCTGTAATAGCCAACAGCCCGGTGGGATCTGGTTTCGCCGGCGCATCTTCTCTAGCAATCAGTATCTGATGGGGTATAGCAAGCGCCTCTACAGTGTAAGACGCGGCCTCGCGACTGTTGCGTGTAAAAATTGCCAGCGGGATATCATTTTCTGTCAGTTGATGACACAGGGCCTGAGCACCCTCAATCCAGGTGGCACGCCTGGCACCGGCCATCTCATGACGGTGGATGATATTCGCCACGCGCTCTTTTTCCACAGGATCAGCCAGGGAATCAATGAATTCCAGCAAGCCCAGGTCATCGGGACAGGAGGTCTCACGTCGCATGGCGGTAAAATCCAACTGCGAATCCGCCAGCGTGCCATCAAGGTCAAAAATGACCGCCCTCACACGCTCTGCGCCTGACAATCCCATCGTCTAGATTACTGCAGGCGTCGCTGCAGACACTCCTGCATACAGGTCGCTATC
>JBCDKJ010000026.1:0-49953 GCA_038746745.1 Pseudomonadota bacterium
CGCAAACACCGCCGGGTGCTTTTCCAGCATGGTGACCCGGGCGCCTAGATCGGCAATCACGAAGCTCTCCCGACCCAACCCGGCAGTGGCATCGACCACGGACATGCCCGGCCACTTATGCACACCCAGGGCACGCCCCAACGGTTCATTGTGCCCGCTGCGCCGGCGGTGCAGAAGAGCGGGGTCGGCAAAGTCCACGCTGAGCGGACCGGGCGCCCCGGGCCCCTGCGTCACCAGAGACAGGCCCTGCTCCCCTATATGCAACAGAGCGTCATAGCTGGCAGAGGCATCGTGCAAAGGGAGGTTCAACTCCCTGGCCAGCGCGGTTGCGGCTGGCAGCAGGTCCTCTGTCGCGTGATAAACCGCTATGCGAGCCAAACAGCGTCAGTCCGGTGACAAAGCGTCGCCCAGTAGCAGCTGTGGATCATTCCGAGCGAGCAGGGCCTCAAGCCGTTGGCAGTTTGCCTCGATAGCTTCCATGTAAAGGTTAGCGCCGCCGAAGTGTTTTGCCGCGTAACGGTGATAGGCATGAAAATAGCCGTCCAGTCGTACCTGGATTGCAGAGCGAACGAAGTTTGGCGTGGACTGCATCAAGTGCGCAGGCGAACGGTACATCACGCCGGTATCTGCCGACTTACCGACGCCTTCGGCCATGCCCCCCTCTACAAACTCCGGGTACAGTTCATCGCGACATTTTTCCAGATAGGCGACGTCAGCCATCTGCGCGATCAGATCGGCTGTACCCAGCAGCCAACCCAGCACTCGTTCGATGTCATCGGGCACTTCAATATCCGCAGGGTTCACCTCATAGCCGGTGAAGTGAACAATACGCTGACAGGTGGGTAGTATCTTCGACAGCCCCACCGTGGGTAGATATTCACCCATAAACCGACTGGAGCGCGACACATGGGTTCGCGTGTACTCAGCCCCATTGCTATGACGCCGGTCGTTGCGCTTGCGAATGTACCCCGCGTCGTGAAACAGGGCGCAAGTAATACCGGCGACCGCCATTAGAGCAGGTATCGGCGCTTCGTCCTCATGGCACTGCTGATAGCCATCAATCAGCCGCGCCATAGCGAGCGTGACATCCAGCACATGCTGGATATTGTGGTAGCCGACGTCGCAGGCATGGTAGCCGGGATACTGACCCCTGTAGAGTCTGGCGAAATCAGCGATAACTGTCGGGATACAGGCCAGCGCGTCGGCGCTGTAGTGGCGCTCCAGAATAAGCATGATGGCGTCGCGAACGATATCGGGGGCCGTGACGTCAATCTGATTGCTGACATCCTTCTCCCGGGACCGACCTGACACCAACATCGCCGTCATTCTTCGCTCACAGCCTTCTGCGAGCCGCTGTCCGATCCGGCCGCCGCAGCTGCTGAAACCAGCTCGTCACCGGCCAGACCCATTTGCCATGCGCCCTCGGCGGTATCGAAGCCTATTTCCAGATTGAACGCGCTGCGGGATAAACCGTGCTTGTCTGTCAAACGGAAACGCCGAACGCGCTGTCGCCCCTCATGCTCTGCCGCGGAGGCCTGCAGCTTGACGTGATTGACCTGCTGCCCCGCCACCTGAACACCTATCACGCGATCCATGTCATCGTTACAACGACGTATAAACCCGAGGGTATCCAGAGTTACCGTATCGTTGGGGTCATTCTTGCCAGGAGAGGGCAACTCTACTTTGAAATCACCCATGAAGACCTGCCCGGGACGCGCAAGATCTACCATACGCGCAAGCTCGATAGTCACGTCGCCCACGATATAGCTGAAAACCGTGGGGTTAACGCCCTCGGCCTGATACAGCTCATAGTGACTACCAATATGAAACGCTGTGCGGATGACGGGAACGGTGTTACCGCGGGATGCCTTGCGCGCCATTGCGTTGTCGGCAATGACCAACAGCAAGAAATGCATTAGGTCTTCATTGGCACCGGGGCTGAGATCGCGGTTCCAGACGTAGTATCCATCGCCAGTGGTGGTGCGCGCAAAGTTGATCTCAATACCCCGCGTCAGCAGTTTGTTGTACGCCGAGTTCATCGAATATGACAAGCTGTTGAGCTGGCTAGCCTGCTCGAATGGCGTATACAGGGAAAACTGGGCGATATCGAACAGCAGCACCGCCCGAGAATCCACATAGCTAATTCCGTAGCGACGAATAATTTCGTCCACCGCATCATTGAGTCGGGGATCATCATCCAGCGGCGCTGATAACTTGATGAAGTTTGCCGACACGCCCAGCTTTTCGGAGATTTCAAAAAACTCGTCGCGGTCTTTCTTGCGCTGACCTGAGATCAGGCGCCGTACAAAGCGCTCCTTGGTGTTATGCGCCCCGGGTTCACTGCCCGCCGTATAGTTGCCGAGAAAATAGTGCGGCACCATCAACATCAAAATGCCGTTGTCGGTAGCACTCCAACACAGCACAATGTTCTGGCCGAGACGCCACTGCTTACGCAGCGTCGCTTCAATCGTTTTGATGTTCCCGCGTTGGACAATACTGATGGTATCTTCCGCAGCTGTTGACTGCGCCATGGCTAACCTCTTACCTGGGCGACTGGAAGGCGTAATTATAAAGTGATTCCCACGGGGCAGGCCAAACACATGCCGATATCGGGCTTGAACGTCAATCCATGGCGGCGCTGTTTGTCGATCGCGCTGATCCTGTTGGCAGGCTGTGCCGACTATCAGTTCACCGTGAACGACAAAGTGGTGTATCGGCCTGCGCCGCTGTTTACGGGCTACGAGATCACCGACCCAGCACTGCGAGCCTGTGTCACGCAGCACATCGAGGATCAGGGCATTACGGACGCGGAGGCGCTCAGAGACCTCAACTGTAGCCACGCGGGCATCCACAACCTGACGGGCCTTGACGTCTTCGCAAGCCTTGAACGTCTCAAGCTCTCTGACAACAACATTGAGGATGCTGCTGCACTGGCCGTGTTGCCCGCGCTGCGCGAGCTGGGGCTGGATCAGAACAGACTGCTGCGAGCCGATGCCCTGCTCGGCTTGCAGACACTTGAGTTCCTCGATTTGCGTGCCAACCCCGGTCTCGCATGCAGCGCGATTCGTGCGCTGCGCTCTCGCGCTCCGTTGAAAATTCTGCCGCCAGACCAGTGTCGGGTAGACAGTGGCTCGAGCTGACCGAGACTGTTTGCTGGTAAGCGCCATACCGTGCAAGGGCACACCTTCTCCTCGGGGCCTGCTTGGGCTCTCCTAGGACCTGCCTCACGAATTTGGCGGGACTGCAAGCAGACCCACCCCTGTGCACAGTCTGACCAGCAAGCCAGGTTCAGTCCGTGAACTCGCTCACAAAACCAACAATTGATGGATTACTGTAATTGCAGCCAGTCGAAGCCAGTATCCTGCTCAGCCCACACCACAATCTCGAGCGAGTCGAGAACTTGTCGCAATGCCGCCTCCACCCGCTGCTGCTGATTGTTCTTCTCGCTGATGTGCGCGATCACGAGGTGCTGCAAGCGTCGATGATGGAGTTCTGACAACAGATTCGCAGCCTGATGGTTGTTCAGGTGGCCCCAATCGCCGCCGACACGACGTTTTAGCGGCGGCGGGTAAGGCCCGTCCCGCAACATGGCCTCGTCGTGATTGAATTCCAACAGCAAGGCGTCACACCCACGATAGTGAGTGACCACAGCCGGACTGACGCTGCCCAGATCGGTCAGTATGCCCAAACGCCGAGACGCACTTTGCAGCAAAAACTGGCAGGGCTCGCGAGCGTCATGGGGAACCGCTACCGGCTCAACTTCGATGTCGCCAATCTGGAAGCCTGCATTGCTGTGAAAAAAGTGCTGTTGATAGCAGCCCTCGAGGCGACCGCTCGCTTCAGTACCGCGGGTCAGATACACGGGAATCTGGTATTTCCGTGAAAGTGCTGCAACGCCCGTGCAGTGATCGCTGTGCTCGTGGGTGACAAGCACGGCGTTAACTTGCTCTGGCGCTACGCCGAGCGCTTGCATGCGCTGCTCAGTGACCTTCACTGAAAAGCCGCAATCTATGAGAAGCGTGGTTGAACCGGATTGAACCAGCGTGCCGTTGCCGCGACTGCCGCTGCCAAGGGAGGCAAAACGCACCGCCAGTATTACCCTATGCCGCTGCCGTCACTGCCGCTCGGCAACGACGCGCCGGGCCTGCAGCGGTGGTAGCACACCGCACTAATTGATGTTGCCCTTAAGTAGCGAGAGCAGTTGCTGCTGCTGGTCTAATGCCAGGAGACTGCCATCCTCCATCCCCAGCGAGATGCGCACCTGCTCACCGCCCTCATCGACGAGCTTGAGCAAATAGTCCTTATTGGCGAATTCATTCTCTTCTTCATCACCGTCAAACAGCCATCCAAACCAGCCATCGTCCTCTTCCGGCGGCACAAAACTGATATAAAAAAGGCCGCTGGAGCGGTCGAGGTCGCGAACACTGAAGTTAGACTGGCGCAGCGCACGGTCTACCGATGCCCAGGCCCGATAATAGGGAAGCTTCAACTCGATATAGGGGGCACCCCCTTCACCTTCCCGCATGCTGACCTTGCCGCCATCGCCCATTGACTGTTGCGCCATAAGCGAAACGGGTGCTTCGGCCGCGCTGGCAATGTACTGAGCCACCGCCAGCAGCATCTGGCTGCCGCGCTCCTTGTCTGCTGATTGCTCTGGCCAGCTTTCGATGTCACCAGCCTGATACATTTGTTTCACATGCAGTTCAGACGTGTTGCGTTGCACACCCTGCTCAATTCGGAAGCGATAACGCTCATTCATACTGGCGCCTTCGGTCTGGAACCACCCGGTTTCAATCAGACCTGCGCGAGCATCTACCCGAGCCACCTGCAGCCCACCGGTACTGAGGAAGGCGCGTACCTGCGGCCATAACTGGCCGGGGGCCACCGAGGCAAGCACCCACTCCTCGTCACCCAGGCGCTGTATGCGCACCAGTTCCTCGCTCTCCCGGGCGACCAGGGGCGTGGGACGCGGCACGCTGAACTTTTCAGTAAGGCGGACCTGCTCAGAGACCTGCGGTATCACATAAATATCCTGCAGGCTGTCGTCCTCGAGGTGCGCAGGCACGACGATGCGAGGCTCTACCCGTGCCTTGCGATAATCGTCACCGCGGTCACGCACCCACTGCTGTTTTTCTAACCAACTGCAGCCTGTGCCGCTACTCACAACAAAGAGCACCAGAGCTGCGCTAAATACGCGTTTCACAGTTGCAGTTCCGCCTGGGCGGCAGCCTCGCGAAGCTCCGTGTGATACGCAGGGGACAGTTCGGTGAGAGGCAGTCTTAAACCGTGCTGTATACGCCCGCTATCGGCGAGCAGCCACTTCACCGGGATTGGGTTGGATTCCAGGAACAGGGCCTTGTTGAGCCCTGCCAGCCTGCCGTCCAGCGCCCGCGCGGCCGCTGCGTCGCCCGCCAGTGCAAGCCGGCTGACCTCGGCAATCTCGGACGGGGCCACGTTGGCGGTGACAGAAATTGTGCCGTCACCCCCCATCAGCATCAGCTCCGTCGCAGTTCCATCATCACCCGAATACACCGCAATCTTGTCACGACACAGAGTGATAATTTCTCGCGCCCGCTCCAGGTCACCGGTCGCTTCTTTAATGCCCGCGATATTCTCGACATCGACCAGACGAGCCACAGTGGCAGGTAGCATATCCACGCCGGTGCGTCCCGGCACGTTGTAGAGTATCTGCGGAATGGCCACGGACTCGGCGATATGCCGATAATGGCGATAGAGGCCTTCCTGAGTCGGCTTGTTGTAGTACGGTGTTACCAGCAGGCACGCGTCCGCGCCAAGATCGGATGCCACTTTTGTCAGCTCAACCGCTTCGTCGGTCGCGTTTGCGCCAGTGCCCGCGATGACCGGGACGCGACCTGCGACTTGCCCGATG
Source organism: Pseudomonadota bacterium (assembly GCA_038746745.1). GTDB lineage: Bacteria > Pseudomonadota > Gammaproteobacteria > Pseudomonadales > Halieaceae > JANQIO01. Next base: position 5,891 of record JBCDKJ010000026.1, read on the forward strand.
ACATGAGAAATAACTTCGCAGTGCTCGTCCACGGACAGGGTGGCAGACTCGCCGGTGGTGCCTACGGCCACAATGCCATTCGTACCAGAAGCGATGTGCCAATCCAGCAAAGCATCCAGGGCTTTCCAGTCGAGAGAGCCATCGGCATGCATAGGGGTGACGAGGGCGACCAGACTGCCGCGTATCATGGTGTTCTCCAAGTGCCCGGGGAACTCCTCCGGAGGGTGCGCGGTCTCTCTCGCAGTGCCCGTCGACATGAACGCGGAGTCGCGCCGGTAAAAGAGCGCCATTATCCACGGAACAGCACAGGAAACAACTGAGCGGAAATGCCCAAACAAACCGTATGTTGAGCTGTAAAGAGCTGACCTATGGGCGTAGTAACAACTGGAGGAAACCATGCACAAACGCCTGGCCACCATAGCCTTTCTGACGCTGTGCCTCAGCCCCGTTTACGGGTACGCACAACCCGTCGAGCGCGATAGGATCAGCGAACTGACGCGTATTGACCGCGATTATCTGGAGCGCCAGCGCGATGCTGTGGACGACCTGGCGCGCCGGCGCCTGGGACGCCAGCTCCGCGGTGAAAAGCGGAACGATCTTGAAGTGCTGCAACTGCTGCTAGACCGACACGCGGTAGACCCCTCCGACACCTCGACCTTGCAGGCCATGGGCATTGTGATGGGAGATCGCCTGGGTGATGAGTTAGGTTTGCACTGGGTCATTTACGAGGACAGGTTAGGGCGTACCAGAGCATTGCGTTATCGGGACGGTGACGCGCTGCTGTATCCAGTCACAATGATTTCTAGGCGCATAGAAGTCGGCGCCCGGGCTGATGTCGCCGCCATCTATGCCAAGGCCGCTGCCGCTATCCGGTCCGAGCTGCCGCCTCGTCCCTTCCAGTACTGAAGCTCTAAAAGCAGGGAGCCAGCCGCAGCCACGCAGCCTCTGGTGCGCGGCTAAAGCAGGTGGCTGGGCGGCGTTCAGATCGGCGCGCAGACGGTAGCGGACCCTCGACTTCAGGGTGCAGAGCGATACGCGCGACTATTGAAAGGTGTAGGTCAACTCTAGACCGTACATGCGCGGCTCTTCGCGACGGCTATAAGAAGGAGAGCCATCGGTAAAGTCGCTACGCAAGTCATTACCCAGACCGCCCGGGTCGTTATTCGGAGCCCAATCCGTTGCGTTGGTCACCCAACCCGCCACGGTCCAGGTACGGCCGGGAGATATCCAGGCTACCCGAGCATTCAAACGCTCCTGGTCGTCGAGGTTTGGACAGCTATCGAACGGCGGCTCGGTGATAGCACCGGTCGCCGTTGGCTGGCTGATAACCAGCGTTCCGTCCACGTCATTCAAGCCAATTTCAGCGCTCAAGCCCGTGCCCAGGTCCTGCACGAAGCGGCAGCCCACCCGATTGTTATCACCGTCGATACGCGCGTATGACACCGATGCTGTGATTTCACCAGAGCCTGGCAGAGTGTAGGTATAGTTAGCGCCAATAGAGAAACTAAAATCGTCAGCAAATACATCACCTGAGCGATCCTGAATATCGACTACACCGTCAATCACTTCGCAGCGTGTCTTCTCAACCACATCGGCTTCGACCTGGCCTGCATTTGCCCATAGTTCGAGACCAGGCGCCACTAGCCAGTTAATTGCCAGTTCGTAGCCTTCGCCATCGATATCTGAATCCAGGAACTGATTGGAACCAAAGTCTGAGCCCAGGCACTCTGGTTGCACAAACAACAGCTCTTGGAGATTTTCATATTCGTAGTTGAAATAGGCGGCGTTCAGGCGCAGCCGGTTATCAAACCAGGAGGACTTTATGCCCACTTCCCAGGTGCCAATCTCCTCAGGGTCGAAGGGCGGGTCATCGCCATTAGGGCTGGCCGAGTTAAAGCCACCTGCTTTGTAGCCCTCTGCGTAGCTGGCATACAGCAGCACATCGTCGGTAAAACGATAATCCAGCACCACGCGGCCGGTTGTATCATCCCATTTTTGCTTCTGGGAGAACGGGCCTTGTACTCCGTCCGGGAAAGAGACCAGATTACCGTTAGCATCGACACGGGTCTCATCGAACGCGAACCACATGCCGAAGTCGTTATAGGTTACATCCCGAGTGAATTCCTTTTCATCTTCTGTATAGCGAATACCGACCGTCAGATCGAGGTTATCGAGAATGGAATAGGTGAAGTCCGCAAACAGCGCCCAGCTTTCGTAGTCTCCTTCCACGTCAACATTTTCGGTGTAACGCCCCGCTGCCAGAGCCTCTGCCCCGGTCTCGTATATACGTGGCAAGCCGGGGAAGCCCAGCGGGCCGAATGCGATCTCAAACCCTGTGCCAGGAGGGACCAAGTCGTAAGGGATGCCTGCTTCTGCTTCGACCACAAGACGGTCAACGGCGCGGGTATCGAGATTGATACCGCTGCGCTGCTTGGCGTTTTCCTTAAAGTAGTTCGCTCCAACGATCCAGTTGGCGCGCTCACCTAGATCGCCCTCAAAGCGGAATTCCTGGCTCCACTGTTCATTGTCCTCGACGTTCAGATCATCGAAATCAAACTCGGGGTCAATATGACCGTCCTTATCTTCAGGGTTTTCCGATTCATAAGTACGGTAAGACGAAATAGAGATAAAGGTTGTGGAGGGGTTCAGATCGTAGGTCAGCGTGAGCGCTGTGCCCCATAGCTCGCGCTGTTCCTTGAAGTCGGCAACGCTGGCGATGGTTTCAAAGTCTGCGTCTCCGTCGCGCACCCCCCGGGTGGCGCTACTGGAAGGACGCGAGAACTGATCTATGTTGTCGTAATCGAAGCGAAACAGGACGTCCAGATCTTCAGAGGGCGCCCAGCGCAACTGCGTGTTTATCGAGTAATTGCCTTCGTCTGCGACGTTATTGCCTGTGAATTCATTCTCCACGTAGCCGTCGCGCTGGTTCCACAGGGCGCCCGTGCGCCAGAACAGCGTGTCGGACAGAGGCATGTTGTACACGCCCTCGAACTGTGTGCGCTCGTGATTGCCCACGATTGCGCGAACCCAGCCCTCGTAGTCATCTACTGGTTTGCGGGTCACATACTGAATAGCACCCGCTGCGGCGTTGCGGCCGAACAAGGTACCCTGGGGCCCGTTGAGTACTTCGACCCGCTCGAGATCGTTGAAAGCCATTTTGGAGCCACCACCGCGACCGATATAAATGCCGTCGATATAGACGCCCACTGAAGGATCCGCTCCAACGCCGAAATCATCTGTACCGATACCACGTATTCGATAGCGCGGCTGGTTAACGCCCCTACTGAACTGTACGTTAGGCGTAAACACGCCGACGTCAGCGATATCTTGAGCGCCCAGATCAAGAATCTGCTGCGCATCGAAAGACTGCACGGAAATAGGGACTTCCTGCAGACCCTCAGCCCGTCGTTGAGCGGTGACGATAACTTCTTCGAGACCGACGATTTCGCTATCAGCTGACTGGCCAAACGCGCCATTAGAGAGGCTGATAAGTGCGGCTACCAACGTGGGTAATGCCCAGGCGGACTTCGATTTACACCCTGAAGATTGAGTATTCATGATGACCCCCGTCATACAGGATCGCCTTGAGCGACCCGCTTTTTGTAGTTTTGACGGATGATTGTAAGCAGAACGCGAATGTCAACGCCACCGCTACAATTCACTTTTTTGTACAAATGTACTAAAAATCGATGTTAGCGTCCGAATTCCAGCGGCTCCCCTACGGGCTCCAGCAGCTCCAGTTCCTTGTTTCGAGCGTTGTTCACGCCGCGTGAAATAGGAGTCGCGCGCAGCGGTAGTTTCAACATCGGCGCAAACAAGGGATCGTTGGCCGCCGGCGGTGTCTCTGCATCCAACCAACGCTGCCGCTCTTCGCCTACCAGCATAAGTGGCATGCGGCGATGGATTTGCTGGAACTCTGGATCTGCCTCTACAGTAACCAGCGCGCAGGATTCCACAACCTGTTCCTCACCCTGCCAGCGCTCCCAGACGGCGGCGACCGCCAACGCTTCGGCCTCTGCCTCAATCAGATAGGGCTGCTTGGCGCCGCTCTCTGTTCGCCACTCGATAAAAGAGGACAGAGGAACAATTCCGCGCTGCCGGCTGAAGGGTGCTGCAAAGGCGCGGCTGGTTTCCAGCCCTTCTGCTCGCGCATTGAACATGGCGTACTTCTGATTTACCTGTCTGGCCCAGCCAGGCGTCAGCCACCAGCGCAGTTCGACCAGCTCCGGCGAACCCGTGTTGCGCACCAGCGCAATCGATTCGGTAGGGGCAATGTTGCTGCGACTGGGCAGAGACAAATCAATGCCCAGTTCTACCAGCAGCGCCTGCAGCGCCGGATTGTCAATGACGTTGAAACGGCCGCACATGGCCAGACGCGGCGCAGTGCCCTAGAGGGCTTCCAGCTTGAGCGGCAGATTATCCATGGGCTTGGCAAATGGGAAATGCTGGATGCGACCCGGATACTGCGCGTCGTTGACAAAGCTGAAGCGGAAGTTACGCAGGATTGCCGACAGTGTGCACTTGTAGAGCATGTCGGCGAAGTGAAGCCCGATACACTTATGCGCTCCACCGCCGAAGGGTGCCCACAGGAAACTGTGCTGCTTGTGCTCCTTCCTGGCAAAGCGGTCAGGGTCGTAGCTGTGTGGCTGTGACCAGTACTCTTCCATGCGGTGGGTATAGATTGGCGAGGCCTGCACCATGGTATGGGCTGGCAATTCATACTCCCCCACGACGACCGGCTTTACGGTGCGCCGCATCAGGCTGGGCACCGGTGGATTCATCCGCAGAACCTCATGGAAGCTGTTCTGAAGATCGGGAATCGCAGAGAGACCGTCGTAATCAAGAACACCTGCGGCCTGTGCTTCCTCTCGCAGCCGATCCTGCCAGGCCTGATCATTTGCCAGATAGTAGGCCGCCATAGTCAGCGCGCTGGTCGTCGTATCGTGGGCAGCTAACAGCAGGAAGATCAGATGCTCGCCCACCACCGCATCAGAGAAATACTCACCTTCCTCCGTGGTTTCATTGGCAAAGAAGGTCGCCATGTCGGTACCGCTAACACCGCGGCGCTCCGGCACCAGACCTACAAAGAAGTCCTCCAGAGCCCGGCGTCCGTTCATCCCGCGCCGATAGAGCAACCCAGGCCAATCCTTGCGAATCAGCGCCATGATGCCCTCGTTCATCTCGAGAAAGTTGCGATTGAGCGCTTCTGTTTCAGCCCCGGCCAGATCCATGCCGAGAAAGACTTTGGCCCCAATATCCAGCAGCAGTTTTTTGATGTTGGGATAAAAGCGAAAATCAGACTGATCCGCCCAGTCCTCCAGACGCCGGTCAATGATGGGGTGCATTTGGCCGGTGTAGTTGCGCATCGCATCTATCTTGAAAGCCGTTTGCATGATGCGACGGTGGAATTTGTGTTCGGCGAAATCGCGCATCAGGAGGCCGCCGGCAAAAAAGTCACCGAGTGGTGCGTCATAGCCCATGCGGGATGAAAAGACCTGGTCACTGTCCAGCATCAGCTGCTGCACATATTCGGGCCCCAACGCCAACACCATTTTTTGGAAGGTCAGGCTGATACGGGAGACCGACCCATATTGCTGATAGCACTCGTCCAGTACGGAAAAAGGATCGACCACGTAGCGAAAGGTGTCACCCAGCAATGGCAGACCGTAGCGACCGGGGATAGCATCGGGCAGACGCTTGTTATCTCTGTGCCGAACGTACTCGGGGATAGCAAAGTCCATAGCGACTCCAGTGAAGGTGGGCTTCGCCATGCCGTCAGTGCTTTGCAGGGCAGAAGAACGCAAACATTGAACTAATAACCATTAGTCTATAGCGCGACCGGCACCGCGCCAAGTCGCCGCCGGAAACGGCACCGGTAACGCTAGCGGCAGTTTGCCTCGCCCAGAGCAATGCGGGAGCCCAGCGCAGCCAACTGGCGCGCGCTGCCGCCGAGCATAGTTTCATTGGCGCGCGCCCACAGACAGTAGCGCCACAGGGGATAGTCGCGATCAATGCCAGTGCCCCCGTGCAGGTGTTGGCTGGCGTAGCTCACGCGATGCCCGACGTCGCCTGCCCATACTTTGGCGATCTGCACTTCGGTGGTGGCTTCGCCCCCCGCATCCAGCAGGCTGACCGCCTGATAGGTGTTAAGCCGCAGACACTCCACGTCAATAAAGCAATTGGCAGCGCGATGGCCTACGGCCTGGAACGTGGCAATCGGCACGCCAAACTGCTCACGCTCAGCCGTATAGGATGCGGTCATCCGCATAGCGACATCGGTAACGCCCAATTGATGGGCACAAAACGCGGCCGTGCAGTGGTTCAACATCCAGGCAACCGCTGCCGCACCGCGTTCCGCCGTTGCCAGCACGTGTTCGGCGGCCACCGCTACGTCTGTAAAGCTGACGCTTTGCTGAGGCTCATAAGTGGTGGTTTTGATCGGTGTCAGCGCGACTCCCGATGCGTCGACAGGAACAATCAGCACCACGGGGCCTGCCTCCGTCGTCGCGGGGCAGAGCATCAACTCTGCGCTGTCGGCGAACGGCACCGGGGTGACCGTGCCATTCAGGCGAAAGCCGCTGCCATCCGGGATTGCCATAGGCAGCGGCGCGTTGGGGTCGCTGTTCAGTAATGCCGTCAGTAATCGGCTACCATCAGCGGTGCCGGGCAGAACCTTTGCTTTCTGCGTCTCGCTGCCAAAGGCCTGCACCGTCAGCGCCCCAGCGACGGCGTGTGACAGCAGTGGCAGTGGTGCCAGCACTCGGCCGGCCTCTTCCACCAGCAGGGCGAGCTCGAAAAATCCCAGTCCCATGCCACCGTGAGATTCCTCCAGCGCTACGCCTAAAAGACCCGCTTCCGCTAATTGCTTCCAGAGTGCCGTATCGAAGCGCGGGGTAGCGAATTCGTCGTACTGAGACAGACTCTCCGCCGTAACCTGATCAGACAGGATTTGACGTGCCAGTTGCTGTACTTCGCGCTGGGTCTCAGACAGTGCAAAATCCATATCAGCGGCCTGCCCGGGGCATCCACAAACCCGCTGCGGAGATGATGTCGCGCTGAATCTCGTTGGTGCCGCCGCCGAAGGTGATAATGGATGCTGTGCGGTAAAGTCGCTCCAACTGGCCACCCAGCACTGCGCCCGTTTCCGAATCACCTTTAATGAGAGATGACTGGCCAAGCACCTCTCCAAGCAGCCGATAGACCTCAATAAAAAACTCAGAGCCATACACTTTAGCGGCGGAGGCATCTGCCATGTCCAGTTGGCTCTCTGACATTGCCCAGGCCTGCTTGTAACAGATCAGCTTGAGCGCCTCGATACCAGCGCGCACGCGGGCCAGGTTCATCTGTACCCAGGGCAGGTCCAGTAGCCGTCCCTCTCCCGGCAGCTCGACGGTGCCTGCCCAATCCACCACGCGGTTAAACAGCACCGAGGTGGGCCCGACGTTCACCAGACTTAGCCGTTCCCGGTTGAGCTGACTGGTAATTAGCTTCCAGCCGCCATTCAATTCTCCCACCAGATTCTGCTCAGGTATGCGGATATTGTCGTAGTAGGTCGCGTTAGTGCGCACACCACCCAGGGTAATCACTGGTGTACAGCTCCAGCCCGGGTCGGAGTTGGGCACCAAAAACATAGAGATACCGCGATGCTTCTTCGCTACCGTGTCGTCAGTTCGCGCCGCCAGCCAGGTGTAGTCGCAGAAATGCGCCAGACTGGTCCACATTTTCTGCCCGTTTATCACCCAGCTATCCCCATCCTTGACGGCAGAGGTTTTCAGTGACGCAAGGTCGGTCCCCGCACCGGGTTCTGAGTAGCCGATAGAGACCAGCAACTGGCCCTTTAGAATTTTTGGAACCAGCTCTTCTCGCTGCCACTGATTGCCATGCTCGGCGAGCATGGGCCCAACGGATTCTGTCGTAAGGAAGGGGAAGGGATAACCGGCCCGCATAACCTCTTCGACAAAGATGAATTGCTCCAGCGGTGACAGTCCACGACCGACCTGGTCTTCCGGCCAGCCGACTCCTATCCAGCCGTCTTTCCCCATCTGCTCGAGCGCAGCCTTCCACAGCGGGCCGCCACCTTCACCCATGTCCCGCGTGCACTCAGCACGCAGTTCGTCGGTCATCAGATGCTTGAAGTAGTCGCGCAGCTCATCGCGCAGCGCAGCTTGTTCGCGGGTAAACTCAATTCGCATGGAACACCTCCACGGCTATCATAGGCGCCGCCCCCTGCCTCTCAATAGTCAAACATATCATCCCGGATTGGCGAAACTGATCAGCTTGGCTTGAGGGCAGAGATACAGCCAGTACCATGCACCGCAGCGACGCGAGGCCCTGAACTATGAAAGACCTGACACCCGCCCCGGCAGCAGCCATAGAGGGCTGGTATACACTGGACGACGATGCTCCAGCATTGCTGGGCAGTCGCTGCAACAAATGCGGCACCTACTTTTTCCCCAAACAGTTCACCTACTGCCGCAACCCTGGCTGCGACAGTACCGAGTTCACTGAAGTGCGCCTGAGCCGCAAAGGCAAGCTGTGGAGTTACACCAATGCCTGCTATCAGCCACCGGAGCCCTTCGTAGCACCGGAGCCCTTTGAACCGTATGCGATTGCGGCGGTGCACCTGGAAGAAGAACAAATGGTTATCCTGGGACAGGTCGCGGATTCTCTCACCGTTGACGCGCTCACTGTGGGTATGCCGATGGAGTTGGTGCTGGATGTTCTGCACCCGGACCCGGAAGGCGACAAGATCATCTGGAAATGGCGTCCGACGGGAGGGGCTGCGTGAGTCAGAACGACATTGCCATTATCGGCGCAGGCATGACGGCCTGGGGCAAGTGGGGTAAGAACTTTGCAGAGTACGGCGTCGCCGCCGCCCGAGAAGCTCTGGCAGACGCGGGTATCCCCTGGCAGGACATCCGGTTTGTCTCCGGCGGCGCTACCGTACGCTGCGGCTATCCAGGCTATGTGGCGGGCGCAACGATTGCCCAGGCATTGGGCTGGCAGGGTGCCGAGGTGAATACCTCCTACGCTGCCTGCGCGTCCGGCTCCCAGGCACTGGCGGCAGCGCGCGCTAAAATTCTTGCCGGCCACTGTGAGGTGGCCCTGGTGGTGGGCGCGGACACCACGCCCAAGGGGTTTCTTGCACCGGCGAAGGGCTACCGGCCCGAGGACCCCGATTGGGTGCGCTTTTATCTGGGCATTACCAACCCTACCTACTTTGCCCTGTATGCCCGCCGCAGAATGGACCTGTACGGAGACACGCAAGACGACTTCGCCGCCGTCAAAGTCAAAAACGCAGCCATTGGCAGCCAGAATCCGCGCGCGCGCTACACCAAAACCTTTTCCGCGGAGGACGTGGCAAACTCGGCGATGGTGGCGGATCCACTGCGACTGATGGATATCTGCGCTACCAGTGACGGCGGCGCGGCGCTGATTGTGTCAAGCCTCGACTACGCCAAGCGGATCGGCAAAGGGGATGCGCCGCGTGTGGCCGCCATTTCTACAGTGACGCCCAGCTTTGCCAGCGGCACCGTGGAAATGCCTGACATTGCGACGGACTCGGCTGCGGCGGCAGGCATTGATGCCATCAACTATCGCTCACAGATTCCCCTCAAGGCGTACGAAGAGGCCAGCCTGGGTCCCGAAGATATCGACCTGGCGGAAGTCTATGATCTCTCCACTGCGCTGGAGCTGGATTGGATAGAGGATCTTAAGCTCTGCGAACGCGGTGCCGCCGCGCAACTGCTCCGGGCCGGTGACACCAGCGTCGGCGGCAAGATTCCCGTTAACGCGTCGGGGGGGCTAGCCTGCTTCGGCGAAGCAGTGCCCGCTCAGGCGCTGGCACAGGTCTGTGAGCTCACCTGGCAACTGCGAGGCGAGGCCGGCCCGCGCCAGGTCGAGGGGGCCAAAGTCGGCATCACAGCCAATCAGGGGCTGTTTGGTCACGGGTCGTCGGTGATCGTAAAACGCTAGCCACCATTCTCCATTAGCCTGCCACCATTGCCTGTCACCATTGCCCGGGCGTCAAGCCTACGTTTCTCATGACAGCCATGGCACACTCGAAACTCAAAAATTAGACCTTCAATAAGACCTTCGAGGCCGGAAACCATGCCTGTCAGTGATGCCTACAACTTCAAAGCCGTCAATGATCAACTGAGTACCAGTGGACTGCTGAGCCCCAACCAACTGAGCGAACTTTCCGGCGAAGGCTACCAGGCCGTGATATCGCTGCTGCCCAGCGACAATGAGTGGGCGGTCCCGGATGAGCCGGCTATCGTCTCCGCACAGGGACTGGATTATGGCTATATCCCTGTGGATTTTGAGGCGCCCAGCCGCGAGGACTATCTGGCCTTCGCACGGGCCATGGCAGCCAACGGAGACAAAAAACTACTGGTGCATTGCGCGGCAAACTATCGCGTTTCTGCGTTTTACGGCGTGTACGCGGTAAAGGAACTGGGCTGGACGGAGCCGCAAGCGCGTGAGTTTATCGCCGACATCTGGAATCTGGATGAATACCCTGTATGGCAGGAGTTTGTGACTTCCCTGCTGGCGGAGTGACCTTAGGAAATCTGGCGCATCTGGCGCAGAGTGCGCCGCGCATCTTCAACATGCATGGCCTCAATTAGCTGGCCATCCAGCACCGCAACCGCTTTGCCAGCGGCCTCTGCTTCGGACCAGGCGTCGACAACACGCTGCGCCCGCGTTAATCGAGCCTCGCTGACACCAAATATTTTGTTGGCGGTGGCAATCTGGTTGGGATGGATCAGCGATTTTCCGTCAAATCCTAACGCCAATCCCTGTTCACATATGGCCGCATAGCCATCTGCGTCCTGCAGGTCCAGATAGACACCGTCCAGCACACTCAGCTTGCGAGCACGCGCCGCATTGACGCAGCGGGATAGCGCATACTGAAGTCCCAGACGATCAGGTCGATGGGCCACGCGCAATTCATGAGCGAGATCCGTGGTGCCCATCATCAGTACTTCCAGTTCATCAAAGGCGCAGATCTCTTCCACCCGAGCCACGCCCTCAGGCGTTTCAATCATCGCCCACAGGCAGACGCCGCTGTTGACGCCGGCGTGGCGAAGCAGCGTTGCTGCGCGCGCCAGCGTCGGGGCACCACTCACTTTGGGCAGGCAAACCCTGGTGATTCCGGCTGATCCCAGTGCCTGCAAATCATCTTCACCCCAGGGGGAGTCCAGACCATTTGCACGAACAACCAGGACTCGGTCGCCATAGCCGCCCGCAGCGAGCTGCGCCAGCACCAGTTCGCGCGCTTCCGCCTTACGATCAGGCGCTACCGCATCCTCCAGATCGAAGATCACCGCGTCGCAGGGTAACTCCCGCGCTTTATCCATCGCCCGCTGATTGATGCCCGGCATATACAGCGCCGAGCGTGGTGCTACAGATTCCATGGATCTCCCCTAGCGTACGCCGAGTTTAAGCCGGCTGCGCGCACGTGATCGTAACATCGCTAAGTCAGCGCTCCGCCGCAGCTGTCGGCAACGCGAAAGCCATAATGTAGTCTCCGGGTGGACTGCTAGCGGACCAGTGCCCGCCAACGGCAACCACGACAAATTGCCGTCCATCTGCTACGTACGTCATCGGCAAGGCGTTGGCTGCAGTCGGCAGACGCCGTTGCCACAGCAGTTCTCCGTTGCTGGCATCAAATGCGCGAAAGCTGTGTTCATCGGAAATGCCGCTGAATACCAGCCCGGAGGCGGTCATCATAGGCGCAGCAACCCCGGGCAAGCCTTTGAAAAACCAGAAAGGAAAAGGCGCGAGATCCCGGGTCGTGCCCATAGGTACGCGCCAGCGCAATGCGCCGCTGGCGAGATCAATAGCGTCCAGCGTACCCCAGGGTGGAGGCGAACAGGGAACACCCAAGGGCGACAGCAGCGGTGCGACTTCAATGCAGTAGGGCGTACCCAGCTGCGGCTGCGAGGAGCCCTCGCACTGGTCTCGTGGTTTGAGTTTCGCAATCCCAGGCACATGCATGGTGTACACCACCATCAGCCCGGTTTCGGGGTCGATGCTGGGCGAACCCCAATTATTGCCGCCTCCGCTGAAGGGGAAATGCAGGCTGCCCTGCTCCGAGGGCGGGGTAAACAAGCCCTGATTTTGCAGCGCAGCAATCTTTTTCTTACAGGCACCACGATCCCATGGAGTAATACCCCAGGCATCTTCGGCACCGAAGTCGGACGCTACCAGTGGCTCAACGTGAACTGGGTAGGGCTGTGTCGGCGCCAGGTATTCGCCGTCAGCCGCACCTGCTTGCGGGGCCGGGCGCTCTTCGACCGGCCATAGTGGCCTGCCAGTGTCGCGATGCAGCGCGAAAACGCGGCCGGTTTTGGTGACCTGTACCACCGCTGGCAGCGTTCCATTGCCAACCGGCAGATCAATGAGTGTGGGCTGGGCGGGCACATCGTAGTCCCAGATATCGTGGTGCACGGTCTGAAAATGCCACACCACCTCCCCCGTGCTGCCATTGAGGGCCACCACAGAGCTGGAATAATAGTCCAGCGGTCCAGCGCCCCCAGTGCCGCGCCGGTGCCCGCCATAAAAGTCCGGAGGGCTGTTACCGGTGGGAACGATCACCAGGTTGCGCTCGGCATCGACAGATATGATCGACCAGACATTAGTAGTGCCGCTGCGATAGTTGCCGTCCGCATCGATCTCTGAAAGCCCGGGAGGAACCGGGTTCCAGGCCCAACGCAGCGCACCGGAGCGCACGTCATAGGCGCGCACCACGCCGGCTGGCGCGTCTGTGCGAATGTTGTCGAGCACGGCAGCACCGGTGATCACCGTATCGCCGAGAATGGCGGGCGGTGACGTTATACCGTACTCCACCGGCTCGTGGGGAGATAGCCGGTGCGCAATATCCACCGCACCGCTGTCTCCAAAATCACTGCACAGCCGACCTGTGTCTGCATCCAGCGCGATCAGCCTCGCGTCCAGAGTACCTGTGATAATGCGATGCTCACACACGCCGCGCTGTCCCTTATGCCAGGCCTCAGAGCGCCAACTACTGACGCCGCGGCAGTGATTGAGCACATCGCTGTTGCGATCTATGCGCGCATCAAACACCCAGCGCTCTTCACCCGTTGCAGCGTCAAGTGCAAACACTCTGTTAAAGGGGGTGCAGTAATACATCACTCCCTCAATAACGATCGGTGTTACCTGCAAGGAAGATTTGGGGAGCGCCGCGCTGGCCTCGCGAATATCGCCGGACTGGTGCACCCAGGCGAGTTCCAGTTCGCCGACATTACCGGGATGTATCTGGCTCGCAGCACCGAAATGTCCGCCACCTGCTGTGCCGCCCCAGGCGAGCCAGTCAGTCGAGTCCGCTCGGGCAGTGGACTGCTGCGCCTGCTGGGCTGTACAGGCAGCCAGCAGCATAAGGCAAAGCACAGTAGATGAGCGCATAAACGTCTCTGACACAGTTTTGAACACGCTACCGAGACAACAACGCGATGACAACGACGGCGACGATTGTGCAGTGGATTAGTACTGCAAGCGTTAATCCCAGGGCTTCAGCAAAAACTTGTCGCCCGTGGCCTTGCGGTTGTACTCACGGATTGACGCTAGCTCCAGCGCCCCCACCAGCGACACTTCTTGAGAGTAGTGGCTGGCAAAGGTGGTTTTGATTTCTCGTGCCACCCGATCGCGCAGGACCGACACCTTTTCCAGACCCACTTTTTGCAGAAAGTGCGTCAGCAGAAAGCCGCCTATACCCCAGGAAAATCCATAGTTCAGCGTTAGAACCGTAGGTGTTAAATCCAGACGGCCGTAGATGTAGAGTTGCTTATACGTATCTGAGCCATAGCGGTTGTACTCAGTCATGGTGCTGGCGGCGGCGTTCTCCATACAGGTCATGACCTGGTTGGCCAGCTTGCCACCACCGGTGGCATCGTACGCCAGCGTCGCACCCGTTTCCTGAATCGCCGCCGTCAGCTTTGCGTGAAAATCGTCGTCGGTGGAGTTAACAATGTAGCGAGCACCCAGATCTTCAAGAATGCCTACCTGTTCCGGTTTGCGCACGATATTGATCAGGTCGACCCCATCCGCACGGCAGATCCGGTTGAGCATCTGGCCCAGGTTGGAGGCGGCGGCAGTGTGTATCAACGCCTGGTGGCCTTCCATGTGCAGGGTTTCCACCATCGCCAGAGCGGTTAGCGGATTGACCACGCAGGAGGCTCCCTCAACAGCAGTAGTATCTTCCTGTAGTTCCAGGCAGAGAAAGGCGGGCACACATCTGTACTGGCCAAAGGTCTCTCCTCCGAAAATACCCACGGTCTTACCCATCAGCGATTGCGCCAACTCTGAACTACCCGCACCGACGACGGTGCCCGCACCCTCGTTCCCAACCGGCAGCGACTGGCCGACCCTGGCGGCAACCAGTGGCATTGCCTCGGCGGGAATGTCGAACGTCACAACGGGTCGCTCGGCACTACCGTCAACGCGACCGCTGCTGATATCGGCAGGTCCCAGCAGCAGCGCCAGATCAGAGGGGTTGATGGGTGCAGCTTCCACCTTGACCAATACATCGTCTGGTCCAGGCTCTGGTATCGAGACGTCTTCCAGCGCGAGTACCAGCGTTTGGTTCTCAGTCACGGTGCTGCGTAGCTGCAGGGCGGTAGCGGCCATAACGACCTCCTTGTGGTTGCGGTTTGCGAGCTTGTAACCGCCTTGGGCGGGTTGATATCCGCCGGGAGCGGTCTCGGGAGTGTAGCCGAGAACGGCGCTGCTTACCGGGCATGTCAGGTGCTCAGTTCATGCGCTCAAAAAAGGATAGTCCGTATAGCCCGCTGCACCCGGGGTGTACAAGGTCGAAAAATCAGTTTTCGCCAGCGGTTTGTCGCGCCAGAGACGGTCGACCAGATCTGGGTTAGAGATAAAGGGTCGGCCAAAACTCACCGCATCCGCCGCACCGGATTCGATCGCCTGCGCGGCCTCCTCGGCACTGTAGCTTTCATTTGCAATGACGCGGCCAGGAAAGTGGTCTTTGGCGATTTGCAAATTGTCCACTCGCCCCTGCGGCATCCGGATACTGTGTACATAGGCAAGATTTAACTCACTAGCACCGGCCAGAAAGGCCGCAAAAGTGTCGCGGGGGTCTTCATCGTAGACATCGTTGAAGCGGTTATCAGGCGCGATCCGAAAACCGACGCGGCCCGAGCAATCAACCTCTGCCATGGCGCGCAGTACTTCCAGCGGAAAGCGCACCCGGTTCTGCACGCTACCGCCGTACTCATCCTCGCGTCGGTTAGAGCCTGTGCAGAGAAACTGCGCGGGCAAATACCCACTGGTACAGTGCAACTCCACTCCGTCGAACCCCGCAGCATAGGCGCGCTCTGTGGCCGTGGCATACTCCCGCACCACCAGCGCGATTTCATCTGTGGTCAGCGCTCGCGGCTCGCCGAAGGGCTGCATGCCGTCGGCGTCGGTGTACATCTCGCCCTGCGCAGCCAGCGCCGAAGGCGCTACCAGTTCGCTATTTGCGGGTTTATTCAAGGCATGTCCAATACGACCGCAGTGCATGATTTGAGCAACAATCACGCCCCCTTTCCCGTGCACCGCTGCCACCACCTCGGCCCATGCGGCCTGTTGCTCGTCAGTATAAATGCCGGGTGTGCGGCAGTAACCAATACCGTCGGCGCTGGGAGAAATGCCCTCTGTGATGATCATGCCAGCGCTGGCACGCTGCCCGTAATACTCCGCCATGAGTTCCGTGGGCATCGCTTCAGGCCCAGCGCGACTGCGGGTCATGGGCGCCATCAAAATGCGATTTCTTAATCGCAGGTCGCCGAGCGTGAGGGGTGTAAAAAGGTTATCGATCAAAAGGCTCTCTCCGCTTGTCTCAGCGTCAGCGCACGCGAATGCGCGGGTCAGGTGCGTCGCGACGCATGCGCTTTAAAAACTCGTTAAGGGGCGCTGGTGCGGCGACCTCAGGCATGCCATCTGTGGCGGCCTGCGTCCAGAATTCACGCCAACTTGGAAACAGTTCATGGAACGCGCCGTCATAGGCATCGCGGTCTGGCCAACGCATCTTGTGTTCGCCCACTGGCGGCTTGTTGAGGTCTGTTGCATACCAGTAGCAGGGAAGCCGGCGGCGGAAGTACCACTCACCGTCCACACGTTCATAGTTATCCCAATACAACATCTGCATGATGACCCACTCGACGTCACCACTCTCGCAGGGCGTTTCGTGCTCGTTTTTGGAATACACCACGCCTATAGCATGATCGGGATCTTCGAACTCGATGATGTGGTTGCCGGTATGGTGTGACGTCCCGGTGAATTGCAGCCGCAGCGTATCGTCCAGCCAGCGCTTCAGGTGTCCGCGCCCACTCAGGTCACGACTGACTCGGATATCTTCGGCGAACAGGTTGACATGCGCATCAAGGTCTCGCATGTCGAGGCTGAGAGCGTACTTGGCCACCAGCTGGCGAATAGCATCCAGAGACTCAAGGCGCTCTATGCGCGCCATCAATGCAGCATCGGTCATCGGCACTCCTTCCTCGTGCTTCGGGATGGTATGTCGCACCAGCCCCCGCTCGCAACGCGGCGCCGGTAGCTCGCAACGCCACCCACCGCTACAGTAGTTCGGTTTTTATTCACGACGCAGCTTGCACGGTCAGCATAGGCGCCGGAAAGCGCTGCGCGAGGGGACAGCATGAAAACAATTGCTATTACCGGTGGCGCCAGCGGCATCGGTGCCGCCATCAAACAACGCCTGCTTGATTTGGGCCACCGCGTGATCGTGGTCGACCTCAACGACGCTGATATTGAGGCTGATTTGTCGACTGACGCGGGCCGACAACTGGCTGCGGCAGGTATTCGCGAAGCTGCAAAGGATGGCCTTGATGGCCTGATCCCCTGCGCGGGGCTCGCTGGCCATATGCCCGACCTGCAGTTGATCACGCAGGTGAACTACTTCGGCTCCGTGCGTCTGGTCGAAGCGCTGAGAGACTTGCTGGCGGCGAAGCGGGGCTGCGTTGTTCTGTTGTCTTCCAATTCCGCGCCCATGGATACTAATCTCGACTTTGTTGAAGCACTGCTGGCAGACAGTGCTGACGGCATCGGCACCGCACTGGAATCCATGGAAGGACAAACTGTGTACTCCGGCACCAAGCAAGCGCTTGCGCGTTGGATGCGACACCATACGCCAGGCTATGCCGCAGACGGTATTCGACTGAACGCGATTGCACCCGGCTATACGGAAACGCCGATGACGGCTGCAGTTGCGAACGACCCTACCTACGGCGATGCGATCAAAGCGTTTGTCGCCAGCATTCCGATAGGCAGGCCTGGTGCACCGGCCGACATGGCCGACGCGGTCGAGTTTCTGATCAGCGATAAGGCGAGCTTTATCTGCGGCTCGGTGCTGTTTATCGATGGCGGTCATGACGCAATGCTGCGACCCGATCAGTTCTAGCTCAAGCGCCTGCGGCGCCTTCGTCACCGCTATCGTTAACGCCGTCGTTACCGCCGTCGTTACCGCCGTCGTTAAGAGTAACGTTATCCAGCGCCGTGATATCGAAGCGCGGGATGTACATTTGCGGAGTCTTGCCGCCATCCACGGGCAAGATAACACCTGTGATAAACGCTGCCTGGTCCGACGCCAGAAAGCAGATTGCCTCAGCCATTTCTTCCGGCGTGCCATGTCGCTGCATGGGAATAGCACCGGCAATCGCATCCTGAACGGACTGATCTTTACGCGTGGCCGCCTCCATTCCCGGCGTGATGGTTGAGCCAGGAGCCACAACATTCAATCTGACATTATAGGGCGCCGCTTCCATGGCAGCGCACTGGGTAAACTGATTGACCGCTGCCTTGGATGCAGAATAAGCGCCAGCTGCCATACCGGCGCGCAAGCTGCTGACAGAGGAGACATTGACGATTGATCCACAGCGCTGACGCTGCATGATCGCCATAGCAGCCTGACAGCCTATGAACGTGCTATCGACAGACGCAGTAAAGTTCGCGCGCCAATCCTCGATGGATTGATGCAGCACCAAGCCACCGCGCACCGATGGCGCATTATTGACCAGCACATCGAGTCGACCGAACTCCTCGGCCGTTTGCTGAATCAGGTCGGTGAAGCCCTCAAGATCGTTGACGTCCAGCCCGACGCCTCGACAGCGGCCACCACCATCGTTTATGCGTTCCACCAGTTCATCAAGTTTTGGTTTGCGTCTTGCGCAGGCGACGACCGTGGCGCCCTCCGCCGCCAGCAACTCGACCGTTGCACGGCCAATACCCAGACTACCGCCGGTCACTATGGCTACTTTGCCTTCAAATCGTTTACGCATGCGTCATATCCTGATCCTACTGTCCTTGGTGTACTGTCCCCAGGGTACTGACCCTGGGGTACTGCGCTGAGAATTGAGAATTGAGAATTGAGAATAGTGTCGCGAGATTGGTGGACTCAGCCTGTTGACCCGGACGCTGGCGCCAGTACTAGCACCGGCTTACTTACCAGGCAGCCAGAGTTGTGCCGAACCAGAAATGTGCGGACCAGCCGCATTGAGCCCAGCGAATTCCAGGCCGATACTGGCGCCCTGATCAAGCCTCTCCAACGCCGAAACGCGCCCCTGGAAACGCATCACATCTCCTGGAAAGTTAGGTGTCATCAGCTTGAAACTGAGCCGTTGCAATCGACTGCCCGGGCCAGCCCAGTCCCCCAGATAGCGTGCTGACAAGCCACAGCTGGTCAGGATATTCATAAAGATATCGGCCATACCTGCGGCTCGCGCCGCCGGAACATCGTGGTGGACCGGCGTAAAGTCCTGAGTTGCTATCGCGCCCCCCACTAACAGGCGATGCGTAATAGGAATCGCCAGCGTTGGCAGCGAGACGCCTGGCGTCAGAACGCTTACATCGAGGTCCTGGTAGTCCGGGACCCAGCTGTCTTCCTTGGGTTCTACCGCCCCTGCAGCGGAACTCTGCTCCGCGTCAGCCGCCATAGCTCCCTCAATTGGGCGATACTGAAAGTAGGTGATGAACGCTTCGGCAAAGCACTTTCCACCACCATCCAGATACTCCATTTTGTCTGTGAAAAAGTGTCCCTCGCCAAGCTGCGTCTGTTTAAGTGAGCTTATGCTGGCCACGGATTTGTAGTGCTGCACCGTTTCGCCCTCGGTCAGGTAGCGATGGAAATGCAGGTCGTATCCCACCGCCACGTTGTCGAGGAAACCCGCTGCCTCTAGGGTCTGCATATGCGGGTAGGGGTGTGCATCCGTAGAACCTGGCGCATGGGCGTCGTTGATATCGCGCATGGTCCACATCTGTAGCATGGCGGGTGGAGCCACCGCACCACGACCAGAAAATTCAGTATCCCGCTGATACTCGGCGTCTAGATATAGCGGTGAGCGCTCTCCCATGACGCTGCACCACTGCCATATCTGGGTTCGGCTCACCGGATTAAACGCCTGGTACGGGCCCAGGCGTTGCTCCAGAAAAGCGTCGAACGCTGCTGTTCCTGAACCCGACGCGCTCGGTTGCGCTGTTGTGTTCTGTACTGCCATAGCGCGAAGTCTGTCACAGCTTGCGGTGAGAACCCTGGCCTTTGGGCAGACTCCGAGCCATCGGATCAATATCTCAACCAGACGTCGGTTTTTGCTGCTGCCCTTGCCAGCCAACTCCTGCAAGATGCCGGAATCCAGACACAAAGGAGTTTTGAAATGGGTCTATTGAGCGGGAAAACAGGGCTGGTCACTGGCGGTGGCATGGGTATCGGCCGATCCATTTGTGAAGCCATGGCGAGAGAGGGTGCGGCGGTCATGGTGGCAGACTTCAACGCGGACGGCGGGCGAGAAACGGTCGCAGCGATTTCTGCAGCGGGAGGGCATGCGGAATTCATCGAAGGCGATGTCAGCAAAGAGGACGACGTCGCAGCGACCATCGCTGCAGCCGTATCGGCTTTTGGGCAGCTGGATCTGGCCTGCAACAGCGCTGCTGTAAGCCGCGGTTCGGGCCCTATTCAGGACTATAGCCGCGACGTCTTTAACAACACCCTGGATATGTGCCTCACTAACACCTGGTTGTGTATGAAATATGAGATACCCGCCATGCTGGAAGCCGGTGGTGGCGCTATCGTAAATATCTCTTCCAACGCGTCTCTGCGTGGCCAAGCCTTTAATACTGCCTATGCGGCGGCCAAGAGCGGTGTCAATGTACTAACCAAAAGCTCCGCCGCAGAGCTGGGCAATCAGGGTATACGCATCAATGCAGTGTCTCCGGGCGTGATCAGAACGCCTGGACTGGAGCGCTACTTCACGGAGCAACCCGGAATGAAAGAAAGCCTGGAGCGTGCCGCGGTCATGAACCGTCTAGGCGAGCCCGAGGAGATCGCGGAAGCTGTGGTCTTCCTGCTGTCGGACCGCGCCTCGTTTATCACCGGGCAATTACTATCCGTTGATGGGGGCGGGACGGTGCGTTAAACAGTCGGGCATTTTGAACCGCGCAGCACCGGCAACTACAAAGCACTCCCCTGCAACCGCCCCTCCGTTAGACTCAAGCTCCCACAAACAGGCAGAGGAATAGTCGTGGATAATTTTCAAGATAAAGTCGCCGTCGTTACCGGCGGCGCCAGTGGCATAGGCGCAGCATTGGTACGGCAGCTACTGGCTCAGGGCGCCAAAGTTGTTATTGGAGATGTCGAGCAGGGCGCACTGGATCGCGCGCTGGCGGAGCTGGATGGCAAGGGCGAGGTCAGTGGCGTGGTCTGCGATGTATCCAACCCTGAATCCGTCGACGCGCTGGCCGACAGCGTCTACGAGGCACACGGTGCCTGCCATTTGCTTTTCAACAATGCGGGTGTGGCTGCGCCCTCGGCCAACGTCTGGGAAACCACCCCCAACGACTGGAAGTGGGTGCACGGCGTCAACGTGATGGGAGTCATACACGGCATCCAAAGTTTCGTGCCCCGCATGATTGCCGGTGGCGAACCGGGTCATATCATCAACACATCTTCGGGCGACGGCGGTATCTCGCCGCTGCCGTATCAGTCGGTTTACGCTTCCAGCAAGGCAGCGGTATCAATCATCACGGAGTGTCTGGGCGCGCAGTTACGCGGTGAGGAGACGCATCTCGCCGCATCGATTTTCTATCCCTCTGGCGGCATGCTGGACACGGGAATATGGACTACCGACCGCAATCGACCTAAAGAGCTCGCACGGGAGAAGCCAGGCATTCCCTCTCCCACCGTAGAGGACTTCAAGAAAGTCATGAAGGAATATGGCATGGAGCCGGAGTTTCAGGACCTGGACGAGCTGGCTGACTATGCGCTTAGCGGCATCAAGGCCGGTAAATTCATTCTCATGATTGGTGTTGAGGAAGCCGAGGCGCAGTTAACGGACCGTGCACAGCGCTACGGGCGCAGCGAGTTACCTATCGATCCTGCACCCATTCCTCAGTTCTGAGGTGCAGGCATCGAAGAGGGCTCTCATCTTCGCTAAGAGCTCTTGTCATGGCTAAGGGCTCTTGTCATGGCTAAGGGCTCCTCTATCGCTGAGGGCTCTTGTCATGGCTAAGGGCTCCTCTATCGCTGAGGGCTCTTGCAATGGCTGAGGGCTCTTGGCATGGCTGAGGGCTCTTGCCATGGCTGAGGGCTCTTGCCCCGCTTGCCCCGCTGCCGCGGCACATATTTTAGTGAGCTGAGTCACACCCTCGTTTTAACCGATGGGCTCACCAAGCGCGCTGCGTTAGTCTGCCAGCGATGGGCGCAATGATTGACAACTTTCGCATTATTCCCGCGGGTCACTGCGGCAGCGGGAGCATGCGCAACCTGATCTATCACTACTGTGATGTAGACCTTCCCGAGGCGGTGGTGTTTGGCCTGGGCGCGGGCATTGATAGCATTTTTTTCACCCGCCCCGACAATACGGGATTCACACTGTTTGGTCGCGGCGTGACGATGGAAGCAGACCTCGCGCGCACGCTCGGCATCGACTACCGTGAGCAAATACAGCCAGACGATGATCTGGCCTGGGAGGAAGTGCGCGCTGAAGTTGACGCCGGCAGACCGACGATGCTCTCAGGCGACATCCTGTATCTCGATTATCGAGAGTACAAAGTGCACTTCCCCGCGCACCGGTTCGTGTTGTTGGGCTATGACGATTCGCGTCAAGAGGTCTATATCGCTGATCGCATCAACCCAACGCCGGAAACCTGCTCCATGGGCGCATTGCGTCGGAGCCGAAATCCCAAGGACGCTATCAGTACCTTTAATCTCTGGGGCAAGTTTCACTCCGGGCGCATCGCCCACAGCCTTCCCAGTGCCTGTGAAAGGGCGCTGCGTATCACCGTGGACCGCATGTTAGGCCGCGACCAGTCGCAGAGTGAGTTAATGCAGGGCAACCTCGCTGAAGGCGCGGAGCTGGCGACTGGACTGGCCGGTCTGGTACTGCTCAGCAGGCACATGCGTCATTGGCCGCAGCAGTCCAGACCCGACCACTGCGCCAGAGATCTTGACAATGCCATCGAAAAATTTGGCACGGGGGGGGCTTGTTTCCGCCAGCACTTCGCCGACTTCCTGGGCTGGGCAGCACTTCAGCGCCCGGATCTGATTAGTGCCAGTAGTGCAGTATCAGCGGCCAATGCCGCGGGCCACTGGCGCAATCTGTCGGGATTGTTACAGCCACTGAAGTTAGAGGGCGCTGGCCGAGCGTCATGGCATGCTGTCTTTGATCAGATGGAGCAGATTGTTGATACCGAGCAGACGCTGTTCAAGGCGCTGGACCAGTGCCTTGCTACCAAGGCGGCCTGAGACCAGGCTCTCCCTGACCTTGCATTCCCGGACCTTGCATTCCCGGACCTAGCATTCCCGGACCTAGCATTCCCGAACCTAGCATTCCCGAACCTAGCATTCCCGAACCTAGCATTCCCGAACCTAGCATTCCCGAACATAGTCGAGCCGCTCACCGATCATGATGCATCGGTGCCGCAGTCCCACCGCGGCGGGGTCTGAATGCGCGAAGCCGGCATCACCTTCGTAGAGAAAATGCAGCGCATCATCCAGCTGAGTCACTCTCGGAGCATAGATGATGGGGTCCCAGGTCCTGCCGTGCTCCAGCAGCGTGTCGCAGTCACCGTGGGCATCTAACTCCAGCAGCGTTATATAGGTTGGCGGCAACAAGGTCAGCTCACCGCGTCGCTGTTCAGCGAGTGCCTGCGCAGGCGCGACCCAGCGGTGCTTCGCGATTTCGCCCCCATCTACCGTGACCTCCTGATCATCATCGACCATGGCCACGAAAAACCAGGTCGCGTAGCGTTTTTTTGCACCTGCCGGCGTGGTCCAGTGAGATATCTGAAAGAGTCTTTCCGGGGATACCTGCAGAGAAGTTTCCTCTTGAGTCTCTCGAATCGCTGCACGCAGCGCAGCTTCATATTCTGAGTTCGCCTCGGCCTCGTCGACAGGCTCCACGCGCCCACCCGGAAACACCCACATTCCCGCCATGTGCTTTAGTTGCTGACTTCGCTGCACCAGCAATACCTCGAGTCCCGAAGCGACCGGTCTCACGATCACTACTGTCGCAGAGGGGTGCGCTGGTGCCAGTTCCGTTTGGTTGAACTCCATCGATCCGCTTGCCGTGTTCAATCAGCTGGGTAGAAGCGAGAGATAGTATCAACGACGCAGGCGGGGCGCTCACCGCCCTCGATCTCTACGGTCACCCGAACTACCACCTGTACACCACCCTTCACCGCCTCGGCACTGACTATCTCACCGCCGCCGCGCAACCTGGAGCCAACGGGTACTGGCGACGGAAAGCGCACTTTCTCGCAGCCGTAGTTCACACCCATGCTGACCTGCTCTACCTGCATAAGCTGTGGCAGGAAGTAGTTCGCCAGCGACAAACTCAGATAGCCGTGCGCGATGGTCGCTCCGAAAGGTCCCTCTTTCGCCCTTTCGGGGTCTACATGAATCCACTGGTGGTCACCCGTGGCATCTGCAAACTGATCGATGCGCTGCTGGGTGATTTCCAGCCAATCGGTGGGCGGGAGCGTCTCTCCGATGGCTTTAAGCAAGGCCTCTGGGTGCTCGATAACAGTGGTCATGGCGGGTCTCCAACAATATCTGGGCGCGATGAAAGCACCCTTAAAACTTCTAAGTGACTAATTTTTATAGAGTTTATAGATCAGCGCATAAGCCCTCGTCCACATGGACAAAATGTTTCTAAAAACCGGCTTGCATAGTTGTACTGCTTTGGTGATATAGTTATGTATAACACTAAACATCTATCCAAAAATGACTTCCTGCCAGGCAGACGCATCAACATCATGACCCAGCTAACACGGAACGACCAAAAAGGACAGAAGGCTCATTACCTGATCGAGACGTTCACACGCCATCGTCTGGCGTCCAACCTGCTGATGATCATGCTGGTTCTGGTCGGATTCTGGGGCCTGCGACAGCTCAACGTACAGCTTAACCCGCAACAGGAACACACTCAGACCAGTGTCGAGGTTCGCTGGCCAGGCGCCAGTGCCGAGGACGTCGAGCGGCTGGTCACCCAGCCCATTGAATACCAGCTCCGCAGTCTTACCCAGGTCCGCAGCCTCACCTCATCTACGGCGGATGGCTTCGCTCATATCGAAGTGGTGTTTGATAAAGGTACCAACATGATAGAGGCCATGGATCGATTGAAGCAGCAGGTCTCGCAGGTGCGCGACCTGCCGGCGGATATCGAACCGCCTGACGTCTACCGCAATCAATATCTGGACACCATTGCCGCCATTCTGATCTCCACCGATGGCAGTCTCGAAGAACTGATGCCGGTGGCGCGCGAGGTAGAACGCGACCTGCTGGCGCGGGGCATCGACAAAGTTGACTTCCGGGGCGTGCCAGACGAAGAGATCGCCATTCAGATTGATAGCAAAACGCTGTTTGAGCTGGGCGTGCCCCTGGGGGACATTGCCGCCAGCGTGCTGTCTGCATCCAGCGATGTGCCCGCAGGCTCTGCCGGTGGCGGTCAGGCACAGCGCAAACTACGCAGTCTGGATCAGCGCCGCACGGTCGAAGACTTTGAGCAACTGCCGGTACGACTGGGCAATGACACCGGCCTGGCGAGACTCGGTGATATCGCTGACGTGGAGCGGCGTCAGAAGGACGATCAGCGCCTGGTCTATTACAAAAATCGACCTGCCATCATGCTGCGCCTGCGCCGCGGCGAACATTCTGACACGCTACGAGCGGCAGACATTCTGCGCGCCTGGGAAGCAGAAAATGCCTCGGTGTTAGCCGAGCGCGGTGTAGAAGTCACCATATGGTTGGAGGCATGGCGCTTCGCCGTTGACCAGATTGGTCTGGTTTTGAAGAACGGCATCGGCGGCCTGCTATTGGTAGTCGGTACCCTGTTTCTTTTCCTCAACGGCAGGGTCGCGTTCTGGGTCACTATCGGCATACCCGTATCGTTTCTTGGCGCGCTGGCAGTGTTCTGCGGATTCGGCGGAACCATCAACTTCATCAGCATGATCGGTGTAGTCATGGCACTGGGCATTGTGGTGGACGATGCCATCGTGGTGGGAGAGCACGCGCTGTACCAGCATGAGCAAGGCCTTCCACCAGCGGAAGCTGCCGCTGTCGGCGCACAGCGTATGTTTGCTCCGGTTATGGCGTCCTCACTCACTACGCTGGCAGCCCTGCTGCCCCTTCTGGCGATTAACGAAGCCTCAATACGCGAAATCCCAGTGCTAATGGTCTGCGTGATTTTGGCGTCTCTGGTGGAGTGCTTTCTGATTATGCCAGGACACCTTCGCCATAGCTTCGCGGCACTGGCGCACGAGAAGCCCTCGCGTCTGCGTATCTGGTTTGACAGGCAGTTCAATCGTTTCCGGGACACCCGCTATCTGCCCACGCTGCGGATAGCCCTGAAGAACCGCCGCTCTGTGGTGGCGCTGGCACTGGTTGGATTTGTGACGGCTTTCAGCCTGCTCGCCACAGGACGCATCAAACCTGAGCTCGACGTTAACATTGACTTCGAATTCGCCGATGCCTACATGCAGTTTGCAGCCGGCACCACCGAACATCAGAAACAAGCCTGGCTGGACACCATGGCGCAGGCGGTCATTGAAACAGACCAGGCGCTGGGTGGTGGTCTGGTCGTCACCCACGTCATTAACCGCAATTACGCCCAATTTGATCAGGCCGACAAGCATGGGGCTCAGTTTGCAGCCCTGTGGGTTGAGCTGGTTTCCCCAGAGCAGCGTCGTGTGAC
Organism: Pseudomonadota bacterium; assembly: GCA_038746745.1. GTDB lineage: Bacteria > Pseudomonadota > Gammaproteobacteria > Pseudomonadales > Halieaceae > JANQIO01. The sequence continues at coordinate 32,113 of JBCDKJ010000026.1, forward strand.
GCTGGACGAATTTATCAGTGCCTGGAAATCGAAGCTTCCCGCCTCACCACTCATCGAGCGCTTCTATATCGGTTCAGGAGAGGGCAATTGGCCAGAGATTGGCCTCTACTTCTCGGGTCGAGAGGTCGATGTCTTAAAGGCCGCTGCGGAAGAACTGGCAACAAAGCTTGCCACCTACCCGGGCGTGATCAATGTCTACGACGACCTGCCCTACGGGAAGGAGCAGTGGTTGGTGTCACTCACTACCGAGGGCCGAAGTCTGGGCCTTACGAGCGCCGAAGTGGGCCGGCAAATACGAGCAGCCTTTGCAAGTCACCGCGTGCAGCTGTTCACTGAAAACGATGCCGAGCTTGAGGTCAATGTCAGCCTGCCTGCCGACGAACGCCATCGCCTTGACTCACTGCACAGCCTGCCGATCACCACTCCCAACGGCGAGTCGCTGCCGCTGTTGGCAGTGGCTGAAGTCAGCAGCCGTCGAGGCATAGAGCGAATCAACCACCGCGATGCCCGCAAGGCTGTCAATGTATTTGCCAACGTGGACAAGAAGATCAACACCGCGATGGCCATTATTGAAGACCTGGAACAGCAAGTGATACCCGACATTGTCGACCGCCATGGCGTCAGCTACGGGCTGGGTGACTACTCATCGGAAGAGGCGCGAATCCTGTCCGACATGATGGTAGGCGCGGTGATCGGGCTGCTACTGATCTACCTGATTCTGGCCTGGATATTCTCCTCATGGAGCTGGCCCCTGGCCGTAATGGCTGCTATCCCGCTAGGGCTGACAGGCGCCCTGACTGGCCTGTACCTGCTCGACATGAACCTGGGAGCGCTCGCCATCATGGGCGTGTTTACGCTCACCGGCGTGATCGTGAATGACTCGATCATTCTGATCAGCGCCTACCGGGAGGGGCGTGAACGCGGCCTGGATGCCGATACCGCATTGGAGCAAGCCTGCAGCCAGCGCCTGCGACCGGTGATCCTGACCTCGCTCACTACGACCTTTGGCCTCGGGCCGCTGATGCTGGAGAGCTCTCCCATGGGCGAGGTTATGGTGCCGCTGGCTGTAGTGATCTGCTTCGGTCTGCTTTACGGCACCACACTCATTCTCTTCGTTATTCCCACGATCTTGTCGGTGCTGGAGCAGCTTTCACCGACGCGCAGCCAAGGAGTTCGACATGAAGCTCAATATGCGAATTAAAAAACCGTCCAAGAAAAATCAGGCGTTGCTTGCGATTACCTGCGTCGGTCTGGCGGCCACAGGTACGCTGATGGCAACAGCGCCCAGTCATGATCCCAATCAGGTTGCGGAAAGAGTCTTTCCCGTCACCACCATGGCGGCGGAGACAGGCGAACTGTCGCCCGAGCTGCGCCTGTTCGGGCGGGTGGAAACGCCACACCATGCACAGCTCACTGCAGCGGTTACGGCCATGGTGAACAGCGTCAACGTCAGGGAAGGTCAGATTGTGCAGAAAGGCGATGTGCTTCTCGCCCTCGATGATGCCGAGGAAGAGCTGCGTTATGAGCAACGTCAGGCCGACGTCACGGAGATGCGAGCCGCTCTGGAAACACTGCAACATGAGCTCAAGATCGATTTGCAGGTTTTCAGTCACATGCAGGAGTTGCATGAACTGACGCTGGCCAAGCGTAAGCGGCTGGAGAAACTCGCCAGCCAGAATCTGGTCGCCACGGAGCAACTTGAAGACACACGTGCCAACGTCGCCCGCCAGGCGATTCAGTTGGCCGAGCAGCAGTTGAAGGTCGACAACCACCCCCAGCGAATTGCAGTTGCAGAGGCCGCTCTGGCTCGCGCTGAATCGCTGCTTGCAGAACAGGAGCTGCGCTTGTCGCGGACCGTCGTGGCCGCCCCCTTTCGCGGCCGTGTTTCGCGCATTGAAGCTGCCCCGGGGGACCGTGTGCGTGAAGGCGACATACTGCTGGAAATTTACGATACCGCGGCCCTCCAGGTTCGTGTAACGCTTCCCAGCAGCGCCGCGGACGCGGTCAAGCTTGCAATGGCCAATGGCGAGTCCGTGGTTGCGCGTCTTAACGACAGTGGCTCGCAGGAAATTGAACTGGAACAGCTTGCAGCGGAAGTTGCGGACGGTCGCTCCGGTGTCGATGGCTTGTTTCGCGTGGCGGAAAGCGACTTGCTGGAGATCGGCAAAGCCGTCGACGTCACCGTCATAATGCCCGGCGTTGAGAGGGTCACTGGCGTGCCGGTGCAGAGCCTTTATGGCGATGACCGGGTATACACCGTCGTAGACGGCCGCTTGCGCGGCATTCAGGTCGACACCGTCGGACGCCGGGTTCTCCAGGGCGGGCACGTACAGCTGTTAGTGAGGCCGGTCAGAGATGCATTGGAAGGGCACATTCTCACTACCAGCCTGCCCCAGGCCAGCACTGGCCTCAGGGTCGAAGTGGTAAACGGGTAGAGTTTTCTCGCGGTGTAAACCCAGCGCAGGACATCGCCGCTAAAAACGGCTACTTTACGCCTCTCGAGAACAACAACACCGAGGGGATCTTTATGTTGGACAATATCGACCTGACTGCACTCATCAGTGACTACGGCGTCCCATGGGCCATCAATATTGGCATGGCGCTGCTTATCTTTGTCGTGGGCCGCATGGTGGTCTCCGCTGTGGTGGGTCTGATCCGCAAATTAATGACCCGCGCCAATGTCGATCAGATGCTAGTGGGCTTCATCTGTTCCATTGTTCGCTGGGTGCTCTTACTCTTTGTCATCGTAGCGTCTCTGGACCAGCTCGGTGTCGATACAACCTCGCTCATCGCTATTGTGGGTGCTGCGGGTCTGGCAATCGGTCTCTCGCTACAGGACTCACTGAAAAACTTCGCTTCGGGTGTCCTGCTTATCATTTTCCGCCCCTTTACCCAGGGCAACTTTGTGGCCGCTGCCGGGGAGATGGGTGTGGTCGACAAAATTGGCATCTTTACAACAACCCTGGTCACGGTGGATAACAAAGAGATCATTATCCCCAACGCCGCCATATACAGCGGTAACATCACCAATTTCAGCGCACGCGATACACGTCGGGTCGATATGGTCTTTGGCGTCTCCTATGACGACGATATTCGCGTAGTCAAAACCGAGCTGGAGAAAATCATCGCTGAAGACGAGCGCGTTCTGGCAGAGCCTGCTCCGGTTATTGAGCTCGGTGCACTGGGTGACTCCAGCGTAGATTTCATCGTGCGACCCTGGGTCAAGGCCACTGATTACTGGCAGGTGCTCTGGGATACCAACGCCAAGGTCAAGTTGCGCTTCGACGAACTTGGTATCTCCATTCCCTATCCGCAGATGGACGTGCATCTCGACAACACGCAGGCTGCGTCGGAATAACATCCGCGCAGCGCGGCTGCCGTCCACTGGCAAACCTCTGGTGAGGCGCCCTGAGGTGAGCGTCAGCGTGCCCAGCGTGAGTGAGGCGGAGCCTCGGCTAACTCATTGGGGTTTGGCGGGCCGGGCCGAGGCTCGCGCTACTGGGTGCCAATCGCGCTATAGCCTTGTTTTAACAGCGGTTTTATTACCCAAAATTAATCCCGAATCGTGGCCTTGGCGTACTAAACTTTATATTTAAGGCGTCCTGCGGGCGTCTGCTTCTGGTGGAGGTACTTTCAATGGCCGCTGTTTCACTGCGCAACTTTGCGCCAGTCATTCTGGTGGGAGCGTCCGCTGCTGTCGCTGCGCTGCTCATTATCAGCCGGCCAGAAAATACGCTGGAGCCAGCGCGCCCAATCATACCCGTCGTCGACGTCAGTGAAGTGGTGCTGCAGGACATGCGCATTCCCGTGCAGGCACAGGGCACGGTGACCGCCCACCGCGACACCACGCTGATCGCCGAAGTCAGTGGCCGCATTGTTGACGTGTCACCTAGCTTTAACGCGGGCGGCTATGTCGCGAAGGGCGATATTCTGGCGCGTATCGATGACAGCGATTACCAGGCCGCGTTATTTCGGGCCAGGGCGCAGATTGCAGCCGCCGAGAGCGCACTAGCACAGGAGAAGGGTCGCGCAGAGGTGGCCAAGCGTGAGTGGGAGCGCCTGGAAAACCGAGGCAAGCGCAGCCAGGAAGCCAGGGATCTCTATCTGCGTAAGCCGCAGTTGGAACAGTCTCAGTCGGAGTTGCTGTCGGCACAGGCGGACTTGCGCCGAGCTGAGGAAGACTTGTCGCGCACGATGATTCGCGCACCCTATGATGCCCTGATTCAGGAAACCAGCAGTGATCTGGGCCAATTCGTTGCCCCCGGCAGCCAGATCGCCCGCGTATTCTCGGTGGATTTCGCCGAAGTCAGGCTGGCTATCCCCCAGGGCAAGCTGGGGTATCTGGATTTACCCAGCGTTGAGGGCTTTACAGACAGCGATGCGCCGCCAGTTGATCTTTACACGGACATCGGTGGCGTGGTGACGCACTGGAACGCGAGACTGCATCGCACCGAAGCGGCACTGGATGAACGCTCTCGCGTGCTGTTCGCAGTAGCGCGCGTCGATGACCCCTATGCGTTGGAGGTGGGCGATCATCAGCCTCTGCGCGTGGGCACCTTCGTAAAGGCCAACATCATCGGGCGATCACTGGAAAACCTTGTTGTGTTGCCGCGCTTCGCTTTGCGCGCGGGAAACCTGGTATGGGTGGTCGACGAGCAGATGACCCTGCGCAACCGCGAAGTCACGACACTGCGCGCCGGTGGCGATGAGGTCTATATCAGCGGTGGCCTGCAGGATGGTGATTTGGTGTCACTGACGCTGCTCAGCGACGCCCTGCCCGGCATGAAGGTTTCGATTGGTGAACGCTTCAGCACGCAGCGCCAGGATCGCCTGATGGAAGCCGCCGATACTGGAGCGCCCAAAGAACCCTCCCCGGACCAGTCTGCGGTGAAGCCCAGCATGCCGGTCAAGGCCGCTTAAAGAGGCCTTACCCACATGACCCGCCACAAGGGCATTATTCCCTGGTTCGCGACCAATCCGGTAGCTGCCAACCTGTTGATGGTGATTATCGTCGCCGTTGGCCTACTCACGGCGATCAATATAAAGCGCACCATGATGCCGGAGTTCGATATTGATGTGATAGATATCGTTATTCCCTATCCCGGTGCCGCACCCGAGGAGGTAGAGTCGGGCATCGTGCTACGTGTCGAGGAGGCTCTTTCCGACGTCGAAGGCATCAAGCGCATTGAAGCCGATGCCAAGGAATCCGTTGCTCGCATCATTATAGAGCCGGAGAATGAAGACGAAATTATCGAGTTGATGAACGATGTGAAGACGCGGATTGATGCCGTATCTTCGTTTCCTGAGGGCGCGGAAAAGCCAATTGTTGGCCGCGTTGAACTGCCCTTCCAGGCCATGATCATCCAGCTCGCCGGCGACCTGGACGAACGCAGCATGAAAGAGCTGGCGGAACAGGTAAAGCTGGACCTGACCTCAAACCCCGATATTTCGTCGGTGAACATTTGGGGGGTGCGAGACTATGAGATCGCGATCGAGGTCTCTGAGCATCAATTGCAGGAATACCACCTGACCCTCGGAGAAGTCGCCAACACCGTTAAGCGCTCATCCGTAGATTTGCCCGGCGGATCTGTACGCACCGAGAATGGAGACATCCTGCTGCGCACCCGTGGCCAGGCTTATCGGCAAGCCGATTTTGAAGCCATTGTTTTAAAAACCTACCCCGATGGCACGCGCCTGCTGCTGGGAGACATTGCACATATCACCGATGGTTTTGAGGACGTCACAGGATTTGCCCTGTTCAATGGCAAATACTCTATCGGCCTTCCCATTATGGCGATGGGCGAGCAGGACATCATCAAGGCTGCCGCTGCTGCGCGCGCCTATGTCGAGCAGAAAAACCAGACGCTGCCCGAGTCGGTAGAACTCACTATCTGGTCGGATTACAGCTACTACCTGGGCGAGCGCCTGGGCATGATGATGAAGAATCTCGCCATGGGTGCGGTAGTCGTGTTTCTGGTATTGGCGCTGTTCCTCGAAATCAAGCTGGCGTTCTGGGTCATGATAGGAATTCCGATCTGTTTCTTTGGCAGCATGATCGTGTTCGGCAGTCCCTGGGTAGGCGGCACACTGAACGTGGTCAGTGCCTTCGCTTTTATTCTGGTGCTAGGGATTGTGGTAGACGATGCCATTATTATTGGTGAGGCAGCTTATACTGAGCAGGAAGCCCGGGGTCACAGCGTCGATGCGATCATCACCGGCGCACTCAAGGTTGCCACCCCCGCTACCTTTGGCGTGCTGACAACCATCGTCGCCTTTATGCCCACGCTGTTCATCGACGGCGGTCTTGCCGTCTTCGGCGAAGCGATGGGCTTCGTTGTCGTTTTTTGCCTGGCTTTTTCGCTGGTTGAGTCCAAATGGATCCTTCCAGCACACCTGGCGCACAGTCCGCCGGCCACCGGTGGCTGGATGAAGCAGGTGGACCGGTTACAGGAGTGGACCAATGCGAACCTGCGCCACTTTGTAGAACACAGGTACAAGCCTTTCGTGGAACGCTGTGTGCAGCGTCGCTACCTTACTGCGGCTGTTTTCCTGAGCATGCTGATGCTGACGATCGGTGTCGTCGCAGGCGGCAAAGTTCGGCTGGTGATGGCACCAGAGGTGCAGGGCGAGTTCATTCAGGTCAGCCTCAAAATGACCGAAGGCACGCCGCAGCGACGGACGCTGGAGGCAATTCAGGCCGTGACGCATGCGCTGGAAGACGTCGACAGCGACTATCGCGCGGCCAACAACGGCCAGGCGCTACTGCGACATCAGTTCGCTTACAGCCAGAGCATCGTAGAGGGCTTCATCCTGGCCGAACTGGTGCTGGCAGAGGATCGTGACCTCAGTACCCAGGAAGTGATGCGACTGTGGCGTGATCGAACGGGCACGATTCCGGGCGCCGAAATCCTCTCTTTCTACTCTGACGACGGTCCCAGCTTTGGCTCCGACATCTCCTTCGATCTGGCGCATCCGAACTGGGAGATGCTGCAACGTGCATCGCGGGAGTTGGAGGATAAACTCAAGGAGTACTACGGGCTGTACGATATACAAAGCAGCGTCAGCTCTATCTCCGACGAATTCCATCTCGACATCAAGCCTGAGGCAGAGTCACTGGGTATCACCCGGTTTGATCTCGGCTCCCAGGTACGCCATGCCTTTTATGGCGCAGAGGCGCAGCGTATTCAGCGCGGTACTCATGAAATCAAAGTCATGGTGCGCTATCCGCGTGAAGACAGACGAACGACCGCCAGCCTGGACGGCATGTTTATTCGCACACCGGACGGCGATGCCGTGCCATTCAACTCAGTGGCGACGGTGGACGTAAAACCTGGCTTCAACCAGACCACGCGCATTGACTTCAAACGCGCTGTCGAAGTTACCGCGGAAGCAGAGACCGACAAGGTAGAACCCGGGCGTATTAAGGCGGAGTTGGAGGCAAGCTTTCTTCCCCAGCTGCAGAAAAAGTATCCCGGGCTGAGCTTTGCCTCCTCGGGCATGTCAGAGGAAGAGGAGAAGCTTGCGCGCAGCATGACGATTGGCTTCGTGCTAGCCCTGTTTGGCATCTACTCATTGCTGGCGATTCCCACGCGATCCTATTTTCAGCCCCTGATCATTATGGGAGTAATCCCCTTCGGCATCATTGGAGCTGTTCTGGGCCATATGATTACCGGGTATGCCGTCAGCATGATGTCGCTGATGGGCATCATTGCGCTATCTGGCGTGGTGGTAAATGACAGCTTGATTATGGTGGATTACGTCAATCGTGCGGTTAAGGACGGCATGCCCAGAGCGCAGGCTGCCGTACTGGCAGGTACCCGACGCTTCCGGGCAATTGTGCTGACGTCGCTGACAACCTTCTGCGCCCTGATACCCATGCTGACCGAGCGCAGCACACAGGCCAAGGTTATTATTCCCATGGCTGTTTCCCTCGCCTTTGGCATCGTCTTCGCAACGATTATTACGCTACTGCTGGTGCCCTCGTTGTACGTCATACTCGATGATCTGGGCATCCTGCTGAAACGCGGCAAAATTCCAGATGATGCCGCTTCCGACGCGCTGCCCCGACCGGGCTGAGCTGGCACTCACAGCACACTGCTGGGCAGGAATGCTTGTTAGCCTCGCAACCATTTTGTAGCCTCATGCGACACTCATCAGAGACCTCCCATGAATAAATTCATTCTGGCGATCATTGCGATTCTGTTACCCCCACTGGCTGTGTTCCTGAAGAACGGCGCCGGCCAGGACCTGATTATCAATATCGTCCTGTGCATCTTTTTCTACGTACCTGGGATCCTTCACGCCCTCTGGCTGATTTTCAAATAGCGGCTGCTGAGAGAGTGCTCGGCCTGCCAGCGCAGTGAGTAACATGGCGCGCTACGATCGTATCGGCCTCAACTACACCATTCAGCGGCGCACTGATCCGCGGCTGGCTGCTGCACTGGCCTCTGAGCTCAAATCAGCACAGCGGCTACTGAACCTTGGGGCTGGCACGGGCTCTTATGAACCGAAACACAGCGAGCTGGTAGCGCTGGAGCCATCGCGGGAGATGCTCCAGCAACGTCCTCCAGCGGCGCACCCGGCCGTGCAAGGCTGCGCCGAAACGCTGCCATTCCCCAAGGCAAGCTTTAGTCACAGCATGACGGTGCTCTCCATGCATCACTGGAGCAACCGCGCACAGGCGTTTAGTGAAATCAATCGCGTGACTAGGGAGCGCTTTGTGGCGATTAGCTGGGACCCTTCCGCAGCTCCATTTTGGCTGACTCGCGATTACTTCCCCCAAATCATCGCCGATGATGTGAAGAACTTTCCGGCCATCACTGAGCTGGAGCAGCACTTCGACGACGTGCGCAGCCGCCCTCTGCCGATTCCGGAAGACTGTCAGGACGGCTTCCTTGCTGCATTCTGGAAGCGCCCGGAAGCATATCTGAGTGCAGAGATTCGGCAGTCTATCTCGTCTTTCGCATCGCTGCCCGGCCTTGAGCAGGGTCTCACCGCCCTCCGCGCGGATCTGGAAGATGGCTCCTGGGCTGAACGTAATGCCAGTCTAAGCGCAGCCACAGCGCTTGATGCAGGCTACTGCCTGATAACGGCAAAAACACGTTGCGGGTAGTTGCACTTGAAGAATACTTGAGGAGAAGTTGCAATAGCGCAGGGGCTGCGAAGTCGCTGCCATGCAATTGTGGCACCACTCGCCTCGACTGCTACCATTTATCACTACCGCAGTGCGGCGGCGACTGAGAATCAGCACATTGGATTTCACAGACAAAGAACGCGTAGCCATTGCCATAGCGAAGCGCAGGTTAGCGAGCCTGAAGTGGATAAGAATGGCGAGCTGCGCTTCCATGGTAGTGGTCATCGCAGCTATGTTGTCAGGCGCAATAAGCCCGTTCCTCAGCGCCTTCGCGCTGCTACTGATGGCATTGATTTGCGCGGCTGCTCCGCAGCTGGGCGGGTATCCCCGATTTGAAGACCTTGCTGAGATTCTCCTTGCCAAACAGACTGAAACGCCGGGAGCACATGGGGATGCTGAGCCGTAGACGGAGAATAGGCTTTGCTTCGGTCGAAAAGGAAATGAATCAGCGATGAAGACTTTTAAATCAGCCGTGGATCGCTGGTTTTACGCAGCGCTCCTAAGTATCCCCATCGCGTTCACGCCCGCGCTGCTGGCCGCTGATGACACCGGCCTGCGGCTAAACGATGTGCTTCTTTTACTCGCCCTGATGGTGATCTGTATGTCACTGCCAGTGTGGATGTTATTGCAGACGCAGTACCGTGTTAGCCGCGATACGCTGGATGTGCGCTGTGGACCGTTCCGCTGGAAAATCGCCAGAGCGAGCATCACCAGCGCTGAGCCGTCGAGGTCCCTGTTGTCCAGCCCGGCGCTGTCGCTGAACCGCGTGCGTATCCGCTATGGAAATCAGCAGGAAATTCTGGTGTCGCCGAAGGATCGTGATGGCTTTATCGCCGCGGTCCTAGCTGACGCACCATAGCCTGTTCGTCGCTCATGTCGGCACTTATTCCCATACTTATGTCGGCATTCATGTTTGCGCCAGATCAGCGCTAGAGCAGCGTCGCAGGCTCAGCTAGCGCTGACCGCGGGCGAAAAGTGTGAAGAAATCGTAGGACGGATCGCTTTCATCGCGCTGGCCAATATAGGAACCGTCCAACAGCGGATGGCTCAAATCTACCGCGGAGGGGTCAGTCACTGTGGCCCAATCCGCCACCACCGCCTTGTGGGCAAACTTCCAGATACCGTCGCGCTTCTCGTATTTGTCGAAGTAGCGTCCGCCAATCAGTAAATCGAAGCTACCGGTCTCGCCCTGCACTTTGTGGTAAGCCAGCACGTAGATCTCGCCCTCGGCATAGTCACCGGCTAGCTTAATGTTTGTCGTGGTCATATTGTGGTGAAGAATTTCCATGGGCGCTTGTATCTCGGGGAGCTGATCGACGAAATCCATAGCTAAGCCCTTAAAAAACGCCCCGTGATCATCGACCGCATCTTCGTGATACAGACTTCGCATTTTGTCATGGTCATGCCGGTCTGCGGCGTTGAAGTACGCCCCCAGAAGATCGAGTATCGCCTGGCGGTCCAGCAGGGACTGAAGGGCTTGCTCCGTCGATAGTGTGCTCATCGTCAGCCTCCTGGCATTCACAGGGTGTAGGGCAAAAACACCAGCAATCCGATAGCTGCAGCTATTATTGATGCGACCAGCACACCCGCCGCAGCCGCGTCTTTGGCTTTCGCTACCAGCAGATGTTGCTCCGGCACAGCGGCGTCTGCCAGATACTCAAGAGCCGAATTTAAGGCCTCAGCTACCCACACCAACCCGACGGCGAAAAGCACAGCAACCCATTCAAAGGACGCGATATTCAGCGTAAATCCCAGGATGATGACCACCAGTGTGGCGACAAAATGAATCCGGCAGTTGTGCTGTTCACGCAGCAGAATGGCTAAGCCACGCCCCGCGAAGCGAAAGCTCTCTATGCGTGCGCGCAGCCGGAAGGGCTCCGTCATTTAAGGTGCGGCACAGCCCAGGCAGTGGACATAGAGATGCCGGGGATCGTCCAGGCTGTCCAGCAATTCCAGACCCAAAATCAGTGGGGCACTGATGGACGCCAGGCTGCGCTGCCAGCCCGGCAGTTGAACGCCCAGCACCCGCAGAGTATTGCCGGTCAGGCTGCGGAGGAACTGCTCGCGCGGACTGGGGACCGGTTCATAGTTAATAGCGCGATATTCATCCTCATCGAGGTTTGCCAGCTCTGCCGCCACGGCGACTGCATCCTCAAGACTGCCGAGGCCATCGACCAGCCCCAGCTCAAGCGCCTTGCTGCCCAGAAACACTGAGCCATCGGCCAGCGCTAGGGCCTCTTCCCGCGGCATGCCGCGAGATTCCGCCACCAGGTCGACGAACTGTGAGTGCGTGTGGTCAACACCCGCCTGCAATATCTCAGCGCTGGCCTGACTGACATCCTGGTCGGGCCTGAGGTCGCCGGCCAACGCCGTGGAGCCGACCCCGTCGACACCTACACCCAGCTTTGCCAGCGCTCGTTCAAAAGTTGGAAACGCAGCAAATACGCCAATCGAGCCAGTTACCGTAGTGGGTGTGGCCAGTATGCGATCGGCAGCGGTTGCCACCCACACGCCGCCAGACGCAGTGACGCTGCCCATGGAGACGACGACGGGCTTTTGAGCAGCGCTTGCGCGGGCCACCTGTCGTCGAATCAGTTCAGCGGCGAAGGTGCTGCCGCCTCCCGTATCCATGCGTAGCACGATAGCCTGAATACTCTCGTCGTCGATGGCATCACCGATCAAGCGCGCCAGTGACTCACCGCCGATGCTTCCGGCTGGCTGGTTACCGTTGCGCATACTGCCGCGCGCCGCAATGACTGCCACCTGCGGACGGTTATCAAACGTCGGCACTGTCAGACGCTTCCTGCGCAGATATTCGGTAAAGTCCACCGCGCGATAATAGCCATCATCACCGGTACCGCCGACGACGCCAGCTATATATTCGTTGGCGTCGTACCTGGGCAGAAGCCTGTCCACGAGGCCAGCCGCCAGCGCTGTCTCAGCGCTGCCACCATCCTGGCTGGCCACGCGCGCCGGCAAGTCAGCGATCAGCGCATCGATGGCACCATCTTCCAGTTCACGGTTCTCTTCGACGGTGTTCGTATAATGCGTCCAGGCCTGGCTCAACCAGCGTCGGGTAATGCGCTTCTCCGGCTCTGACATATCGTCACGCAGAAATACTTCCGTGGCAGACTTATATGCGCCCGCCTGAAAGACATGCATATTCACCGCCAGCGCATCCAGGGCTGTACGAAAATGCCATTGATAGTTGGCGAAGCCCTGCAGCAACACGCCGCCCATGGGGTCAATAATGATTTCATCGGCCTCCGTTGCCAGCAGATACTGGGATTGCAGAAAGCTGTCGTTCCACGCAATGACCGGCTTGCCTGCGGCGCGAAAGGCAGCAATAGCTGATGCCAGTTCTCCACTTTTGCTGGTGCCCAGCCCGGGCGTGTAGTCCAGCTCCATCACCAGTGCGGAAATGCGCGAATCGTCGGCCGCAAGTTTCACCGCTTCTATCATGTCGGCTAGCAGCACCTCGCCCCCGCTTTCAGCGCCGTCGCTGAGCAGATCTGCCAGCGGATCGACGTAGGATTTCTGATCAACAACGATGCCCGCGGGGTTGAGCCGCAGAGCGGTGTTGTTATCGATAGGTTCTGGAGCCTGGCCCCGCATGGCAACAATTATCAGAACGATGAATCCCAGCAGCAACAGGTTGCCCAGCGCAATGCGAAGATAGGTCAGGCCGGTCCAGAAGGTACCAAGCACATGTCGGATTGGGCCGGGTCTCGAACTATTTCCCATGGTCAGCCTCTTTAGCGGCAGCGTTAACTTCTGCGACATTTGCCTCGGCATTTGCTTCAGAAGCGCGTTCTGGGTTCAACTCCTGTGAGCGCCAGCGCACGTACATCATGCCAGCATTGAAGTAGGTTACAACGGCCAACATGGCAGTCCAGGCAACCGGGTCGCGCACATCGGCGAACAGCCGTTCCACCAGCGTCACGAACACCAGCAGCGATACAAAACACAACCAGACGAAGCTGCGCGTATGGTCGCGTAGCAAACCGGGTAAAAAGATCAATAGAGGCACCAGCCGCAGTATCCAGATCACCGCCGGGGCATCGCGCTGCCAACTGTCCAGCGCCTGCGCAGCCAGCAGCACCGCCAGGCTACCCAATGAGAGCCTGTACATCGTTGCCGAGCGAGGGCTGCGCTGTGCCGCAGACAAGGCCGTCATGGCGACAGCTTCCCAGCAAGTTCCGCCACCCGCTGGCCCAGCGCGCGGCACAAGCCTAACTCGGTTTCGTCCGGCGTACGCTCCCCGGACTGACCTGCAACATGGCTTGCACCATAAGGTGTTCCACCGCCTGTGGTCGTCATCAAACCCGCCTCCCCATAGGGCAACCCCAGCACAAGCATGCCGTGGTGCAGCAGGGGCAACATCATGCTGACCAGCGTCGTTTCCTGGCCACCATGCAGACTGGCAGTGGAGGTAAAGACTGCCGCAGGCTTGTCGACCAGCGCGCCAGAGAGCCAGAGTGCCGAGGTCTGATCAAGGAAATGCTTCAAGGGTGCCGCCATATTGCCGAAACGCGTGGGGCTGCCCATTACCAAACCAGCGCAGTTGGCAAGTTCATCCAGCTCGCAAAACAGCGGGCCATCATCAGGTATACCGGCACCATTACCGTCGCTCTCGCCCGCGTTCACCGCCGGCACCGTCCGCAGTTTCGCCTCAACGCCCGTAGCCTGCTCTACGCCACGCGCCACGTGTTGCGCCATGGTTGCTGTAGCGCCATGGCGGCTGTAGTACAGCACCAACACGTAAGGCGTCACAACAGCTCCAGAACGTTTTCCGGAGGGCGGCCAAGAACCGCTAGCTCACCACGTCGAACGATGGGTCGTTCAATCAGAATCGGATGTGCTGCCATGGCTTCCAGCAGATCATCATCCGACAGGTCACCATCCGTCAGACCCAATTGTTTGTACAACGCCTCACCTTTGCGCAACAGGTCACGAGGCCGCAGCGCCAGCGCACGGAGCAGACTGTTGAGCTCTGTCACTGTAGGGGGCTCTTCAAGGTAGCGAACAATGCGCGGGGAAATCCCATGCTCCTCAAGCAAGGCCAGGGTCTGGCGTGACTTGGAGCAGCGCGGATTGTGGAAAATTGTGACGTCTGACATGGCTACAGGATTACGCGGATGCGAAAGCCTCGGATTGGCGGAGTGGATCGAGCAGAGGAGTATAACAAAGCAACTGGGTTTCCCGACTGGGACGCCATGCCGAAGGCGCTAAACATGCAATAATTAGCACCATGGATGCAAAGACCACGCGCGCGCGCCCCGCCGCTGTGCTGACAGAGACCGTTCTGCCCTGGTTCAAGTACCTGCTGCAGAGATTCCGTCAGGACGGTTGCAACCGCTCCAGCGCAGCGCTCACCTACATGAGCCTGTTTGCGTTGGTGCCTCTCATCACCGTTATGTTTGCCATCCTCTCGGCCATCCCCGATCTGCAAGCACGCGCAGCGGACTTGCAAGATTTGTTATTCGACAACCTGTTCCCGGACGGTGCCAGCGCCGGCGATGCGATCTCCAATGCTAAGTCCCAAGTCAGCGACGCCCTGGTCAACTTTTCAAAGCAGGCGCAGAATCTCAGCGGTCCCGGCATTGGCGTTCTCATCGTCACCGCCGTGCTGATGCTGCGCAATGTCGAGTCTACCTTCAACACGATCTGGCGCACGCGCAAGAACCGCAGCCCGGTATCCAGTTTTCTGCTGTACTGGGCAGTCCTGAGCCTCGGGCCCATCCTTATTGGCCTGGCCCTGGGCAGCGGTGCCTATGTCGCCGTCGCCGAGCGTTTCTTCGCCGAGTACGACGTGATAGGGCTGCGTCGGCTACTGTTTACGCTTGCACCCCTGCTGCTCTCCGCTGCCGCTTTCAGCCTGCTTTATGCAGCGGTTCCCAACTGCAGAGTAAACATGCGCCATGCATTTATTGGTGGTCTGGTCACTGCAACCGTTTTTAATATCGCGCGCTGGGGGTTTGGAAAGTTGATAGCCAAAACCAGCTATACGGCCATCTACGGCGCATTTGCTGCGTTTCCACTGCTGTTGCTGTGGATTTTTCTGTCCTGGAATATCGTGCTGGGGGGGGCTGTGCTGGTGCACTCTCTATCCACGTTTCGCTATGAATCATCCGGCCGCGTTCCAGCGCTGATGAAGGCCCTGGTGGTGCTGGAACTGTTGTGGGAGCGCTATCAATCCGGTGAACCGATGACAGAATTTTTCCTGGTGCAGGAAGCCAACCGTCGCAATGCGAGCCTCGACAGCGATACCTGGACCGCTTTGCGCGACAAGCTGTTTGAACACCGCCTGGTCGTTATCGACGAACGCGGGCGCTATCTGTTATCTCGGGATCTACATCGGGTGCATTTCTGGCAGCTTAAGGAATGGGTCACCGGCGAGATCGCCCTGGAGCACTTACAGTTTGCTGATGAAGAGGGCTGGCGCGCCCAGGCCCAGCAACTGATCCAGAATCAGCGACGACAACAGCGGGAGACTCTGGACATCAGCCTGGCCG
This sequence comes from Pseudomonadota bacterium, assembly GCA_038746745.1. Lineage (GTDB taxonomy): Bacteria > Pseudomonadota > Gammaproteobacteria > Pseudomonadales > Halieaceae > JANQIO01. The sequence continues at coordinate 47,761 of JBCDKJ010000026.1, forward strand.
AACTGTTTTCAAAGTGATCGGCAGTCTGGTAAATCGCACTGCCCGGCTCGCCCTGCTCAGCGCAGCTTGTCTATCCTGCAGCCTTGAAACCAGTGAAACTCCCCGCAGCGTAGTGGAAGTACCGACGCTGGGTGAGCGCTGGTTGGTCATCAACTACTGGGCAAGCTGGTGTGCGCCGTGTCGGGAAGAAATTCCTGAGCTTAATCGCCTGGCGCGACAGCGTTCAGATATTGCGGTGTATGCAGTCAATTTTGACAGCCTGCGCGGCCCGGCGCTGACCGAGGCAGCTGCGGAAATGGGCATCGAGTTCTCGCTACTGGCAGCTGACCCGGCGCCGCTACTCGCGACAGAGAGCCCCACGGTCTTGCCCACGACCTTGATTGTTAGTCCAGCGGGCAAGGTCGCCACGCGCCTGCTGGGACCACAGACTAACGCGGGCCTGCTTCTTGAAATCGGCCGTGCCAGGGCGCTTGCGGCTAATGAGGAATAGAACACATTCATGCTGACACTGCATCTGTACCACCTGTCACCCTTTAACGAAAAGATTCAGCGCATGCTGAACGTGAAGGGCGTGCCCTATGAGAGCAAAGAGTGGCGGGTCGCAGAGCGCAGCAAGATCGTGAAGATCAGCCCTACTGGTAAGCTGCCGGCACTGGAACACGACGGCAAAATCGTTTGTGACTCCACCGAGATGGCGTACTACATTGAAGAGCAGTTCCCGGACCCTTCTCTGCTTCCTGCAGACCCTAAGCTGCGCGGTATGCTGCACGCGTTAGAGGACTGGGCCGACGAGAGCCTCTACTTTTATGAAATGACGCTGCGTTTTACCACCAACGAAAACGGCAAACGCAATATCCCGCGGCTGATTGAGCTGGAATCTGCGCCGATGCGCTGGGTGCTTACTCGGGCACTGCCCGGCGTGCTGCGCAAAATTACGCGCAAGCAAGGTGTGGGGCTGAAATCGCTGGCCTCTCTCACAGCAGACACCGAGCGCCACATCCGCGCCGTATCAGACATGCTGAGTGAGGACGAGTGGCTGTTAGATAACCGGCTGACACTGGCAGATCTTGCCGTATACGCGATGTTCCAGTGCTTCCGTGATGCCGACATCGCCGCCGAACTGCTGAATAAGTACCCTCGCGTTACCGCGTGGATGCAGAGAATCGAGGACCAAACCAGCGCTGTCCCGCAATAAGGACGAACTGGGACAACACCGTGGATAACAATAAGGAAAACGCATGAGCGACGAATTGAATATGGCAGAGATCGAGCAAAAGGTCGCATCCGGTGCCGCCTGGGAGGAGTTTTGTGAGCAACTCAAAGGGCTTGGAGGCTTTATTACCGATGACCGCACACCGACCGACGCTTTCAACCGAGCCGAAGGTTTCCGATACCTGACGCGACTGCTGCGCAACAGCCTTGAGGGCGTGATAGAAACCGGCAGCCCGGAGTACCCCGTCATGCGGGGGCTGGGCAACATGGTCAAGCTGGGCGCCGACAACCCTGACAATCTGTATATGGGGGCCACCATTCGGGGCGACCTCGAATACCGCATACGGGGCAACCGCGGCAGCGTGTTTTACATCAGTTTCGCCTCGATCTCCGGCAGCTACGGCGCCGACGGCACCATGATCACCGACGGCTTTCTCGACACCAGCAAACTGGACGTAGCCGACGACGGTAGCTTCGAAATCATACTCAGCCAAAAAGAGCACAGCGGAAACTGGCTGCCGCTCACAGAAAAAACCCGTTCACTGAACATCCGGCAGACCTTCCTGGACCGCGCTACCGAGCGCCCCGCCATTATAGACATCGAGCCGCTCAGCCCCGGAGATGCACCGCCGCCCTACACCGCCGCGGAACTGTACAAGCAGTTGCAGCGCATTAATGCCAACCTGCACGGCACGGTCAAGCTATTCGCCGACTGGACCCACAGCCTGAAGGAGAACATCAACTCGCTGCCACCAGCAGACCAGGAGTACTGCCAATCCATCGGCGGCGACCCCAACATTTTTTACTTCCATGCCCACTGGGCGTTGGCGGACGACGAGGCTTTGGAAATCCGGGCGCCCCGCATTCCGGAATGCCAGACCTGGAACTTTCAGCTCGACAATTACTGGATGGAGTCGCTGGACTACCGATATCACACCATTACGGTAAATCGCCACACAGCGAAGTATGAAGACGACGGCA
>JBCDKJ010000027.1:0-49506 GCA_038746745.1 Pseudomonadota bacterium
CGACAGACTACGACCATCAGCAATGGGGCTCGCAGAGGGGCCGCTTTAGCCTTGTCGAGTGCTGCCGCATCCGCTTCGGGGTCACGTCGCGTGAGCGCTTCGGCAAAGACGTCGCCCAGTGCAGCGCGAGCATCACCTTGCAGCTGGATGAAGCGCCATGGCGTCAACCAGGCGTGATCGGGGGCGCGCAGAGCCGCCTGCATCATGTAGTCCAGCGTAATCTTGTCTGGGCCGGGCTCAGTGAGTTTGGGGGCGGAGTTACGCTCGGTGAGCTGATGGATTACGTCGTTCATGGTGCGGATTATAGCTCGGGGCAAAGGTAGATGTTCATGAAACCCTCGTCATCCGGTACGGTGTCTATATTGTCACACCACCTGGCCAGGGCTTCTGCATCCGTCGCGACCAGTTGGCTCTCCAGATGATCGACGATGGCAAACCGCAGACCCAGCGTCGACAACAGTTCGATCAATTCGCGTCCTGAGTGCCCAGCCAGCCGCAGCGAGCGCGGACTCAATTCAATCAGCATATGCAACTCTGGCAGGCTCGTCTTCAAGAGCGGCATCAGCCCGGCTACGGCCTGAAATTCTGAGCCCTGCACGTCAATCTTCACCAGGTCCAGCCGGGTTACGTGGTCGGCCAGCCAGTCTGCGCCACGCACACAGTCTATAGATACCGTCGGACGTCCTGCGCCCGGGTCATGTAGCTGGTGGTCACCGAAATTATCTCGACTGATATAGAGCGATGCGCTGCTTTCACAATCACTGAACGCCAGCTCAGCCACTGTAACCCGGGATTCCATCCCGTTCAGGCGCAGGTTTTCCCGCAGCAGGCAGGCGTTATTGGGTTCGGGCTCGACGGCGATGACGCGACCGGCAGAGCCAAGGCAGGCACCAACCACCACGCTGAAGTAGCCCAGGTTTGCACCTACATCCAGAAACACACTGTCGGGTTTAAGCGTCTGCAACAGCACTTCAGTTTCGAACGGCTCCCAGATGCCGTTCTCACGCAACTGATGAGAGACGTAACGATCCTCTGATCCGTGTACCTGCAGGTAACAGGCCGCTGGAAGGCCGGGCACCTGCAGTGCTATGGGGTTCGCAGCCATGGCTTACAGGGAATCGAAGTTTCGCGCGAACTCGGCCGCATGCACGACAATCCACTCGCGAGCGGCCTCTTCACTGGTCAGCCTGCGGCCCTCGCGCTCGTGTAGCTCACGGCGAAACTCTTCGATCTGGGCAAACTGTTCAACCATTCGCGCGCGAAAGGCCTCATTCGGCTCCGGGAACTGAACACCCGCTTCGAAGCCCTGGCCGGTATCTCGACACCAGGCGACGCGCCCCTCCGCGGAGTAGTCAGGCCAGACCTGCGGCATAGAGATGGAAATGCGTGCACCGGTTTCCACTGGGTGTAGTAGCCGAAACGCCAGCCCACCCGAGGAGACATTCAGCGTGAAGTGCTCGGCAGATTCCTGAGCATCCTCCACCGAGATTTCAACCGGCACACAGCTTGGGTGCCGAATGAACTTGCGCATACTCACAGACCTTGCATCCCTGAAAGTTGTCTGGGCGCAGTGTAGCGTCAGATGGTCAGCAGATGCGATGTCGCCCTGTGACCGCTAGCACATATCCGAATAGGGCGTGGTGACGTCCAGACTGATCACTCCAGCACTGCCCAGCTCGATCTGATCAGGGCGAAGCTCCACATCCTGCTCACTTAACACCTTATGATCGAAACGATAGGTCGGGCGAAAACTGCCATCGAGACAGCTTTCCTCAAATGCCTGCTGGCGCTGCGTGACCGACTCTCCCGCGTCACGCCACTTCGCGATCGCCTTACTGCCGTGACGTTTTTCCAGCATTTGCAGGGTCTTGCTCGGTGACAGCACCGCAGCGCTGGCATTGTTGCCACCGAAGCCCTTGGCGTTAATTAGCGCCCACGCCGAATCGCTCGCTACCGCTTTATGCTCCGGACTAATATCCAGTCCTGCCTGATGCACATCGTCTGCCACATGGTCGATAGTCTGGATGCCCGGCAACCAGCCCGTGGCCCAACTCCCAACGGTGGCCGCCAGCTGGTCGCCTCCCGCACATCCAATGCTGTGACCGAGATAGGCCTTCACGGCCACCACCGGCCAGTCCTGAATGCCAAACTTGGTCGCAGCCAGACTGAGAATATGGGATTCGGTGACGCGGTTTTGCGGTGTGCCGGTGCCATGGGCCTGTACAAATCCACCATGGTGCAGCGCCTTGTCTCCCAGAATGGCGCGCAGGCTGGCGAGCCCCCTGGCAACCGTTATGTAGTTACCCACACCCGGTGCAGAGATGGATTTCTTGTGGCCGTCCGCGCTGACAAACACATCTGGCACCGCACCCAGAATTTCCGCCCCCAACTCCAGCGCCAGGGCGTCGTCGCAAAGAATGGTGATCTGTGCCGACTCAGCAATGGTAAACCCACAATTGCTGGAAAACGGTCGACAGGCGCGGCGATGGTCGGGCATAGCATCCTCTGGCAGACCGTCCAGGGCGCGCAGGGCCTTATCCGATGCCAGTGCACCCATCGTCGCATAACCATCCATGATTTCCGGTGTTATGGGTGCCTCGGCGCTACCCACCAGGGCCAGACGGCAGCGGCCACTCTGTATATCTCCCACCGCCTGACGCAGGTTATAGAGAAAGGAGGCGCAGGCGCCCATATTGGTTCCCGTGCTGCCCAGACTCCCCAGCACATAGGCATTAATGAAATCTGCTGGCATCTCGGCAAAGCCCAGCGGACACTGCTTGGAGGTAACTTTGCGTCCGTTGAGCCTGGCCTTGAGCATGCCGCCACTGCCGTTGTTATCAAGCTGACTCATGCCACTACCCGCATACACGGCGACCTGATCAGGCGGTAGCTGTTGCCGCAGCAAATCCCAATCAAGGCCCGCTCCGCCCAGCGCGTCAGATGCGGCAAACACGGTCATTTGCAGGCCCCGCGGGTGGTTGCGCGAAGGATACAGCGCCGCGGGGTCAAAGCCTTGTGGCAATTGCCCGGCTGCCTGCACTGCCGCGCGCCGGTGCGTGGGATGCAGAAACAGCATGCCCTGATCCACTTCGACGTGAACACGGGCGTCGTCAATTGGCTCAACGCGCCACGCGGCCGGCAACGGATCAGGCAAGTGTCGGCTCTGCATCCGAAATTGCATCGGGTAATCATCAGCATGGGCAACCACGCGCTGATTCCAGGGAACTGCATCCACATCAAAATGCGCATCCTCTATTCGCCTTATGAGGGTGGCGTCGCGCAGGCGTTGCTGTTCAACGTCGTTGTCACAGGAAAGGCCCGTGAGGGCACTGAGGGCGTGCCAGGTCTGTTCTGCATCAGAGGTAGGGAGTGCATCTATCACCATGCGGCGCAGTGCATGGTGCATCGAGCTGCGTCCCGCGGCATTGATGCCCCCCATCCCGATAATCACTGGCAGTTTCACAGCGCCCTCCCCTGGCCGACTGTCGTCATTGTAAAAACGGGATGCCCTCGATACTAGGGCAAATGCGCCATATACTTTGTTTTTTCAGACATAGCGTTCTTTGCTGGCAGGAGTTCGAATGCCTATTCCAGGCCGACAGATTCGCGTGGTGATCGCGCTGTATCCCAGAGCCCTGCCCACCAGCATCACGCTGCCTATGGATATCCTGCAGGCCGCTGCCAATATCGCCAGCGCTGCCAGTCGCAGTGCGCCTGCCGTTTCCGTGCAACTTGCTTCCGCCGACGCGAAACCGGTGAAACTGTCCTCCGGTCTCTCCCTGTCTCGGGATATTGCGCTGTCGGACGCTGCACCCTGTGACGTACTGCTACTGCCCGCATTGTGGCGCAATCCACAGCCGATTCTTAAGCGCCAGCCAGCCGTCACGGAACTCTTACCTGCACTGGTCGATGCCGGCAGCGTTGTCTGCGCTGTGGGTACCGGCAGCTGTTTCGCGGCCGAAGCGGGCTTACTGGATGGCCAGGCTGCTACTACACACTGGCACTACTTTGATGAGTTTCGACAGCGCTACCCTGCCGTACAGTTAAAGCGCCGACACCTGATTACGCAGGCAGGTTCGCTGTACTGCGCGGGCAGTATTAATTCGATCGCCGACCTGATGATTCACTTTCTGGAGGACTGGTTTGGGCCGGCCGTTGCCAGACAGGTAGAGAGCCAATTCTCCCCCGAGATACGTCGACCGTTTCGGGCACACGCTTTCCAGTCACAGGACGTCAGCGTGCACCACGACGAGTTGGTGGTGGATGCCCAGCAGTGGCTGCAGGACAATCTTCACCGCGAGCTGAGCATGCGCGCCCTCGCCGACACCTTGAGCTGCAGCACCCGCACGCTAAATCGCAGGTTCCGCAGCGCGATTGGCAAAACCCCAACGACCTACCTCAGGGAGAAGCGGCTGGCGGCCGCCAGGGAGATGTTGCGCACCACGAACCTGACGGTAGGTGAAGTGGCGTATCAGATAGGTTTGCAGGACGTCAGTTATTTCACCACTCTGTTTCAACGCTACACCGGGATGACGCCAGGGCGTTACAGAAAGAGTGTGCGTGGCAAGTTATTTGGTCCTATCAGTTAAGCCTGGGGTATCAGCCACACGGTTGAGCTGCATCGGGCGCTGTGGCTAAATGAGCGCCCCTTTGCCGACACCCCTGGGTCCGGCGTCCTTTGTAAAGTCAATGAAGCAATAACAGGTAGTACATGAATCAAGAAACCGTTGTCATTCTCTCGGGCGCCCGCACTCCCATGGGTGGACTGCAGGGCGAACTTTCCAGCGTGCCAGCGCCCGAGTTGGGCAGCACTGCCATTCGCAAAGCCCTTGAGCACAGCGGCGTGGCACCTGAAGCGGTAGACGAAGTCTTTATGGGCTGTGTGTTACCGGCCGGCCTGGGTCAGGCGCCAGCGCGACAAGCCGCTCGAGGTGCAGGCTTGCCCGACGCCACCGGCGCGGTCACCGTAAACAAGATGTGCGCCTCGGCCATGCAGGCGACGATTTTTGGTATCGACAGCCTCGCCGCTGGTACCAACAAGGTGGTGATCACCGGCGGCATGGAAAGCATGTCCAATGCGCCACACCTGATCCCCAATGCGCGCAGCGGTGTGCGCACCGGCCACAAAACCATCAACGACCACATGTTCATCGACGGGCTGGAGGACGCTTACACGAGCCGCGCCATGGGGTCCTTTGCCCAGGACACCGCCGACCAGTACGGCCTGACCCGGGAACAGATGGACGCCTTCGCCGTGGAGTCTCTGACGCGCGCCAAGCGGGCCATGGAATCGGGCAAGCTGGCCGGTGAAATGGCGCCGGTGACGATAAGGACTCGCAGCGGTGAGCAGCTCATCACTGAAGACGAGCAACCCCACAAAGCCAATCTGGAAAAAATCCCAGCTCTGCGACCCGCGTTTGCCAAAGACGGCACCATCACTGCAGCCAATGCCAGCAGTATCTCTGACGGCGCCAGCGCCCTGGTACTGACCACGGCCAGCCACGCGAACACGGTAGGCCTCACTCCCAGGGCGAAAATCGTCGCCCATGCCCGCCATTCGCAGGCCCCGGAGGAATTCACCATCGCACCCATCGGTGCCATAAAAAAAGTGCTGGAGGCAGCCGACTGGCGCCCTGATGAGGTGGACCTGTACGAAATCAACGAGGCTTTTGCGATGGTTACCATGCTGGCTGAGCAGGAACTCGGCCTGGATCACGATAGAGTCAATGTACACGGCGGCGCCTGTGCGCAGGGCCACCCAATCGGCTCCACCGGTGCTCGCATCATCGTGACCCTTATGCACGCCCTGCAAAGCTACGGCAAGACGCGTGGCGTTGCCGCGCTGTGTATCGGCGGCGGTGAAGCGACGGCGGTGGCCATAGAGCTCCTGGACTGACTGACACGTGGCGCTAACGAGGCAGTAACATGGCACTAACATGGCACTAACATGGCACTGAGCAGCATTGCCGATCTGGTGGACGACATCCGCAAGGGCCGGATGGTGATTCTTATGGACGACGAAGATCGTGAGAACGAAGGCGATCTGATCATTGCCGCTGAGGCAGTCACTGTGGACACCATCAACTTCTATGCCAGCGAAGCCTGCGGCCTGATTTGTCTTACCATCACCGAGGAGCAAGCACAGCGGCTGGACCTGCCCCTGATGGTGCGCAACAACCGCTCGCAGCACGAAACCAACTTCACCGTTTCTATTGATGCCGCCGAGCGCGTGGGTCCCGGCATCAGCTCGGCGCAGCGCGCCGCGACCGTGCACGCCGCAATAGCCAACGATGCCACGCCTGACGATATCAACCAACCGGGTCATATCTTTCCACTGGTTGCCAAGCCTGGTGGCGTTTTGCGCCGTGCCGGACACACTGAGGCCGGCACCGATCTGGCGCGGATGGCGGGCTTCTCCCCCGCCTCATTGATTGTCGAGATCATGAATGAAGACGGCACTATGGCGAGGCGGCCTGAGCTGGAAGTATTTGCAGAAAAGCACGACATCAAGATCGGCACCATCGCCGATCTGATCGCCTATCGCGCCCTGCACGAGCAGTCTGTGGAACTGAAAGACCGGAAGCCTGTTACCACGGAATGCGGCGAATTCATGCTGCACACCTTTCTCGACCTGGTGGACAACAGCCTTCATTACGCACTGGTTAAAGGCAAGCCGTCAGAAACGACACCGACGCTGGTACGCGTGCAGGCACTGAATACACTGCGGGATGTCCTGGGCACGGCGATACCGGGTGACAGCCCGGGCTGGAATTTACGCCGCGCTATGCAGCGTGTTGCCGAAGAAGGCAGTGGAGTAATCGTGGTGATTGCTCAGCATGAAACCACCGAACAGGCACTGGCTGATGTGCAGGCTTTTCCGGACCGTGTTCAGCCCAATACCACAACAGCAGAAGACGGCACGCGTATCTACCGCCTGATAGGAACCGGCAGCCAGATTTTGAAACAGGTCGGCGTGGGCCAGATGCGACTGATGTCCTCACCTATCCGTTTTAACGCCATCTCCGGCTTTCAGCTTGAAGTCACGGAATTTGTCGAGGTTTGATCAAAGACTGGTCGGCAAGCCCTTGCAGCGTCTGCTTACCCCTGCTTAACCCATGAAGCAGAGGTTCAGCTTATTCCCGTCCAGATCGCGGAAGTACGCTGCATAAAAGCCCTCACCACGCAGACCCGGCGCTCCCTCATCGGTAGCACCCAGTTCCAGAGCTTTGGCATAGCTACTATCTACCTCATCCTGTGACGCGGCGCGCAGGGCAATCATACTGCCATTGCCGACGCTGGCGGGCTCGCCATCGAAGGGCAGCGTTACGGATAAACAGGGCTCCATGAGCGACTCCCCCCAGGCGACAAATGCCTCCTCTTCCATAACTCGGGCGTAACCCAGCGCCGACATTAGTTCGTCGTAAAAAGCGCAGGCACGCGCGAGGTCATTGGTACCGACCATCACGTATCCGATCATTGCAATGCTCCTCTCATAGTGGCGTCTTGTTCATCAGCTAGAGGCCTTTCAATTAGCTAGAGGGCTTTCTATTGGCTAGAGGGCTTTCTATTGGCTAGAGGGCTCTCTATGAGCTAGAGGCCTTGTTCATCAACGCCATCACCGCTTCGATGTTTTCGGGTGAACCGGCCTGGCGCTCCATGGCCGCCGCCTCCAGCGCGAACGCTGCATCAATGTGCGCCCTGTGGGGCAAGCGCAGCGTCGCCTTGATTTCCCGCAGCGCGTTGACTGGCCACTGCGCAATTTCTGTTGCTTTCGCCAGTGCGGCATCCAGCAGCGCGTCGTCGGCATAGGCACGTGCAGCAATGCCGTATTCCACGGCAGTTGCCGCATCAATCCACTGCGCAGTGTAGAACAGCTCTGCGGCGCGCTGTGCGCCAATGTTGGCCTGCAACATGTAGCTGGAAGCAAACTCTGGCGGCAGGCCCAGCGCAGCGAAAGGCAGACGCATACGAAGACTCTCGCCCACCAGGCAGATATCCGCGTGAAACAGCACCGTAGCACCGCCACCCACTGAAATACCTGTGGCCGCGCCAATCCAGGGCTTGCCAAAAGCCGCTACGGAGCGAGCGCAAGCATCAAACGGGTGTTCCCCTTCCGGTACGTCGGTGAAGCTCGATAGATCCACGCCCGCAGAGAAGTTGCCGCCAGCGCCGGTAAGCACCAGGCAGCGAATATCAGGATTATCATCTGCCTCGCGGAAAGCCTCACCCAGGCCCTCCCACATGGCGTTAGTGATGGCGTTTTTCTTCTCGGGGCGATTGAAAGTGACAAGGCGAACGCCGTCCGTATCCAGCACTGTCAATTGACTGTTCATTTGTCGGCTTATCGTCTCAGCTATGGAAGTGAGTAATATCTGCCAGCGCGCCGCGGTCCGTGTAGCAGGTGTTCGCTGGTGCCTCGGTATCTTCATAGCCAAAAGAAATACCGAAAAGCAGCTTGTTTTCCGGTGCCACATCCAACTCCTTGCGGACGGGCTCTGCCAGAAAACTTAGGGCGGTTTGCGGACAGCAACCCAGGCCGTGCGCCACCATGGAGAGCATCAGTGTCTGTGCGTACATCCCAAGGTCACAGGCTTCGCGCAAACCAAAGGGCGCTGGAAGAAACATGAAGGCGACATGTGGAGCGTCGAAGAACGTAAAATTACGCATAAACGCCACATTGCGCTTGTCCTTCTCCTCGCGCTTTATACCCATGGCGCTGTACAAGGCCTCGGCGGCGGCATACTGGCGCTCTTTATAGACCCCGTCGTATTTGCCGTCATAGGGAAAGTCCATGCTGAACTCCCCGCGCATAAACGTTTCTGGCAGGCTTTGACGCAAGGCCTCTAAACGCGCTCCTGAAGCCACATGCGTTTGCCAGGGTTGCGTGTTGCAGTTAGAAGGCGCGCGCAGCGCTGCGGCAAACACCGAATCCAGCAGCTCCTGCGGCACCGGCTTCGGGAGAAAGGCACGCACCGATTTGCGTTGATTGACGATATGGCTGTAGACCTCAGCGGTCTCGGGCAGCGTGTGTTCAGACATACGTGGCGGTCGGTCAGTGTGAGTTTCTATGGTAACGCAGTGGCAGGCCGTAGGCAGCGAAGCCCCGCCTTATTCGCCCTTGAACTGGGCTGGTCGCTTTTCCTTAAATGCGCGCATACCCTCCTTTGCGTCTGCCGAGGCAAACACCGGGCCCGCCAGCACGTCCGAGGCCTGCATCGCTGCGTCCTCTTCCATGTACTCCTGATGTTCGCGCAAAGATCGCGTGACTGCAGCCACAGCCAGGGGGCCATTGGCACAGATTTTGTCGGCTAATTTGCGCGCTTCCGCCAGCGTTTCACCGGCCGGCACGATGCGATTCACCAGACCGAAGTCCAATGCCTGCTGTGCGGTGATGTGGTCGCCCAGCAGCAGCATCTCAGCGGCCAGGCAGTAGGGAATTTGTCGACGCAGGCGCACGGTTGACCCTGACATCGGGTAGAGACCTCGCGCCACTTCGGTCACGCCGAAAACCGCATTGTCTGCCGCCACGCGAATATCGGTGCCCTGAAGAATCTCCGTGCCACCGGCGAGGGCGTAACCCTCTACCGCCAGCAGCAAGGGTTTGTTGGGACGGTTTTCCCGCAGCAGCGCCTGCCAGTGCAGGTTAGGGACTTCGGCCATGACTGCCATAAATTCGTCGTTGGCTTTCTGATCACCGTCCGCGCCCGCCTTGAGATCCATACCGGCACAAAAGGTATCGCCGTTGGCGGTTAAGATGGCACAGCGAAGACTGTCATCTTCCTCCAGCTTGCGCCATGCGCGGTACATGCCGAGTAACATGGCGGGCGTAAACGCGTTTTTGGCCTCCGGTCGGTTCAGGGTAACGATCAGCACCGCACCATCCTGCTCCACAATGCAGTTCTCGGTACTGATTTCCAGTTCAGACATATACTTTTCCTCAGGATGCCAGGTAGTCGCCAGACAGCGCCATTTCGCGCGCCTTGGGGTACACCGGTTTTCCGCTGGGAGCGCGCGGAATCTCTGACACGATGTGCAGCTCACGGGGCACTTTGTAGCCGGCGACGTGCTTGCGGGCTTCCGCCTGCAAATCATCCAGCGTCAGGGACTGTCCCTGCCGCAGCGCCACTACAGCCGTAACGCGGCTGCCGTAGCGATCATCCGGGGTATCCACTACCAGACAATCAAACACGGCACCATGCGCCTTTAAAGCTTCTTCCACTTCCTCGGGAAAGATCTTCTCGCCGCCGGAGTTAATGCAGTTGGAGCCCCGCCCGAACACCGTGATCGAGCCATCTTCCTCCAGCCGAGCGGCGTCGCCCGTCAGCATCCAGGTTTTGCCTTCAACCGGCACGAAGGTTTGCGCCGTCTTTTCAGGCGCGTTGTAGTAGCCGACCGGTATATACCCGCAGCGCGCGAAAATTCCTGTTTCTCCCGCTGCCGCGTGATAGTGGCTGCCGTCTTCAGCCTCGCAAATCACGTCCATAAAATCGGATTTGGCGACATTACCCAGACCCTTGTCATCGCCTTTCTTCTCACCAGAATCAAAGCCCATGGCGCCCCCTTCCGAGGAGCCAAAGGAATTAGTAATGAAGCAGTTTGGGAAGTGCTGTTTAAAGGCCTCTTGATTGGATACGGAGAACACCGCCCCGCCTGAACCAACATTAAAGATGGCACTTAAATCCCAGCGCCCAGGGTTATTGTTCAGCGCCTCCAGTAGCGGTGCGGCCATGGCGTCACCCACAATGGTAAGGGAGTTGGCCTTTTCCTTCTCGACAATGTCCCAGACCTGCTCACCGTCCAGGGAGCGGTGGTGATTAAGTATCACCGTGTTCCCGCCCAGAAGCTGGATGCAGGTATACCACCAGGCAGCGCCATGCATCAGCGGCGCCAGCGCCATGCCAATCACGGGGAAATCGCCGATACGCCCGGCGATTTGTTCGGGCTCCGTAATGGGGCCATCGGGATGGAACCATCCACCCCCACCCAGTGCGGCAAAAAACAGCGCCCGGTGCGGCCACATTACGCCCTTCGGCATGCCCGTGGTGCCACCGGTGTACAGTAGAAACAGATCATCATCGGCACGCTCGACAAAGTTTCTCGACGTCGGTTGCGCCGCCAGCGCCGTCTCGTACTCGGCGCCCTGGAACGCGAGGTCGCTGCCGTCCTCCACTGTCACCAGTGTGCGAAGCTTGGGTGCGTCGATCTCGGTAAGCAGAGAAGAAAACTCTCTGTGGTGCACGCAAGCTACGGCGTCGGCATTCTTGAACACGTACTCGAGTTCATCCGCTACATAGCGGTAGTTCACGTTGATAGGCACAGCCCGCAGCTTCCAACAGGCCAGCATGCTCTCTACATACTCGTTGCAGTTGAAGAGATAGAGGCCCACGTGGTCGCCCACGCCGACTCCCTCGGCCACCAAATGATGCGCGAGCTGATTGGCCCGGGCTTCGAGTTCGGCGTAGCTGCGGCGATGATCGCCACATATAAGCGCCAGGCGCTCGGGAACAGCGTCTGCAACCAGCTCAAAAAGGTCGGCGAGATTAAATGCTCTGGCCATCTTCAATCCTTGTCTGCGCTGACAATCCACATGGAAAAAAACTGTGCTCCGCCGCCATAGGCGTGACCCAGGGCCGTGCGAGCACCATCTACCTGATTGGCCGCATCACCGCGAACCTGCAACGCGGATTCGGCGAACCGTATCATGCCGGAGGCACCAATCGGGTTGGAAGATAGCACCCCGCCGGAACAGTTCCAGGGAATATCGCCCCCTTCATGCAGCGCCGTCGCGCCAGACAGGGTGAGTTCCCAGCCTTTGTCGGCCTCAGCGAACCCCAGATTTTCCAACCACATGGGTTCATACCAGCTGAAGGGAACGTAGACCTCGGCGCAGTCCAAGTCTTTGCGCGGGTCGCGGATACCAGCCTGATCGTAGACCGCCTTGGCACACTCTCGACCCGCTCTGGGGCTCACCTCTTCGCGGCCTGCGTACATTGTCGGTTCTGAGCGCATGGCGCCACCGCGGATCCAGACCGGAGGCTTGGCGCTGTCTTTTGCCAGCGTTTCGTCACTGATCACCATGGCACAGGCACCGTCCGAGGAGGGGCAGGCCTCCAGCAGCCGTATTGGGTCCCACAGCATCATGGACTCGGCCACTTCCTGTTCAGTGATATCCGGCTTCTGCATGTGGGCCAGAGGGTTTTTTGAGCCGTGAATGCGGTCTTTCACAGCAACCTTGATGCCGGTATCCAGCGGCGCACCAGACCGCCTTATGTACTCTCGGATTATGGGTGCAAAATAGCCTCCCGCGCCGGCGTTTAGGTGCGGCGAAAACGGCTGTGGGTTTGATAAAGCCCACATGGCATTGGACTCTGACTGCTTTTCGAAGGTCACCGTTAGAACTCGCCGAAAGCTACCGGATTGCACATGAGTGGCGGCCACTAAGGCGGTAGATCCCCCCACGGAGCCGGCCGTGTGCACCCGCAACACTGGCTTCCCGTTGCCGCCGAGGGCGTCTGTGAGGTAGACCTCTGGCATGATCACACCCTCGAACATATCTGGCGCCTTGCCGATGATGACGGCATCGATGGCATCCCAGCCCAGACCCGCATCTTCCAGTGCTCTGACTGCCGCTTCATTGACCAGACCCGCGATAGAAACATCATTGCGGCGGCCCTTGTACTGGGTCTGACCAATCCCGGTGATTGCTGCCAGTTGTACCATCAGGCTGCCTCCAGTACTGCGACAAGGTTGTGCTGCAGGCAGGGCCCGCTGGTGGCATGAGCAACGCCACGGCTCGCTTCGCCAGCGATAATCCTGGACGCGACCTCACCGATGCGTGACAGGCCAGACGCCATCATCAGGTTTCCGGCTAACACGCCACCAGATGGGTTGACCGCAGTTTCAGAACCGAGACCAAGCGCCTTCTGCAGGATGATTTCCTGGTGGCTGAACGGTGCGTAAAGCTCTGCAACATCCACCGGACCAGACGCAACGTCTGCTGCGGCGGCGGCCTGCTCTGTGGACACCGAACGGGTCAGGTCGCGGGCACCCAGATTGTGCGTCTCCATGCGATGATCAATGCCGCGTAACAGCGCATAAGGCAATCCCATGTTGCGGGCCTTCTCCACCGTCATAATGACCATGGCGGCAGCGCCATCTGATATAGGGCAGCAATCGTGTCGACGCAGGGGCGCCAGATACTCGGGCTCTGACAGTAGCGTCTCAACACTGACGTCCCCGGCTAATTGCGCATGAGGATTGTTGGCTCTGGCGTTGGCACGAGACCGCGATACAACGTCCGCCATGTCTGCTTCAGTAAGTACACCGCTGTCGAGGCAGGCGCGCGCCTGCAGCGCGGCCAGGCTGATGGTATCCACCCATAGCGGCGCCAGGTAGAAAGGGTCAAGCTGTTGCGACATCACCGTCGGTAATTCACCGGGTGAGGATTTACCAAAACCGTAGAGCAGCGCGGACTCCGCCTGCCCCATGCGCAGTTTTAGCACTGCTTCATAGAGCGCCCAGGCCGCATCCATTTCCACGTGGGATTCGTTGATCGGCGGTACCGCACCCAGAGCGTCGACGCCCATTACAAAGGCAAAGGACGCACCCTGCTGATAATCACAGCTACCGGAACAGGTGAAGTCAACATCCTGGGCATCGTTAAACCCCACCGCGCTGAGCGCAGCGTTTAACACCGGCATAATGAGCTCTACTTCGTTCTGCGCGCCAGCATCGCGCACACAATCCGATTGACTGTAGGAGACGATCGCAATGTCCTGCATCAGACCAGCCCCTCAGGACCATCGACCGGTACGCGCCCGATTTGATCTTTGGGCACATCGGGTTCATCGATGGGCCGGTAGTAGCGAATGTTGTCCATACTGTAGGTCCATTCCGATTCGGGCTTCCACACCGCCTCGACGCGCTGCCCGATGTGGACGGCGTCGTTATCGCACTCGCTAATCAGGTGTATAAACGCAATATTTGCCCCGTCCGGGACGAGATTGGCGACGATATACGGTGGTTCAATCGGATTATTGGGGATGGGAATCCAGACAATGGTGAAGGATTGCACCGTCGCCTTGTTTGAGAGCTGCACCTCTTCTTTGGTGGGCAGCCCGCAACTGGCGCAGGCGCCACGGGGCGGTACAATGACGTCTCCGCAATCACAGCGCTGGCCCACCAGCTTGCCCTGGCGAATCTGACGCAAAAAGCGGCTGGTCGCATCGCCCGCCGTAAACCGGTAATTCAGGTAAATAGGTGCCTCAATGCCAGTGACGGGCCCTGCATCCTTTAGACTGTCGTCGCTCATGCGGCCACCTCCGGTTCAAAGCACTCAATATCGGTGATAAAGCCCTTACGCTCAGCTGCCCAACGCGCCTTGACGCGCATGCCGGAAGCAATCTCTTCTCTGGCGGCATTCAGCGCGTGCAACATCGGCACGTCGGCACCGTCCAGCTTTACCTGGGCCCAGGCAAAGGGGCGATCAAAGGGATGGCTGGCGCGAGGCTCAGTGACCCAGCACCAGCTGACGACAGTGCCCACGTCTGCCACGTCCACAAACTCAGAGAGGGGGTTTGCGGTTACCGGATCGAACTCCATGGGCGGTACAAACACTCGTCCATCGTCGCCGCGGTTGCCAACGATGTGGCCGTCTCGTAAGGCCGTCAGAAATCGACCGACGACCGGACCAGTGGACCGGGTGTAGGTATATCCCAGGGTAAATTCCTGGCGCAGAAGATCAGACACGTATGTTCCCCCTTGGCTGCAGGCTGGCCAGTATTGCCAAGGGCTAGCGGTGACTCAATGACGGGAAGTAACGAAGCCAGCTGACATTTCTGATCAGCCGGCTCAGGGATGGCGAGTCGCCTGGCTAAATTTCAAAGCGATGGCGCCGCATCCAGCCAGCCGCCAACAGAAACCCTGCACCGACGGCTATTCCCAGGCCCATGCCCACATAGTCCGCGCCAGCCAATACGGGGCCCGCAGGACCATAAAAGCCGAGAGAAGAGGCGTTATCGCCGTCTACCGCATGGGGAAAATGATGATAGGCCATCGTTGCGAGATACGTTGTCCCGAACACAACTTGCTCGGCTAGCATCAGGCCAATGGGGATGGCGGCTGCCCACAGAAAGGGTGACCGCTTTGCAGCAGCCGACGCGAGCATCAGCCAGGCATACAGCGGCACTAAAAACAGCATACTGATCACCATACCAACCAACTGATTGCCAAACAGCGCCAGCAGTGAAAACTCGGACCAGAGGTCTGGCATGTTCAATTCCATGCGCCACATCAGCACTGAGGCCAGCAAAAGCACCAGCAGCTGCGTCAACCAGGACAGCAACAGAAATATCAGGGGCGTCGCAACTGCCGCGGTAGCGAGCTTGGAAACCACTTCTTCACGCTCGGACACCGGCATGGATTTCCAAAACAGAATGCTGCGGTCCTTGCGGTCATCAAACAGGCAACCCAGCAAATAGTTGCCAGACACAAAAAACATGGCCAGCAGAAACAGGCTGTGCAGCACAACAAAGCCACTTTCCACGCCGTCATCTGCGCTCATGTCATCCCCTGAAGCGTCCCGACTCGGCGCTGAAAACGTCCATTCACGACTGAAGTTCCACGCTTCCTCAGACAGCTCTTCCTCTGGTTTGGTGATCGTTAAAGGCGTCACCGGTCCCACATCCTCAGCATCGACGGTAACAACGGCCATCGGCATGGCCGCGGTTTGATCCTCACTGATTGACAGATCGATTGAGACACTGCGCTCGCTGGCTTCGCCAGTAAAGATTTCTATGACGTTGCCGCCAAAATTCAGAAAGCGCCCGGCCAGCAGGATGCTCAGGAGCATCAGCACAATGAATATCGAGCCAATCACCGCCGGCGTCACCACCAGGGAACCTCGATACTCCTGCAGTTCGCGGTTAATCAGCGTAAAAAACTTGGATTTGAGCAAAGCGTCCATCTGCACTACGCCCCCATCTTCGCGATAAACAGGTCTGACACCGAGGGCGTGTGCAGCTCGCCAAAGCTCTCCAGCACCTCGCGATCGGCGTCTTCAAAAATCATGGCCTTTCCACCCAGAATCGACCGTTCACTGATGGGCTTCAGCTGCTGCGCCTGCTCCACAGCGGCACCGACCACGTGCAACTCGCAGAAGCGCGCTGCCAGCGACTCCATAGACTCGTGCAGCACGACGCGCCCACTCCGCATGAACAGGGCGTCGGTGAGAATATTCTCCACTTCTTCAACCTGATGCGTGGAAATAATAATGGTACGTTCATCATCGTAGTAATCATTGAGAAGCTGCTCAAAGAACTGCTTGCGGAACAGAATGTCCAGCCCCAGGGTAGGCTCATCCAGCACCAGTAAACGGGCATCAATCGCCATCACCATGGCCAGGTGCAACTGGACCGTCATGCCTTTGGAAAGCTGCTTCACCTTTCGGTCTGAGGAGACTTCTGTGCGCGCCAG
This sequence comes from Pseudomonadota bacterium, assembly GCA_038746745.1. Lineage (GTDB taxonomy): Bacteria > Pseudomonadota > Gammaproteobacteria > Pseudomonadales > Halieaceae > JANQIO01. The sequence goes on from JBCDKJ010000027.1 coordinate 16,474, forward strand.
CAAATCCTCTGCCATTTCACGGCTGAAGCGAGGGTGCACACCGCTGGCATAGTCCAGCACCTGCGATACCTTCATCCAGCGCGGCAAAACAGCGGTATCGGCGATAAAGCAGACCTGCTCCTGCAGCTCGCGTCGCTGCTGGCGAGGGTCCATACCCAGAATTTCAATGTCGCCGTCACAGGAGCCGAGTCCGAGTAGCGCTCGAAGCAAGGTCGTCTTGCCAGCGCCATTGGGGCCGATCAGGCCAGTGATGCTGCCCGCTTCGATGCTTAGCGAGATGCCATCTACCGCTCGCTTGTCGCCAAACTGTCTGGAGAGATCGCGTAACTCGATGATGCTGCTCATCGGCCTGGCTCCTCTTCCCGTAACCTTGCGGTCACCGTCTCAATATCCAGACCCAGGCGCCGCACGCGCTCCGCAAAGGCAGGCAATTCCTCTTCCAGAAACTTCTGCTGCTCATTATTGGTCAATGCCGACCTTGCGCCATCCAGTACAAACATGCCCAACCCCCGTCGCTTCTCCAGCACGCCGTCATCCACCAGTTCCTGATAGGCCTTGGCTACGGTCAAATGATTTATGTTGTAGTCTGCGGCGACCTGCCGCACCGATGGCACTGCCTCGCCCTCTGCAAAGCTGCCGTCCAGTATTCGCTGCATGACCAGATCGCGGAGCTGCCGGTAAATCGGCAGATCATCGTTCCATTCAATGGACATCTGCGTACCTCCAGCTTGCCAATTCCGCAAGTCGACCAAGAGTCATCGCGCTGCTCAGTCCAGCCGGCTGATGCCGCCAGACCCCATGGAACTCTCGTCCACCACAGGATCACCCAGGTAATACACGTCACCGCTGCCCATGATATTGCCGTCCAGCGCCTCTTCCGCATGCACGCGCACATCACCGGAGCCAAGAATGTTGACCTCAATCCTTCGCGCTACCAAATCTGCGAGATCAACGTCACCCGAGCCAGCAATACTGATGTCTATCCGGTCTACGCGGCCTTCTCGACTCTCACGCGCTGCCGTGACATCGCCGGAGCCAGCCAGCTCCACCACAACCCGCTGTGCCAGCACTTTGCCCAAATCAACGTCGCCGCTACCCGCCATTTCTACCCCCAGCTCCTCAGCTTCCACGCTGGCGAGCTGAATGCTGCCAGAGCCAGCCACGCTGACAATCAAGCGCTCTGTTTTAATGCTGTGCATACGGATAGCGCCTGAACCCTCCACCGAAACCTCTAACCTCCCGTCCTGCTCAAACGGATCGACCCAGATATCCCCGGATCCTTTCAGGACAATACGCTCCAGCGCATCCACCTCCAGCAGGTACTGGACGCTGCTCACCGACTTGCCGCTACTGCTGCGACCCAGACGCAGGCTCTCACCCCGCACATAGAAAGGCTCAAGATCCAGTGAGCGCTCTGAACCTTTGACCAGTAAACGGTTGCGATCACCGTAGACAATTTTCAGCTCTGAGCTACCGCGCAGTACGACTTCATCGACATCAAACCCCTCTACGGCGCGCGTATCCGCCTGCGCTACCGCTGCTATGCCTGCACAAACGAGAAAAACACAGGCAATGGTCAGCCGCAGTGCGCCGCCCGGTGCCAGTTTTTGTCTCACTAATGCTGTCATTCGGATATCCTCCGATATGGTGTTATACATAACTATATCACCTAGTTTGAAACATGCAACCGTTTATTCACGTGGCGGTTCTTCATTGGCGAGGAGAGCCGACTGCATATTCTGAGCGATGGTCGCAGCGATGCGCTTGGCACGCGCTGCACGAGGCCCTACCCACCCGGCATCTACTGCGCCCTGAAAATACCTAAGCCAGCGTTGGAAGTCCGCTGGCTCAAGTGTGCGTTTGCCGTGTAAGCGCCGATGAATATTCATGGTGTGGCGCTGATAGTCCCGTTCGCCAAGCAACAGTTTGGCCCAGTAGTCCACGATATGCGGCATGTGCTGCTCAAGATCTACAGCCGCCACGTCTATAAACAGGGGGCCGAGTACATCATCGTCCAGCATGGCACCATAAAAATGCCGCACAAAGCGCTGCAACTCAGCACGGGAATCGAGATCGGGTGGAGGTATTGGTGCTGGACTGTGCATGGCGCGAGTATATCGCCCCGCATGCGTTAAAGGATCGGCATTAGCGCTTCTTGCGCTTTTTGACATGAGACATCAGCCGACGCTTGCGAGCCACCTGCCGTTTGGTCAACTTGTTGCGCTTATCCGCGTAGGGATTGTCGCCAGTTCGAAACTCTACTCGCACTGGCGTGCCCGCCAGGTCTAACTGCTTGCGAAAGACCTTTTCCAGGTAGCGTTGATAAGACTGGGGCAGCTTGCCCGTCTGGTTGCCGTGCACCACGATCAATGGCGGGTTGTGGCCTCCCGAGTGCGCGTAGCGCAATTTGATACGCCGCCCATTGACCATGGGCGGCTCGTGTTCTGCCACCGCCGTTTCCAGAATACGGGTCAGATGATTAGTCGACAACTTGCGGGTGGCGGCGGTGTAGGCGGCATCAATGGATGGGTACAACTTGCCAACGCCAGAGCCGTGCAGTGCAGAGATAAAATGAATATCCGCGTAGTCAATAAAGCGCAGGCGCCGCTCCAGCTCAGTTCGCACCCGCTGCTTCACGTCGGCATCAAGCCCGTCCCATTTATTGAGCGCTAGTACCAGGCCTCGTCCCGCGTCAATAACCTGCCCCAGCAGGTGTAAATCCTGTTCGACTAATCCTTCACTGGCGTCCATCACCAGAATCACCACATGCGCGTCATCGATGGCACGCAGTGTTTTAACAATAGAGAACTTCTCCACCGTCTCTCTGACATTTTTGCGCCTGCGCACGCCGGCCGTATCTATCAGGGTGTAGCGCTGATCACCGCGGTCATAGTCAATGTAAATACTGTCCCGCGTCGTGCCGGGCTGGTCATAGACGACCACGCGTTCTTCCCCCAGCAGGCGATTAATCAGCGTGGATTTACCCACGTTGGGGCGCCCTACGACAGCGACCCGCACTGCGCCCTCGCGCCTGGGGGGCGGCTCGGCCTGCTCAAAGGGCGCCAGCACATCGCTGAGCAGCGACTTAACGCCGCGACCGTGTGCCGCAGCCAGCGGATGCAGGTGCTCGTTACCCAGCGTGTAAAAATCCGCCAGGGCCGCATCTTCATTGATGCCATCAATTTTATTGACCGCCAGATGAAAGGGCCGATTGCGGCGACGCAGCATGGACACCAGGTCGTGGTCGCCCGCGGTCAGGCCGTCGCGCGCGTCAACCATCAGCACGATGGCATCCGCTTCTTCGATCGCTGCCAGCGACTGTTCTGCCATGGGCGAGTCGATACCCTCTTCATGGCCAGTGATGCCACCGGTGTCGATGACCATGAAATGGCTGTCATCGTGCCGACCTTCGCCGTATTTCCGGTCTCGCGTCAGCCCGGGAAAGTCCGCCACCAACGCATCGCGGCTGCGGGTCAAGCGATTGAATAGCGTTGATTTGCCGACGTTAGGGCGCCCCACCAGGGCGATAACGGGTATCACTCTGCCGACCGCGGAATGACCCTCAGCGCGCTCAGTTTTCCGCTGTTGCCGTATACGTACAGGATGTCGTCTTCAGCCAACATGTTGGCGCGGACGCCGTCGCCATCAAACTCCATGCGTCCGACAATCCGGCCGTCAAGCTGCGACAGGAAATGCAGGTAGCCTTCGAAGTCGCCGACAACCACATACCCCTTAACGGTCTTGGGCGTACTTAATCGACGGTAGGTGAGATCACCCTGCTCCCAGCGAATGCCGCTGGTATTTCTGTAATAGGCGATAACCGTTCCGGTCTCCTCAGCCACGTAGACGTTGCCAAAGCCCTGATCGAGCCCAGCGTAACTGGACACTTCTTCCTGTCGCAGTTTGCGGCCACTGGCGAGATCAATCACCGCCAGGTAGCCCTGGTAGCTGACTGCCCACAGAACGGGTGGCAACAGCAGCATGGTGCCATCAATATCGACGATGCGATCAATCTCGGATCGTCCCTGGGCAATCGCAACACGGGCCTCCCAGCGCAGCGCACCGGTTTTCAAGTCGACGGCAACCACACGACCATTGCCGAAGCCTGCTATCGCGACACGCTCGTAGATGATGGGCGTGCTATTGCCGCGCAACGTCAGCACGGGAACGTTGCTGTCATAGGACCATAGTTCTACGCCGTCTTCTGCATTCAGGCCATGCAGTTCTCCGTTATAGCTCTGCACTACCACCACGCGGCCGTTGCTCTGTGGAGGCGAAAGAATCTCACCGGATATCTGACTGGCCCATAGCTCGCTGCCATCCGCGTCGGACAGAGCATGGACTTTGCCATCACTGGTTCCGACCAGCACCAGACCGCCGCCGACACCAACGCCGCCGCTGATCTCGCTCTCCAGATCGATTTTCCATATTGGCTTGCCGCTGACTTTCCGCAGCGCGACAACCTCACCTTCACTACCAGCCGCGTAGATAAGCTCTCCCTGGATGACCGGGCTGAGGTGGTAGTAGCCCGCGCCTTGCCCTCCCTTCAGAGAGGTGCTCCAGACCCGCTTGATATCAACCTCTTTGACAATGTCCAACAATGGTGCAGGCTGATTCGCTTCTTCGTCATCGCTGCTGCCGAACAAGCCTCCCAGGGTGCCACAGGCTGTCAAAGAAGCCGCAGCAAGCATGGCGATGCCGGCTCGAAGAGCGCCACGCTGCTTCACGCGCGGCTTTACCGTGTCGGTGTCAGGGCGCATTGCTGGTGTCTGCCGCCCTCAGATCACGCGCAGGTATCGGAGTGAGCGCCTCGAGTTTCAGACGCAGCGAATCGCTGGCACCGGCATCGGTTGCGGCAGCGAGGTTTACAGCACGTTCATAGGCGGCAATGGCCTGGACACTGTCGTCCAGCAGCAGCCAGGCATCCCCTTCCGCTTCCGCGTAAGCAGCAGCATAGGCACCGGGTTCTGCTGCCTGCAGTACGTCCAGTGCTTGCCGGGGGTTTCCCTGGGCCGAATAGACGCGCGCCAGGCGCAGTTCTGCCAGCAGGCGTAGCTCTGGGCTTGGATTGCGTGTTAGCACCCAGCGCAACTCCTGCTGCGCTGCATCCAGATCGTTTTCGCGCACTGCTGCGCTCGCCAGATGTAATGCCGCAAAATCCGCATACCCGGTGTTGTCGTAGTCCGTTTTCAACTCCGCTGCCAGCGTCTTCAGCGTCGCTGTGTCACCGCCGCGCGCCGCCTGATTGATCGCTTCCATCAGAGTTTCATAGCGAATGGATGCCTCCACAGACTGCTGTTCTTTATAGCCCTGCCAGCCCTGCCATCCGAAGCCAGCGCCCAGCGCCAGTGCTACAGCCACTACCGTAGAACGTCCATTCTCCTGCCACCATTTTTTCAGCGCTTCCAGCTGTTCTTCTTCGGTCTGGTAGGTTTCCACTAGGGCTCCTCGTGTTGTAAAAATGTTTCAATCGCCGCGGCAAGCTCGCCCCGTTGCACCGTGCGCTGATCCCCGCCGCGCAGGGGTTTGAAGCCCACGGAGTCGTCGGCAACTTCCTGCTCGCCCAAAATCAGCGCAAGCTGTGCGCCGCTGCGGTCGGCCTTTTTCATCTGGCTTTTAAAGCTGCCACCACCGCTGTGCACCTGCAAGCGGCAATGCGGCAACGCCGTGCGCAATTCCTCGCCCAGTTGGAAGCCAGACACTGCAGCCGCCTCGCCCACTGCGACCAGATACACATCTGCCGTCGCGGCTTCCTTCGTGCTGTCGGCATCCTGCAGCAACAACACCAGCCGCTCCAGGCCCATCGCAAAACCCGCTGCCGGCGTGGATTTGCCTCCGAGTTGGGCTACCAGTCCGTCATAGCGCCCGCCCGCGCACACTGTGCCTTGAGCGCCCAGCGCTGTGGTGACCCACTCAAACACCGTGCGGTTATAGTAATCAAGACCCCGCACCAGGCGCGGATTGATGCGATAACGGATAGCCGCTGCGTCCAGTAACGTCGTTAGCTGCGCAAAATGGGTAGCGGAGGCGTCATCCAGATAGTCGGGCAGGCTGGGGGCGCCTGCCAGTAAAGCCTGCGTGTCGGGATTCTTACTATCCAGAATTCGCAGGGGATTGCTGTGTAAACGCCGCTGACTATCCACGTCCAGGTCGCGATGCCGACTCTCCAGAAACGCCACCAGCGCGGCACGGAATTCAGTACGCGCCTCATTGCTGCCCAGGCTATTTAGTTCCAGCTCCACCTGTTGATCGATACCAAGACAGCGCCAGAGACGCGCTGTCATCGCAACCAGCTCCGCTTCCACGTCAGCGGACTCGGTGCCAAACACCTCGACGCCAACCTGATGGAACTGCCGCTGCCGGCCTTTCTGAGGCCGCTCGTGCCGAAACATGGGACCGGCGTACCAGAGCTTCTGCTGCATTCCCAGCAACCCGTTCTGGATCACTGCGCGCACACAGCCGGCAGTGCCCTCCGGACGCAGTGTCAGGCTATCGCCATTGCGATCCTCAAAGCTGTACATCTCGCGTTCGACAATATCAGTGACTTCGCCAATGGCCCGCGCAAACAGCGCAGTCTGCTCAACCACGGGCAAACGTATTTCCTGGTAGCCATAGCTATGCAGAAGCCCTGCAACCACAGATTCCAAATGCTGCCAGTAAGCACTGTCCTGCGGGAGGATGTCTGTCATCCCCCGAATGGCACGAATGGAGTTCAAGATGATTCCTCAGGCTTTGGCGATCAGATTTTCCGACAGCGTCTGGTCCGCTTCGCGGGCTGCTTCGAGCTCTGCCGCCTTGTCACGGATCACTGCTTCCAGATGGTCGATAAAGTCCTGATTGCTGACTTTATGATCCGGCTCGCCGCTCACATAGATGAGGTTGTTAGGTGTTGCGCCGGTCAGACCTATGTCCGCCTCGCGCGCTTCGCCGGGCCCATTAACTATGCAGCCAATCACCGCGACGTCCATAGGCGTGCGCACGTCTTCCAGCCGCTGCTCCAACATATTCATAGTGCCGATAACGTCGAAGTTCTGACGGGAGCAACTGGGACAGGCGATAAAGTTTATGCCGTTAGTGCGCAGCTTCAGGCTCTTGAGAATCTCGAAGCCGACTTTGATTTCTTCCACCGGGTCTGCTGCCAGCGAGATCCGAATGGTATCCCCGATACCCTCCATTAACAGCATGCCCAGACCAACGGCGGACTTTACTGTGCCGCCCCGCAGGCCTCCGGCCTCTGTGATACCCAGGTGCAGCGGCTGTTCTATCTGCCTGGACAGCAGACGGTAGGCGTCCACCGCCATAAACACCTCCGACGCCTTTACGCTGACTTTGAAGTCCTGATAGTCAAGGCTATCGAGAATATCCACGTTACGCATCGCGGACTCCACCAGTGCCTCGGCCGTAGGCTCTCCATATTTACGCTGCAGATCTTTACCGAGTGAGCCTGCGTTCACGCCGATACGTATGGGTATACCCTTGTCACGGCAGCTATCCACGACCTCACGCACTTTTTCCTGCCGACCTATATTGCCGGGGTTAATGCGTATGCAGTCGACACCGTACTCCGCCACCTTGAGTGCAATCTTGTGGTCAAAGTGAATATCAGACACCAGTGGAATAGTGACCTGCTGGCGAATTGCACGGAAGGCCTCAGCGGCCTCCATAGAAGGCACTGAGACCCGAACGATGTCGCCACCGGCATCCTGAATCGCTTTTATCTGCGCTACCGTGGCAGCGACATCGCAGGTTTCCGTGTTAGTCATGCTCTGCACGCTGATAGGCGCATCACCACCCACAGCCACATCACCCACGAAAATCTGCCTCGATTTACGGCGCTTGATCGGCGATTCCGTTTTCATGGTTCACCTACCCTCTCGGTTCCCCAGATGATTGCATTGTCGGCGTGCCTGGCGTTCACAGCTCAGCAGCCTGGTCTTCGCCCACTGTCACGCGCGCAAGGTTTCGACCTGGCGGCGATTTTATCACCACAACCTCTCCGCGATAACGCAGCGAAACCGCCGCCGCATTGCCAGCGACTATCCTGAAAGGCGGTTCACCGGAAACCCTTAGGGTATCACCGGCTGCCTTAAGGTCAGAATAGATCAGTTTGTCTTTGCCGTCCTTGACCTCGAGCCAACATTCGTCAGAAAAGCTGAATTCCAACGTTTTAAGCAACGATGCCGGCATACCAGTGAGCGACTCTGCGGAAGGCGTTACCGTGGCAGGCACTCCCGTGCCAGACAACTCCGTGCCAGACAACTCCGTGGCAGGCATACCTGTAGCAGGCACACCTGCTTCACCCGGCCCACCAGCCAAGGCATCAGCGTTCGGAGCGAGCGAGCTTTCCGCAACACTGATATCGCCGCCGTCAACGGCGGCCAGCTCCAGCGACGCGCCGGCCGCATCAGTATCAGACTCCGTCTCCAACGGTGGTTCTGCCGCGGTCTCCATTGCCACCGCCTCACCCTGACTAGACGACGCTGTTATCGGCGCTGAGGCATTTACGGTGCTCGCCACCGGGGGCGCTGACTGTGCCGCATCCGACCGTGACGGCGGCTGCCCCCGCCACCAGAAGATCAATACGATTAAGGCGGCAAACATCAGGCTGGCAGCTATCCACTGGCCGGAATTCTGCTGACTCGATGACGCCTTTGCGGCGGCGGTGGCTTCGTCTTCTTCGCTGCGTGGATGGGTATCGGCGAGCGCGTTATAACTGTCTACCAATGGCGCCTCTTCCAGTCCCAGGGCCTTAGCATAAGCACGCAGGTACCCGCGTACGAAGGCCTGACTGCGCAGGTCTTCAAAGCGGTTTGCTTCGATCGCAGATAAATGCGATGGCAGCCAGTTCAATCTATCCGCCATCTCTCTGGGCGCAATACCGGCCGCTTCTCTGGCCGCACGCAGGGCATCGCCAGGTCGTTGAGGCTGCGTTTCAGCTGGCTCAGAGTTCTCCATTACTCACAGCCTTCTGATAGGCACGGTACTCGGGGCTCTTGGGATACAGGTTGCGCAGCGCCAGTGCGTAACTGGCCTGTGCATCCGCATCGCCCCTAGCATGCGCAAGCTGCACCCCCAGCCACAGTGCCCGCGGCGGCTGTTGGCGGCGAAACTTGCGATAGCTCTCAAGATACTGCTCGGCGCTGTCGTAGTTTTCAGCGCGGTACTCCAGCGCAGCCAACTCCAGCATAGCTATGCTGTTACTGCGGTCCATCGTAAGGGCGCGTTGAAGCGCCTGACGCGCTCCCTCATCATCGCCGAGCCGAACGCGACAAAGGCCTAAATTGATAAAGGCCTGCGGACGGGACTCGTACAGTGTGTCTTTGATGACGACTTCGAGTTGGTCCTCGGCTTCTTCAAACCGACCCCGTGAATACAGGAAGGCGGCATAGTTGTTTCGCGCTCGTGAGAAGTCGCGCTGCAGTGCGATGGCACGCTCAAAGTTTTCCTCAGCCTGTTCATACTCGCCTGTGCTCTGATAAACCAGCGCAAAGGCTTCGTACACTTCAGGGCTACGAGGATCGATGTCTTCCGCGAGCTTCAAATTGCGTTTGGCATCTTCCCAGTTGCCGTCGCCGATGTATTGGCGAGCAAGCTCCACTCGACGCGACAGCGCGTCGTCTTTGGACACTTCGGTATTGAATACCTTGTCGGACTGGGTAATGCAGCCGGTCAGGCACAGGCATATGACCAGCGCTAACCAGGCCGCAGCACCTGTGTGCGCACCGACTGACGTTCGCGGCAAGCTCAACCCCACCGCATCACCTGCTCATCAACGGCTTGCGCAGCGGTGTTCCCTGTCTGCGCAGACTGTGAGGAGCGTCGCTCTGCCTTGTCGCGATAACGGTCGCGATAACGCTGTGCACGACGCGTTCTGTCGACGACGTCGCCCACCAGTTGACCGCAGGCCGCGCTGATGTCATCACCGCGCGTGGTCCGTACCGTGACGATAAATCCTGCATCCACCAGAATCTGCCAGAAGCGAGAGACGGCATTACCACTGGGGCGTTCATAATTTGATTGTGCAAATGTATTAAAGGGAATCAAATTTATTTTGCAGGGGAAGTCTTTGAGGAGTTGCGCCAACTCTCGCGCATGCTCACGCTGGTCATTTACGCCAGCGATCAGCGTGTACTCGATCGTAACGACCCGCTTGCTATCCTGCTGGGCATCGATGTAGCGACGCGCACTCTCGAGCAGCACGGCGATCGGATATTTGCGATTGATGGGCACCAGTTCGTTGCGCAGCGTATCGTTGGGTGCGTGCAGTGAGACCGCCAACGACACCTCGCTGACTTGTGCCAGCTTGTCCAGCATCGGCACCACTCCAGAAGTACTTAAGGTGACACGGCGCTTGGAAATACCGTAGGCCAAATCTTCCAGCATGAGGTCCATGGCATCCACTACGTTGTCAAAGTTGAACAGGGGTTCGCCCATGCCCATCATTACAACGTTGGTTACTTTCCTGTCCTTGCCACTCTTGAAGGCATCAAAGGAATCCATGGCCACCCAGACCTGGCCAATAATCTCGGCAGCAGACAGATCACGCTGAAAACCCTGCTTGCCGGTGGAGCAAAAGCTGCAGTCCAGGCTGCAGCCCACCTGTGAGGACACGCACAAGGTGCCGCGTTTGCCGTCGGGGATAAACACTGTTTCCACGAGTCCGCCACCGGCAACTTTTATCGCCCACTTGCGGGTTCCATCCTCAGAATCCTGCTGACTGAACACCTGCGGCGGGGACACTTCTGCCACCTGCACCAGCTTCTCACGCAGCGTCTTGCTGAGATTCGTCATCTGCTCGAAATCGCATACACCGCTGTGGTGTATCCACTTCAGTACCTGTTGGGCACGGAAAGGCTTTTCGCCCAGCTCAGTGAAAAACGCCTGCATTTTCGGCAGCGTTAAACCCAGCAGATTGACGCGCTCAGCGGTCATCCCTAGCGCTCGCAGATCTCACTGGAGGCAAAGAAATAGGCAATTTCGCGGGCCGCTGAGGCAGGCGAATCTGAGCCGTGTACGGCATTGGCATCGATAGACTGCGCGAAATCGGCTCGCAGGGTACCTGCTGCTGCCTCCTGAGGGTTGGTAGCCCCCATCAGCTCGCGGTTTTTGGCGATCGCGTTTTCACCTTCCAGCACCTGGACCACCACGGGACCTGAGGTCATGAATTCAATCAGGGATGGAAAAAAGGGACGCTCGCTATGCTCTGCGTAAAACCCGCCGGCGACGGCTTCGCTAAGGCGCAGCATCTTGGCGGCGACGATACGTAGCCCATTCTGCTCAAACCGGCTGTATATCTCGCCGATGACGTTCTTGCCGACGGCGTCGGGCTTGACGATGGAAAGGGTGCGTTCGATTGCCATTGGTGCTGTCTCCACTACTACGCTTAAAGTACTACGCGTAAAGTACGCTTAAAGTCTGCGCTATTGATCCAGGCCAGGCGGATCGCACCCATTTAGGGCGGCGCCGATACCGGCCTGAAAAGCGCGCGTATTATACGGGCAGTTGAACGGTGGTGCACCCCGATTTGGGGCTTTTTTTTAGTGAAAAATCAGGAGCTTATACAGGCTAATTCAAGCGCCCTGTTGGCTGAGCTGCGACCCGGTACGAAGCCGTGCCAACACCTCGCTGATACGCTGCGTCGCAAACGCGATCTCCTCCTCGGTGGTATACCTGCCCACAGTAATGCGCAGGGAGCTGTGCGCCAGGGCATCAGACAAGCCCATACCCTTCAGAACGTGAGAAGGCTCCACCGCGGCGGATGTGCAGGCAGAACCGGTCGACAGCGCCAGGTCGCCGAGCGCACTCAGTAAAGTCTCTCCCTCCACCCCTTCAAACGCAATGTTCGAGATACCGGGCAAGCGCGGTGCTGCGCCACCATTGAGTGCAACACCGCCGAGGCGCTCTACAGCGTGCCACAAGGTATCTCGCAGAGTGGTGATTCGCGCCATATCCTCCTGCATCAGCGAGGCACACAGCGCCGCTGCGGCACCCAAGCCAACAATCTGATGTGTCGGCAGGGTTCCCGAGCGCATATCGCGCTCATGGCCGCCGCCATGAATCTGCGCTGCGGGGAGCGTTGCGCCGCGCCGCACGAAAAGTGCTCCGATGCCTTTGGGGCCGTAAAACTTGTGTGCCGAGACGGAGAGCAGGTCGACCGGCAAGGCCGCCAGGTCCAGCGGAATCTTGCCGACACTCTGCGCCGCGTCGGTGTGGAAGACCACCTCATTTTTACCACATAGTGCGCCGATTGCGGCGATGTCGTTGAGCACGCCGGTCTCATTGTTAGCGTGCATAAGCGTGACCAGGATGGTGTCCTCCCGCAGCGCCTCGGCCACGGCTTCAGGGGCAATCAACCCATCTGCTGAAGGCCTTAAATAAGTGACCTCAAACCCCTGCGTCTGCAAATGGGCGCAGCAGTCCAACACCGCCTTGTGCTCTATCGCCGAGGTAATAATGTGGCGACCTTGCTCAGCCCGCTGGCTGGCAACGCCTTTGATGGCCAGGTTATTTGACTCGGTGGCGCCACTGGTAAAAACGATCTCCCGCGGGTCTGCACCGATCAGGTCAGCGAGCTGGTTACGCCCCTCCTCGACCCGCTGCTCTGCCTGCCAACCGAGACGATGCGAGCGCGAGGCCGGATTGGCAAAGGTACCATCCAGCGTCAGGCACTCCGCCATCGCTGCCGCGGCGTCAGGGGCGACGGGTGTGGTGGACGCATAGTCCAGATATATCGGCTTGCGCATGAGGGCTCCAGAACTTCTCAACAGTATCGTGAATGCCACGAAGCACGGCAAGTATAGGCCGCTCCCTCTGCAGTGAGAAGAATCTTACTAATACATTTAATTCAATACTTTAAAGCATTTACTTCGACTTGATTCTAGGTCCAGCTTGCGCTGCAACGCGCTGCGTTTCTGTGAGAATACCGCGCAGGATATTGAGTTCCATTTCATCCAGCTGCACCCGGCCATATAAACGCCGCAAACGGGTCATCAGTTGGCGCGGCGCCGCGGGATCGAGAAACTCAATGTCGCTGAGAGTCTGCTCAAGATGCACATAGAAGCGTTCCATATTCTCCGCCGTGGTGAGTGGGGCATCCCAGACCTCACAGGGATTCTCGGGTAAGGCGTCCGCCAGTTGACCCATTCGCAACTCGTAGCACACCACCTGCACCGCCATGGAGAGATTCAGACTGCTGTAGTCCTCATGGCTGGGGATATACAAATGAAGATTACACAGCTGCAGCTCTTCATTGTTCAGCCCCTTGTCCTCACGACCGAACACCAGTGCCACCTGTTCCCCGCGCCCTGCTGCGCGCAGTACTTGTTCACCGCAGCGCCTTGAATCCAGTGTTGGCCACGGAATCCTGCGCTCGCGCGCGCTGGTGCCTACCACCAGCTGGCAGTCGGCTATAGCATCCGCCATCGTCGGAACTATGCGAGCACCCTCGAGAACGTCCGCCGCCTTGGCCGCTCGCCAGGTGGCCTCTTGATGGGGAAATGCTCGCGGCTCCACCATGACGAGATCGGACAGCCCCATGGTTTTCATCGCACGTGCAACCGCACCGATATTACCCGGATGGGAGGGGTTCACCAGTACGATGCGTATGCGCTCAAAGTCCATGTGGAGCCTCTGGAAAGGGCGCGGAGTTTAGCAGATCTGCTATACTCGCGCGCCATTGCACCGCTGTCAGGATCTCCCTCCGCATGGAACCCATGAGCCACATCGCCCTGCGCGCCGCGCGCAAGGCCGGCGACATTATTGCGCGCGCCAGTGAGCAGCTTGACCGCATTGAAGTGGAGACCAAGGGCGCAAACGATTTTGTTTCCGAGGTAGACCGGGCTGCCGAACAGGAGATTCTGTACCAGTTGCAGAAAGCCTATCCCGAGCACGCGTTCATCGCGGAGGAAAGCGGCGAGAGCGGCAACCCGGATTCTGAACACCGCTGGATTATCGACCCCCTTGATGGGACCACCAACTTTTTGCGTGGCATTCCCCATTACGCGGTTTCCATTGCCTGCGAGGTCAAAGGCAAGATGGAGCATGCGGTCGTGCTTGACCCGATCCGACGAGAGGAGTTTGTGGCCAGCCGCGGACGTGGCGCGCAACTCAATGGGCGACGCATACGAGTCAGTAAGCTGGCATCTCTGGACAATGCCTTGATTGGTACCGGTATTCCCTTTCGCGCCCACCAGATTGATCATTTGCCCGCCTACACAGAGTCATTACAAACGCTGGCGGCAAGCTGTGCTGGCATTCGCCGTGCGGGTGCTGCATCACTGGATCTGGCGTATGTAGCAGCAGGCAGGCTGGATGCTTTTTGGGAGCTGGGACTATCGTCCTGGGATATTGCTGCGGGAAGCCTGCTGGTGCGCGAGGCGGGCGGTCTCGTGGCTGACCTGAGCGGGGGCGCCGACTACATGAAAACGGGCAACATTGTGTGCGGCAACCCCAAGTGCTTTAAGGCGGTATTACAAGTCACCAAGCCCGCGCTAGGCCACATCGCCTGACGCACCTAGCGTACTCTCGGAAACGCTTCCCACCTCGGGTCCTGTCTTAGCGTTTTGCCAGGACAGCATCAGGGCGAAAGATCATCCTGATCAGCGCCCTCTTTCACAGGCACCATCAGGTCTTCCTTACTGATACCCAGCATTAACAGGCTGTTGGCCGCCACGTAAATCGACGAGTAGGTACCAATCAGCACACCCACCAGCAGCGCTACGGCGAACCCGAAAATCATCTCCCCCCCGAAGACTGCCAGTGCTACCAACACCAGCAAAGTGGTGAAGGATGTCACCAGAGTTCTGGCCAGCGTCTCTGTCAGAGAGATATTGATAACTTCCACCGGTGCCGCTTTGCGGATTTTTCGGAAGTTTTCGCGAATGCGATCAGACACCACAATGGTGTCGTTAAGCGAGTAACCAATCACGGCGAGAAGGGCTGCCAGCACCGTGAGATCAAAGTCTATGCCGGTGATAGAGAAGAACCCCAGGGTGATGACCACATCGTGAATCAGCGCAATGACAGCACCCATGGAAAACTTGAACTGGAAGCGAAAGGCGACGTAAAGCATGACCAGACCCAGCGCCATGAGCATGGCCAGGCCGCCCTGCTCTCGCAGCTCATCGCCCACTTGTGGACCGACAAACTCAATGCGTCGCAACTCAACTGTTCCCGCGTAGGCCGACTGCAGCTGCTGCAGCAAGCGCGCTCCGTCCTTGTCAGAGTAACCCTCCGGCAGCCGGATCAACACATCTCGGTCAGTACCAAAGCTGACAACGACGGCGCCGCTGAAGCCGTTGTTATCCAGGCTATCCCTGATCGACTGCAGCGAGGCGGTATCGCTGTAGTGCACCTCGACCAGTGTGCCGCCGGTAAAATCCAGGCCGTAATTCAGACCGTTGATCACCAGCGACACAACGCTACCCAGCAGCAGCAGAGCGCTAAAGGCCACTGCTATGATGCGTTGTCCCATGAAATTAATAACTTTCATGCCAGCGCCCTCACCCTATTGCCAGGCGTTTCACATTGCGCCCACCGTATATCAAGTTAATCAACGCTCGCGTACCAAGAATCGCCGTAAACATTGACGTCAGAATCCCGATAGACAGCGTCACTGCAAAGCCTTTCACAGGTCCCGTGCCTACGGCGTATAGAATCACCGCCACCAGCAGCGTCGTCAGATTGGCATCCAGGATGGTAACCACAGCGCGCTCAAAGCCCGCATGAATGGCCATTTGCGGAGACAGGCCGCCCTTAAGCTCTTCGCGGATACGCGCAAATATCAACACATTGGCATCCACCGCCATACCCACCGTCAGCACGATACCTGCTATGCCCGGCAACGTCAGCGTCGCGCCAATGATCGACATGCATGCCAGTAGCAGCACCAAATTGCTGGTTAACGCGATCACAGCGGCCACGCCGAATACCCGGTAGTACAGCACCATAAACAGCACTACAGCGGCCAGGCCTATCTGTACTGAGGCCACCCCTTTGGCAATATTTTCTGCGCCCAGTGACGGGCCCACAGTGCGCTCTTCCACAAAGTCGATTGGCGCCGCCAGCGCTCCCGCCCTCAACAGCAGCGCCAGCTCAGAGGCCTCCTGAGTAGAGTCAAGCCCGGTAATTTGAAACTGTGCTCCCAGGGCAGACTGAATCACCGGCGCAGTAATCACTTTCTTCTCATCGTAGGACTGTTTGACGATGACCTCCTCACCGTCTTCGCCAGCCTCGTAGCGAGTTCGTGTCTTGCGCTCAATAAACAGCACGCCCATGCGCCGTTTGATGTTATTGCGCGTCGACCGATGCATAGCGGTGCCACCCTCGCTATCGAGGCTGATATTGACGTTCGGCCGACCGTTCTGGTCGAAGCTCGCCTGCGCGTTGGCCACGCGCTCACCGGTGATAATCACCTCTCGCTCCAACCACGCCTTGGCACCGGCTCGTGCTGCGCTGCGGTACTCAAACTCCTGCCGTTCTGACAGCGGCGCGTTGGCACCGGCCACCAGGCGGAACTCAAGATTGGCTGTCTTGCCCAGGATGCGCTTGGCCTCTGCGGTATCCTGAATGCCGGGTAGCTCCACCACGATACGGTTTTTACCCTGAGGCTGCACCAGCGGCTCGGAAACGCCCAGTTCATTTACGCGATTGCGCAGGGTCGTAAGGTTTTGCGCAACAGCGTAGCGAGCAATTTCCTGCCGGGTGGCCTCGGCAAGCTCGCCACGGAATTCGAAATTGGTGCCGGTGTCCGCGACCGTATCCTGCCGGCGCAAGGTCAGCTCGGGAAATCGCGTTCGAACCGCAGACATCGCCTCATCGCGGGTTGCTTCATCGCGGAAACGACCAACAATTTCGCGTTCGTCCTCAAGCGAGACAAAGCCGCGAATGCGTTCCTCCCGCAGCAGTTTTTTGGTCGCGGTCGTGTAGTACTCCAGCCGCCTGAGGATGGCTGCGTCGGTATCAACTTCCAGTTTAAAGTGGACACCGCCGCTCAGGTCCAGGCCCAGCTTCATCGGCTTAGCACCGTAGTCACTGAGCCAGGTCGGCGTAGTGGGTGCCAGGTTCAAGGCGACGATGAATCCGTCGCCCAGCGTGCGCTGCAGTACCGCTTGCGCCTCTAACTGCTCCTCGTTACTGCGCAGCCGGATCAGTGCACTGCGACCCTCGCCCTGCACCTCTGCTCCAAATTGCTCAATGCCAGCCTGTTGAAGCGCAGCGGTAGCACCATCGAGAATGCGCGCTGTAATCTGCTTTGAACTGCTTTCGCCGCTGATCTGCAGTGCCGGATCGGGCCGGTACAGATTGGGTGCGGCGTAGAACACGCCCAGTAACACAGTGGCCAGTACCATCAGGTACTTCCACAGTGGATATTGGTTAATCATGGGTCACCTGAGTGGAAAGCCGCGCCATTATAAAGAAACCAAACGCGCCCACAAGCGAACTCAACCCACCCAGGCGCGGGCATTTCGGAATAAGCGCATCCACCCGGCATCCTCGCCCCATTCATCAGGCGCCCAGGAACACTGCACCGTTCTGTAGACTCGCTCAGGGTGCGGCATCATGATCGTGACGCGACCATCCGTATTGCACAGACCGGTGATGCCGGCTGGTGAGCCATTCGGGTTGGCGGGGTAGCGCTCCGTCACCTTATGGTGGTTATCGACGTAACGCAGCGCCACACAACCAGACTGCTCTGCAGCGGCAAAGCGCTGCTCATTAACGAACTCTGCCCTGCCCTCGCCGTGGGCCACGACGATAGGCAGCCGCGAGCCCGCCATGCCGCTGAAGAGCACCGACGGAGACTCTGGCACCGCCACCTGTAGCAGGCGCGCCTCGAACTGTTCAGAACGGTTGCGAACAAAATGTGGCCAGTGGTCCGTGCCGGGGATGAGCTCACGCAGATTCGACATCATCTGGCAGCCATTGCACACACCCAGGGCGAAACTGTCCGAGCGCTCAAAGAAGGCTGCGAACCTATCACGCAGCGTGCTGTTAAACAGGATGCTTTTGGCCCAGCCCTCGCCAGCCCCAAGAACATCGCCGTAGGAAAAGCCGCCACAGGCCGCCAGCCCTTTGAAGTCCTGGAGTGTCACTGCGCCGGCGGCCAACTCGCTCATATGGACATCGACCGCAGCGAAACCTGCCCTATAAAATGCCGCCGCCATCTCAACGTGGCCATTTACGCCCTGCTCTCGCAGGATCGCTATACGCGGCCGCTCACTACGCCCTATGTACGGCGCCGCGACGTCGTCGTCGGGATCAAAGGTCAACGCGACGCTAAGACCAGGGTCATCCTGCTGCAGCGAGTCGAACTCTTCGCGGGCACACTCCGGGTTATCGCGCAGGGCCTGCATGCGATAGGACGTCTCTGCCCAGAGCGCGTGCAGGCGCTGACGCGAATCATCCAGCAGGAGCTCGCCCTCGCGGCGGATGTGAATAGAGTCACCCGGCGTCGCCGTACCGAGGTCATAGACGGTCACGCCAAGACTTTCTGCTTGCGCCATCACCTGAGCCAGGGCAGCTTCATCCACTTGCAGTACGGCTCCGGCTTCTTCATTGAATAGCGCAGCCATTGCGCCCCCTGGCAGCGCTGACACATCCAACTGCAGCCCGCAATGCCCGGCAAATGCCATTTCCAGCAGCGTCACCAAGACGCCACCATCCGAGCGATCGTGGTAGGCAGCAATCAGATTGGCCTCAGCAAGGGCGCGAATCAACTCGAACGACGCGCGAAGCGACGCCACGTCATCCACGTCCGGAACCTGTGAGTCCCAGTGTTCGTATACCTGCAGCAGGGCCGATCCGCCCATGCGATGCTTGCCGCCGGACACGTCTAGCAGAAGCAGTCGGTTAGGACGGGCGGTGAGCTGCGGCGTTAGCGTGCCGCGGACATCGGATACCGGACAAAAGGCCGATACGATCAGTGACATCGGTGCCGTCACAGCCTGCTCTCCGCGCTCATCCTGCCAGGTCGTGCGCATGGACATGGAGTCCTTGCCGACGGGAATCGTTATGCCCAGTGCCGGGCAGAATTCCATACCGACAGCCTGTACGGTTTCAAACAGCACCTGGTCCTCGCGCCCAGAACCGGCTGCACACATCCAGTTAGCGGATAGCTTGATATCCTGCAGGCGTCGTACCGGTGCCGCGGCAATGTTGAGCAACGCCTCCGCAATCGCCATACGCCCCGATGCAGGGCCACTGAACAGGGCCACTGGGGTGCGTTCACCCATCGACATGGCTTCGCCGTCCAGGCTGTCGTAAGCCACAGTAGTCACGGCGCAGTCCGCCACAGGAACTTGCCAGGGACCTACCATCTGATCGCGATGGACCATGCCGGTAACGCTGCGATCACCAATCGTGATGAGAAAGGCCTTGGAGGCCACCGCCGGCAGCCGAAGCACGCGCTGCAATGACTCCGGGAGGGTCAGCCCCGCAACATCAAATTCCTCGTAGGGCGGCGCCACCGACTGATAAGCCCGTTCCATCTTGGGAGGCTTTCCAAACAGTACTGACATCGGGAGGTCCACTGGCTTGTTTGCGTGCTGTCGATCGGCGAGCTGTATGTGCAGATCTTCAGTGGCACTGCCCACAATCGCATAGGGGCAGCGCTCGCGCGCGCAAATGCCTTCCAGAACATGGAGACTGTCTGGCGCTACAGCCATGACGTAGCGCTCCTGTGCCTCGTTGCACCACAGCTCCAGAGGCGACATACCGGGCTCATCGTTGGGAATGTCACGCAGCTCGAAGCAACCGCCTCTGCCGCCATCCTTAACCAGCTCTGGAAACGCATTGGACAAGCCCCCAGCCCCGACATCGTGAATGAACGCAATCGGATTGCTGTCCCCGAGCTGCCAGCAGGCGTCTATGACTTCCTGGCAGCGACGCTCGATTTCGGGGTTTTGTCGCTGTACCGAGGCAAAGTCCAGGTCTTCTGCACTGGCACCGCTGTCCATCGATGAGGCCGCACCACCGCCAAGCCCGATTAGCATGGCGGGGCCGCCCAGCACTACCAGCTGAAAGCCCGGCTGAATCTCACCCTTTTCGACGTGCTCGCTGCGTATGTTTCCGTAACCGCCAGCCAGCATGATGGGCTTGTGATAACCGCGTAGCTGGCCTGCCAGCGCCGCTTCCAAGGTGCGGAAGTAGCCACAGAGATTGGGGCGACCAAACTCGTTGTTAAAGGCTGCGCCACCAATCGGGCCCTCCAGCATGATGTCCAGAGCCGATACGATCCGGCCAGGTTTGCCGTGGTCCCGCTCCCAGGGCTGCTCAAAACCGGGAATGCGCAGGTTGGACATGCTAAACCCCGTGAGGCCCGCCTTAGGCTTGGACCCGCGCCCTACCGCCCCCTCATCGCGTATTTCACCGCCCGCACCGGTACCCGCCCCGGGGAAGGGAGCGATCGCCGTCGGATGATTGTGAGTTTCTACCTTCATCAACAGGTGAACAGGCTCTCGGGCAACGCCGTACTCCCGTGTGTGCGGATCGGGGAAAAAACGACCCGCAATACTGCCCTCTACCACAGCGGCATTGTCGGCATAGGCGGAGAGCACGCCATCGCCACCCACGGCGTGGGTGTGCCGAATCATCTCGAACAGCGAGTGGGGCTGCGCCTGCCCATCCACCGTCCAGCGCGCATTGAAGATTTTATGGCGGCAGTGCTCTGAATTCGCCTGCGCGAACATCATGAGTTCGACGTCGCTGGGATTGCGGCCCAGATCAACAAAGTTCTCCAGCAGATAATCAATTTCATCCTCGGCCAGGGCCAGCCCCAACGACTGATTCGCCGCTTCCAGGGCGGGTCTGCCGTCGCCAAGAACATCCACGCGCTGAAAGGGTGCGGCGTCGTGAGTCGCAAACAGAGCCTCAGCTTGCTGCGGCGACGCCAGCACCGATTCGACCATCCGGTCGTGCAGGCAGGCAGCCACCCGGCCTCGGTCACAGCCGGCGGGCAGAGCCAGCTCATACACGATACCGCGCTCAATCCGGCGCAATTGCTTGAGACCACAGGAGTGGGCAATATCCGTGGCCTTGCTGGACCAGGGCGAGCGGGTCCCGATGCGCGGCACGACAACAAACCGCCCTGGATGTTGTGCGTCGCAGGTCAGTGGCGGCCCACTGCGCAGCAGAAGCTGCAGCGTTTCCAGCTCTGCAGCGTCCGGCTCGCCATCGTATTCAATGAAATGCAGAAACTGCGCCGTTGCGTGGGTAATGCCGCCGTGTACCTGTTGGAGCTGTGGAATTAGCTTCTGAAGCCTGAAGTCAGAAAGAGCCGGAGCCCCGGGCAGGATGATCATCCGCGTGTCGCCTGTCAGCTATGCTTGGCCAAAGTGCGGGGGGGACCCCGCCAGCAAGCGGCGTATTGTACGTGATAGCAGGGCATGCGTCAGCGACACAGTACATTTGCCCGCACAACAACGGGCGATACACTTTCGCCCATGATCCGTTCTCTTCGCAGCAACATCGCAGCGTTCTCACTTGTCACTTGGGCGAGTGTGTCTGGCTGTAGCGATGGAGACTCCCTGGAGCGCGTATTGCAACGCGGTGAGCTTGTTATCGCTACGCGCAACGGCCCTACCACTTACTTCATCGCAAAGGGAGAGCCAGCGGGCTTTGAACACGAACTGGTGAGTCGCTTCGCCGCAGAATTGGGCGTCTCCGTTCGCTACAGCCCGCGACATAATATCAGCGATATTCTTGAAGATGTGAGCACCGCCCAGGTCGACTTCGCTGCAGCAGGCCTGACTGTAACGCCAGATCGTTTGGCGCGTTTTGCGTTCACTCATCCCTATTACACCATCGACCCTCAGGTGATCTACGTCGCGGGCACTCAGCGGCCTAAGCAAGTCACTGACCTGATTGGTGCGCGTGTGGTCACCATCGCCGGCAGCAGCCATGCAGAATCGCTCAAACGCCTGCAAGCGGAATTCCCCGCTCTTGAGTGGCAGGAAGTAGTGAATGTCGAACCATTGGATTTGATGGAAATGGTGTCGTCCGGGGAAGCAGAATTTGCGCTGCTCGATTCGAATGAGTTTGTGGCAAACCGGAGCTTCTATCCGAAGCTGCGGGTGGGATTCAATCTGGGTGAGCAGCAGACTCTGGCCTGGATGTTCTCCCAGCGCGATAGCAATGACAGCCTGATGCAGCGGGCCAGTAGCTTTCTCGACGGGTTGGAGGCCGAGGGTACGCTGGCGCGGTTAAAGGAGCAGCAGTTCGGCCATGCCTGGGGCGTCGACCAGGTCGACTCTCAGACCTTTAATCGAAGGATGCGCAAGCGTCTGCCACAGTATGAACCGATGTTTCGCCAGGTGGGTCGAGAGTATCAGCTGGACTGGCAGCTGCTGGCAGCCGTTGCCTATCAGGAGTCACACTGGAATCCTCGAGCCCGCTCTCCTACCGGCGTAAGGGGCATGATGATGCTGACACAGACTACTGCCAGGGAAATGTCCGTCAGCAATCGCCTGGACGCATTGCAGAGTATGCGCGGTGGCGCACGCTACCTGAAGAAAATCAAACGGCTACTGCCAAAGGACATCTATGAACCCGACCGCACCTGGTTTGCACTGGCGGCCTATAACATCGGCCGCGGTCACCTGGAAGACGCCCGGGTTTTGACTGAACGCGAAGGCGGCGATCCGCATTTGTGGTCCGATGTCAAAAAACGTCTGCCCCTACTGCAGCGCAGCAAGTACTACAAAACCCTTCGCCACGGGTACGCACGCGGCTCTGAACCAGTGACCTATGTGAAGAACATTCGTCACTACTTCAATATTCTCGCCTGGCAGGATATAGCGGCCAACCGCCCCCTGCCCCCGGTGGATGCTGAACAATACCTGCCTGAGCCGGCAAAAAAGCTGGGGCTCAGTGCGCTATAGCCTGCAACACAGCAGACAGCTCGCTGCGAATCTTGGGGAACAGCCAATAGCGCTATTGGTCAAACGCTTGAGAGAAGGCCCCTTCAAGAACGCGCCACTGCCAGACTTGAAGCTCTTTGCGCTGAGGGTGGAATTCGCTGCGGTAAGCCCAGACTCCGTTGTTCATTGCATACACAAAAAGCACCAGACGCTTAAGTCGACGCATCTGCCAGCGGGAGCCTAGTTTGCGGAGAATAGACGCCACACGTTCAGCCGTCTTATCACGATGCGCGGTGTCAACTGCCCACAGGTCAGGGTATAGCCCAACAGCTTTACCTAGCTCTTCAACAATCCCGTCGCAGTCCTCACGCAGGAAAACCTCGCGACCCATGCGCTCCAGCACTGCCCGCCAGCCGAGAGCAAGCACTTCTGGTTTCTCATAGGCGTCATAAATCGCGCGAATACCCCCAAGGTAGTCTTCATACAGCGCAACCAGCACTGCGGTCTTGTTTGGGAAATACTGGTAGAGCGAGCCTACGGGGATGCCTGCCCGTTTTGCCACGGTTGAAGTAGTGAACGCAGCTATTCCCTGCTCACGTAATACTGCCTTCGCGCCCTCAATGATCTCCAACTCCCTCTTGCGAGACCGGTCTTGTACTGGCTCTTTGCGCCTAGGCGCACTTAAAGATTCACTGCTTGAGGCACGGGGCATCATCTGCTCTTCTTGAATTAAACGTCTCTATAGTACCCCATCAGTCACTTACCAGTCTAAGCACTCAAAAATATATGTGAATATGAATTATTATTCATATTTTGCTTGACCGAACGGACACGCCGCGCAAGAATTCGCTCACATCTTCAGAGAGGACGTCATGTGTTTTCACAGAACAAAGCTTGCACTGTCCTAATCGCAATGACTTTCTTCTCTGCGACAGAAGTGGCTCGTCCACAGGACCGCATTCTGGAAGAGGTCGTTGTCACTGCGCAGAAGCGTGAGCAAAGCCTGCAGGATGTACCTATTGCGGTTTCTGCTTTTAGCGCTGATCAGCTGAGGGCTCTCGGCAGCAACCAACTTGACCAATTGACGGAATTTATTCCATCAGTAGAGCTGTTTGATGATCGTGGTGCTGGCCAGCCTACCTGGGTGATTCGCGGTGTTGGTTTGGCAGACTTCAACTCAAACAATACACCCACCGCCGCTGTTTACTATGACGAGTTCTATCTCACCTCGAATGTACTCGGTGGCATTGGCTTGTTTGATGTCGACAGTGTTGAAGTCCTGAAAGGGCCTCAAGGAGGCCTCTATGGACGCAACACCAGCGGGGGTGCCGTTCTTGTAAATTCGCGACGCCCGACTGTTGAAGAAGAGTCCAATGGGTACCTAAACGTGCGCTACGGACGTTGGGGCCGATACTCGCTGGAGGGCGCCGTCGGCGCCCCACTGGGATCATCTGCAGCATTCAGAATTGCTGCGATTTCCGAACAAGGAGGCGGATGGCAGGATAGCCTTGCGACTCCGCAGGACGATGACCACGGCAATCGAGACCTCAGCAGCATTCGCGCACAGCTCCTCTGGCAACCTAGCACTGCGTTGGATGTGCTATTAAAGGTCGAAGGCGGGGTCGATCGCTCTGAAACGACACTGGCCTATAGTCGCGCGCTTTTCGATCCATCTACGGGCGACTTCTGCGCCGCTGCGCGAGGAGGACGCGAATCACCCAGCGAGTGCGTCACCTTATCTAACTTGACTAATCTATTTATTCTAACGCCAGGAGACCCGGGCATCTTGCCTGACCAGCAGTCCCGAGACGGTAAGCGAGTTCTCTCAACACCGATCAACCAACTGGATAATAAATGGACGGGAACGCAACTGCGTCTCGATCTGGAACTGGACTTCGCGACGCTGGTTTCTATCACCGGCTATCTCGACTACACGAACGAGCAGGACTATGACTTTGACGCGCAACCGTTAGCTCTGTTTGAAGAAGATGGGCGCGCCGAGCTGGAGTTATGGTCACAGGAATTACGTTTAGTTTCGGACGGCGGCAAGCGACTAGAGTGGATGCTCGGCGTCATGTACGCAGAAGATACAGTTCGGGAAGACAGACAGGGCAATCTGTCCGACAACCTTCTCGTTCTGCCGGGCGTATTGCAGCGTGGTTTTGAGCAGGAAACCCGATCGTGGGCCACATACGTGCAGGGAAGCTATGAGCTAGCTGAAGGCTGGCGTGTAAATGCTGCATTTCGCTACACCGACGAAGACAGAGACTACAGGAACGGCTTTTCAGAGCAGATTGGCGTCGCCGTATTTTTCGAAGACGTCAGCGTAGAGACCAGCCTCCAGGAAAACTGGTCTGGCGATCTGGGTCTTGAATGGCGCCCGAGTAACGATGCGATGCTATACGGCAAGGTCACGCGCGGCTTTAAATCCGGCGGCTTCTTTGGAGGCATTGCGGCATCTGAAGAGACACTACAACCTTATGGAGAAGAAGTCGTTTATTCCTGGGAGTTGGGCTTTAAGACCGACTGGGTGCAGCAGACCTTGCGACTAAACGGCGCGATTTTTTTCTACGACTACGAAGACGTGCAGGGATTTACGCAAGAATTCAGTGAGATATCAGGTACTGTAATCACCCGTCTGGGGAGCCTTGGCGACGCCGAGCACAGAGGCGCCGAAATAGAGTTGCTGTGGGCGCCCAAAAGTCTAACCGGCCTGACACTGCAGCTATCCGGATCATGGCTAGACGCGGAAATAGTTGAGTCAGATACGATAAGCCTTGACCAGAGCGGCGCGTCATTCCCCGTAGAGGGTTTACAAAGATCATTTGCCCCGGAGTGGAGTGCATTCGCCCTGGCCCGTTACGAATGGCGAATCGGTGGAATACTGGCTGCAGCGCAACTCAACTATAGCTGGCGCGACGATATAGCTAACGATAATAGCCTCGTTAGCAACATCGACGTCGCTGCATTCAGCCATGAAGCATTTGGACTATTAAATGGACGCTTGTCTCTGGGCGATCAGGAAAGCGGTTGGAACCTTGCTTTTCTCGCCAATAACATCCTCGATGAAGACTACTACACCCGTACGTCTGGGGATGACTTGCTGAGCTATCCCAGCACACCCGGTCGCCCGTTTAGCTGGGCCGTGGAGGCTACCTATCAATGGTGAAACGCAAGTTACCTTTCATTGCCATGGTTATCGCAGCGAGCCTGCTTGCAAGGGGCTCGGACGTGAATGCACGGACAAAAAAAGACCTTATGCAAGGTTTCCCGCCTCTGACAGAAAATGCAGTAAACCTCAGCAACTTCATGGCGCCACCCTACAATCGCTGGGCGTTCCAGCACATGCGCGAGCTGGTGCCGACGCGAAGCGTATATCGGGGGGAGGACCCCGTTCGGGCTGTTGAGCACGCGCCGCTACCTCTGGAGGACCTGAAGTTCACGCTACATGACAAACAACAGGTTGATCTGCTTAGCTGGCTTGAAGAATCTAAAACAGACAGCTTCGTAGTGATGCACCGCGGCCGCATCGTTTACGAGCGCTATCTAAACGACATGGAGCCACACCGGCCCCACCAGATGTTTTCTGCCACAAAGTCTCTGATTGGAATGCTCACGCTTGGGCTTATATATGAAAGAAAGATCGATCCCGACAAGCCCATCAGCCACTACGTTCCGGAGTTAAAAACCAGTGGTTTTGGCGATGCGACCATTCAGCAGGTACTTGACATGACCACTAGCCTGCGTTTTGACGAAGACTATGTCAATCCAGACGCGGACGTATATCGCTATGGTGCCATATTTGGGATTGGCGGTTATCCGTCATCTGATGCCGGTAGACCGCAGTCAATCTATCGTTTCCTGCCAACGCTCCCTAAAGGAACCGAGGCACACGGTGATGCATTCCACTACATAACCCCCAACACAGACGTATTGGCGTGGGTCAATAGCAGGGTAAGCGGGATGGGCCCTGCTGAGCTTCTGGAAACCAAGGTGTGGAAGCATTTAGGTGCCGAGAGAGATGCGTACTTTTGGCTTGCACAGGATGGCACTGCCATGGCTGGCGGCGGCCTCAATATGACCGCTCGAGATGCGGCCCGATTTGGCCAAATGATATTGCAAAAAGGTTATTTTAACGGCAAACAGATTCTCCCATCGGTGGTCGCAGAGCGTATCCTGCAGCCAGGCAACCCGGATGTTTTTACACGCTTTCATAAGGACCCGTGGTATCAGCACATCGGATATGCGTATCACGACCAATGGTGGACGTTTGATAACCCACATCTACCGGTGTGCGCCATTGGGATACACGGTCAGTTTATTTACCTCGATACCGTCACTCAAATGGT
Organism: Pseudomonadota bacterium; assembly: GCA_038746745.1. Lineage (GTDB taxonomy): Bacteria > Pseudomonadota > Gammaproteobacteria > Pseudomonadales > Halieaceae > JANQIO01. The sequence goes on from JBCDKJ010000027.1 coordinate 43,679, forward strand.
GATCGTAAAACAGTCGTCGCATCAAGATGCAGAGGGCGTAGCAAACGAGATCGTAGGCCCCCAAATATGGCATCAAATCAGTCAGTATCTGCTTTCACTCAAGTAGCTGATGATGATTGACGACAGTCATACTGCCTGTTGAGAGCCGCATCTGGTCTCAGACAAGACGAAACGCTGGTAGAAAAATCACTGTCGCGCCAGCGCTCAGCGGCTGGATGAAAATAGAAAAATAGCCGAGAAAACTGGGACGAGGAGAAGCGCGCTAGCCCCCAATGCGTATGCCTCGACCTGCGCTGCTGCAATCAGCCCAAAAATCACGCTCACCAAAAGTAGCTGATAAAGCACGCCATAAGCCCATAATGCCGCTGCACACACCTTAGCAGCAAGTTTACCCTTCCAGAGCAAACCCGCAGCAAGCAGTCCGTACAGGGAGTAAAGCCAGAAGCCCAAATAATCAAACGAGGTAAACAGAGACGCAGGTGCAGACACATTCAGCAGTAGCAACAGTGCATCCGCCATCGCATAACCCTCCCTGCCCTGCGCTACCGTCTCTGCGAGGAGAGGGACTGTCCATATCGCCATGAATTTTGGAATGATAAAGACCACGAATGCGCTCGCCAGAAGGCTCAGCGCAAGGCCCGCCCGCAGCAGCGAGGTCGCCCGAGACGCCCAGAGCAACGCCATCAAAACCAGTGTCAGAGTTACCATGGCCACAATTTGAACAAGCCACGCGAGAACGAACGGGATACGGTTATCCACCAGCCAGAGCACACGGTCAGCATGCGCTGCGGCATTGCCGCCAGCGATGTCCAGTGGAAGGGAAAGCATGGGAAACCCCACGCATATGGTAAGTGCGGCCGCGTAGAAACCCAGGCGCTCGATTTGTTGATCAAGCAACTCGGTCTGATTCATTTGCGCCTCCATAGCGTGCTTCAATGGCATTTAGAATAGAGTTCGTCAGCGCATAGGCATCCTGCTGCCAGGGGCTTCCGTCACCCACAAACAGCGTAGAGCCCTCTGCCAGTGACAGTATTGCGATTGCTTCAACGCGTGCGTTAGTGCTTCCTGCTTGCTCCAAGTAGTACTCAAATAATGCAACTACGTGCTGTGAAACGTCTGCCAGCAAGGCACGCATCTGCGGTTCTACGCGCCCCATGGCCCACAACTGTGGCCAGAGCCAGTCCGAGTGCAGTTGGTCGCCACCGCTGTCTTGCAAGTACCACTCAACTACGTCCCGAATTGAAAGTGATCGCCTGCGCTCCAAAGCGTCCAGAGATTCCTGATATATCTGTCCAATATATTGAGTAAGCGCTGTTAACAGCGCTTCACGGGTAGCAAAGTGATACTGCAAGGCTCCCAGCTTCATCCCGCTGGCTTTTGCCAGCGCGCGCATGGTCAGGCTGGCGTAGCCTTGGCGAGCGATAATCTCTATTGCCAGAGAAAGTATTTCTTTTTTGCGATCACTCATGCCCGCAGCCCCATTTGACATGTCACGCGACATGTTAGAGCATGTCATATGACATGTAAAGTGAGCGGCTTTAAAGGTATGAGTAAAAAGATTACGCGCAGGGATTTCCTCGATGGAGTAGCTCTGACGGTAGGTGCGAGTCTCCTTCCTGCCGCAGGCTCTCGAGCCGACAACAGCACCTCCAGCGCTGAAGGGCATAGACCTGATTACCCTCCGGCACTCAATGGTATGCGCGGAAGCCACCCTGGCTCATTTGAGGTCGCACACGCACTGGCATGGCGAGGCGAGAAGCCATCGTCATATCGCGCGCTCGACGAGCACTACGATCTTGTTATTGTCGGAAGCGGCATGAGTGGCCTGGCCTCGGCCTGGTATTACCGTCAACTCGTAGGCGCCAGCGCTAAGATTCTACTGCTGGATAATCACGACGACTTCGGCGGGCACGCCAAACGCAACGAGTTTCACTATCAGGACAAAATGGTGCTCAGCATTGGGGGCGCACAGAACATAGAGGGCGTTCAAGACTACAGCGCCAACGCACGAGCGCTGTTGGACGGTATTGGTGTTGATGAGGCTTTTCTAGGGAAGATGAGAGCATCTACACCGGCGGACATGGCACTGAGTGGGAACTTTTCCGCCAATACAGGCATCTCTTTGCCTGATGGAGAGACGCACACCACGGTGGTTGGTCCGTGGCTGATGTTTCTGCTGGGTGCGGAAGGCTACAGGGAAGCAATAAAAAATCTGCCCATTCCGGAGTTGGAGCACGACAAGCTCATCGACTTTGTCGGCGGTGAAAAAGACTTTCTCGATGATCTGTCTTTGAGCGAGAAGTACGACTACATCAGAACGGTGAGCTATAACGCCTACCTCACTGACCGCGTTGGTTTGTCGCGACAGAGTTTGGCCATTCTGGATGCCAGCAAGCGCATCTATTACGGTCACACTGGTTGGCACTTAACCGTGCTAGAGGCCCTGGAGGGCGGCGCTCCCGGTCTTCGCAGCCTGGGCTGGTTAGGTAGGGTGGCAAGTTCGACGATTCTGACCTTGCCAGGAGTCATGAATAGCGACGTGCGGATGTTCCCCGATGGCAATGCGTCTATCGCCAGACTGCTGGTGCACTCGCTAATACCTGGGTCAGCTCTACAGATGCGTGGTCCTGAAGACGTGGCGACAGCGCGCTTTGACTATGCAGCGCTGGATAGGCCGGAGAACAGAATCCGGTTACGTCTTAACAGCACCGTCGTTGGTGTCAAAGAGGAGCAAATTGGCAGGGTCAAAGTAGACTACGTTACGCGCGGCCACCCCTTGTCCGTTACTGCTAATCACTGCATCCTAGCTTGTTATAACGGCCTGATTCCGCACCTGTGCCCCGAACTGCCGGAACAACAAAAGGCAGCTCTGCGCTATGGCGTGAAAATTCCCTTCGTATACGCGAACGTATTGCTAAGGAACAGTCGCGCATTCTCTAAACTGAATGCCACGTTGATCCAATGCCCCGCAGATCCGTTCCAGTGGGTTAGCGCAGCGCCCTCGATGCAAACAGCCGGCTACGAGCCACCACGGGGACCGAACGACCCTATGGCTGTATTTATGATGGCTGCTCCCACGCCTTCACCCCAGGCCGGTGAACCGCTACGCGACCTGTTAAGGGCGGGTCGCCACATCATCTACGCGACCCCCTTCGAACGTTTCGAGGCGGATATCCGTAAACAGCTTCAGGCGCTTCTGGGGCCATTTGGCTTCGATAACGAACAGGATATTGTGGCAATCACAGTTAATCGGATTCCTCATGGCTACGCCTATGAGTACCTCACGCTGGAAGATCCAAGATGGCAAGAGGGGCAGGCGCCCAATGAGCTTGGACGCGCCCGTTTTGGGCATATATCGATCGCAAACTCTGATGCAGAGGCCCGCGCCTACATGGATGCGGCCTTTGATGCCGCGTGGCGAGCGGTTCACGAACAGACTGCGCAAACTTCGTGAACGTACCCGCTGGCGGCGCGATATGGACTGAGAGACAGGAACTGTCGCCTGACCACTGAACCCAGTCTAGGGACACTGAAATAAGCGCGCTATCGTCGCGCGCGGAAAAAAGTCTGCAGCAGGCTGGCACTCTCATCGGCGCGCACGCCCTCTTGCCAAACGACAGTGTGATTATAAAAACCGCGATCCAGATCGTTGGACTGGCTACAAACTACCCCAGCACGGGGTTCTCTCGCGCCGAACACCAGACGGTGTACGCGGGCATGCACGATAGCGCCGACACACATGGTGCAGGGCTCCAGCGTGACATACAGCGTTGATCCGGGCAGGCGATAATTGTTTTGCTGCCGGGCGGCTGCGCGCAGCGCTACGATTTCAGCGTGTGCGCTGGGGTCGGCTGCGGTAATGACCTGGTTAGCGCCCTCTCCAATCACCTCGCCGTTGAGCACGAGCACAGCACCCACCGGAACTTCGCCACGCTCACCAGCGGCGGAGGCCAGCTCCAGTGCACGCCCCATATGCTTGTAGTCACTGTCCGTCATGTCGGGTGGCAGAAACTGCTCATGTTTCCTATACATTATGTTGCTATAAACGGTGCAGAGAAAGCGTATCGCATACCCTGGCGCAGTTGGAGAACTCGAGATGCACGATAAACTACTTCTTTCATTCATTCTGATTACCGCCGCGGCAGGCACCATCGCGCCTGCAGACGCGCAACGGCGTGGCGACAGTGCCCGCGTCACCATCGGCAAAGTGGAAGCTGCACGTCGCATTCAGTTCGACTCGGGCGCCGGTGGCGGTGCCTTATTGGGTGGCGCTGCAGGCTGGGCGATCGCGCGCAATCAATCCAGCGGTCGCCAGGCTGCCGCAGCTATTGCAGGCGCCGGATTGGGCTCAGCGGCGCGTAGCAGCCGTCATGGCGGCACCGGGATGGAATATGTGGTGCGCAGCGCTGCGGGAAATTCCGTCAAGGTGATTACTGATCAGACGGAGGTAAGGATCGGTGATTGCGTTTCAGTAGAGGAGACGGGCAAGGTCGCCAACATACGCCGTGTCGACAACGATCTTTGTGAACCTGCCTCGCAAGAAGTGGTAGACACCGTGGCTCCGGTGCTCGCCCAGGAGGCGGATCGTTGCGCCGCTGCCAAGGATCGTCTGTTTGAAGCGAAGACCCCGGAAGAGGTCGAAGTGGCCCGCCAGATTATGGAAGCATTCTGTAACGACTAGCTCAACGGCACCGGCGGACTAAAAGCGATAACTGACATAGGCCATAGCGCCGAGGATATCGGCGTCATATCTCTCGCTGGAGGTGTCGCTGGGCTCGTGGTCCAACTCGATATCGGTGTATTGCACACCCAGACCAACGCCAAAGTTGTTGCCGAAGTTGTGATCAAACCGAAGCGAGGCATACAGCAGCGCGCCGTCGTAGTCTTCGTAGTTGGCGCTTAACCAGCCAGCGTTGAAGCGAATCGCATTGCGGCGATTGAAGGCATAATCCGCGAAGAAGCGGAAGTTGGGCACGGGGGCGAGCAGGCTTTCTGAGGAATCGCTTATAGCTTCTTCAGTGTCACCCACGAAAAGCGCCGCTTCGAGCTCCGCTGCAAATTCGAAGCTGTGCAAACCCAGCCCAGCGCCCCACTCGTAGTTGCTGCCTTTACCAAAGCTGTAGGCGAGATCAAGGATATAGGCATTAAGTTGCAGTCGACTGTCGAGCTCGGCGCCGACGGGGTATTCCTCGCCGTCAAAGTTAAAGGACTCTTCGATGACAGTACTGCCGTTTTCATCAAACTCGTTATAGGTAAAGCTGGCGGTCCAGCGATCGGCGATACGCCAGCGTGCGCCGGCATAGAAAACCGTACTGCTGTCGTCGATGCCCATGTCATCAAGGTCGATCTCCGTCTCCGGTAATCCACGACGCGTCACCGCCACGGTAGCGCTGGAGTCTGTATATTGCACGCCCAGTTGTAAGTTGAAGCGACTCGTGAAAATTGGGTTGATGCCCTCTTCTGCCTCGGCCAAAGGAACACCTGTGGATACCAGCAGACTAAAGCCCGCAATCCTGATTGCTTTCATTGGTTCTCCCGTGATTCTCTCGCCGCGCTTTTTGTGCTCTTATTAGGCTCTTATGAGGCGCTCATATGGCTCCGATGTAGCTCTATCATCGCAAAGAGCCTCTTGATTGTATGAACCCGCATTAGCAGCATAGCGCTACAGCATGCAGCGCTCAACGAACGAACGTCCCATTCCGGCCTATTCCCACTCAATCGTCGCGGGCGGCTTGCTGGAGATGTCATAGGTCACCCTGCTGACTCCAGAGATTTCATTGATAATCCGGTTGGAAACCTTCTCCAGCAGGTCATAGGGTAAGTGTGCC
>JBCDKJ010000028.1:0-49387 GCA_038746745.1 Pseudomonadota bacterium
CCTACGACATCCGCCATACCCTGGAGCATGAGGTCGATCTGGTGATTGACGGTGGTTTCTGTGGCCTGGAGCCCACCACCGTGGTGGATTTGTCGGGCGATCTGCCCGGCCTGGTGCGCGAGGGCAAGGGCGACCCGGCGCCCTTCATGTCTCGCTAAGTGCTGCTGACGCTGGCGGTGCTCTGAGGGCCGGGGTTATAATTTACGCAACGTCGTCCGGCAGGTGATCAGTGAGCGAGTCAGTCGAGGAATCGTCCCCCGAAACAGGACCGGAGATGGTCAGCAATGCGTCTTCTTCTCTTGCCAGCTCTGATGGCAAACCTAGTGCCAGCGCTGGTGCGCAAACCGGGCAGTCATCCGAACAGACAGCGCCTCTGGAGCAGAACTGCTCTCTCAACGAGATACGCCAGGCTCCCCAGCAGGGGGAGATGCCTTTTGCCGTGGTTATGGGGCAGGCGGTGACTGAAATTCCCAAAGACCTTTATATCCCTCCACGGGCTCTGGAGGTCTTTCTTGAAGCTTTCGAAGGGCCACTGGATCTGCTGCTCTATCTGATACGTCGGCAAAACATAGACATCCTCGATATCGACGTTTCGGACATTACTGAGCAGTACATGCAGTACGTCGAACTCATGGACGCCATGCAGTTCGAGTTGGCAGCGGAGTATCTGCTGATGGCGGCTATGCTGGCAGAGATCAAGTCGCGAATGCTGCTGCCGCGCTCCGAGAGCGTCGAAGAAGATGAAGAGGATCCACGCGCGCAGTTGATCAGGCGTCTACAGGAGTACGAGCGCTTCAAAAAAGCCGCCGAGGACCTCGACCAATTGCCGCGCCTGGAGCGAGAGGTTTTCCCGGTGCAGGCTGAGCCGCCGGATATTAACCAGGCTCGGCCAGACCCCGATGTGGACATGCGAGAGTTGCTGGTAGCGCTGAGCGATGTGCTGCGTCGCGCGGAGATGTACGAGCATCATCATATTCAGCGCGAGGCACTGTCGACGCGCGAGCGAATGTCCGACGTGTTGGACGCACTGCGAGAAAGACAGTTTGTGCCCTTCGTATCGTTGTTCCGCGTTGAAGAGGGACGCTTAGGGGTTGTCGTGACGTTTTTGGCCATTATGGAGCTGATTAAGGAGTCGCTGGTTGAGATCGTGCAAACGGACAGCTTTGGCCCGATTCATGTGAAGGCGCGTGCGGAATCTACTGAAAGTAGTGACAGTAGTGAAAGTACTGAAGGCACTGAGCCCAGGCTGCGGGTGGTAGAGGCTGCCAATGACAGTGGTGCGTCAGCCAGCGACGCTGCAGATAGCGAGGATCAGCCTTGAGCGAAAGGAAAACAGCCTTGAGCGCAGAAACAACAGCCCCGAGTTCCGATGACGACGTGAGCGCGGAGGCCAACTCTCCAGGTGCAGATAGCGGCCTGGTGCAGATCCTCGAGGCCGCCATACTGGCGGCCGGTCGCCCCCTTACTGTCCAGCAGATGGGCGATTTGTTTGAATCCCATGAACGGCCTGCAAATACCGACATTCGCACAGCGCTGAAGACAATTGCCGAGCGCTGCGAGGACCGTGGATTTGAACTGCAGGAAGTTGCCAGCGGGTTTCGATTTCAGGTGCGCCAGCAACTCAGCCCGTGGATCGCTCGACTCTGGGTGGAGCGGCCGGCACGCTACTCCAGAGCCCTTCTCGAAACCCTGTCGCTGATTGCCTACCGCCAACCCATTACTCGCGGTGAGATCGAGGAGATTCGCGGCGTGGCTGTGAGCAGCAACATTATCAAGACATTGCACGAACGCGATTGGATTCGTGTTGTCGGTCATCGCGATGTACCCGGTCGGCCGGCAATGTACGCGACCACCCGCGCGTTCCTTGACTATTTCAATCTTAAAAACCTTGATCAACTGCCCGCGCTTGCAGAGATTCGCGATTTTGACACCCTCACGGAAGAGTTGGGTTTCGATCCCATAGCTGAGCTGTCAGGCCCAGCGCAGATCACCGACGACAATGCCACGGACGATAGCTCTGATGAGTCCGTAGCAGAGGCCACCACGGATACAGATGCCGAGACAGAGCCGGACGCTGAAGAAAAGCTCAGCGTAGCTGAATTGCAGGCCGCAGCAGAGCAGGTCGCAGCATCTGCAGTTAGCGCGGCGGGCGAGGACATCAACGCGTCGGACGCCGATGATGACGGGTCTGGCAACTAGGTCCGGCTACTTGCCCCGGCAACTGGTCCGTCAGCAGCGATGACAAAGGCAGCGCCCGCCGACGGCGAGAAACTCCAGAAGGTGCTGGCTCGCGCCGGTCTAGGCTCGCGTCGAGAGATGGAGCGCTGGATTGAGTCTGGCCGGATTCAGATCGACGGTCGCCAGGCGCTGCTCGGCGACAGAGTTGGCGACGATGCCGCAATCGCTGTTGATGGCAAGGCCATTACTGCTGCCACCGCTGATAAGACCCGTGTTTTGCTCTACCACAAGCCTCGGGGAGAGGTGTCATCCCGGCGCGATCCAGAGGGCCGCAAGACCGTATTCGACCGCCTGCCGCCGCTGAAGCGAGGCCGCTGGATTTCGGTTGGACGACTGGATTACAACACCAGCGGGCTGTTGCTGTTCACGACGGACGGGGAACTCGCCAACGCGCTGATGCATCCTTCATCCAATATTGAGCGTGAGTATATGGTGCGGGTGAAAGGAGCCGTGTCTGAATCGACGCTGAAACGCTTGTCGCAAGGTGTGATGCTGGAAGACGGTGTCGCTCGCTTCACCGATATTGTGGATGGCGGTGGCGAGGGCAGTAACCACTGGTACTACGTGGTGATCATGGAGGGCCGGACGCGGGAAGTGCGGCGTTTGTGGGAATCTCAGGATTGTGTGGTCAGTCGGCTCAAGCGGACTCGCTATGGGCCGGTGTTTATTCCACCCAAGGTCAAGCAGGGCATGTACATTGAGCTGGAGAAGAAAGCGGTAAAAGCGCTCTATCAGCTCGTTGACTTGCCCCCCAAGGCGATTGAAGCCGCTACCCCAGCGCAGAAGCAGCGCGAGGCCAGACAGCTCTCTAAGCGTCCAGACGGGAAAAGTGCAAAGAGTGGGAAAAATACAAAAAGTGCAAAAAATACAAAGCGACGTGCGAAAGTCGGTAGCAAAGCAGAGAAAGACCCCAGGAAAGGGGTGAATTCGCCCAACAGCGCAAAAAATGGTAAGCATGCCAGAACGACAAAACGGGAAAACAGTCAGACAGCAGGCAAGTCGCCTCGCAAGTCCGCGCCGACCTCAAAGGCAGCCGTACGAAAAGCGTAGTTAGATTATAGAGTTAGAATCAAGAGTCCGGGTCAGTCGCCCCGATCAATAGTCCCGATCTATAGTCGCCAGCAGACATGGAACACGCGTTATTGCGCATCCAGTGCCTGTCCGTTGACTCCCAGACTCGCATCACTCAAGAGGTACAGATAGCTGGGCATCAGATCCTCGGCTGATGTCAGTGTGTTGGGGTTTTCGCCGGGGTAGGCCGCGGCGCGCATGCGGGTGCGGGTGGCGCCAGGATTGAGTGAGTTCACCCGAATCTGGCTAATGTTCTCAAGCTCATCTGCCAACACCTGCATCATGCCTTCCGTGGCAAACTTGGACACCGCATAAGCGCCCCAGTGAGCGCGTCCGCGGCGACCTACGCTGGAGGAAGTAAAGATGATGGAGGCTGCAGGTGCGGCTTCCAGCAGTGGCATCATTGCCTGCGTCAGGCGGAGTTGCGCAGTGACGTTCACGTGCATCACCGCTTCCCAGAGATCTGCCTTGTAGTTTGCCAGCGGAGCCCGCTCGCCCAGGACCGAAGCGTTGTGCAGCAACCCATCCAGGCGACCGAATTCCTGCTCAATCCCCTGAGCCAGTGCTGCGTAGTCTTCATGCTGAGCGTCTTTCATATCCACTGCAAAAATCACAGCGGATGGATAGCCCATAGTCTCAATTTCGTCATACACCGCCTCCAGCTTGCTGTCAGTTCGACCCAACAGAATCACGTTTGCCCCGTGCCTGGCACAGGCGATTGCAGCGACGCGGCCAATGCCATCGCCAGCGCCGGTCACGAGAATCACTTTATCCGCGAGTGCGTCGCTGTCCGGCTGGTAGTCTTTGGGGATGGCGGTCATGGTCTGTCCTGTACTTTTGTTGCCGGGCTGGGCTCAGGCCGGTCTCACCGCTTGCAGCAGTTGCTGCAAATCGGCAGCGGTTTCCGCTATAGCGTCTGCTCCCCAGTCGCGAGGGTCATCGGCCTTGTGCACGTAGCCATAGGCGGCGGCAATGGTGTACATACCCGCTGCATTCCCGGCTTCGATATCGCGGCGGTGATCACCAATGTACACGCATCTCTTGGGTTTGGCGCCGAGCTGCAGGCAGTTGAGCAGCAGGGGTTCAGGATGTGGTTTGGGCTGGCTGACATCGTCGGGGCAGACCACGCTGCCCGGAGCGGGCGTGAGGTCAAGGCGCTCCAACAGCGCAACCGTTAACGCACGTGGCTTATTGGTGGAGACTCCCCACGGGATGTTGGCTGCCGCCAGAGTGTTCAACAGAGGCATTATGCCCGGGTAGGGTGCCGTGGCGCGGCCCAGGTCTTCTTCATACAAGCTGAGAAAGCGCTGCCGTTTGCTTTCAAACTCGGGATCCGTCTGGGGCATCTTCAGTGCCAGTGACACCATGGCTCTGGCGCCGTCCGAAACAACCTCGTGAATCGCTGCTGCTGGCAGTGGTGCTGCCTGATGTTCCGCGCGCAAACGCTGCACCACTTCAATAAATTCAGGAGCGGTATCCAACAGCGTGCCATCGAGATCGAAAACGACGGCTTCCAGCCGCGGCGCGAAGCTCATGCGGGTTTGTGTGCGTGCACCATGTAGTTAACGCTGACGTCCTTCTGCTCCAGCCAGTAACGCTTGGTGATGGGGTTATAGAGCAAGCCTGTCATGCGCTCCAGGGACAGACCCGCCGCGCGAATCCACTCCGCCAGTTCAGCAGGCTTTATCAACTTGTTGTAGTCATGGGTGCCTCGCGGCAGCAATCGCAGAACGTATTCTGCGCCGACGATGGCAAACAGATACGCCTTGGGATTGCGATTGATGGTCGAAAAGTACAGGTTGCCGCCCGGCGTGCACAAATCGGCGCAGGCTTGGACCGCTGCGGCGGGATCCGGCACGTGCTCCAACATCTCCAGGCAGCACACCACATCAAAACTGGCGCCGCACTCAGACGCCATGGCCTCTGCAGTGCTCTGTTGATAATCGACGTCGACGCCAGACTCTAACTGATGAATGCGAGCCACAGCTAAGGGCGCTTCTCCCATGTCGATGCCGGTTACCCTGGCACCGCGCTGTGCCATGCTCTCCGCGAGTATGCCGCCGCCGCAGCCAACGTCGATGAGTGACTTGCCCGCTACGGGGGAGTGTTGATCGATGAAGTTGGCGCGCAGTGGGTTGATGTCGTGCAGAGGTTTGAACTCGCTGTTGCGATCCCACCAGCGCGAAGCGAGGTCGTTGAACTTGGCTATTTCCTTATCGTCGACGTTCGAATTGCTGTTGACCTTGTCGGGGTTTGTCCCGATCTCTGAAGCAGATTGATTCATAGTATTGTCCTGGGGCTCAGCTTGTCGCAATGGTGTTGCGCCAGTGCGCAGCCCGAGCTAACGTGGATTCCAGCGAAAGGGTAGTCAGTTGACGTTCACAAAGCAGCATACGGCCGGCGACCCAGCTATGGGTGACCTGAGATGCCTGAGCAGCATAGACCAGCTGTGAGACCGGGCTATAAAGCGGCTGCGTCTCCGGCTGTGAAAAATCTACAGCGATAATGTCTGCCGATTTGCCTACCTCCAGACTGCCGATATCGTCCTGCAGGCCCATTGCGATGGCGCCATTAATGGTGGCCATTTCCAGGACAGCTGCTGCGTTGAGGGCGCTGGCGTCGCCTTCGCCGAGCTTGGCTAGCAGCGCTGCGCTGCGCATTTCTCCCGACATACTTAAGTCGTTGTTGCTGGCGGCGCTGTCTGTACCCAGTGCCACGTTCACCCCGGCGGCTTGCAATTCCACAACCGGGCAGCGGCCGGAGGCCAGCTTCATATTTGATTCAGGGCAGTGCACAACGTGCGCACCCACTGTCGCCAGCAGCGCGATATCATCCTGGTTCAGTGCGGTCATATGCACGCACTGGGTGCGTGGGCCAATCAGCCCCAGTCCGGCGAGCCGCTCCAGCGGTCGCTCACCGTACAGTTTTACGCTGTCATCTACTTCGCCCTGGGTCTCGTGCAGATGGATGTGGATCGGCAGGTCCAGTTCATTTGCCAGCATGGCGATTTTTGCCAACGCATCAGCGTTCACCGTATATGGGGCGTGGGGGCCAAATACGACGTTTACCAGGGAGCTGTGCTTCAGGTCATCGCGCAGCGCCAGCCCCTTGCTTATGTAGTCATCGGCGTCTTTGCCCCAGGCGCTGGGGAAGTCAAACACGGGAAAGCTGAGCTGGCAGCGCAGACCCGCAAGCTGGGCGCGCTCTGCCACGACATTGGGAAAGAAGTACATGTCGGCAAAGCAGGTGGTGCCGGAACGAATCAGCTCCGCCATTGCGAGATCGCTGCCGTCGGCGACAAACTCCGGGCTTACATGAGCGCCTTCGGCAGGCCAGATGTGCTGTTCCAGCCAGGGCATGAGGGCAAGATCGTCGGCAAAGCCCCGCAGTAGTGTCATAGCGGCGTGCCCATGGCAGTTCACCAGGCCAGGGAAGATCGCATGACCGGACAGCTCGACGACCTCAGCCGCCTCAATGCTAGCGGCGTCAGCTGCAGGGAAAATGCCACTGATTCGGCCATCGCTGATGGCTAAAACGTGATCGCTCAGAACCTCTCCGCGAGGCACCACCGGCACGATGCACTGCGGTTTGATAAGCGTGTCGACGCGATCCATAAAAGCTCTGATCTCCAGCAGCAAATAAACAGAATTCGGGCGGGTTTTAGGCGCGCCAGTATACCCGCAAACGAGGGAAAATAATGGCGTGAAAAGGGCTTTGATCGTATAATCGATCGCTTGTCTTTACGGGGTCTGGAACGCTGCTTTTATGGGTGAAATCGCCAAGGAAATCCTGCCGGTAAACATCGAGGATGAGCTCAAACAGAGCTACCTGGATTACGCCATGAGTGTCATTGTCGGGCGCGCATTGCCCGACGTGCGGGACGGGCTCAAGCCGGTTCATCGTCGGGTGCTTTTTGCGATGAACGAGCTCAACAACGACTGGAACAAGCCCTACAAAAAGTCGGCCCGTATCGTGGGCGATGTGATCGGTAAATATCACCCTCATGGTGACTCCGCTGTCTATGACACCATTGTGCGCATGGCGCAGCCCTTTAGCCTGCGCTACATGCTGGTGGACGGGCAGGGCAACTTTGGCTCTATCGATGGCGATTCCGCTGCGGCCATGCGTTACACAGAAATTCGCATGCGCAAGATTGCGCATGACCTGCTGGCGGATCTGGACAAGGAAACCGTCGATTTTGTGCCGAACTACGATGGCACCGAGCAGATTCCGGAAGTTCTCCCCACCCGAGTCCCTAACCTGCTGATCAACGGCTCCTCTGGCATTGCGGTGGGTATGGCAACCAATATTCCGCCCCACAACCTGACAGAGGTCGTGAGTGCCTGCCTGGCGCTACTGGATACCCCCGAGCTCACTGTCGACGAGTTAATGGAACACATTCCGGGGCCAGATTTCCCCACGGCGGGCATCATCAATGGCCGTGCTGGCATTGTTCAGGCTTATCGCAGTGGACGCGGTCGTATTTACGTGCGCGCGCGGACCGAGATCGTCAGCGATGAAAAGCGCGGGCGTGACACTATTCTTGTTCACGAATTGCCTTACATGGTCAATAAGGCGCGGCTGATTGAGAAGATCGCCGAGTTGGTGAAGGAAAAGAAAATCGAGGGCATCACTGAGCTGCGCGATGAGTCCGATAAGGATGGCCTGCGGGTAGTGATCGAGCTGCGACGCGGTGAGGTGGGAGATGTAGTACTCAATAACCTGTTTGCCCAGACCGCTCTGCAGCAGGTATTCGGCATCAACATGGTGGCCCTGGTAGACGGACAGCCCAAGGTGCTGAACCTGCGCGAGGTGCTGGATGCTTTCATCCGCCACCGCCGCGAAGTGGTTACCCGCCGCACGGTCTACCTGCTGCGCAAGGCCAGGGAGCGGGGCCACGTGCTGGAAGGCCTTACGGTAGCTCTGGCTAATATCGATCCTGTTATTGAACTGATCAAGGCTTCAACCAACGCGGCTGAGGCACGCGAGAAGCTGGTGGCGCAGCCCTGGGCGCCGGGCGAGGTGACAGCCATGCTGGAGCGCGCGGGCAGTGACGCCTGCCGACCCGATGATCTGGAGCCACAGTTTGGCTTGCATGATGGGCAATATCACCTGTCTCCTGCGCAGGCGCAGGCCATCCTGGAGCTGCGTCTGCACCGCCTGACGGGCCTGGAACAGGAAAAGCTGATTCAGGAGTTTCAGGAAAAAATTGCGGAGATCACAGACTACCTGGAAATTTTGTCTGATCCGGACCGCCTTAAGCAGGTGATTCGTGAAGAGCTGCAGGACGTGGTTGAGAGTTACGGTGACGAGCGCCGCACGGAAATCACGGATTCCGCCCACGATCTTACGGTTGAAGACTTGATTACAGAGGAAGATCGGGTGGTCACGATCTCTCACGGTGGCTACGCAAAGACTCAGCCACTAACTGACTACCAGGCGCAGCGTCGCGGCGGTATGGGCAAGTCAGCAACTGCGGTAAAAGATGAAGATTTCGTCGAGCATCTGCTGATTGCCAGCACCCATGACACCATTTTGTGTTTCAGCAATGTGGGCAAGGTTTACTGGCTCAAGGTCTACCAGATTCCAGTGGCCGGTCGTGGCTCCCGCGGCCGTCCTATGGTGAACCTGCTGCCGCTGGACGAGGGGGAGCGCGTGACGTCTATCCTGCCGGTAGCAGAGTACACCGAGGGCCACTTTATCTTTATGGCCACTGCTAACGGCACAGTTAAAAAGACGGATCTGAGCAGCTTTTCTCGCCAGCGCAGCGTGGGTCTGCGCGCGCTGGAGCTGGAAGAAGGGGACGTGCTGGTGGGCACGGCGATCACGGATGGCAATGCAGATGTGATGTTACTGTCTTCGTCCGGAAAAGCTGTGCGTTTCAAAGAAACCGACGTGCGCTCTATGGGTCGCACCGCGCGTGGTGTACGCGGCATCAAGCTGCAGGACGGCCAGCAGATGATAGCCATGATCATCCCGGCTGACGGCGGTAAAGTGCTGACTGTAAGCCAGCATGGCTATGGCAAGCGCACCGAAGTCACGGAATTTCCCACCAAGGGCCGCGGCACTCAGGGTGTGATTGCCATGCAGTGCAGTGATCGTAACGGCGAGTTGGTCGGCGCGGTGCAGGTGTTTGAGGGGGATGAGCTGATGTTGATCTCTGATCAGGGTACCTTGGTTCGCACCCGGGGCGACGAAGTCTCCATTCTCGGGCGAAACACACAGGGTGTGCGCGTTATCCGGCTGAAAGAGAGCGAACAACTCGTGGGTATCGAGCGCATTGAAGAGCCCGTAGATGATGAAAGTGGTTCAGCAACTGCCGAGGAAGATGCTTCAACACCCGCAAGCGATGCCAGCACCGCCGCTGAGAGTGCGGATACGCCAGGCGATGAGCCTGAGGCCTGACTATCAACTAGACAGGGAAAAACTGCGATTCTGATCGCCTGGAAGCGGGCGCGAACTCAGGACGCATAGCAACGGAGATTCTTATGCCCCGCCAATACAACTTTTGCGCAGGTCCTGCTGCATTACCGGAACCCGTGCTGGAACAGGCGCGTGATGAGATGCTGGACTGGCAGGGCGCGGGGCTGTCAGTGATGGAGATGAGCCACCGCTCAGCGGAAATTGTTGATATCGCTGCGCAGGCGCAGCAAGACCTACGCGATCTGCTGACAGTACCAGACAACTACAAGGTCCTGTTTTTACAGGGTGGTGCCAGCACCCAGTTCGCAGCGGTACCTTTGAACATGGCGGCGTCAGATGCTACTGCCGATTATGTGAATACTGGGCAGTGGTCCAAAAAAGCCATAGCGGAAGGGCGTCGCTACCTGAATGTCAATGTCGCGGCCTCTAGCGAACACACAAACTTTTCTTCGATTCCTCCTCGCGATAATTGGGAGCTTAGCGAAAAGGCCGCCTTCCTGCACTACACACCGAACGAGACGATCGGGGGCGTCGAGTATTTCTGGACGCCGGAGGTTGATGCGCCGTTAGTGGCGGACATGTCCTCTACAATTTTGTCTCGACCCATCGATGTGTCTGCTTTTGGCGTGATCTATGCTGGCGCTCAGAAGAATATTGGCCCGGCCGGGCTTACTCTGGTGATTGTTCGCGATGATCTTCTGGATCAGGCACACCCCTTGTGCCCAGCTATGCTCAATTGGAAAACCGCGGCGGAGGCCGACTCTATGTACAACACCCCACCCACCTACGCGATGTATCTGGGTGGCCTGGTATTTCAGTGGATCAAGTCCCAGGGCGGCCTGGCAGCGATGGAGGAACGTAACCGGCGCAAAGCGGAAAAGCTCTACCGCTACATTGACGATAGCGATTTCTATGCCAATCCGGTTGAAGTGGCTAGCCGATCGCTTATGAATGTGCCCTTCACGCTGGCAGATACCGCGTTGGAAAAGCCTTTTTTAGCGGAGAGTGAGTCTGCGGGCCTACTCAATCTCAAAGGCCATCGCAGCGTAGGCGGCATGCGCGCCAGCCTGTACAACGCGGTTCCCGAGGCAGCGGTGGATGCCTTGATCGACTTTATGCAGGATTTCGTGACGCGGCATCACAGCTGAGCCATGGTTACTGTGCCGGGCTGCAGGGCGCACGGGGTGCGGCAGGCGCCCTGAGCTTGTAGCATTGGCGTAGGCGCTGTCCCGAGCCGCGCCACACTGAGCCTTTGAATGCCTAACCTTTGGACAACGACCTAGCATGAGTGAGCCTAGAGACCTGAAGCAGGTCAGAGAAGATATTGATGCGATTGATCAGGAAATCCAGTCCCTGATAAATCGTCGTGCTCGCTGTGCACAGGAAGTCGCGGATATCAAAATGGCTGAAGCCCAGCGTGCGCGAGAGCAGGGCGCAGAGGGCGTCGATCCGGTGTTCTATCGACCCGAGCGAGAAGCACAGGTGCTGAACCGCATCAAGGATCGCAATGAAGGCCCTCTGGGTGGCGAGAAGGTGGCATTCATCTTCCGTGAAATCATGTCCGCCTGCCTTGCTTTGGAAAAGCCTGTGCAAGTGGCATATCTGGGCCCGGAGGGCACCTTTACCCAGGCCGCCGCGATTAAACACTTCGGGCATGCAATAGTGGCGATTCCCCAGGGCACCATCGATTCCGTGTTTGCCCAGGTCGAAGCCGAGGACTGCAATTACGGCGTTGTTCCGGTAGAGAACTCCACCGAGGGCATGGTCAGCCATACGCTGGATAACTTTATGGACTCGTCGCTGAAGATCTGCGGTGAAGTGGAAATGCATATTCAGCATCACTTGCTGGCCAGTGTCGAAACCAGCATGGAGAGCATTGCCCAGGTCTGTGCACACCAGCAAGCACTGGCGCAGTGCCGAGGATGGCTGGAGCATTACCTGCCAGCGGTGCCACAGTTGGCCGTGGCCAGCAACGGCGAGGCGGCGCGAATGGCCGCGCAGCAGGCGGGCATTGTCGCGATCGCTGGAGATATGGCAGCCGATCAATACGGTCTTGAGAAGCTGCATCAAAACATTCAGGACTCTGCCGATAACACTACCCGTTTCCTGATTATTGGTCGCGACGAAGTACCGCCCAGCGGCAGTGACAAGACGTCCATCATTGTCTCAAGCCGCAACAAACCCGGCGCGTTGTTTGAGCTGCTGGAGCCGTTCCGCGACGCCGACGTGAGCCTGACTCGAATTGATACCCGTCCCTCTCGCACGGAGAAATGGGCCTACGTGTTTTTCATTGAGTTTGAGGGACATCTCCACGACGACACCGTTGCAGGCATCATCGGGGGCCTCGAAGAGCATTCTATTCTGTTGAAGCCGCTGGGCTCCTATCCGCGAGCTGTACTGTGAGTAAAGGGATCGCCAGCGTGATCGGTCTGGGGCTGATCGGTGGTTCCATAGCTCAGTGTCTGCGCGCCAGCGATGCCTACACCGAAGTGGTGGGTTATGACGCAGATCCTGGCACTCTGACGAAGGCGTTGGAGTTAGGCGTGATAGACAGAGCTGCGTCCAGCGAGACAGAAGCAATCGCGAGGGCTTCTCTGGTGGTGTTGGCAACACCGCCGCGCGTCACAGAAGCTCAGCTGCCTGCGCTACTGCAAGACCTTCCGGCCGACGTGGTGCTGACAGATGTTGCGTCGGTGAAACACAGTATTGTTACCGTGGCAGGGAGCGCCGCAAATTTTGTCGCAGGCCACCCTATTGCGGGTTCTGAGCGTAGCGGTGTCGAGGCAGCGCGAGCCGATCTGTTCGACAATCACCGGGTGATTGTTACGCCTTCGACGACCACATCCTCTGCGGCGCTCGCTGCCGTGATCGCAATGTGGGAGTCCGCCGGCGCTGAAGTGATCGCCATGGACGCGGCCACTCACGATGCCATTCTGGCTGCCACCAGTCACCTGCCGCATATGCTGGCCTACGCCCTGGTAGATGCGCTGTCTAAAAGCGCGCTCAGCGAGGACATCTTTCGTTTTGCGGCAGGTGGTTTTCGTGATTTCACCCGCATCGCTTCCAGCGACCCCGTGATGTGGCGGGATGTGGCACTGGCGAATCGGGAAGAACTGCTCGGCGCGATCGATACATTTTCCAGTCACCTGGCGGCGCTGCGTTCCGCCATCGAAGCCAGTGATGCGGAAGCTCTGGAGCAGTGTTTTGACGATGCCAGACAGGTGCGGGAGTCATTTGTTGCCCGGCAAAGCGCCCGCGCGGCTCGCTGAACGGATAAGGAGTTTCCTTGCAATTTGCTATTCAGCCCGGCGGAGTGATCAGTGGGCAGGCCCGCGTCCCCGGTGACAAGTCCATTTCTCATCGCTCTGTCATGCTGGGTTCACTGGCTGAGGGCACCACCACGGTTTCAGGGTTCCTGGAGGGTGAGGACGCACTGGCAACATTAGCCGCGTTTCGTGCTATGGGCGTTGAGATCGAACGGCATGGGCAGGGCAAGATCACAGTGCATGGCGTTGGCCTGCATGGGCTGGGCAAGCCCGCGACCGCGCTGGATCTGGGGAATTCGGGTACTTCGATACGCCTGATGGCGGGCCTATTGGCGGGGCAGGACTTTGCCAGCGAACTCAGCGGCGATGCCTC
Organism: Pseudomonadota bacterium; assembly: GCA_038746745.1. Taxonomy (GTDB): domain Bacteria; phylum Pseudomonadota; class Gammaproteobacteria; order Pseudomonadales; family Halieaceae; genus JANQIO01. The sequence continues at coordinate 13,372 of JBCDKJ010000028.1, forward strand.
TCTGTGTTCACGGCCTATGGGGCGTGTTATCTCTCCGCTGACAGACATGGGTGCTGTTATAACCGGCGCAGAAGGTGAGCGGCCGCCTCTGCATATCAGCGGTGGACAGACTCTCAAAGGCATTCATTACGATCTTCCTATGGCTAGCGCACAAGTCAAATCCTGCGTGCTGCTGGCTGGTCTCTATGCGGAGGGCGAAACCTCGGTTACGGAACCTGCCGTGACCCGTGACCACACCGAGCGTATGTTGCGAGGTTTCGGTTATGTCGTTGAGCGATCCGACGCTGGCGTGATCAGCCTGAAAGGGGGCGGCAGCCTGCAGGCAGCGCATATTGATGTCCCGGCAGACATTTCCTCTGCCGCATTCTTTATGGTCGCAGCGAGCATCGCACCGGGTTCGGATCTGGTGCTGCAACACGTTGGCGTGAATCCCACCCGCACCGGCGTCATCAACCTGCTCAAGATGATGGGCGCGGACATCAGGCTGTGCAATGAAACGGTAGTGGGCGGAGAGCCGGTTGCTGACGTGCATATCCGAGCGTCGAAACTCCATGGAATAGAGATACCGGAAGCGCAGGTGCCGCTGGCGATTGACGAGTTTCCAGCCCTGTTCATTGCCGCTGCCTGCGCCGAGGGTCGAACTTGCTTGCGTGGTGCTGAGGAACTGCGGGTCAAAGAAAGTGATCGCATCGCCGCCATGGCGGAAGGCCTGAGCACGTTGGGGATACAGGTAGAGGTGCTGGACGATGGCATCATCATTGACGGGGTCGGAGACGGCGCTTGCTTTGGTGGCGGTGGGGTGAACAGCTACCACGATCATCGCATCGCCATGGCATTCTCTGTTGCCGCGCTGCGCGCCTCTGATGCAGTGCAGGTACACAACGTGGATAACGTAAGTACTTCATTCCCGGGTTTTGACGCGCTGGCCCGAGACCTGGGTCTGCAGGTCTCGGTGACGCAGGCGTAAACCCGTGGAAGAAGTAGTGCCGATCATCACTATTGACGGACCTTCCGGCGCCGGCAAAGGTACCATCGCACACTTGCTGGCTAGCGCCCTTGGCTTTCATCTGCTCGATAGCGGTTCCCTCTATCGTGTGACGGGCTTTGCCTGCCGAAACGATGCGGTAAACATGGATGACGAGGCCGCCGTGGCAGCGACCGCACGCGAGCTGCCGGTGCGGTTCCAGCGCTCCAAGGCGGGTGAAGTCCTTGTAATCTACCGGGAGCAGGACGTGAGTCGTGTCATTCGAACCGAAGATGCGGGCCGTTTGGCTTCCAGAGTCGCAGCCATGCCTCTGGTGCGCGAGGCCCTGTTGCAGCGCCAAAGAGACTTCGCGGAAGCTCCGGGTCTGGTCGCCGATGGTCGCGATATGGGGACCGTTGTTTTCCCGCACGCGCGACTTAAATTCTTCCTCACGGCAAGTGCTGAGGAACGCGCCCAGCGGCGCCATAAGCAGTTGATTGCAAAGGGGGAAAGTGTTACTGTCGCGCGCCTTTTGAGGGATATCGAAGAACGAGACGAGCGTGATCGCTCCCGTTCAGTATCACCTCTGTTGCCCGCTGACGATGCCTCGGTTATCGACAGTACCGCAACATCCATCGATGCCGTGTTCGCAAAGGTCATGGCCGATGTCACTGCCAGGTTCAGCGCTTGACCAGCATAGGTGCTCTGATCCGGTGATTGAAAACTGACCCGGGCCGGCTGGAGGCGCGGAACAAAGAAAGGTACCTCAATGAGCGAAAATTTCGCTGAATTATTCGAAGAAAGCCTCAAGACCGTCGATATGCAGCCGGGCGCAATTGTCACTGGCGTGGTCATTGACATCGATAACGAGTGGGTGACAGTCCACGCCGGACTCAAGTCTGAGGGCATTATTCCCCGTGCACAGTTTGAAGACGCCAGCGGCGAATGCGAGCTGTCAGTCGGTGATGAAGTGCAGGTCGCACTGGAAACCGTCGAAGATGGGTTTGGCGAGACGCGCCTGTCGCGCGAAAAAGCCAAGCGTGCTGAAAGCTGGAAAGAGCTGGAAGCAGCCCACGAGGCAGACAAAGTATGTAGTGGTGTCATCAATGGAAAAGTCAAAGGCGGCTTCACCGTGGATATCAATGGCATCCGTGCGTTCCTGCCCGGCTCTCTTGTAGACGTCCGCCCAGTGCGCGAAACCGGTCACCTGGAAGGCCAGGAGCTGGAGTTCAAAGTCATCAAGCTGGACCAGAAGCGCAACAACGTGGTCGTCTCACGCCGTGCCGTGATGGAACAGGCCAATAGCGCAGAGCGCGAGGCCTTGCTCGCAACACTGCAGGAAGGCATGTCGGTCAAGGGTATCGTCAAAAATCTGACCGACTACGGTGCCTTCGTTGACCTCGGTGGCGTAGACGGTCTGCTGCACATCACCGACATGGCATGGAAGCGCATCAAGCACCCCAGCGAGATCGTCGAAGTGGGTCAGGAGATTGATGTCAAAATTCTGAAGTTCGACCGCGAACGCAACCGCGTTTCACTGGGCCTGAAGCAACTGGGTGAAGATCCCTGGGTCGACATCAAGGGACGTTACCCTGAAAACGCCCGCGTTATGGCGCGTATCACCAATCTCACCGACTACGGCTGCTTTGCGGAGCTGGAGGAAGGCGTTGAAGGTTTGGTACACGTCTCTGAAATGGACTGGACCAACAAGAACGTTCACCCGTCCAAGATCGTGCAACTGGGCGATGAGGTTGAGGTGATGGTGCTGGACATCGACGAGGAGCGTCGTCGGATTTCTCTCGGCATCAAGCAGTGCCAGCAAAACCCCTGGGACGCCTTCGCATCCAACTACGCGAAGGGCGACAAGATTTCGGGCTCCATCAAGTCCATCACTGACTTTGGCATCTTCATCGGACTGGAGGGTAACATCGATGGTCTGGTGCATCTGTCGGACATCAGCTGGAATGAAGCCGGTGAAGAGGCCGTGCGTCGCTATAACAAGGGTGATGAAATCGAAACTGTCATTCTATCTATTGATTCCGAGCGTGAGCGCATCTCATTGGGCGTCAAGCAGCTTGAGAACGACCCCTTCAACAACTATGTCGCCGAGAACGATCGCGGCGCTATTGTCACCGGCACTATCACCAGTGTTGACGCTAAGGGCGCAACAGTCGAACTGGCGGAAGAGGTGGAGGGCTACCTGAAAGCTTCAGAACTAAGCCGTGATCGCGTCGAAGACGCGCGCAACGAGCTGAAGGAAGGCGAGACGGTAGAAGCCAAGATCATCAGCGTTGACCGCAAAAATCGCGGATTGTCCCTGTCCATCAAGGCCAAGGATTACGACGATGAGCAGGAAGCGGTCGCCAGTTTGAAAGAGCAGGAAGGTGAAACCGCTTCGCCCGGCACTATCGGCGACTTGATCAAGGAACAGTTGAACAAGTAATCGCTAATATCTCTACCAGCTCGGTACCAAAGGCCCGCACAGCGGGTCTTTTTTTTGCAACAACTCCCTGCGTACAGGGTAAAACGATCGAGGCTGTGCAATCGGCCAGTGCTCGTAACGCAACTTGCACCCATTGGCCAATGCAGGCAGAATTGCCAATCCAATCAATAAGTTATGTAGCGCCGGTAGAGCTTTGTGCGGCGCGCGTGCAGCAATCGCAGTGGCAACCAGTGGCAACAGTCGATGACGCCAGGCGACGGCCGCAGTCGGGGACAAGTGAGCGGTATGACCAAATCTGAATTGATAGAGCTGATCGCAGCGAAGCAGACGCAGCTGTCCGCCAAGGACGTTGAACTGGCGGTTAAGACGATCATTGAGCACATGTCCGAGACCCTCTCTACCGGTGAACGCATTGAGATACGCGGGTTTGGCAGCTTTTCGCTGCACTACCGTGAGCCCCGCAAGGGACGCAATCCTAAAACCGGTGATGCTGTGCAGTTGACGGGAAAATACGTACCGCACTTTAAACCCGGCAAGGAACTGCGCGAACGAGTGAATTTGAGTATGCAGGCCGGTATCTAAGCGAACGGGGCTCTGGCGCCGCATGCACATTCTTCGAAATATTTTCTTTTTCCTGGTGGCGCTGGCAATGCTGGCGCTGGGCGCACTGTTCGCGGTGCAGAACGACGCTGTTGTGCCCCTGGATTTGCTGGTGATTTATCTTCCTGAACGTTCTGTTGCGCTGTGGGTGCTGCTGGCATTAGCGCTTGGCGGCGTGTTGGGTCTGTTGACCTCTCTGGGCATTATTCTGCGTTTGCGCACCCGTCTCGCTGCGGCGCAGAAAAAGCTGTCTCGACACACCACGCAGGAAGCTCCAGTGGCTGAGCCCCTGTCAAAAGAAACGGATGCTACAACGCAACAGGCAGACGCATGACAGACACACCGATTATTGTGGCGCTAGATTTCCCAGGCGTGCCCCAGGCACTCACCTTTGCCCAGGGCCTGGATCCGGCTCTATGCAGGGTTAAGGTGGGCAATGAGTTGTTTACGCTGGGTGGACCGCGTCTGGTGGAGCAACTGCGGCAACTGGGTCTGGAGGTATTTCTGGACCTCAAGTTTCACGATATACCGAACACCGTGGCCGCAGCCGTGCGGTCCAGTGCGGAACTTGAGGTGTGGATGGTGAACATCCATGCCAGCGGCGGCACCCGCATGATGCACGCCGCCCGCGAAGCCCTGGAGACCTACAACCCAGCGCCGTTGCTGATTGGCGTGACAGTGCTGACGTCTATGTTGGAGGAAGACTTGCAGGAGCTCGGTCACAACGTCTCTCCACAAGAGCGCGTGTTAACTCTGGCTGACATGGTGCGCAGCTGCGGCCTCGATGGCGTGGTGTGCTCCGCACAGGAGAGTGCCGCCTTGCGAGACTCCTGTGGCAGCGATTTCACGCTGGTGACACCTGGGATTCGCCTGCGCGGTGAGTCTGCCGGCGATCAAAGACGCGTGGTGACGCCGGTGGATGCCATTGCTGCTGGCAGCGACTACCTTGTTCTGGGCAGGTCCATCACGCGTGCTGATGACCCTATTGCAACGCTCACAGAAATTCATAAGGAATTAAGCGTTGCCGTAGAAAAATAAGGCCGCGCCCATCGCGTTCTTTCCTACACTCTAACCACTCAGCGACAGGACGTTGCTGAGGTGCTTCCTGTTAGTACGCACGTGAAGCGTTCTGTTTTTTGGATAAGGAGATCCATCATGCTTAAACACTTTATGTTTTTACTGAGTCCTGCACTCAGACAAGCCAAGGCTCTAGCCACTGCTTTCGCGATGGCTATTCCAGTAGCTCTGGCAGTTCCTATAGCTCTGGGCAGCGCAGTCCTCACTCAGCCGGTTTACGCGGAAGAGGCAGTGGTCGCGGCAGCCTCAACGACAGTCAATATCAATCGCGCGGATGCCAGCACTCTGGCAGCGTCGCTGGCGGGTGTTGGCCAATCTCGGGCTGAGGCCATTGTTCGCTACCGGGAGGAGTTTGGTCCTTTCTTCACCGCCGAGGACTTGCTGCAGGTACGTGGCATCGGTCCCTCCGTGCTGGAAAAGAACCGGGATCGCATCGCGTTGGAATAAGCCCGGCGCGTCCGTATTATGCGGGGGCATCAGGCCCCCTTTTTGCCTGATCTAGGAAGAGAGCAGGCATTTGTGAACGCACACAGGGCTAACGACAGCGGCAGGTATAGAGCGGTATGCACTGTCTGGTAACCGGTGCTACCGGGTTTATTGGCTCCGCTCTGTGTGCCGCACTCGCGGACGCGTGCGTAGGCGTAACGCGCTGTGGCCGCGAATCACCTACCGAAACCCAGTTGGCGCAGGTGGACGTTCTGTTTCACTGTGCTGGCATTGCGCATCGGTCGGCGTCGGAGCGGGATTACCAGTCGGTAAACTACGAAAGCACCCTGGCACTGTCCTCTCGGGCAGCGGCGAGCGGCGTCAGGCGGTTCATCTTTCTTTCCAGCGTCAATGCCGCGCAGGAACACGATGCTTACGGACGCTGGAAGCAGCGTACAGAAACTGCGCTACGCGACACCCATGCAAGTGGTGCCATGTCGGTCATCAACGTCAGGCCCGCACTCGTCTATGGAAAGGGTGCTAAAGGTAACCTGGCAAGACTGATAAAGCTGGTGCGGAGTGGTATGCCTGCGCCACCCGACATCGGGCGTCGCTCTATGGTCGGCCTTGATGACTTGTGCCGACTGTTGCAGATGCTGGTGACTGAGGACACAGGACACGGTTCAACATTGGTAGTGACAGACGGTGAGCCATACAGTCTGGCGCGTCTGCATTGTGCGATCAGGCAGGCGCTGGGTAAGCGGGCTGGCTCTGCACGCGCGCCCACCTGGCTGTGGCGGCTCGCCTGCGATGCGCAGGATCTGCTGCGGGCGCACCCAGGCAGCGGCGAGGCCTGGCGGCAGCTTTTTGGAGACGCGGAATTCAGCAACCAATCCAGCCGTGACGCGCTACCGTGGCAGCCGCATGACACATTTGAAACCTGCGTCACTGCCATGCTGAGGGAGGCCGCCAGCTGATGGCCGTCGTATTGAGCAGCGCACTGGTGTCTTTAGTTTTGGCCTGGCTGGTGCGCAAGCGCGCCGTTCTGGACGTGCCAAACGATCGCAGCGCGCACCGGAGCCCCGTGCCCACCGGCGGTGGCATTGGCATCTTTATAGCTACCGGGCTGGTAGTTCTGGCACTTGTGTGGGGCAAACATGGCTGGCCGCACCCCTATCCGTTGTTGCTGGGCCTTGCGCTGCTGCTGATGCTGTCAGGCTGGGCAGATGATCGGCTTAACCTGCCGGTTGCCCTGCGCTTGTCGTTGTATGTCATGGTGTGCGCCGTCGCGGTTCTTCGCCTTTTGCCGGATCAATCGGTATGGGTATGGGGTATGGCACTGCTTTACAGCCTGTGGATGGTCAACCTGTTTAATTTCATGGATGGCATCGACGGCATCGCGGCCTCGCAGGCAGCCTTTGTACTACTGGCGTCAGCTTGCTTGTCCTGGGCGCTGGGAGGAGAGCCAGCCTTCCACCTGTTTTGCTCAGTGGTAGCCGGCGCCTGTCTCGGCTTTTTGTACTGGAATTGGGCGCCAGCCCGGTTGTTTATGGGGGATGCAGGTAGCGTACCCCTGGGTTTTCTGCTCGCAGCGCTGGCGCTGTGGGGGGAAGCCTCCGGCAGTCTTCCGCTGGCGACCAGCCTGCTGTTATCGGCTGTCTTTATCAGCGATACCAGCTACACGCTGGCGTGTCGCGCCCTGCGGCGCGAGCGCATAACGCAGGCGCACAGTCAGCACCTCTACCAGAGGCTGTCCCGATACTGGGGCCGCCATGATCGCGTGGTCTTGCTGATGTTGGCGTACAACCTCTGCTGGCTGTTTCCGCTGGCGGCGCTGGCCACTGTATTCACGCCCTTTGGAACGATTTGTCTGGTGCTGGCTTACGCTCCCTTGCTGGCGCTACTGTTGAAAGCGGGCAAATTACCGTGAAATCCCGCTTTGTCAGAGTAAAATAAAGCTTCGGCGGCGCTTCGCGTCAAACATGCATTGCGGGCGAGAGCGCCCTTGAGGACATGTCTCTGTGAGACCGGTTAAAAGGCTCGCTGACAAGACCGTCGGTGGGCTGGTTGCAAACGGCGTCATAGCCCTCGAAAAGATGATCGAGCTGCCGCGCAATATTAAGCAGGCATTCCTGCTTCTTCTCGACATTGGTTTTGTTGCCACCGCCCTGTGGTCAGCGCGTTCCCTGCGATATTGGCAGTCCGATGTGACGCCCCTCCCCATCGGCCCGGTTGAAATCACCATTGCCGCCGTGACCATGTTGTTCAGCGCCGTTGTGTTTCTGCGGTTGGGCCTTTATCGCGCCGTTATACGTTTTATGGGGCAGCAGGCGGTGTGGGCCATCGTGCGTGGTGTCACCTATTCAACCATGGTATTGGGCGCCTGCATTTTCTTTTTGCAGCCAGCGCCCCTGAGTGTGCCGCGCTCTCTGCCATTCATTTACTGGGGGATGGCCCTGGTGCTGGTGGGTGGCACCCGCATGCTGGTGCGCTCCTACTATCAGGACAAACTGTTTTCGAACTGTCAAAAAGTGGTGATTTACGGGGCAGGGGAGTCAGGCCGTCAATTGCTGACGGCGCTCAATCATGGCGACAAGTTCCGCGCAGTCTTTTTTGTTGATGATGACCGCCGTGTTCAGCGCAGCGTTATCAACGGTGTTCAGGTGGAGAGCCCGGAGCGGCTGCCAGGCCTGATAGAAGAACACGATATTTCGCAGGTGCTGCTGGCGATTCCTTCGGTCAGCGCTGACCGGCGGCGGCAAATTATCAACAGTCTGGTGAATCTGCCTGTTTATGTACGCACCGTGCCCAAGTTCGACGAGATCCTGCACGGCAAGGCGTCCATCGCCGAGATCCAGGATATCGCACTGGAAGATTTGCTGGGCAGAGAACCCGTGCCTCCTCATCCGGAACTGATCGATCGCTGCATCACGGACAAGGTGGTGATGGTGACGGGGGCGGGTGGATCCATCGGCGCTGAGCTGTGCCGCCAGATCGTTCTGGCGAAGCCAAAAGAGCTGGTGCTGCTGGATACCTCGGAATACGCCCTGTACAACATTGAGCGAGAGCTGCGTGGCATGGCAGATACCGCAGACTATCGCTGCAATGTTATTCCCCTGTTGGGCACCGTGCAGGACTACAAACGCCTGCTGCAAATCTTCCGCAGCTTTGCCGTGCAAACGGTATATCACGCGGCGGCTTATAAGCACGTGCCGCTGGTGGAGTACAACGTTTCAGAGGGCGTTGCTAACAACGTGTTTGGCACCTGGCAGGCGGCGCAGGCCGCGGTAGAGGCTGAAGTGGAAAGCTTTGTTCTGGTGTCCACGGATAAGGCGGTCAGGCCGACCAATATTATGGGAGCCTCCAAGCGCTTTGCCGAGATGTGCTGTCAGTCTCTCGCCTCGGTGCAAACCGGCACACGATTCTGCATGGTGCGCTTTGGCAATGTGCTGGGGTCATCGGGTTCCGTGGTCCCACTGTTTCGGGAGCAGATAAGCGCCGGTGGTCCGCTCACCGTGACGCATGCCGAGGTCACGCGCTTTTTTATGACTATTCCCGAAGCGGCGCAGCTGGTATTGCAGGCGAGTGCAATGGGTACCGGCGGGGACGTTTTCGTGCTCGATATGGGCGAGCCGGTCAAGATTCTCGATCTCGCCCGGCGCATGATTCAGCTGGCCGGGTATACGGTGCAGGACGAGCAGGCGCCGGAGGGAGAAATCGCCATCAGTTTTACCGGTCTGCGACCGGGTGAAAAACTCTATGAAGAGCTGCTACTGGGCGACAACGTGAGTGGCACAGGGCACCCGATGATTCTGCGGGCAGAGGAAGAGTTTCCCGCTATGGAGACACTGGGGCAGTGGGTTAGCCAACTGCAGACGTATTGCGAGCAGGCAGACTGCGACGGGATCAAACGTGTTTTCATCACCGCGGTCAGTGGCTTTGAAGAGCACCGCGATCTGCACGATCACGTGTGGAATAAGCAGCAGCGCGAGGCGGGGGCAGGCGCTGCGGCCAGCAATGTTCAACCGCTTTTTGTTGATAAGAGCGGCGATAGCGCGACGGACAAGTAAGCGCGCTGCACGCTGCGCACCCTCTCAGGATAGATACATGGCAGTTTATGACGTTTTCAATGGCGATGCGGACGGCATCTGCGCGCTCACCCAACTAAGGAATGCCGACCCCGTAGAGAGCACGCTGGTTACTGGCGTAAAGCGGGATATCAGCCTGCTCAGGCAGATAGATGCACAGCCCGGCGACCGCATCTACGCTCTGGATATCTCTCTGGATAAAAATCGCGATGCCCTGATAGATATTCTTGATGCCGGAGCGGAAGTGTTCTACTGCGATCATCATTTCGCAGGCGAGATCCCGGATTCTGACGCCCTGACGGTGGTGATCAACACTGAGCCAGACGTATGCACCAGTATTCTAATCAACGGCCACCTTAAAGGCGCTTACCTGGCCTGGGCCGTGACCGGCGCCTTCGGAGACAACTTGTTCGACAGTGCGGCGCGGTTGGCTAAGCCGCTAGAACTGTCTGACGAGGAGCTGGAACAACTCAAGAACCTCGGCACCTACATCAACTACAACGGTTATGGTTCCAGCCTGGACGACTTGCATTTTGCACCTGCCGAGCTCTACACGTTGGCGAGTGCGCATGCCAGCCCGTTTGGCTTTATGTCTGAAGGCAGGGATGATTTTGAGCGTCTCGAGGCGGGCTTTCATGATGATATGTCGGCGGCGTCGGATATCGCGCCAGCGCGTGCTCAGGACAGCAGCGCGGTATTTGTGCTCCCCAACGAGCCCTGGGCGCGTCGCGTCAGCGGCGTATACTCTAACGATCTGGCCAATGCCCATCCGGACAGGGCCCATGCGGTGCTAACCGCAAAGGCGAACGGAAATTACCTGGTAAGCGTGCGTGCGCCGTTGAATAACAAGACGGGCGCAGACGAGTTGTGTATGCGCTTCCCCACGGGTGGAGGGCGCAAGGCCGCTGCTGGCATTAACGATTTGCCCGCAGAGCAACTCAGCGAATTTATGGATCAACTGGCGGCTTTTTATGCCTAGGAGTCACATGATGCGAGTAACAATTGGCCTGGTCTTGCTATGTGTCTCGCTCGGTACGGCAGCACAGCAGGACCTGATTGAGCTGGCCAGGCAGGACATACGAGCAGGCCGTATTGGACTGGTGGCAGCCTCGATGCCGCTCACGGCAGAGCAGGACAAGGTGTTTTGGCCTATCTATCGCCGCTATGCCGACGAGCAAGAGGCCTTGCTCGATAAGCGTATCGCAATGCTGTCTGAGTTTGCCGAAAACTACGATGATATGACTGCCGCCAGAGCAAACTCTATTGCGGCGCAATCCTTTGCCATCCAGCGAGAGCGCCTAGAGCGCCGCGAGCGTTACTTTCAGCTTTTTTCTGATGCTGTAGGGCCGTCACTTGCCGCGCTGTTTCTGCAAATTGACGGGCAGATCTCCACCCTGCTGGACTTTGAAATGATGCAACTGACGCCGCTCTTAAACCCTGCCGAGCAAGCTGACGAGCCGCTTGGGGAACAACAGTAACTAAAGCGCGACATGCGCAAAAATCGGACGGGCACCCAGGGGGAATCGGATCTGGCACCCGCCCGTAAAGGGCTTACTCGCTACTTTGCGATCAGCCCTGCTGGTGTCGCGCCTTCAGCTGGGCGTTTCCAAGCTTCTCGACAGTTTGATCCATCGTTTCTTCCACGCAGATGTGGTCTGGGATACGACTGTGCGCTCTTCGACACACTGCGTTGGTTGCCTGCCGAATGCGCCGGTAGGCGGTCTCGGTGTCTGCCTGGCTGTTGAGGTTCAGGCCGGAGAGGTCGATGCGGCGACTCTCGACATCCAGTTCAGCAATGTTTGCCTGGGAGAGGGAGGAGGCGGTGCCGGTAACAGCGAAAACAATCGCAGCGACCAGCGTATTATGCGTTGTACGAATTTTCATGGGTAGGCTCCTAATCTATGGTTTGACCCGGTAATCACAGGCCTTAACCTGTGAAGCCAGTGTGACCACAGTCAGGAGCGTTGTTTAGCGATCTGCGACGAAGCGTGCGCTGGTGTCGATAAAGCGCATATTACCGGCAGCTTGAGGCTTTTAATCGCAGTAGATCACGCCGTTGTCTACCAGACAGCTATTGATAACAGCGATCACAGCAGTCCGAAATGCCGGGTTTTCAGCGAGGGTTTCCCAGTTGCTAACCGGCGTCGCGATGGTCAGCGAATCTGTGTCTGCCGCCAGCGACTGGCCAGCTATCCCAGTCAGCACGCCGCCGCAAAACAACAGTGCAGCGACGATGCCCTTAAACAGTGAAGTTTGCGTCATGATGGTCTCCCGACAATAGATGCAGCGCTATACTAGCGTGCCCTCGCGCGGAAGGCTCTCAATGGATTATCTCGATGCCGGTGCAGACATTCGTGGCCGACGTAAGCAATACCGCTATGCGTTATGGCGAATTTGGGACAATCAGCGACCCGCCGTGATGTTTATAGGTCTGAATCCTTCCACGGCCGATGCTACCCGCGATGATCCAACACTGGTGCGCTGCATGGGATTTGCGTCTGACTGGGGCTATGGAGGCGTCTACACCACCAATTTATTCGCCTGGCGCGCTACAGAGCCTGCCGAAATGAAGCGAGCGGCCGCTCCAGTAGGGCGAGATAACGATCGCGTCATTCTAGCCACGGCCAGCAAAGTAGATCGGGTTATAGCCGCCTGGGGCAACGACGGTGCCTGGCTTGGGCGCAGCACGGCGCTGCGTGCGTTGCTGCCGGATCTGTATTATCTCAGGTTGAACGCAGGTGGTGAGCCTGCCCATCCCCTGTATTTGCCGCGCGGGCTTAAGCCGCAGGCATGGACGGACTCTGTGTCGCTGCAAACCTGATCAAAATTCGGTCAGACATAATCTGCTCCAAATAGGCCTGTCGTACTTTTCGACGTGATCAGGTGTTGAGCCTGACGCAAAACCCCCATAACCCAAACACCTACTGGAGGCTGTCATGCACGACGCTGCTTTGCCGATATTAAATATGGCGATTCTTGTTCCATTGATATTGTGGTCTGTTCGCGAAATTGTGACTACCAGGAAACAGCAGCCGATACGCGTGCGTATCGATGAGGAACGTCGCTCACCCCGTTGATATGCAGCGCCAGCAATCTGCAGGGGGTGCAGGCTGCGCTATTGGCGGGCATTGATGTGGTCACGCTCAAGGCGTTGACACCGGTAAACGAAAAGTAGACCAGAATAATGATGACGAAAAGGCCCCGTGATCGGGGCCTTTTTCGTGCGCGATGGCTATTCGGCCATTTCCAACGATTAGCGCCTGACAGTGAGTTAAAAAAAGCTTCATGAACCTGTAACTTTCCGTATCATCACGCGCCAGAGATAAGACTCAGAAGTCAGATTGGTGCCGCAAAAACCCCTGAATTCAGAAAGTGAGCAGGGCAACTGGCGCCAAAGCATTGAAAGTAGGTACGAGTGTTTATGGCTATTCTTGCGAAGGACTCTCGCTTCGTTTTTCTTTTGGCTCCCGGTACGGGCAGTACTGTGGTTGCTGAGGCGTTGGTCAACGCGGAGCTTGGGCGCTGGTTCCCGCTGGATGACATGCGTATGGGAGACGGGCAGGGGGAGGATGCGTTTGTTCCCGTCAAGCACACGCACTATGGACACTTTCGCCGTTGGCTGTTGCTGGAGAGGCCGTTAGAGCACTACCAGTTTGTTACCACCGTGCGGAATCCGTTCGACTTTTGGGTGAGCGAATATCTGCGGCATCGAAACCGTTGGGCAGACGGGCTGGACGACCCTAATTCGCATGTGCATCTGACGGCCCTGGGTGTTGATATGGTGGCAAAGTCTCGCGAGTTGGAATTCGCCGATTGGCTGGCGTACCGATGGTCGAAATTTTCGCGAAAGCATCAGCAATTACTTCACCCTTTGTTTACAGAGAACGCAGACCACGTGCTTCGCTTTGAAAGGCTGGAGGCGTCGCTCACAGACTGGCTGCAGTCCCTGGGAATCACAGAGACCGTGAGCCTGCCCGTTATCAATGTGACGAAACGCGATTCGGACTATCGCAGCTATTACGATGCGTCCTCGCGTCAACTCGTGGAGCGAATCTTTGCCCCCTATCTTGAGCGGTTTGGCTACGCGTTCTAGTTTGTCTGGCTAGCTTATTACTCGCCAGCATCGGGCGAGGATGACGATACACACGTCAGCATTGCTGCCCCCGCGTTGGAGACACCCGCCGTGCCGCACTGGGATAGCCAGGTATCTGATCTTAGCCCTGCGTCCGTAGGTACCAGAACATCGCCGTCAGTAACCATATGGCTTAACGTCAGACCGGGATACACAGGCTGTCCATCGCCTGCAGGTTCAATCCAGAGTGCATAAGCCGCCTGCCCCCGAGTGGACCGCTGACTTGCGCCAGCGAAAATGCCTGTGATGGCAGATCGCGCGGTAATGCCGTAGCTCAGCGTCGCGTCACCACTGAAAAATAGATCGGCGCCGGGCGCCATCTTTTCAATAAATCCGTTGTTAGCAGTCAGCCATTCACTGCCCGTGCTTTCGACCATGCCCCTTACAGCAATGCCGTGGCGTCCATTCTTACGCGCCCATAAGCCGTAATAGACATTGTTAAATACATTGCGTATGTAAATACCGTCGCCGCCATTGAACTCGGCTCGGATATTGCGATAGCTGCTCTCCGAGTGATCAGAATACACCCCGTGCCGGTTATTCCAGTTGGCGCTGATGTCGGCAATTGAAGCTCTTCTCACGGCCCAGGTAACGCTTAGACCGTCTCGGAAGTTATTGTTTGCAACCAGATCGACAAGACTGTGATGCTGTGGGTGCTGACCGTGTCCATTCACCGTGATTCCATCCAGAGCGCATTCTGAGACGCGAATGCCATCGATGTGAAGGTGGCTGGTGTTGTCGAACTGAATGCAACTGGACCCCTCTGCACCGCGCTCTCGTCGGTTTCCTCGTAAGAAACCACCCAGGACCTTGATATGGTGGTTACCTTTCTTACCTGCGCGGTTCTGTACCAGGCTGCTGTTGGCGCTACCCGATAGCACCAGCCGCGCATTACGCAGATCGAGCAGGGTATAGCTGTCGAGACGCAATCCGCGCTCTATCTCAAATTCCCCCTCCAACGCTACGGTGGCGTAGACCTTGCGAGCTTTCGGCAGCGCATTGATCGCCGCCTGAATATGGCCGTGCTGGTCACTCGCACCGCCATCTGGCCTAACCACGATCTGCAGATCCGAGCGCGCGCCATCAGTGGATGCCTTCGGCATTAGAAACCATACAAGCACCGCCGACAGCGCTGCACTTAGAGTGCAGGCCGCTGCTAGCGCTAAAAACCAACGTTGGGGCATGGAATGTCTCATCTCTTTGGCTTACTTCCTGGTCAACCTGAACGCACAGCTTGCAGCGCGGACCATCCCGGCCGGTCTCACGCTGCTGACACGGTTCAGGCAGTATATGACGCTAGGCAGTTTGCATGCCTGCTCGCACAACATTAAGTAGGATGATTGCATCTCGCCGAATATGCGGCGCGAATGTGGTGATCGCAGGGCGGAAACAAGGGTGATAACAAGTGCTGTAAAAAGAACGAAAGAGCAGGACACAAAAAAGCCCCTTGAAGGGGCTTTTTAAGGATTTGGCTCCGCCTGCTGGGCTCGAACCAGCGACCCACTGATTAACAGTCAGTTGCTCTACCAACTGAGCTAAGGCGGAAGGATCTCATCAGAGGCCGCGTATATTAATGATGCACCTATGGGTGGTCAACTGGTATTTCCCAGGCGCCCGCGGCGGCAACGCAGGCGGAAGATGTGTGGCCTGAATTGCGCAGAAAGACGTCCGTTTGATGCGGTTAGCGCGTAAATTCTCCATAATGTTTGATTGCTTAAAAGTAGCCACAGCGCCCCATGTCCAAGCCCTTTGAAGTCGTATCTGATTACACGCCCACCGGTGACCAGCCTCGGGCGATAGAGCAGCTGGTGGAGGGCGTGCAAGCTGGACTGGCCTCGCAAATTCTGTTGGGTGTGACCGGATCGGGTAAAACATTCACCATTGCCAACGTGGTGCAGTCTCTGCAGCGCCCCACCATCGTCATGGCACCCAATAAGACGCTTGCGGCCCAGCTCTACGGCGAGTTCAAAGAGTTCTTCCCGCGCAATGCGGTGGAGTACTTTGTTTCCTACTACGACTACTACCAGCCTGAGGCTTACGTACCGTCCTCGGATACATTTATCGAGAAGGACGCCTCTATCAATGACCACGTGGAGCAAATGCGGCTTTCAGCCACCAAGGCACTGCTGGAGCGCTCTGACTGTCTGGTGGTGGCCACTGTGTCGGCGATCTACGGCCTGGGTGACCCGGAGTCCTACTTTCGCATGGTGCTTCACATCAGTCGCGGCGAGCAGATCGATCAGCGCGGCATATTGCGCCAGTTGGCTGAGCTGCAGTACACCCGCAACGATATGGATTTTAAACGCGGTACCTACCGGGTGCGTGGTGACGTTGTAGACATCTTCCCCGCAGACTCGGAAAAGGAAGGCGTGCGGATTGAACTGTTTGATGAGGAGGTTGAAAAAATCAGTCTGTTCGATCCGCTCACCGGCGCTATTGAAAGAGACCTGCCGCGTATCACCATTTTTCCCAAGACACACTATGTCACCACGCGAGATCGTGTGCTTGGTGCAATCGACGAAATTGAGGTGGAGCTTGAGGACCGACTCAAACAGTTGAAGGACAATAACAAGCTGTTGGAGGCGCAACGACTGGAGCAACGCACCCGCTATGACGTTGAGATGATGCGCGAGCTGGGCTTCTGCCAGGGTATCGAGAACTACTCCCGCTATTTGTCGGGGCGTGCTCCGGGTGAGCCGCCGCCCACGCTGTTTGACTATCTGCCTCAGGATGCGCTGGTCGTGGTGGATGAATCCCATGTCGGTGTGCCTCAAATCGGTGGTATGTACCGTGGAGACCGCGCCCGCAAGGAAACCTTGGTGGAGTATGGCTTCCGACTGCCATCCGCACTGGACAATCGGCCGCTGCGATTTGAAGAGTGGGAGTCTATGGTGCCGCAGGCTATTTATGTTTCGGCGACGCCCGGGCCGTACGAGCTTGACCACGCAGGGCGCACTGTTGAGCAGGTGGTGCGGCCCACCGGGCTGGTGGATCCGCAGGTGGAGATTCGCCCCGCTAGCAGTCAGGTAGATGACTTGCTCTCTGAGATTCACCTGACTGTCGGCGCTGGCGATCGCGTGCTGGTGACGACGCTCACCAAACGCATGGCGGAGGATCTCACAGACTATCTGTCTGAAAATGATGTGAAGGTGCGCTATCTGCACTCCGATATCGACACTGTGGAGCGGGTGGAGATCATTCGCGATCTGCGGCTGGGCGAGTTCGACGTGCTGGTGGGTATCAACCTGTTGCGCGAGGGGTTGGATATGCCCGAAGTGTCTCTGGTGGCGATTCTCGACGCGGATAAGGAAGGCTTTCTGCGGGCAGAGCGTTCATTGATTCAGACGATCGGGCGCGCCGCCCGGAATCTGAATGGGCGCGCCATCCTGTATGCGGACGCGGTAACGGGCTCAATGCAGAAAGCCATCGATGAAACCGAACGACGCCGTGCCAAACAGGTAGCCTATAATGAAGAGCACGGCATCACACCCAAGGGTATCAAGAAAGACGTTAAGGACATTATGGAGGGCGCGCATGCACCCGGCGCACGCGGCAGAGCTCGGGGCAGGGGCCGCGACCGCAAAGTGGCAGAGGAGCATGCGAGCTACGCTGCCGAGGTCATTAATCTGGCGCCAGAGGCGCTGGCGCGCAAAATCAAGCAGATGGAAGACAAGATGCTGGAGGCCGCAAAAAATCTGGAGTTCGAAGAGGCCGCCCGACTGCGGGACCAGGTCGCCGAGATCAAGCAGCAGGCTTTTCTAAATCAGGCCTGATCTATATAATCGCGCTCCTTCGCAACACCTACAACAGGACCATAGCTCAGTTGGTTAGAGCGCTACCTTGACATGGTAGAGGTCGGCGGTTCGAATCCGCCTGGTCCTACCAAACGAAAAACCCCCGCAATGCGGGGGTTTTTCGTTTGGTAGGATAAGGTGTCAGATTCAAACCGCTGTTCGATTGACTGTGCTTAGAGCACAGTCAAGACGCGGGAGCGTAGCGACTGCGCCCGAAGGGTCAGAACAGGCCTAAGCCTGTTCTGATCAATCCGGCTGGTAGCGGCCGTGAGGCCGCCACTATCCGCCGATGTGATCGTGCAGCCCAGTTCGATCTGGCCAAAAAAACTGCCGTTCGATTGACTGCGCTTAGAGCACAGTCAAGCCGGGGTCGCGACCGACCGCGGGAGCGTAGCGACTGCGCTTGCAGGGCTGGAACAGCCCCGAGGCTGTGATCATCAATCCGCCGATGTCACCCCACTCAACTCTCCAATTTCCAACTCCGGCCAGGTGTCCACGGCCTGTTTTGCAACGGTCAACGCGTGCCCCTCACGACCTTTCGCCGAGTACTGGCGAATCACATTCAGCACTTCATCACGGCAACTCTGGTCCAGCTTCCCGGTAACGTTCACACCGGACCTCGTCGATACCTGCGCTGAGAAAATTTCTCGGTCTACTCCGCCGAGGCTGTACTTGTAAGGCTCATTGCCAATCGTGAAATCGTAGCGCGTCATCCGATTAGCGATGGCCCATCGAATGCAATGCGCCTGCAAAAGCAAGCCCACAGAGAGATCGCGTACGGCGTCGTCGCGGCCTGCGACATGGAAGAGCACCTGGCGATTGACCTTATCAACGTAATTGGCCTGCGCTGCAATGGGTTTGCCGTCTCGCCAGAGAATAGCCAGGTGGACAATGCCGTTGGCGAGGCCGAGCATCACCGATTCCTTCAGCAATTCGGCCAGGCGGGCAGTGCGTTTCTGTCCTTTATCCTCGACATGCTTCAGGTACCAGAGCCTGGAGAGAATTGTGACGTCTTCCGTATAGGTTTCAGGCCGGGATTTCTTGATCTTAAGATCCGGATCATTGTCCAGCTGTCGCAGCAGGCGGCGCAGTTTCTGTCTGGAGTTCGAACTCAGGCCCGCCAAATAATCGGAAAACGTCTCAGGAAGATCAATGTAAGGGCAGAGCAGATTGTTGGTTTGGCCGTCATTGATTATGTGCTCGTTGTCCTTCCTCTCGAACAGATCAGCATCAAAGGCATCGGTAAAGGCTGCCAATCGGCTGGCAGGTCCGCTGAAGTAGTTGAGTACGATCCTGCCGCAATCCATTTCTGATACGGCTGCAGCAAACGACTGACAAACCGACACCTCGAACTCCGGGTCACAGAGAATCCCGGTGTAGTCGGAATCGAAGATATGGCCCAGCATATCCAGCGCGTTGGTCAGGCAGCCTGCGGGCTTGCTCCATTTGATTGTCACGATGAGTGGCATTAGGCCAACGCATCGACCATCGTCAGACCACGCCGTCAGCACGCGAAATTTGCCTGCCACTCTTACTGCGATGGCATACAAGAAATCAGAGGAAAGATAGAGATGGGCGTGAGGATCAGCCTTGTAGAGCTCGTTCCAGTCCACCTCGATTTCAATCAGTCTATCGACTGTTTCGATAACTTCTATGCGCATGGTGACCTGGTACTGAACTTGGAACGGCGGCCTGGCAGGCAGAGCCCTAGCGTAACACCGATGCAATTCCCTGATGAACACAGGGCTTAAATGTGAATATTTCTCGTTGCGGCGTGGGGCTGTTCACGCGCGTAATGATACTGTGTATCATTACGCGTTTTTTAAAATCACGCGTCCGCAAACCAATCCAACCATAAGGATTCCCGATGAACGTAAAACGAGCGATGCCGCCCGCCGGCCTCTTTAAGTTGACACCAATCAGCCTGATGGTCCTTGGCGCTACCATGGCCACCGCGCAAACCGCAGATTCTGACGCCGGTAACAAGATTGAAGAGGTCATTGTTCTGTCCTCCCCGCTCAGAACCGGGGTTGATGAAATTGTGCTCGGCACCACGGTGCTTGATCGTACCGACATTCTGCGCGATATGAACGCTACTATCGGTGAAACTTTGTCGAGCCAGCCTGGCGTAAGTTCTACCTTCTTCGGCCCGGGCGCATCGCGGCCGATTATCCGCGGCCTCGGTGGGGACCGAATTCGGATCCTGACAAACGACATTTCCGCTTTCGACGTATCGACGGCGAGTAACGACCACTTGGTTGCTACAGAAATGGCGACGGCTCAGCAGGTAGAAATTCTGCGGGGCGCCTCGACGCTGCGCTATGGGCAAAATGCTATTGGCGGCGTTGTGAATGTCTTTGACGACCGCATCCCTCGCAGCCTGCCTGAAGATGGCTTCGACGCTGAAGTCACGGCGGGACTGTCGTCCGTCGACGAGGGTTACACGGTGGGAGGTTCTACCAACATCCAACTGGGTAGCAACCTGGTCCTGCACCTGGACGCTAACGACCGCGATGCTGACGAATATGAAATTGACGGCTTCGCCAGCGAAGAGGCGGAGGAAGAAGGTGAAGGCGGTAGCGTAGAAAACAGCCAGACAGAAGCGACGTCTGGTACCGCAGGCCTGTCCTGGATTGGCGAGAAGGGCTATATCGGCTTCTCAGTTGCCTATCAGGAGGGCGTCTACGGTCTTCCTGGCGGCAAGAAAAAGGAAGAAGAGGAAGAAGAGGAGGACGGTTTGGTCAGCGTGCTGGCCGATGACGACGAAGAGGAAGAAGAGGGTGGCATCACCATCGACTTCGAGCAGACTCGTTACGACCTGGATGCGGAGTACAACTTCGACAGCGGTCTTGTGAAGTTGGCCAAGTTCCGCCTTGGCTACGCTGAGTACGAGCACACTGAGTTTGCTGGCGACGAGCCCGAGACAGTGTTCACTAATGATGAGTGGGAACTTCGCGCGGAAGCCTTCCTCAATGAGTTCGCGTTGGGCGATGGTGAGATAACAGGAACCTTTGGTCTGAACGTAGCTGATCGTGAGTTTGAGGCTGACGGCGACGAGGCGTTCGTGCCGCTGAACGAGCAGTTCCGTTGGGGCTTGTTTGGATTAGGCCGCTACACGGTGGGTTCTTTTATCGGCGAAGCCAGCCTGCGCTTTGACAGCCAGGAGAACGAAACCAGCAACCTGGCCTTTGCAGGTGCTGACTTCGACGAAACACAAGAGACCTTTTCTGCGGCGCTAACCGGCATCTACGAGTTCTCTGAGGGCTCCAGCGTCGGTATTAACCTGGCGCGTTCTGAGCGCGCGCCCACGGCAGAAGAACTGTTCTCAAACGGCTTCCACCCCGCGACCAACACGGTCGAAATTGGTGACGTGAACCTCGATACAGAGGTGGCTTATTCGGCAGAGCTGTCCTTCAAGAAGAATATGGGCGCGTTTAGCTTTGGCGCGAACGTGTACTACGTCGATTACAGCGACTTTATTTTCCAAAGTCCCACGGGCGACTTCTTTGAAGAAGGTGACCCCTTCCCCGCGGACGAGGGCTTCCCGGTGTTTGCCTATCAGCAGGCGGATGCCGAGCTCTATGGCTTCGAGGCAGAAGCAGACTATCTGGCGCTGGATTCCGATACCTGGACGGTGTCCTTTGACGGCCAGCTCGATCTGGCGCGTGGCGAAACCACCGAAGATACGACATTTGGCGGCATAGATAATGTGCGCGACGAGTTCGTCCCGCTGGGTACCGGTGCTACAACGGTGCCGTCTGGCGATCTGCCGTTTTTCCCGCCCATGCGTTTCCTCGGTGGCGTGAATGCGTACTACAAGCCATTGAAAGCAAATATGCGTCTTGAAGTACAGTACGTGGACGACCAGGACCGTGTCGGTGAGGCACCGGAAGGTAGTGAAGCCGATATCCCAGGCACCATCCCCACGGATAGTTATACCTTTGTGAACGCGTACTTCACTGTAGATCCCACGGATTACATCACCCTGTCGCTGCGGGTACGCAACATGACGGACGAATTCGCGCGGTCTGCGACGTCTTTCCTGTCCCAGTCAGCACCGCTGCCGGGCAGGAACATCATGTTTGGTGTCAACGTACGGTATTGATCAAGAGGCTGCATGCGGCCTGATAGTCAGAAAACGAAAAGCCCACTCCATTGAGTGGGCTTTTTTTTGCCGAACCCCTCGGGTCAGGCCTGTTTAATTCACGTCGTCTGCCGCGTCAAAAGACTCGCCGTCAGAAATGGCGTAAAACCACCCTGTCTCATCCGATGCCGCGTAGTCTGCCGCGTCTGATAGTAACTCGCGCCGCAAGTCTTCCGCGCTGCCCTCTTCGATATAGTCGACCTCTATGGAAGAGAATCCGTTGTCACGCTCGAAGGCATCGACTTCGTCGATAAAGTCGTCTCGCCAGACCAGCACCCTGCAATCACTGGCGACAGGCACGCGCACATAGTGCTGCGCTTCGCTGAGTTGCTTTCTGAGGATATCCCGCGTGGGGGTATCTGCAGCCAGCATCACCCAGGTGTTGTCCCGGGGCGCACGCAGTGCTTTAACGCCCGCGCGCTGTGTGTCGCTTAGTGCAAAAGCGGTAGTGACAGCATCCTCTAGGTCGTCAAACCAGACCACCAGCTTAGGATGCATCATCCAGGAATCCACCATGCAGCAATCTCTACGTGTTCCCGGCATAAGATAGCATTCATAGGTAGGGCGCCTGATACTCAGGGTCTTGTTCTTCCAGGATCTTGCTGGCAATTGCTTTAAGGTCAGTGCTGTAGGGCGCCTCGTAATCGTAGGTGTCCAAGTCGATGCCGTAGATCGCACTTAGCCACACCAACTGGCCCAGTTCGATGAGAATATCGTCTGCATGACCGAGCTCATCGCGAAAAATGCCTTCACCGGGATTGACGGTCATGGCCTCAACCTCGTTCAGTGCCCCGGCGCTTAGCAGATTGCGCAACTCAATGGCTGCCTGGCCGTACGGTATGGCAAAGACGTCGGTATCCGGATATTGCCTGCGGAGAAAGTCGATCCCAAGCTCAAAATCGCCCTCATGAAACTCCTTCCAAAGAGCGCTGTAAGAGGCGTCGTCGAAAGTGTGGGGCTCGGTCAACCAGGGCAGCGCGATGGCGAAGCGGGTGTTTGGGTTCTGTGCCAGCGCGTACTCAATCCAGAGTTCATAGCCTTCTGTGGTGGGGTAGTCGGGATGGTAGGTCATCACAAAGAGCTCGGTTTGCCCCTGATCCAGAATGGCCTGGATGTCGCTTCTTTTCACGTCGTTATTCCAAAGCGCCATCGGCGCTCCGGTAGCCCCACCGCTGAAAACAATCTGCTGAGAGTGTTCAGTTACAGCACTTTGCTGTGCGTGAAATGACATACCTTCAGCAAAGGGTTTGAAGAAACTGTGCCCAATAAAGAGTGCGTTGAACCCGGTGCTTCTGAATTCAGGCTCCAGATAAAACGACACCTCCGGGTTGTTCAGGATACTTAGAAACGCCTCATTGCCCTGCGCTCCGGCTGTCGTCAGCGGACATGGCCCTGTGCTGCCGCCGCAGAGGCCAAAAGGCTGTCGCTTCCAACCGACAAATTCAAAGCCCGCTGCAGGGATCGCGGTGAAAGTCTCGTTGAAGTGAATGTCATTGACGTCGATGCTGCAAAGGGTATTGGCGCTGCAGTCCATCGCGCCGGAAGTACTGATAACACTGCCGCTGCTCGGGACGCTGATATCTATCCAGCACGCGCTAAGAAACAGGCACAGTATCATCACAGGCGTTAGCCTGGTTAAAGAGCGCGGTGTGCTGCGGCCTGTCTGCATCTAAGCGTTCTCTCTGGGTTTTTCTGTAGCTTACTGGTTGTGGTGAACCCACTTGTTGCCTGCCGCACGTGTAAACGCGTCACGCTGTGGAAGCCTGAGACCAGTACACGCTACAGTATCTAGAACGTCCATACAGCGCATTCGTGCACAAACTGTGACGTGGTTCGAACCAGGAAGTTCAAAGCGCCAGGTCGACGAACACGGGCGCATGATCGGAGGCCGTCATGCCGTCTTGTTTTTTCCGATAATCCCGGTCAATAGTCACCTCTTGCAGCGCTTCACAGAGATTCGGCGTGCCGAGGACGAAATCAATGCGTAGCCCCTGATTGCGATAGAACGACCCACCGCGATAATCCCACCAGGAGAAGGCCTCGCGATCCGGATAGCGATACCGGAAAAAATCAACCAGGCCTACATCCATGAGGGCGTTAAAGTGCTGGCGCTCCTCGATGGTATGGAACACACAACCATCGCCCTCAGCGCCTCGCCAACTGTCCAGGGGCACGGGCACGATATTGAAGTCGCCACACAGTATGCGCCGATCGCTACCGCTACTAGCGTAATGCGCGGTTAGGCTCTGATACCAGCCCAGTTTCATGGGAAAGTCCTCGTGACTGACATCCTTGCCATTAGGGCAATAGACCGTGGTGAACTCCACGTCATTGCCGACGATTGCAGTGATAAGGCGCGACCCCCTGTCTTCCTCGCCAGCCAATCCAGCGGTAACCAGCTCAGCGGGTTCTCGCGTCAAAATGGCCACCCCATTCCAGCTCTTCTGTCCATGTACCAGCGCGTGATAGCCAAGCTCCGCAAAGAACTCGTGAGGGAAGTCTTCTGTGGGCGTCTTGAGTTCCTGCAGACCCACCACGTCCGGCTGGCGGTCCTTGAGCCATAGCGCTAAAAAATCAAGCCGAGCTCGTAATCCATTAATGTTCCAGGTTGCCAATCGCATTCAGCTTTTTCGCTCCGCTACTGTTGTGAGGCGCGTATGTTCCGATAGTTCTTGCGCAAACGGAACCGCTTGTTGTCCTTCCGCCGCATTTGTTTGCAGCGGCGATGATCGACGCCCGTTACCGCAACTCGCTGCCGGATCGCATGCCGCTTGTCATGCGTTTTCGTTACACTTTGACAATGGTAAAGCGCGAAAAACCCAGGCGGACGATCTCGGTCTCAGAGTATCGATGGCTAGTGCCGTATGTGGTCGTGCTGCTTATTGTTCCGGCTGTTTTTGTGGTCTTATTCAGTTTTGTCGACATTCCCGAAGAGCCGCCTAACCAGTACGCCGAGCAGCTAGAGGACATACGCGCACAGCGTGGCGTGGGTTTTCCGGCAGCGCCTGGCACACATAAGGTTATTCGCGTGGTCACCGGCGACACCATCGACATCCGCGCGCCCGGCTCGGGGGTCACGCGCGTTCGTCTTGCCTGCATTGATGCACCGCGTAAAGGGCAGCGGTACTGGCTGGAGTCCAGGCGCTTCCTGGCGCGAGAAATCGACGGCATGTTTGTAACAGCGAACCCGGAGGTGCCAGTGCCCGGCCCGAGGCGCAGTCCGCCCCGTGTGCAGCTGACGGTGAATGATGAAGATATCGGTCGCCGGCTATTAGCCAAAGGTTTTGCCTGGAGTGGCGTAGCGGACGACTGCAGTGATACCTACAGAGCGTTGCAGCGGGAGGCGCGCAGCGCTCGCATGGGGCTCTGGCAAGACCTGAACCCGATTGCGCCCTGGCGCTGGGAAGCGTCCTGATCTGAAGACTGTTGCAGCATTTTTGTAGGGCTACTTGAAGATATGTCCGCTGCTTGCACGGTCTGTTTGCAATCAGCGGCGGCGTAGGTTTTCATGACGATCTCTCTGATGTTTGGCTAATCGCGCTGCACCCATGAGTGTGTCCTTTCTCTCAAATCTGACGTCACCGGCGCTGCTGTTCTTTTTTCTGGGTGCATTTGCCACCTTTGCGCGCTCTGATCTCGACATCCCGAATCCGGTAGCAAGGTTCATCTCCATTTATCTGCTGTTCGCTATCGGATTCAAGGGCGGTGTTGCCTTATCGACCAGCCCTGTTTCGGCGGAGGTGCTGCTGTCGCTGGGAGCGGCGCTTCTGTTAGCCGCTGTTGTCCCGATTTACGTCTACGTAATCGTGTCTCGGCTCTTCTCTACGGCAAATGCCGCGGCCATCGCTGCGACCTATGGCTCAATAAGCGCAGTGACCTTCGTTACTGCCACCAACTATCTGGACAGGATCGGCATAACCTGGGGTGGGCACTTCGTGGCCGCAATGGCATTGATGGAAGCGCCAGCCATTGTGGTGGGGCTATTTTTGTATCGCCGGGCCACCGGTGCCGGCGCAGAAATGGAAGGGGAGCGAACCAGCGTCAGCGAGTTGCTGCGAGAGGCCTTTCTCAATGGATCTGTGGTTCTGATACTGGGCAGTCTGCTTATCGGCTGGCTCAACGGGGAAGAGGGTTTGAAGGAACTCGCGCCGCTGATAAAGGCGCCGTTCGCGGGCATGTTGTGCCTGTTCCTGCTGGACATGGGTTTGGTGGCCGCGCGCCGGTTGCGAGATCTCTCCAGCGCAGACTCGAGTGAGCGGTCACCACCCAACCTGATGATGCTGGTCAGCGGTATCGCACTTGCCGTCGCAAACGGCAGTGTTGGTTTGCTGCTAGCGCATCTGATTGGCCTGAGTGAAGGTGACGCCTTGTTGTTGACGATGTTAAGCGCCAGCGCATCCTACATCGCCGTGCCGGCGGCTATGCGCCTGGCGCTGCCCGACGCAAATCCCGGCATCTATCTGACGATGGCACTCGCTATTACCTTCCCCTTCAATATTGTCATCGGTATACCGCTTTTTCATTATCTGATCAGGCTACTCATTAGCTAAACGCTACCGCGGAGGAAGGACCATGCGCCCATGCAAGCGACTGGAAATCGTGATAGAGCGCTCACAGACCCATCGGTTGGAAGCAGCGCTTAAGGCTGCGGGCGTGTCAGGCTTCACCGTGATTCAGAATGCCGGTGGCAGCGGCGACCGCGGCTACCGTAGAGCCGACGATGTGACCGATACCGATGAAAACTGTGTGTTTATTGTGGCGGTAGAGGGCGATGCTGTTCTGGAGCAACTGATTGCAGGCGTTCGGCCGATACTGAAGCGGTTTGGCGGTGTTTGTCTGGTGTCCGATGCTCAGTGGCTCATCCATTAGCAGCCGCGTGCAGCATGCCCCTGTCGTGTTTTAGAAAGTCCAGGTGAGCGCCAGTTGCTGCGTGTCTCTGGTGTCCGTATGAATGTACTGACAAGCCGCTGAAACGTGCTCCGTGAAGTGGTAACCGATTTTGGTCCGGTTCTGATTGAACCCGTTCGGCGTTATAAACAGCTCGTTATAGCCGTACCAGTCTTTGTACTGCGCGTTGATTTTCCAACGGTAGCGGGTGGAGTAGTTGCCATCTACCCAACGTTGCTCACTGCGAAACCTGTTACGTCCCAGGTAGAAGTCCTGAAACAGGCGATGCTCAGTGCGTGTCTCGTCGCTTTCGCCAAAGTCTCCCCGGTTGAGAAAAGCGTAGCCAAAGCCCACCTGCTTGTAGACCAGTGAGTTTCGCAGCAGCAGCGTATTGAAGTCTGACTTTTCCAGATTCCATGAACGCCACTGGTTGTCACCGCGCAGGGAAAACTGGTCGTTTATTGCATAGTTGTAGTCGGTGGCCAGCCAAAGCCCCGGCTCGGCCTGCACGCAGGGCGCTAGTACACACAGTGCCCACAACGCTTTACGCGTCGATAAAGCGGCCGGGTGCCCGCCATATCGGCGTGAGCTGTTCGACCGCTTGCAGGTGCGCTTGTCCATGTCTTGTTCATACGGACGCTTGCCTGGATCAGACTCAAAATGTCATCCAGCTAACCAGGCTCTGCCCGCTGGCGCTTGCGTATGAGCGAGACCGCAGCCAATCGCAGTGGAACCGACCGGAGCGCGGGGATCACCAGGACAGCAACGCCAGCCCTACCGCGCCCGCAAACACCAAATTAAAGGCGAGGCAGTAAGCTGGGTAATCCAGCACGCTGATCTCTATGTTTTCGTTGTTCATGACGGTGGCCTCATTTGTTTTGCAGGAAGGATAGCGGCCTGCCTTTGCACAGAAAATTTGATTGTCTCGCCAAACCTGATCGATTTTTCTGCAATATTTACGAGCGGAGCGTTGTGTCGCTCGTGCTAAGCTTAAACGCATATCGGCGCAGTCATGCGGCCAGTTGAGGCACACAGTGTATGGTGCTGCTGGCAGATGGGGCTGCGTCAGACAATCACCCACACGTGACCCTCTGTAAGGGCCACCACTGATAAGGGATCTGAGGCCATGCCAGTAGTTACCCTGCCCGACGGTTCGGCAAGAACCTTCGCTCAACCTGTATCTGTTCACGACGTCGCCGCGGATATCGGCCCCGGACTCGCTAAAGCTGCATTGGCGGGCAAGGTCGATGGGCGCGAGGTCGACACGTCCTATGTCATCGATCAGGACGCTGAACTGTCCATTATTACTGAGCGGGATGAAGAGGCGCTTGAAATCCTGCGTCATTCCACTGCTCATCTGCTCGCAATGGCGGTGCAGGAACTCTATCCCGGCACACAAGTAACGATTGGACCGGTAATCGAAGACGGCTTTTATTACGACTTCGCCACCGGCCATCACTTTACGCCGGAAGATCTTGAGAAGATCGAGAAGCGAATGGCAGAGATCGTCGCAGACGACCTGCCCGTCGAACGAGTTGTGATGAGCCGGGAACGAGCGGTCGAACAGTTCCGCAACATGGGCGAGCATTACAAGGTCCAGATTATCCAGGACTTGCCGGAAGACGAAGAGATTAGCGTTTACCAGCAGGGGCCCTGGATGGATTTGTGTCGCGGCCCCCACGTCCCCAGCACGGGCAAACTTAAGAGCTTCAAGCTGACCAAGGTTGCGGGAGCCTACTGGCGCGGTGATGCCAGCAATGAAATGTTGCAGCGAATTTATGGGACTGCCTGGCGTAATAAGAAGGAGCTTAAGGCGTATCTTCACCGCATTGAGGAGGCGGAGAAGCGCGACCATCGCAAACTGGGCCGCCAGCTCGATCTCTTCCACTTCAGTGAAGAAGCCCCGGGGTCTGTTTTCTGGCACCCCAAAGGCTGGACCATGTTTCTAGGGCTGCTCGATTACATGCGCAAGCGGCAGGAAGCCGCTGGCTACGTCGAGGTAAATACGCCCGACGTTATGGACCGCAGCCTGTGGGAGACCTCCGGGCATTGGTTTAATTACGGTGAAAATATGTTCACCACAGAGACCGAAGATGGCGCGACCTACGCCCTGAAGCCCATGAACTGCCCGGGCTCGGTTTCCATGTTTGCTCAGGGCCTGAAAAGCTATCGAGACCTGCCGCTGCGTATGGCGGAGTTTGGCAAGGTTCATCGCTATGAACCTTCCGGAGCGCTGTTTGGCCTGATGCGCGTGCGGCATTTCACGCAGGATGATGCGCACATTTACTGCACCGAAGAGCAGATGGAGCAGGAGTGCATCGACGTCATCAGACTTGTGCTCGACATTTACAAGGACTTCGGCTTCGAAGACGTTGTTATCAAGCTCTCGACGCGCCCCGAAAAGCGTATCGGCAGCGATGAAGTCTGGGACAGGTTGGAGGGTGCGCTGAGCAGTGCGCTTGAAGTGATCGGGCTTGAGTACGTGCTGTTTCCCGGAGAGGGCGCTTTTTACGGCCCTAAACTGGAGTTCGTGCTGCGTGATGCAATTGGCCGTGATTGGCAATGTGGCACGCTGCAGGTGGATATGAACCTGCCGGAACGGTTCGATATCTCCTACGTGGATCAAAGCGGTGACCGTAGCAAGCGCCCTGTGATGCTGCATCGTGCCTTGTTTGGCTCGTTGGAGCGCTTTATCGGCATCTTGATAGAGCACTTCGAAGGGAAGTTCCCGGTATGGCTGGCGCCCGTGCAGGCGGTGGTGCTGAACATCTCTGAAAAGCAGTCTGATTACGTGGCAGACGTGGAACAACGACTCAAGGCGGCTGGCGTCAGAGTCACCTCCGATCTACGCAATGAGAAGGTGGGCTTTAAGATTCGCGAGCATACGCTGCAGAAAGTCCCCTACATGCTGGTCGTTGGAGATCGCGAGATGGAAGAGGGCGCCGTCGCGGTGCGCACGCGCACTGGCGAGGACCTTGGAACTCTCTCGATTGACGCCTTTGCAGAGCGCCTTGCCGCTGAAGTGCAGAACCGCCAGTAAGCCCTTGTAATTCAAAGGGTTCGCGGTCATTTCTGCGGCTCAAAAAGCCTTGTGAAAGCAGGGCAACATCTATACAATCCCGCCGCTCAGTCTAGAGGTGCTGGAGATATTTATGGATGGGTGCCGGCACACCAGCGAAATACAGGAGATCTGACCGATTAAGAGAGACAACGGCAAGAGCAAGCGTTCGCCCACGAACGATGAAATTGAGGCGAACCAGGTGAGGTTGATAGGTGCAGATGGCGAACAGGTGGGAATTGTTCCCCTAAGCGAAGCGTTGGCCGCAGCAGAAGCCGCAAGTCTCGATCTGGTACAGATCACCGATACTGAACCCGTAGTCTGCAAGATCATGGATTACGGCAAGCATGTGTTCGAGGCCAAGAAACAGAAGGCCGCACAGCGTAAGAAGCAGAAACGAACACAGATTAAAGAAATGAAGTTTCGTCCAGGGACGGAGGAAGGAGACTACCAGGTAAAACTACGCAACCTGGTGCGTTTCCTGGAAAACGGCGATAAGGCTAAAGTCACCCTGCGCTATCGCGGACGTGAAATGGCCCACCAGGAAATCGGCATGGAGCTACTCAAGCGAGTAGAAGCCGACCTGGCCGAGTTAGGTGCTGTTGAGCAATTCCCGAAAATGGAAGGCCGGCAACTAACAATGGTGATCGCCCCTAAAAAGAGAGGCTAAACGCCTCAGCCACGGAGTCCAGCGGCCTGTGAATGCCCTGGTGTCTCCTACGATTGATTGCAAATGCGGAGTTACAACTATGCCTAAAGCAAAAATTCACAGTGGGGCATCCAAGCGCTTTAAAAAAACCGCTGCCGGTAATTACAAGCGCAAGAGTGCCAACAAGAGTCACATCCTCACCAAGATGACGACCAAGCGTAAGCGCCAGTTGCGTGGAACCTCCGAGATTCACAAAAACGATAAGGTGCTGATTGACCGCATGATGCGGGCACGCTAAGCCATCACACTGGAGGAGACTAGACAATGCCCCGAGTAAAACGTGGAGTGGTAGCGCGTCGCCGCCACAAGAAAATTCTTAAGCAGGCCAAAGGCTATTACGGCGCGCGCTCTCGCGTGTTCCGCGTAGCCAAGCAGGCAGTGACCAAGGCCGGGCAGTACGCATACCGTGATCGCCGCCAGCGTAAGCGTCAGTTCCGTTCGCTGTGGATCACGCGCATCAATGCGCAGTCCCGCGCAAATGGGCTCAGCTACAGCCGCCTGATTAACGGCCTCAAACGCGCCGACGTTCAGTTAGACCGTCGCGTGCTGGCGGATTTGGCCGTACATGACAAGCCGGCGTTTGCCGCCGTCGTGGAGCAAGCGAAGGCCGCACTGGCCTAAGCCCGCCCTGCCGTTTGTTCGCAAACGGCTCGCTGCACACGACAACAACACCAAAGGGGAAAGGGTACCGCTCTTTCCCCTTTTTTATGTTTGAGCGCAGCCGCAGCGACAGCGCGGTGCGCTCCCAATAGGGATAACAAGAACGTGGAAAACCTGGAGCAGTTAGCCACAGAGGCGCGCGACGCCATCAATGCCGCTGCCGATGCCAAGGCCCTGGAGGGTTTGCGCGTGGACTATCTGGGTAAAAAGGGCCATATCACCGGCCTGCTGAAGGGCCTGGGTGCGCTGTCAGCCGAG
The DNA here is from genome assembly GCA_038746745.1 of Pseudomonadota bacterium. Lineage (GTDB taxonomy): Bacteria > Pseudomonadota > Gammaproteobacteria > Pseudomonadales > Halieaceae > JANQIO01. The sequence goes on from JBCDKJ010000028.1 coordinate 44,612, forward strand.
GATCGGCCTGCGGCCGGTGCGCGCATCAATGTTGTTAAGCAGGAATTGCAGGATTTAATCACCGCCCGCAAGACTGCATTGGATGCTGCGGCCATCGAACAGCAGCTGGCAGCAGAACGCATCGATGTCACCTTGAGCGGGCGGCAGAATACAGCCGGCGGCCTGCACCCGGTGACGCGCACTATCGAGCGAATTGAAGACTTCTTCACGCCCATCGGCTTTGAGGTGGTTGAAGGGCCGGAGATCGAGGACGACTACCACAACTTCGAGGCGCTCAATATTCCAGCCCATCATCCGGCGCGCGCCATGCATGACACGTTCTACATTGATGCCTCAACGGTACTGCGTACTCACACCTCGCCGGTGCAGGTGCGGGTGATGGAAACCCAGGCGCCACCCATTCGCATCATCTGCCCGGGTCGGGTCTATCGTTGCGACTCCGACCTGACCCACACGCCCATGTTTCACCAGGTGGAGGGGCTGTTAATTGATGAGGAATCGAGCTTTGCCGATTTGAAGGGCATCGTGGTGGACCTGATGCGAGCGTATTTTGAGGAAGAGGATCTCAAAGTGCGGTTCCGCCCCAGCTACTTCCCATTCACTGAGCCCTCGGCGGAAATTGATATTCAGTGTGTCCATTGCGGTGGTGCGGGTTGTCGCGTTTGCAGCCATACCGGCTGGCTGGAGGTGGGCGGCTGCGGCATGGTCCATCCGCGTGTGCTGGAGTACAGCAAGATCGACCCCGATAAATATGCAGGCTTCGCCTTTGGCATGGGGGTGGAGCGTCTCGCCATGCTGCGTTATGGCGTCAACGACCTGCGCATCTTCTTCGACAACGATCTGCGCTTCCTTGAGCAGTTCCATTAAGCCACGGGATCCAGGAACAGACTATGAAATTCAGTGAACAGTGGCTGCGCGAATGGGTTAACCCGGAGGCAGATGCCGCGGCGCTTAGCGAAATCATAACCATGGCGGGTCTGGAAGTTGACGCGGTAGAGCCCGTGTCGGGAGTGTTCAGTGGCGTGATTGTGGGCGAAATTCTCAGCACCAGCCCGCACCCGGATGCAGATAAGCTGCGAGTATGTGAAGTCAGCACCGGCAGCGAGACCGTGCAGATAGTCTGCGGTGCGCCCAATGCCCGCGCCGGCCTGAAAGCGCCTCTGGCAACGGTGGGGGCGCTGTTACCCGGTGATTTCAAGATCAAACAGGCTAAGCTGCGGGGGGTGGAATCTCGGGGCATGTTGTGCGCAGAGACAGAACTTGGCCTGGGCGAGGGCAGCGACGGCTTGCTGGAACTGGCAGAGGACGCGCCGACCGGCGCAGACCTGCGCGACTATCTTGGCCTTGAAGACAATGTCTTCGAGTTGGACCTGACGCCGAACCGAGCTGACTGTCTGGGCATTGCCGGTATCGCCCGTGAAGTGGCGTTGCTGACTCAGAGCACCCTGGCGGCGTCGCCCGTGAAAGCGATACCCGCGACCATTGATGACAGGTTTCCCGTCGAGCTGAATGCAGGCGAGGGCTGTCCGCGCTTCGCCACCCGCGTCATTCGCGGCATTGATATCACCAGGCCCAGCCCGCTGTGGATGCAGGAAAAACTGCGTCGCTCGGGTATCCGCTCCCTGGACCCGGTGGTGGACGTGACCAATTATGTCATGCTGGAGCTGGGTCAGCCGATGCATGCCTTTGATCTCGATAAACTCGCAGGCGGCATTAATGTGCGTATGGCTGCGCCCGGCGAATCGCTGGAACTGCTGAATGGCCAGACCATAGAGATGACCGCGGATACCATGGTTGTCGCCGACCATGAGCATGCTGTTTCGCTGGCGGGTATTATGGGCGGTCAGTCTTCGGCGGTGAGTGCATCCACTTCTAACCTGATGCTGGAAGCGGCCTGGTGGCAGCCCCTGGCCATGGCAGGTAAAGCTAGATCCTACGGCTTGCACACAGACGCCTCCCATCGCTTTGAGCGCGGCGGCGATGTGGCCATGCAGGCGCAGGTGCTGGAGCGCGCTACAGAACTGATTCTTGATATCTGCGGCGGTGATGCAGGGCCGATTTCCGATTTCACACGGGACGACGATTTGCCGTCGCCAGCACCGGTACGGCTGCGCCGCGCGCGCATTCCCCGGATGCTGGGCTTTGATATGGAGGACGGCGAGGTAGAGCGGATTCTCACTGGCCTGGGCATGGCCGTCACCGGCACTGAGGATGGCTGGGAGGCCACAGTGCCAAGTTGGCGGGTGGATATTGCTATTGAAGCCGATCTGTTAGAGGAACTCGCCCGGGTGTATGGCTATAACCGCCTGCCCGTGAGCCGCATTCATGCCGAGCTGGTGATGCCACCGCAACCGGAGCAAAGCCTGTCGCTGCGACAGATTCGGCGTCGGCTGGCCGCGCGAGACTACGCGGAGGCGGTGACTTACAGTTTCGTTGATCCCACCTGGCAGCAGGCAATTGATCCTGGGTCTGCCGCAGTAGCGCTGCAGAACCCGATCTCGTCGGACCTGGCGGTGATGCGAACCAGCCTGATCCCCGGATTACTAAAAGCCGTTGCCCATAACACTGCGCGCCAACAAGCACGGGTACGATTGTTTGAATCCGGCCTGCGCTTTCTTCCCGGCGACGCCCTGGAGCAGCGACCCACGCTGGCGGCCGTTGCGACCGGCAGCCGTGATAGCGAAAACTGGGCGGATGTGAAGGGCGCAGTCGACTTCTATGACCTCAAAGGTGACTTGGAATCTATTCTGGCGCTGACAGGAAAACCGGAGACGTTCAGCTTCAGGGCAGGGCAGCGCGATGGCCTTCACCCGGGCCAAACCGCGACGCTGTTGTGCGATGACCAGGTGATCGGCTACCTTGGCAAAGTACACCCCACGGTGCAGGCGCAAATGGATGTCGCACAGTCGGTATTCATATTCGAGGTGGACCTGGCGCCGCTCACAGAGGCCGGTTTGCCCGCCTTCGAGCCGCTGTCTCGATTCCCGGAGGTACGGCGTGATCTGGCGGTGCTGGTAGACAAAGATGTGGCTGCTGCAGAGCTGCTAGCCAATGTTCGAGAAGTAGCAGGAACTTACCTAACAGACTTAAGGCTCTTTGATGTGTATGAGGGCAAAGGTATTGATCCTAAACGAAAATCTCTGGCACTGGGTTTGACATTTCGGGATTCTTCGCGCACCCTAAGTGATGAAGACGTGAACAACTATGTGGATCAAGTGATTGATCTGCTTATAAAAAATTACCAAGCAGAGCTGCGTAACTAAAGCTAGACTTTGGGTTAACTGCAGACTCCGCCCGCAAACCTGGGAAGACAGATGACCGCGCTCACCAAGTCCGAAATGGCAGAGCGCTTGTACGAGGAGCTAGGCCTCAACAAGCGGGAAGCCAAGGAAATCGTCGAACTCTTCTTTGAAGAGATACGCGCCTGTCTGGAAGGCAATGAGCAGGTGAAGCTCTCGGGCTTTGGTAATTTTGATCTACGCGACAAGAGCCAGCGCCCGGGACGCAACCCCAAAACCGGTGAAGAGATTCCCATCTCGGCCCGTCGCGTGGTGACGTTCAGGCCCGGCCAGAAACTCAAGGCGCGCGTTGAGGAGTACGAGGGTGAAGAGATCCTCCGCGACCGCCAGCGCATTGCTGACGCCAGCGCCCCTGCCACGCCAGCGGCACCAGCTACCCCGGAAATCAGCTTCGGGATGAGGGCTTTCGACGGTGGAAACGAGTAGCGCATCTGAGCAACTGCCGACTATCCCCGGCAAACGCTACTTCACCATCGGCGAGGTCAGCGAATTGTGCAGTGTGAAGCCCCACGTGCTCCGTTATTGGGAGCAGGAATTTCCACAGCTTAAGCCTGTGAAGCGCCGCGGCAATCGCCGCTACTATCAACGTGCGGACGTTGAAACAATCCGCCAGATTCGCAGCCTGCTCTATGACCAGGGCTACACCATCGGTGGTGCACGTCAGCGCATGGAAGAGGGCCCGGAAGAGGATGTGGTGGCCGATGCCGCCACCGTGCTTAAGCAGACGATTGCGGACCTCGAAAAGCTCTTAAAGACGCTGTCCTAATCACGAACCTGCCCGCGCGGGCCCATTCTGTAAATGTTCTGTTTAACCAGGCATCGTAGTGCGTAGCGCCAGCGCTCATGCGGCATAGCGCCGCTCATCGTAAATTTCGATCACTTCTGCAATATCAATCAGCTTTTTATTAGGTCCACTGACCCTTAGACTAGTCACATCGGTCGTACGCAAAGCGACAATCACAGAATCGATAGTAAGGAGGCATTTATGAGCATTGATATAGGCATCGACGAAAAAGATCGTATCGAGATCGCGGCAGGCCTGAGCCGCCTGCTAGCGGACAGCTATACGCTGTACCTGAAAACCCATAACTATCACTGGAACGTGACCGGCCCTATGTTCAATACGCTGCATCAGATGTTCGAAGTGCAGTATACCGAGCTGGCAACGGCGGTGGACGAGATTGCCGAGCGCATCCGCGCTCTCGGTGTGGTCGCACCTGGCTCTTACAAAGCCTTTGCTGCACTCACCGAGATCGAAGAAGACGAAGCAGTGCCAACCGCCGAGCAGATGATCGCAAACCTCGTAGCCGGGCAGGAAACCGTGGCACGTACCGCGCGCTCGCTGTTCCCCATCGTTGAAAAAGCCAGCGACGAGCCCAGCGCCGACCTGCTCACGCAACGCCTCCAGGTGCATGAAAAAACCGCCTGGATGCTGCGTTCAATGTTGGGAGAATAGGTCACAGTGACGCATCCCCAG
>JBCDKJ010000029.1:0-48803 GCA_038746745.1 Pseudomonadota bacterium
ATCGAGATGGCGTTCTCGAAACTGAAAGCACACCTGCGAAGGATCGGCGCGCGAACCTTCTCGGAAATGTTCGACGCTCTCACGGAAATCTGCGATCTCTTCTCATCCGAAGAGTGCTGGAACTACTTTAAGGCTGCCGGATATGTCTCAGGTTAAAGGTCGGAAGCTTTAGAGCACCAGGCCCAGTTGCCGCGCGACCGTTGCCGCATCATAGTAATCGCGCCCCTCGACAACCATGCCATCTTTGACCCGCATGACACTGCAATACCGCGTTTCCTGAAACCGGCCGCTCGGCTCGAAGGTGCCCAAGGACGAGTGGAGCGGACCGGTATGCGTGCCTCGGTTAATGAATTCGACAACAGCGCGGTCGCCGTCCACGATGACATTGGTGACCTTGACCTCTCCATCGGGAAAGGCCGTGCGCCAGCGCTCGTAATCCATGCGGTAGCCATCCGGCCCGATCTGGCGTTCATTGCGCGCAACATCTTCAAACTGGCAATCCGGCGCGATCACGGCCGCCCCGCGTTCTGGATCGCGCATATCCCAGGATTCATGGAATTGACGCACTGTCTTTTCGGTTGGATGCATGACGATGTGCCCGTGTTAGGTGAAAAGTCTGCCCGTTCAGCCTGTTTTGCGGATCAGGTAAATCTGTGTGTCGCCGTCCTCTGTCTGGCTGAGCAGATCATGGCCGGTTTCTGTGCAAAAGTGAGGCATGTCCACGATCGCGGCCGGATCATCGGCCAAGACGCGCAGAACTGATCCCGGTGCCATCGATTTGAGAGTTTTGCGGGTTTTCAGGACGGGCAACGGGCACAGCAGCCCGGTGGCATCAAGGGTATTGTCAATCTGCATCATGCCGAACAGCTAGCCTATTTGAGCGCGCCTCGGTATCGGTTTTTCTGCCGCATGTTGTTTCAAAACCTCCACGCGGATGTGACCGGGCGCGCAGGTGACGTGCCCGCAAGAATGCCATAAGTCAGAAACATGTTCGGAGTCGAATCCACTTTCATTTTTGACGCAAGCCTGCTTCCTGCTTTGCTTATCGCGTTGACCGCCGGGGTGATCAGTTTTCTGTCGCCCTGTGTGCTGCCAATTGTGCCACCGTATCTGGCGTACATGAGCGGTGTGTCCATGAGTGACATGCACGGCGAGGCTGTTGCCCGGCGCAAAGCCACGTTTGCCGCGCTGTTTTTCGTGCTTGGGCTGTCGACGGTGTTTTTGTTTCTGGGCTTTACTGCCTCGGCCTTTGGCCAGTTTTTTCTGACAAACCAGGAATGGTTCGTCATGGGGGCTGGTGCGGTCATCATGGTGTTTGGCGCGCATTTCATCGGTGTTTACCGGATTGCCATCCTTGACAGAGACATGCGTGTGGACGCGGGTGATCAGGGCGGATCGGCATTTGGCGCGTATGTTCTGGGCCTTGCCTTTGCGTTTGGCTGGACGCCCTGCATCGGCCCGATTCTTGGCGCGATCCTGTCCCTTGCCGCCACAGAGGCGGATATGGCACGCGGCACGGCTCTTTTGGCGACCTATGCGTTAGGGCTTGGGTTGCCTTTTTTGCTGGTCGCGGCCTTTTTTCCACGCCTGCAAGGTCTGATGGGCTGGATGAAACGGCATATGGATCGCATCGAAAAAATAATGGGCCTGTTGCTGTGGACGGTCGGATTGCTGATGCTGACAGGCAAGTTCACAGATTTTTCCTGGTGGCTGCTGGAAACATTTCCGGGTCTTGCGGCCCTGGGCTGACCCGCCTTACTGTTGCCCAAAATTTACTGTACGATGTCGCAAAACCCCCTTGGCAAACAGGGGACCGAGTACAGGCGATCTAGGGCTATGCAAAAAAGCAAGGCAAGACAGGTGCGGCGCCGCCGGGTGTTTTACATCCCCGGATACGATCCGATTCATCCGCGCCGATATCGCGAGCTGTATCGAAAAGAAGGCAAGGCTCAAGCCGAGATTTCAGGCTATGAGATTGGGCTGAAACCGAAATCGGGCTCCGGAAACTATGGCTGGCATGTCGCGTCGAAAATCGACGCGGATATCGTCGAAGCCGATATCGATGTGCTGGTGTGGTCCGATATCGTCCGAACCAGCATGTCGAATTCTATTCCTGCGACCTATGGCCAGTTGGTCCGAACAGCCTGGACCTATATTTCGACGGGCGCGTTACGGCGACTGATGCGTATGCGTAAGGGGCCGGTGATTGCGGCGCTCTATCCGGTGGGGATGCTGCTGCTCCAGCTGACGCTCGCCCTTGTTGTCTGGTCGGTGATCGCCCGGCTTATCAGGGCAGGCGGGGCCGCATTGGCATCTCTTTTGGGCGATGTCACATGGCTGTCCGTTCCGGTTTCGGTGGTGGCTCTGGCCCTGGGGGTGGCGGGTGCCATCGCCACTTTGCGCTGGTTCAAACGCAAGGACGGCACCTTTTTTGCGTACTACCTGATGCATGACTTTGCCTATTCGGCGCGCTGGCGCGGGGCGAACCCGCCCGAATTGGAAACGCGCATGGCAAAATTTGGCGATGACATTGCCGCGGCATTGCAATCGGATGTGGATGAGGTGTTGGTCGTGGGTCACTCCTCGGGCGCGCATCTCGCGGTATCCATTTTGGCGGATCTGATCCGCGCCGGACGGGTTCCGGAAAACGGGCCTGCGCTCGGGTTCCTGTCCCTGGGACAGGTCGTACCCATGGTGTCATTCCTGCCGGATGCGCATCGGCTGCGGGCCGATTTGAGGTTTCTGAGCGCGTGTGACGCGCTTGCCTGGGTGGATGTGACCGCGCCCGGCGACGGCTGCGCCTTTGCCTTGTGCGATCCTAGAACCAGGGCCGCCAGGTCCATACCAGAACGTGTGCAACCACCGCGATGGCGGTGAATCCCAGAAAACTTGTCATATACAAGCTATGGAACTCTTTTGCTTCGTTTTCTGACAGGCCTGTTAGGCTTGAGTCACTCATGGTTGATGTTCTCCCATGTCAGCTACATTTCCCTCACACCCCTCTAGATGGCATGAGGCCCTAAACAGCGCTGCAGACACCTAAAGGGGCTTCCAGACACTGCACCCGCGATGGCCGCACTCTTAACAGGACGCGGCACTCACAGATTCATTGCTGCCAGGTCTCTAAACCAGAACTACGAGGACTCAGGCAGCGAAAATAAAATGCATTGACCTTGGACTGTGTGCTGCCTTTCGGCTGACGCTGTCAGCGCAAGAGGCAGCACAAGGTTTTTGCAACTCAACGTTTGTTAACTCAACTGGCAACTCAACGCTCTGCGATTCAACTCGGCAGCACGCCGTGCTTGATCGCCCAGAGGTACCAGTTATCCACCAGCGTTCCTGTGATGAGAATGCCGATGCCACCCGTAATCACCGTCAGGACTGCAAACCACCAGGCCCAGCGGTGAATGGACTCCATACTGGCGTTGAAACCCATGGTCCAGCGCCAGAACAGTGCAGCGCGCTCGGAAGCAGTGCCGCGGTGAACGATCTGATCAATCTCCCGGTCTCCGCCGTAACGGCTTACCGCCAGAATGGTAGCTCCGTGCATAGCAAACAGCAGCGCTGAGCCGTACAGGAAGGCAATAGACAACATGTGGAAGGGATTCCAGAACAGGTTGCCGTAGCGCAACGAGAACAGGTTGGTCCAATCCAGGTGCGGGAATATGCCGAAGGGGACTGCCTCACTCCAACTACCCATGAGAATGGGACGGATGAAGCCCAGCACCAGATACAGCCAGATTGCGCTGGCAAACGCCCAGGTCAGGTGCTGCCCCATGCCGAGCTCTTTAGAGCGACGGTAGGTTCTGGCCAACCAGAGGAAGATCGACAGCGTCAGGAAAAAGCCAGCCATCAGCCACCAGCCGCCCTCATTCAGCGGAGGGATGCTGAGCCCGTACTGTGGTCCCGGTGGCTCCAGCGCCAGCCAGGGCAGCCGGCGCACGAACTCAACCGGATCCCAGTTGACCGACGCCCACATATTCAGACCTATAATTTCAAAGGCAATAAATCCGCTCAACAGCGAGGCAAGGCCAAGCGTTCCCAGATAAAACGGGCCAATCTGGGCATCACCAAACTTACCTGCCCAGTAGCTATCGATAGGTTCACCCATTCTGGGATCGTTACCTGGACCAAGGGGTACGCCGGGGTAGTGAGGTCCGCGCACCTGGACCTGCGTAAAGATATTTTGATACTCAACAGACATCGCGCTTCCCCCCTTAAGAACCCCAAATCGGTAATTCGAGCCACCAGTTCCACCACTCTGGCCAGCCCTTGGACCAAAGCGGTCCGCTGATCACAATGCAGACCGCGCTCCAGAATCCGGCTGAGAGCGCCAGGAACATACCCAGGCGGTGTATGCCCAAGGCACCGATCGAATAACCAATGTCATCGCGGAAAAAGGTATTTTCGTGCTCTCCTGTTTTCACAGGCTGGCCCTTCGCCGGGTTGGTTGCCATCAGAATGAGCGAACCGTGCATCGCAAGCGCCAGACAGTTGGTGAAGAAGAACGTGATCGCGATCATGTGGGCTGGGTTGTAGTGGAAGTTCACGTAGCTGTAACCAACGTTATTGACCCACTGCAGGTGGCTCATAATTCCGTAGGGGAATCCGTGGCCCCAGGCGCCCATCAACCAGGGTCTGATGATGACCAGCGTTACGTAAGCGAAAATGGCGACGCCAAAGGCAAACGGCACATGCAGCCCTATCCCCAACTTCCGCGATATTTCGACCTCTCTCAACATCCAGGAGAGGAAAGACCCGGTAGCGCATATCGTAATGATCTGCCACAGCCCTCCCTCTTTAAGCGGTGCCAGTGCCAGGCCATAACTTAATGGAGGCGGCTGAATATCTATTTGCCAGATATTCCAGCTTGGGCCCAGGGCCGCCCCATAGATAATGAGTACTGTACCGAGGACGGTGAAAAACGCACCTGTGACTCCAAAGAAGCCGACATAGAATGGGCCGACCCAAAAATCGAAGAGATCGCCCCCAACCAGCGTGCCACCGCGGACCCGGTACTTTCTCTCGAAACTCAACATGGACATATGATCAACCTCCCACGTCGCGGGCGACAAATCCTTATCACCCGATTTTTATGAAAACAGCTTTAGCCGTCAGCACTGCCGCGTGGGAGCCGAAACAGACTTCGAAACCGCCCGCACAGAGTGTCAAACTGTATGGACATCATAGACTGTCTAAATAAAATGACAACCCCTTGTTCACCCATTACACTGCTGCAATCGCGTCCACGTTGCCCTTAGTCAAAAAGCTGAACCTGTGGATTGAAAACAGTAGCGAGTACAGCAGCAAAACTTTTTTGCTGCATATGTGTCCTAGTGAATAGGTAGGAAAAGTGCTATTAAAGCGAATGTTTGGTCGTGTTTAACGCCATCTCGACAATAACTTGTACAAGAGCGATATCCCGCAGTGCCAGCCTGCCCCTTGGGATAATATTGAGGCATCCGGGCGTGAACGTCCCGCGTAAAAGCAGGCAGAACATAACCATGAGGAGAAGTTCATGAGTAGTAGTACGTCAAACAATGGTTCACTGCACCGCAAGACAATGCTTGGCCTTGGTGCCGTCGCGATCGCTGGTGCCACCTTCGGCGCGACCCCAACACTTGCCGCGGAGCACGTCGTAGAAATGCTCAACCAGGGTCCTGGTGGCGCGATGGTGTTTGAACCCAGCTTTGTCAAAGCAGAAGTTGGAGACACCGTAGTATTCAAACCGGCCCAGGCGGGCGGTCACAACTCAAAGTCTACGCTGGTACCGGACGGCGCTGAGATGTGGAATACAGCACCTGACACCGAAACCAAGATTGAGTTGTCAGTGGAAGGCGTGTACGTCTACGTATGCCAGCCACACCTAGTGATGGGCATGTCTGGCGTGATTCAGGTCGGCGCTGCCAGCAACCTGGAAGCAGCCAAAGCCTCTGCAGCCCAAACTTCAGCAACCTTTGCGCTGAACAAGGATCGCCTGACCACTGCCCTGGCACAGGTGCAATAACACCGCACATTCAAACCTGAGCTGCAGTTCGCAGCGCAACATGACGAGAACGGGCCTTTGGCCCGTTTTTTTATGCGTGGTGGATGGCCCGTGGCAGTCTAGAAAGCTTTATTCGCAGGAATTAGTACATACAATAGCGGAGAGATTAGATCGTGGTGCCCGAGGCCGGAATCGAACCGGCACGGCCGCAATGGCCGGGAGATTTTAAGTCTCCTGTGTCTACCAATTTCACCACCCGGGCAGCGGGCGGGATGATATCACGCTGCGTCGTTTGCTGTGGTAGAGATACTGACCCGATCCATCAGCAGATTGCTGATACGCCGGAACAGCGGTGACAGAAGCACAGCGACGGACAAAGACAGCGCCAGATTGAGGAAGGGCTCGCCGACGGCAAAGGCTTCGCGGTGAAGAATCAGCGCTTCGCGGATAGCGGGCACTGAGTTGCAATCGAGACGCGCAGCACCGGTGTCAACGCCGTGGTGGAAGCACTCGGTAAACGCAGTGATGTAACGGTCATAGTAGACCGTGCCGCGGTCAGCCTGCACAAATGCAACAACGTAGCTGAATGCCGCAATCATAGCCATGGCCATGACGCTACGCCGGAAGAAACTGCTTTCCTCCACCGCATCCCTCTCGCTACTGAAACTGTGTTGCATGAAACGCATGACTAACATTGACTCCATATGTCTCGATGTTTGTTGTACATATATTACTGCGCTTGTACGGGAAAATACCTACTCACCTTCAAACCCTGTGAAACAGTTCACTAAAATACTGCTAAACTGCCGCAAAAAAGCCCTTTTGGAACAACAACATGGCGTCATCGCGGGGCGAGTTCAGCTCGCGCTTCGGGTTTATTATGGCCGCGGCCGGCAGCGCCGTGGGCCTGGGAAACATCTGGGGCTTTCCCACACAGGCCGCCTCAAATGGCGGCGCAGCCTTTCTGCTGGTGTATCTGATTCTGGCATTTTTACTCGCCTACCCCGCTCTCATGGCAGAACTGGTCATTGGTCGCCATGCCCATGCCAATGCGGTAACGGCGCTGCAACAGCTTGCCTCTAAACCACCAACCCGCGCAGCGGGCAGCGGCATAGGCATAGCGGGTATTGTTACCGTTTCACTGATCCTCAGTTTCTACGGCATTGTTGCCGGCTGGATGATCGCCTTTGGTCTGGCTGCACTGGCAGAAATTGTTGGCGCCGGCCAACTGGCTCATTGGCTGAGGGCATTCAGCCTGCCGCGAAACCTATCGTTTATGCTGCTGTTTCTGGCCATGACCGCGGCCATCATTGGCGCCGGGGTCAGCAACGGCATTGAGCGCTGGTCAAGCCGACTCATGCCAGTGCTGTTGCTAACGCTGTTTGCGCTGGTGGTGTATGTGCTCTCGCTGGAGGGCGCCATTGAGGGGTTGCGTGTCTACCTGCTGCCCGACTTCAGTGCGGCCCTTCGGCCACAGCTGATCGTGGCTGCCCTCGGCGCATCCTTTTTCTCCCTCTCTCTGGGCGCAGGCACAATGCTGATCTACGGCTCCTATATTCCCGACAGCGGCCGCTTACCCGCGCTGGGAGGCTGGGTGGCCGCGGTAGATATTCTAATCGCCGTGACAGCGGGCTTTGTCATTATTCCTGCGATGTATGTTGCGCTGCGTAAAGGCGTTCAAATTTTTGCGAGCGATGGCTCACTGATTTCAGGCGATACACTCATCTTCACAGTGCTCCCCGCGCTCTTTGAGACCATGGGCGACGCCGGCATGGTTGTGGCTTGTGCATTTTTTCTATTGATGACGATTGCTGCGCTGACCTCATCTATCTCCATGTTGGAGGTGCCCGTATCCTATGCCATAGAAAACCATGGCATGGCGCGGCCCGCCGCCGTTCTGCTTTCAAGTGTGCTGATCGGGCTCGCCAGCATCACGATATTGCTAAACTTTTCTGCGCTATTCGGCTGGGTCATCGCTGCTACAACGCGATACGCTCAGCCCCTCCTGGGCCTGCTGTACTGTCTGTTCTGTGGCTGGATCTGGCATCGCGATGGTCTTTTGCAGGAGCTACGCAAAGGTGATCCGGATATTGAGCACGGAGTATTTTGGGCTATTTGGCCCTGGTATATACGCTTCGTAGTACCCGTCATTATTGTTCTCATATTCGCTAACGCCCTACTGGGCTAGCGAACAGAGTTATGGAGCCAAATAAGCATGAGCTTTGCTGAAGACACCGCTATCGAACACCTTGGGGAGGGTCGCTATCGGGCACGCATCGCTGAGGGTTGGGACGTGGTGGGCAATGCCAACGGGGGTTATCTACTGGGCATTGCGGGACGGGCGATGACAGCGGCGTCGGGCAGACCCAATCCGGTGGCGCTAAATGCGCACTTTCTGTCTCCCGGTCGACCCGGTGAGGTATTCCTTGAAACCGAAGTGATCAAGACTGGCAATCGCTTTACGACCCTCCGAGGCAGCCTGAGCGACGCCAACGGAAAAGCCATGATCAGTCTGCTGGGAAGCTTTGGAGATCTGACCGCGCTTGAGGGCCCACAGCGGATCGACGCTACGCCACCGGATCTGCCACCGCCGGAGCAGTGCCCTCTCAGCAAACCGAGTGAGGCGGGCTTTCCGCCCGCAATGCTGGGCAAAATAGAACTGCGTATGCACCCTGACGATGCCACATTCTTTGAGGGAAACCCTTCAGAAACACCTTTGTTTCGGGGCTGGTTTCGCCTCTTGGACGATGAGCCAATCGATACCATCGCACTGCTGTTGGCAGTGGATGCCTTCCCTCCACCCATATTCAACGCCAATCTGCCCATTGCCTGGGCACCCACGGTAGAACTTACCACCCACGTCCGCGGCAAGCCCGCGCCAGGGTGGCTGCGGTGCCGCTTTTCCAGTCGCTTTATCTCGGGCGGCCTGGTGGAAGAAGATGGCGAGGTCTGGGATGACACCGGACGACTTGTCGCCCAGTCTCGTCAGCTCGCGCTGGCACCCCTGCCCTGACAGCCGCTCGCGCGGACTAGTCCCCCTGAGGCTTGGGCAGCACTGAACGGCGTATCCAGTAATCAAGGCTAATGAAGCGGCCAGCGCCGGTAAAAAACAGCGCCAGCAGCATAATGAAATAAGTAGCGGCGAACTCGATTCCGCTGTTAAGCACAACGATACTGCCACTGCTGGTGAGCCAGTCGTAATTCCCGTGCTCTTTCAATATTGCCTTGGCTCGAGACAGCTTCTCAGCAGCCGCCTCCACGCGTTCGTTGGCGAATGGCGCGCTGGGGTCAGCAATGGCCTGCCAGCCGTTCTCAAGATGCACCGCGCCTGCGGCAACGATCATGGTGAACATAAGCGGTATTGCCATCCAGCGCACCGCAAGGCCAAACAGTAAACTGACAGCGCCGAGCACTTCCGTCCAGGTAGCGAGAAACGCGAGCAGCCAGGGAAACGGCAGCCCCAGCCCCCAGTCCGGGTTACCGAACCACGCCACTGTGTTGTCAAAGCCGTTAAGCTTGCTGGACCCGGCCATCCAGAACACAGGCACAAGATAAAGACGCAGAGCCAGCGGACCCAGAAAATCGAGCATTCGCGTGGAGTCGAGAATAGCCTGCAGTGAAGTAAGTAGGTTTTTCATTGTTCTTCCTGATGGTTAGCCGTTATTTCCATTAGTTGTGCCGAGCTCTAATTGCGGCCGCCGACCGCTTGTTGGGCATACTCTTCCCGCGTCGCAGGGATAGGGTCCAGTTCATTCATGGCACGAGATCGATCGCTGCGCTCTATTACGCGCATGTGCCGCCGCTGCAAGCCGCGTGGCTGCGGCACGCCGCAGGCATGTGCAATGATGCCTACGCCGTAGACCACGCGCCTGGCATACGCCGCCACACGCTTGCTTTTCTCTTCGGGTACCAGGCCCTGCTGCAGTTCTTTGTTGTGCGTGGTGATGCCCGTGGGACAGGTGTTTTTGTTGCACTGCAAGGCCTGTATACAGCCCAGTGCGAACATAAAGCCGCGGGCAGAGACACAGAAGTCAGCTCCCACACCAAGGGCCCAGGCAACTTTTCCCGGACTGATCAGCTTGCCCGAAGCAATCACTTTTATCCGGTCACGCAGTCCGTACTCATGCAGCAGGTCGATCACCATGGGCAGGCTTTCGTTCAGCGGCATACCCATGTAATCGATCAACGGCTGTGGCGCTGCACCGGTACCGCCGTCCGCGCTGTCAATAGTGATGAAGTCGGGCGCCGATGCCAGTCCGCGCTGGTGAATTTGCTGAAACAGTTCGTGAAAAAAGTCGATCTGGCCCACAACAGTCTTAAAGCCTGTGGGCTTGCCTGTAACGCGCCTGACGCGCTCGATCATATCCAGCAGGTCGCCAGTGGATCGAATGTCGGTGTGGCCATTTGGACTGATGGAATCCTGCCCAACCTCGATCTGGCGAATCTCCGCAATTTCTTTATTCACTTTGGCACCCGGAAGTATGCCGCCCTTTCCCGGCTTGGCGCCCTGGCTCATCTTGATTTCAAACATACGCACCGTGGCGTGCGCAGCGATAGCCTTGAGCTTGTCATCGTCCAGTCCGCCCGTGTCATCGCGCACGCCATATTTGGCGGTACCGATCTGAAACACGATGTCGCTACCCCCTTCCAGGTGGTAGGGGGACAAGCCGCCTTCACCCGTGTTCATCCATATGCCGGCCTCTCTCGCGCCATTGGCCAGCGCCAACACCGCTGGCCGTGATATGGCGCCATAGCTCATTGCCGAAATGCTGAGAATCGCTGAGGTCGTATAAGGCAGCGCACAGTATCCCTCGCCTATGGTTACAGGCGCTGGCTCTACCGCATCTTCGTCAAGCGTTGGAAATGCACTATTGAGGAAGATCACGTCTCCCTCCTGATCCAGCCGACGCGTTGACCCAAAGGCCACTGTGGTATCCACCTGCTTGGCTGCTCGATAGACCCATGAGCGGTCGGCCCGGTTGAAGGGTAACTCCTCTCTATCCATAGCGAAGAAGTACTGCCGAAAAAATTCACCCAGGTGCTCGAACAAGTAGCGGAAGCGCCCTACCACAGGATAGTTGCGGCGTATTGTCTGCGCGGTCTGGGTCTTATCGACCACATACATAGCAGCGACGGCCAGTATCGCCAGGCCGATCAAAAAGGCGAACAGTAGAGCGCCCCATTCGATTATGGCCTGTGCTATCAGGTGAATTTCAGACATTTCCATACGCTATGGTTTCCTGTGCTGATACGCCCGCGGAGCTTGCAGGTGCTATAAGCAACGCGCCCTTAGAGGCACGCCGCTGCGGGGAGTTCCCCGCCAGTGAAAAGCATAGTGTGAATTGTTACAACAGGATGAGAAAGCCCTGACGCGTTTAGTGCGCCTCGTCCTGACCGGCGAGACGCCGTCGCACGCTGCGCACAATTACCCACACCGAGACAAAAACCACAGGAGCAGCAATACCAGTGGCGATTGCGTCATCGAAGTGCAGTCCTGCGGCCTTTAGCGCTTTAAAGCCATAGCTGATCAGTCCCACTGCGTAGTAGCTGATCGCGAAAATGGAGAAACCTTCCACCGCTTGCTGCAGCCGAAGCTGCAGGCGGGCGCGTTCGGCCATGGAGGTCAGCAGCTGCTGGTTTTGCTTCTTCTGCACCATGTCGACCATGGTGTTAAGTAGGTTGGCTGCGCGAGATACGCGCTGCGCAAGTTCGTTAGCTCTGCGCTCTGTGGCATCACAGGTGCGCATCGCGGGCTGCAGTGAACGCAGCAGGAAATTTGAGTAAGTCTGGTGGGCGTCCAGGGCGTTCTCGCCCACTTCCTGAATTCGCCGTTCGACAATATTCGCGTAGGCACGGGTGGCCGCGAACCGGTAAGCATGGGTAGATGCAATACGCTCAACGCGCGCCGCAATGCCGGTGATCTGCCGCAGCGCGAGCTCCTGGTCCTGCTCATTGGGCTCATCGCGTAAGCCTGTCATCACCGCATTTAACTGCGGTTCCAATTCACCCAGGGCGGTCATTGCCTCGCGCGCTCGTGGAAGCGCCATAATGGCCAGCATTCGATAGGACTCCATCTCCAATAGACGCTGGAGCAGCCTCGACAGGCGTCCGACGGGAATGCCAAGATCGATTACGACCAGCCGCACAAAGCCGTCAGCATCAAGCCGAAACGACGACCAGACCGCCGCGTGGTCGGCCGACATGAGCCCGCCGTACAGGCTCTCTGCGCCCAGCAGTGACTTGGCCAGTTGATAGCCATGTGGGTCTTCTGCATCGCGGGGCTCAAGCACCTCAATGGAGACTCCAATGAACATATTGGCGACCAGCGTATCGCGCTTGTCGCGGTCCAACAGGTCCAGTGCCGTTTCACTGAATGCGGGCTGCCCGTTCCCAGGCACCATCACCGTGTGGCTCACCGCCTCGGTATGCCCTTCCCACTTCACCTGGCAATTGCCAATCTTGACACTGTGCTGGCGACTGCGCTGCGCCGGTGGGCTACAGCCATGCTTGGAACAGAACTCCGCGAACTCCTTGCGCGATTCCTTCATGCTGGTTTCGTTACGCAGCGTCACCACGTGGCTGCAGCGCATTGGCGCAGGCTGCCGCAAGCCAGGACGAGCATGCCACTCATTGCTTAGCAGGATACGCTCTTCAAAGGCCTTTCTATGGAAGTCCTGCGCGACCGTGTCGTTATTCATGCTGCAGTACCAGCCCCATCCAGCGACTGCCAGAACCCATCCATCGCCCTGAACGTCTGCTCGGGTTCATCAAAGTGCGGCAACCCCTGACTGGGTGAAATGCGGATTGATTGGATCAGCGGGCTCTCTGCCTCTAATTCGCGCAAGTAGTCAAAATTAATGTTGGGGTCCTTATCAAACAGCACCAGAGTAGGAATATTCAGCGGCTTGTAGAGCAGTTCTGTCGCTCCAGCGGTGAACAGGCCCATCGACAGGAAGCTGAAAGGGGCATAGGACGCACCGGGCTGTTTGACCGTGGCACAGGCCTGATCGATCAATTCAACGGGCGGTTTGTTCTGAAAGGAAAGCCCCAGGAAATAGCGGATACTCGCCCTGCTGGTCAGCAAGCGATAGAGGCCCGGTGCGATAACGGCCGTGCCGAACAATGCTCGCAGACGCGCCTGCACCTTGGGTGAAGGAGGCTCACGAGAGCCCATGCCTGTGGGTGATATAAGTACCAGGCTGTGATACCGATCCGTCGCGTCCAGGGCACCGCGTGCCACAAATTCCGAGGTCGTGGACAAGGCCACAACATCGGCGGGCTCTCCAACGACTTCTTCTAAAAACTCTCGTATAGCGTTGGCGAACAGTATCGGCGTGTAATCGCGATCCGAGCGCTCAGAAAATCCAAATCCGGGCAGCTCGGGCGCATAAACCGGTCGTGAGCCCCGGTAATAATCGAAAAGGGGCGCCACTTCTATCGCAGTGGGAGACGCGTTAATGCTGTGCAGCAACACCAGAGGACGACCCGTGCCGCTGCGATCCGCATAGTAAGCCATGCGCCCGGCGACCTGTGTGTGCAGGTCGAAACGCTCCGCCTCAAGTGATTCCGGAAGTGTCATGTTATTGCTGGGGATCATGATGTCTTCTATACGCAGTGATTATGATAACAGTGCGCGAGCAGAAAACTTCCGGCGCTGCAGGCAATTCGATCAACCGCGTGTGTCAACTTGTGTTTACGCTCCGCAGCACGTAAAACCCAGCCTGGGGTTATGTGTGACGACCTGCGCTACTGACCCGTGGTTATAAAAGCAGTTGTTCGAAGACTGTATTAAAAAATTAAGGATGCATGCTATGGCTGTTGCCTACCCGTTCTCCGCTATTGTCGCTCAGGATGAGATGAAGACCGCTCTCCTTATCGCCGCCGTGGACCAGGATGTTGGGGGCGTACTTGTATTTGGAGACCGCGGTACCGGAAAGTCTACGGCCATTCGCGCCCTCGCTGCGCTGATGCCAAAAGTCCCTATGGTGGCTGGATGTCCTTACAATCGCGACCCCGCCGAAAAAGCGGAGAACTGTCCACACTGTAGCCAGCATCCGCAGGATGACAGCAAAATTCGCAAGGCGGCGATGCCAGTGGTGGATCTGCCGCTGGGCGCTACCGAAGACAGAGTCATTGGCACGCTGGATCTGGAAAAAGCACTGCGACAGGGCGAGAAGGCTTTTGAGCCCGGGTTGCTCGCACGCGCACATCGCGGCTTTCTTTACATCGATGAAGTCAATCTACTGGAGGACCACATTGTAGATGCCCTGCTCGATGTCGCAGCATCCGGCGAGAATGTGGTCGAACGTGAGGGCTTAAGCGTGCGCCACCCGGCGCGCTTTGTGCTGGTCGGTAGCGGCAATCCAGAAGAGGGGGAGCTACGGCCTCAATTACTCGATCGATTTGGTATGTCAGTCGACGTGCGCACCCCCACCGACCTCAAGACGCGAATCAGTATTGTACAACTGCGCGACGAGTTCGAACGCGATCGCGAGGCTTTCGTCAAAAAGTGGCAGCGCAAGGATGGGGCCGTCCGCCGTAAAGTAGAGGCCGCACGCAGTCGCATAGACGATGTCGACGTACCTGATGACGTGCTGGAGCACGCGGCGAAGCTGTGTATGCACCTTGGTACTGACGGGCTGCGCGGGGAGCTAACGCTCATCCGCGCCTCACGAGCACTCACCAGCCTGGAAGGAAGGGATGCAGTGAGCCTGGTAGAACTGAAGCGCGTGGCACCGTCGGTTCTGCGCCATCGGCTGCGACGCGACCCTCTGGATGAGTCCGGCTCTGGTGCCCGCATAGAACGCGCGTTGGATGAGGTCTTCGCCTGACTGTGAGTAGCGACGGAGAAGCGCGCTGGAATGACGCCGTGCAGGCAGCCTGTCTGCTGGCGGTAGATCCGATGGGACTTGGCGGTGTCGCGCTCAAAGCGCGGCCGGGGCCCGTTCGCGATGCGTGGCTGGAAGAACTGCGCGCCCTGCTCGCTGAGGAAACGCCGTTTCGAAAGATTCCACAAACGGTCAGCGAAGCCCGTTTGCTGGGAGGCCTGGATTTGGCAGCAACCCTGAAAGCTGGAAGCCCTGTCAGTCAAACCGGCCTACTCTCTGAATGCGATGGCGGTTACGCCATGCTGGCCATGGCAGAACGCTGTGAGCGCTCAACGGCTGCGCATTTATGTCAGGCACTGGATCGAGGCGAAATTCGCGTTGAGCGTGAGGGCCTCAGCGCCCAGGCCCCTGCCCATGTAGCGATTATTGCGCTGGATGAGAGCGCAGATGACGACGAGCACTTAGACGCTGCGCTCAGCGAGCGGCTAGCCTTTCACCTGGATCTGCACACGGTCGGTATTCGAGATTTAATAGCTGATGCTTACAGCGTCGATACCGTCAACCGCGCCAGACACAGCGCTACGGACGTGCACTGCGACGTCGACGCCCTCAGCAGGCTGGTCAGCGCCGCGGCTGTCTTCGGCGTGGACTCACCCAGAGCGTCTTTATTTGCCGTTGCCGCAGCCAGAGCTGCAGCCGCACTGGAGGGGCGCGTGCAGGTGGAAGAGGCCGATCTGGAGATCGCAACGCGCCTCGTGATTGCACCCAGAGCTACACGCATCCCCATGCTGGAGGACGAAGAGCAGGAAGCAGCTCCGCCCCCGCCAGAGGAGCAGCCAGAGCAAGAACCGGAACAGGACAGTGACATTCAGCAACAGGGTGAAGGGATGCAGGACAGATTGATTGAGGCGGCGGAAGCAGCACTGCCGGCCGGACTGCTGGCGCAGCTGGCACAGGGAGGCGTCAGTCGGCGGTCTCAGCGCTCGGGCAAGTCGGGACAGATGCGGAAAGCAAAATCACGGGGCCGTCCCATGGGGACGATAGCGGGCGACCCACGGAGTGGCTCGCGCCTCAGTCCGGTAGCAACGCTTCGCGCGGCTGCGCCCTGGCAACCACTGCGTCAGCGTGACCAGCCCGGAGATCATCCTGGGATGCTGATACGGCGGGATGACTTTCGCGTGGTGCGCTTCCGTGAGCGCTCTGAAAGCACCACGGTTTTTGTAGTGGACGCTTCAGGCTCTTCTGCGTTAAATCGCCTGGCCGAGGCCAAAGGCGCTGTGGAATTGCTGCTGGCCGACTGTTACATCCGCCGCGATCAGGTGGCGATGGTGGCTTTTCGCGGAGACGACGCCGAGCTGTTGTTGCCCCCTACCCGCTCTCTGGTGCGAGCCAAACGCAATCTGCAGGCCCTGCCAGGCGGAGGCGGCACACCGCTGACTTCTGCGATCGAAACCGCCGCGGCACTGGCAGATCAATTGAAGCGACGCGGTAGCACACCAGCGGTCGTTTTTCTGACCGACGGCCGCGGCAATATTGCGCGTGATGGCAGTCGGGGGCGTGACGCTGCTGCAGAGGATCTGGAGTCCGCTGCCGCAATGTTTCGAGAGGCAGGGGTATCCGGCATGGTCATTGATACCTCGCCGCGCCCAGGCCCCAGCGCTGAAACCCTGGCCTACAGTCTGGACCTTACCTATCTTCCCCTGCCCCATGCGGATGCGGGCCAACTCCGAGATGCGGTACGCGCGGCCGCGCCGTGACCCCTGAACAGCGGCTGGAGCTCTGGGACTGGCCTTATCGGGCACACAGCCAATTTATTGAGATTGATGGATTGCGCTGGCATCTGCAGCGCTGCGGACAAGGGCCCTGCCTGCTGCTGTTGCATGGCACGGGCGCTGCCAATCACTCCTGGTGCGGCGTAATGCCGTCTCTGGCGCAGCACTATGACGTGATAGCGCCAGATTTACCCGGGCACGGACTCAGCGCAGTACCGCCCCATCAATCGCTGTCACTGCCAGGCATGGCACAGGCACTATCGTGCTTGCTGGCACGACTTGAGGTCAAACCCTTATGGGTGGCAGGTCACTCTGCGGGGGCGGCAATTCTCGCCGAGATGTGCCTGACCCGACATATCAAACCGCGGGCACTCATCAGTATAAATGGTGCCATGCTGGCGCTTCCTGGCTTCACCGGGGCGATGTTCGCCAGCAGTGCCAGAGCCCTTGCAGCGATGCCTGGCGTCGCCGGATGGGTGGCCTCACTAGGCAGAAAACGCCGTTTCACCGCAGCCATGCTGGAGAGCACCGGGTCACAGGTGAGCGAAGATATGCTGAAACGGTACCGATGCCTGACCGGCTATGCGCCACATATCGCTGCCGCTGTGCAGATGATGGCGCAGTGGGATCTCAAGACGCTGGAGCAGCGTTTGCCTCTGTTGGAGCTGCCAGTTCACCTGATCTGCTGCGACAACGACAAGACCGTGCGCCCCGAGCAAGCCACTACTCTTTCTAAGCTGGTTCCGGACAGTCATCTGCATGAACTGGCCGGGCTTGGTCATCTGGGTCATGAGGAAGACCCCGAGCGAATTCTCAGGGTATTAGGAGGCGTGCTTGGCCGTAGCTTGATCTAAATCGATCATCTCTGCATTGGGTTCTACGGTCTGTCCCACCACAGTCTGTTCATCACCTCTTTGCACTGTTATTCTGTCAACACCAATTGACATAATAGGTGTCTATCTAAATGAACAGTCCTGATCCCGTCCGCAAAAGCGCCATGCAGCATGCCATGAAGCCCCATGCTGTCGTAGTCGGCAGTGGTTTCGGAGGCCTCGCCACTGCTGTCAGACTTGGCGCCCGCGGCTACCGGGTAACGGTTCTGGAGAAACTTGATTGCGCAGGCGGACGTGGTCGTGTGCACCAGCAGGACGGCTTCAGCTTTGATGCCGGCCCCACGATCATCACCGCACCATTTTTATTCGAAGAGTTGTGGCAGGTCGCAGGGGAAGACTTCAGCAAGGACGTCGAGCTAAAACGCATGGACCCGTTCTACCGGGTACGGTTTGATGACGGCACGCATTTTGACTACGTCGGCGAGCCGAAGCGCAATGAGGCGCAGATACGGGAGCTGAACCCCAGCGACATCGAGGGCTACCGCCGGTTTCTGAAAGCCGCTGGAGAGAATTATCGGGTCGGCTTCGAGCAGCTTGTAGATCGGCCCTTCTGCCATCTTAGCGACATGCTGAGCGTAGTACCCGACATGCTTCGACTTCGTGCAGATCGTCCCGTTCACCAAATGGTGTCCCGGTACGTCAAAAGCGACAAGCTGCGCATGGTGCTGAGCTTTCACCCACTGTTGATCGGCGGCAACCCCTACGCCGCCAGCAGTGTTTACACCCTGATTTCGCACCTCGAGAAAGACAGCGGCGTGTTTTCCGCGATGGGCGGTACTGGCGCGCTGGTGCGAGGTCTGGAGCGCCTGATTGCAAAACAGGGCAACGCTATCCGCTTCAACGCTGAAGTCGAAGAGATTCTGCTACGCGATCGCAAGGCCTGCGGCGTGCGCCTTAAAGACGGCGGTCGCCTGGAGGCGGACATCGTTGTCTGTAACAGCGACGTCGCCTGGACTTATCGAAACCTTCTTCCCGGCCTCAAGCGGCGTCGCTGGACCGATAAGCGACTGGCGCGCGCGCATTACTCAAACGGCCTGTTTCTTTGGTACTTCGGCACAGATCAACGCTACGAAGACGTACCACATCACAGCATCATCCTTGGACCTCGCTACAAGGGCTTGCTGGACGACATTTTTCATAATCACCATCTACCTGAAGACTTCAGCCTGTACCTGCATCGCCCCACCGCCACCGATAACAGCGTAGCGCCTGAGGGTTGTGACTGCTTTTACGTACTCGCCCCGGTCCCAAATCTGAAAGCATCCTGGGACTGGGCCAGCAACGCCGAACAGTTTCGCCGCCAGGTAGAACGGCGCCTGGCGAGCACCATGCTGCCGGACCTGGCAAAACACGTCATCAGCTCGAAGGTAACCACGCCGCTGGACTTCCAGGATGACCTGCTCTCCTATCGGGGCGCGGCCTTTGGAATGGAACCGCGTCTGCTGCAGAGCGCCTGGTTCCGGCCCCACAATCGCAGCGAGGATGTAGGTAACCTGTATTTCGTGGGCGCCGGCACGCACCCAGGTGCCGGCCTGCCAGGCGTGATCTCATCGGCAAAAGTCGTTGAAAAACTGGTGCCCCATGGCAACGCCATTAGCCATTAAACGCCTGGATACCAGCCGCACCGATATGGCGGCCTGCCGACAATTGTTGCGGCACGGTTCGCGCTCGTTTTATGCCTCTTCGCTTTTAATGCCGCAACCCTACCGGGATGCTGCTGTCAGCCTGTACGCGTTTTGTCGACTCGCTGATGACGCCATCGACTTGAGCGATGCGCCACTTGAGGCCCTGCAGCACCTTCGTTTGCGACTGGACAGCATTTACGCAAACGACCCAACCGATGACCCGGCAGACCGCATGCTGACCAAGACAGTGCGAGAGTTCGGCATTCCCCGAGAGCTGCTCGAAGCATTGCTGGAAGGCTTCGCCTGGGACTGTACAAGTCGCCGCTACGACACTCTGGAGGATCTGCGTGCGTACGGCGCGAGAGTCGCGGGAGTGGTTGGCGTGATGATGGCGCTCCTCATGGGCGAAAGAGACTATCAAGTGCTGGCGCGGGCGGCAGATTTGGGGGTGGCAATGCAACTCACAAATATTGCCAGAGACGTTGGTGAAGACGCCCGCAATGGACGCATCTACCTGCCCATGGGCGCCCTGCGGGAAGCCGGCATCGATTCAGAGAGCTGGCTACGGCAACCGGTGCACAGCGAAGCGCTCGCTACAGTCATCGAAGCATTGCTGCGGGAAGCAGACCGACTTTATCAGCAGGCAGAGGCCGGTATTGCCTGCCTGCCCAGAGGCTGCCAGCCCTGTGTTATGACGGCGCGACTGCTGTATTGCGAGATCGGTGAAGAGGTCAGACGTCGACACTACGACGCCATCAGCGCGCGAGCGGTTGTGAGTTCGGCACGCAAGTGCCGCGTTGTCGGCGGCCTGGGCCGTCTCGGCAGTCTGCCCAGAGAGGCTTTACAGGCCCCAGCACTACCCGAAACACGTTTTCTGCTGGATGCGGTGGCCGCCGCACCTCTGCCAGCAGCCAATCGCGAAGAGCCTATCGGACGGGTCGAATGGATCCTGGATATGTTTGCGGAACTACAGCGGCGCGACCAACTGGCCCGCTTGCCAAATCGCGACGGAGCCTGCCCTCTGCTGATCGAAGACTAAACCGCAGGTGCTTGTTCCAGAGGGGTTTTAACGTGCAACCCTCGGCATTCGAAAGGGCAACAGAAACTGCACCCAGGGCCGCCTGAAGCGGTCCAGATCAAGGCTTTCGTGCATCGCCCAGTATTTTTCTGTGCCCGTCGCATATTGCAGCAGTGAGCGGGAATAGAACGGCGTGTCTTCATAAGTACGAGTCACGCTGACGTCGCTATGGGCGGGTACTCGCGCATCGCGACGCATGCGCCATACCGGCGTGCTGGCCAATGGCTGCGCCTCGCCATTGTCTAGTGCTCTGACGCCGCCCTGCTCGTCGAACCCCAGACTTAACAGCGTCTTGTCACCGGAGCGTGGCCAGGCCTCATAGCGAACAACGGTCTCTTTGTTTGGTGCTGCCGCGCGACACCAGTGCCAGTAGGAAAATCCGTCTTCCAAGGGCTCACTGCCCCAATTGGCATCTACATAGCCCTCACCGCGCCAACTCACACCGGGCTTTTCGAACTCAACCTCAACCTCAGCGCACGGTGCAACCGGCTGCCAGAAGTGTTGCCCGGCAGGGTCCAGGCCATAGGCGGCAGACTGCGGGTTGCGCAGGACCACACGCACCTGACCCCGCAGGCGTCGGGGTAAAGGTACCGTCCACTCCTCTACATCCACTATCAGCGAATCCCCTTGATAGCGAAGGCTGCTGGGGCCCACCTGCATTTGCGCAGCGCTGCGTTGCAGGTCGCCATGCCCGCGCTCGGTGAGCGCCCAATGCTTGCTGCCAGGCCCATAGAGAATCGCGTTGAGGGAACAGTGGTTTTCCGGATTAACCGTCGGCTGGCGCCGTGCGCGAAAGTAGTACGGGGAGAAAACACTACCGATAAAAGCAATTAGCGTAAGGCCATACTTCCCATCGTCGCTCAGCGCATCGATGTACCACCAGCGGTAGCCGCCGGCCACAACCGCGGCGTCAAACCCTGGGCCGAGAGGGCGGCATCCGCTGCCAGCATTCCCGACAGCGTCACCATCGGCACGCCCGCTCCCGGGTGCACCCCGCCCCCCGCCAGAAACAGGCCCGGCACTCTGCTGCGCGACCCCGGCCGCTGGAAGGCTGACAGCCAGCCGTGGGTCGCCTGACCGTAAATCGCGCCCCCGCTGCCGGGAAAGCGCGTCGCAAAATCCGTTGGCGTTCTCACGACCGGGGCGTCCAGTGGCTTCACCTGGAGTCCGCACTCCCGCAGCCTCGTGAACATACTTCGCTGACATGCGGCTATCTCCTCGTCAGTAAAATGATGTCTATCGCCTATCGCCGGCGCATTGGCCAGGCAGAACAGGCGCTCGCCACTGGCCAATGCCTCAGACGCCTTTGGAGTGCGTTGCTGCGGGGTAAGGCTGGATAGGGGCAGGCGGTCCTGCGGCAGGCGATCCTGGGCGCAAACATAAACAGTGGGCTGTAGGGGAATCTCTCCACGATCAAATAAAGCATCAAACTCACGCTTGTAATCCGACGAGAAAAATACGCTGTGGTAAGCCAGCGGAAAGCCCTCTGTTTGTGCGGCCATCGACCAGGTGACAGCAGATAGCGACCGCTGCCGCGCTCGCGTGGGCACAGACTTGCGCGCCGCCTCGCCCAGCAGACCCGCCCGCAATGCTCCCAGATCCGCGGTACACACCACGGCGTCACCCGCAATCTCGCGACCGCTGGAGGTGCGAACGCCAGACACCCTGCCTCTTGCAGTGCAGAGCTCCTCGACCCATTCGCCCTCGATCAGGCTTACTCCGCACTGTCTCGCGACCCCGGCAAGTCCCGCAGCCAGGCTTTGCATGCCGCCGTCCAGTTGCCACACGCCTTCCTGCTCCAGATGGGCAATCAACATCAGTGTGGCCGGAGCCCGCCATGGGGACGAGCCACAATATGTCGCATAACGGCCAAACAGTTGCTGTAAGCGCGGATCCTGAAAATGCTTTTGTAGCGCCTTCCACATATTGGTAAAAGGTTGCAGCCCTAACAGCCCCGATAGACCTGCGCTGCGGGCGCGCCAACTTAAACTCAAAGGCGTGGGCCGTGGTGCTCGCAGCATGGCCGGCTCCAGCAGGTCGAATATTCTGCCCGCTTGTGCACAGAAATTCAGGTAACCCTCCGCCTCCCTGGGTCCGGCAAAAGCAGCGATGGCATCGGCGGACCGCTGACGGTCGGCATACAGGTCGAGACAGCCCGCTTCGTCCCAGGCGTGACGGGCCAGTAACTCCAGAGGCTGCACCCGGACGACCTCGTCCAGGCGCCGATTCACACCCGCCAGCAACTCTTCAAATACGCTGCGCATGGTGAACACCGTGGGACCACTGTCCACTGGACCCAGGCTGGTAGAGACCTGGCGCATCTTGCCACCGCTGTAGTTAGCGCCTTCAATAAGGGTGACTTGGCGGCCGCCCGAAAGCAGGCGCAAACAGGCAGCCAGACCCGCCATACCCGCGCCAATAACGATGACATGGTCAGCGTGCCCACCGGCGGCCCTAGCCATAGCTGCCCCGTTTTTCACGATCCATCGCAAGTTCCTGGCTGCATTTCTACTTGCATTGTAGCAATGTCCAGATTAACTTACATTGTGTATGTACAAATAAATTGACACTGCCAGGGCTTGCTGATGTAGATCAGCCAGCGCCCGGCTCCAAGGAGCGACCGTGGGCAAAGCAGAATCAATCACCGAACTGGAACTGGTCCTCAATACGCTGATACAGCGCGCCGCAGGAGATGACTGCCCGCCGCTGCTGGGCCAGGCCCTCGCTCATGCCGTCTTTCCAGGCGGTGCAAGAATACGCCCGAAGCTCTGCCTGGCCATTGCTCGAGCGAACGGCTGCGACACTCCGGAGCTCGCGCTTCGCGCCGCCGCGGCAGTCGAATTTCTGCACTGCGCGTCCCTGGTACACGACGACCTGCCCTGCTTTGATGACGCTGATCTGCGTCGCGGCAAACCCACCGTACACAAGGCTTTTGGTGAACCGATAGCGGTACTCACCGGTGACGCCCTGATCGTGGCTGCGTTCGAAGCAGTCGGCTGTGTGGCGCAAGACCCTAAGACCGCAGCGCGAATGCCGGAGATCATCAGCATCCTGGCGCGAGGTACCGGTGCGCCTTACGGTATCTGTGCTGGGCAGGCCTGGGAAAGCGAGCCCAGTGTCAATGTGTCCTTGTACCACCGGGCTAAAACCGGAGCGCTGTTCGTTGCTGCGACCACTGCCGGTGCTGCCGCTGCGGGGGTGGATAGTCGTCCGTGGGCAAACATCGGCACCAGCATAGGCGAGGCCTACCAGGTCGCCGACGATATTCAGGACGCAATCAGCACAACTGAACAACTCGGCAAGCCCTGCTCTCAAGATACTCACCTGGACCGGCCCAGCGCCGTTGCAGAGCTTGGCGTGCAGGGCGCCGCCCAGAAACTGGGCGCTCTTATCGAGCGCGGGCTGGACTCCGTGCCCCCCTGTCAGGGCCGCGACCAGCTGCTCGAACTGGTCCGCGCTCAGGCCCAGGGGTTTGTGCCCAAGGGTTTGAACAGCATCGCCGCCTGAGCAATATGGGCGCACGCAGCCTCGCTGCCCGCCAGCCATCGACGGATGTCCACATGGGCTGGCGTGATCGTTTTTTGCAGTGGAAACATGAACTCATCGCCAAACCCGGCTTTCAGCGCTGGGCCGCGCGCTTTCCCCTGACCCGCAACCTGTCGAACCGCCGCGCCAGCGATTTGTTCAATATCGCGGCAGGCTTTGTCTACTCCCAGGTACTGGCTGCTGTGGTTGAGCTGGATTTGCTGAATACTCTTCGCGACGGCCCAGCCGGTGTTGAAGATCTGGCCCGCCGCTGCGGCCTGACTGATGAGGCCATGCTGTGCTTGCTGCGCGCCGCTGCATCACTGGAGTTGCTGAGTGAGCGCGGGGAACAGCGCTTTGGCCTGGGCGACCTGGGAGCAGCTATGCTGGGCAACCCGGGCGTTACCGCCATGGTCAGGCACCATCAGACCCTGTACAGGGATCTGCTCGATCCTGTCCAGGTGTTGCGGCGCGAGCAGCCAACCGCACTGGCAGCATTTTGGCCCTATGCCGTCGGAGTAGAAGGCGATATCACACCCTACAGCGAATTGATGAGCGCCTCCCAATCTCTGGTAGCCACTGACATTCTGGACTGCCTTCCAATGCATAAGGCCGAGCATTTATGGGACATCGCTGGCGGCGATGGCAGCTTTATTCACAGCGCACTGAGCCGCGCTCCAGACTTGAAAGCCACCGTAATGGATCTTCCGGGCGTCGCCGAACTGGCTCAGAAGCGCCTGGCAGATGCGGGTCTTACAGCGCGCGCCCAGGCGGTCTCGGGGGACATGTTTTGCAGCCCTTTACAGGGCGCCACGGCGTTACAGGGCGCCACGGCGTTGCAGGGCGTCACTGCGCCAGCCGACAATGCCAATACACCTACCCCGAATTTTGGCGCGCCAGATTTAGTCACTCTCGTCCGTATCGTGCACGACCACGACGACGCTGAAGTCATGATGCTGTTTCGCGCACTGCGACAGAGCATGCGTCCGGATGCACGGCTCGTCATCGCTGAACCCATGGCGGACACGCCGGGTGCCGAGGCCATGGGGCATGCCTACTTTGGCCTGTATCTGCGCGCCATGGGCAGCGGCAGACCCAGGACCGCGGGCGAAATCCGCGCCATGCTGCAAGAGGCTGGTTTTAGACGTTCGCAGGAGCTACGCACCGCGCGGCCCTTGATGGTTCGCGTCATTCTGGCGCATCCCTGAGCCTGAAAATTGATCTCGACAACATTCTGCGTCGATATCGGGCAAATTGGACGCTCATAGTGTCATCTTTAGTTGACAGACATATTTGTAAATTTTAAATTACAATAAGAATTGTGCAGTTCGTCAGCCGTTTCCAGGCACGAAGGCGCATTAAGGAAGGAGCTGTGTCAGCCATGACCAAAGCCTCGGCCGTAGTATTTGAACAGCCCGGCACTATGAAGCTACGGGATGTTGATCTGGTTGCGCCCACGGACGCTGACTGCGTTGTGGATATCGAGTGGAGCGGCATCAGTACAGGCACCGAACGCCTGTTATGGCAAGGCCGTATGCCACCCTTCCCTGGATTGTCTTATCCCCTGGTTCCCGGATACGAATCCGTTGGTCGTGTGCGCGATGCCAGTAAAAACTCACCGCTTAGCGTTGGTGAGCGTGTATTCGTTCCTGGTTCTACCGGTTTTGAAGGCGTAGCAGGCCTGTTCGGCGGCGCCAGTTCATCACTGGTTGTGCCCTCAGAAAAGCTGATCAGCCTGGGCGAGTCCCTGGGAGAAGAAGCGACACTGCTGGCGTTGGCGGGCACTGCCTACCACGCGATTCAGCGGGCAGACGGTAAGCTGCCGCAGTTGGTAGTCGGTCACGGCGTGCTGGGCAGACTGCTTGCCAGGATTATCCGCGCTCTCGATGGCGACGACCTGACAGTGTGGGAACAAAACCCCGCTCGTCGCAGCGGTGCATTGGGCTACACCGTGGTGGACCCGGCGCAGGACCAACGTCGCGACTACCGAGTGATTTGCGATGTGAGCGGCGCTGGCAATCTACTGGATGAGTTGATTATGCGACTGGCGCCAGGTGGACATATTGTTCTGGCGGGTTTCTACGACAACCCCCTGTCCTTCGTATTTCCGCAGGCGTTCATTCGCGAAATCCGCATGAGCGTAGCGGCCGAGTGGCAACCCAGTGACCTGCAGGCCGTGCTGAAACTGATTCAAGAGGACCGCCTTTCACTGGACGGCCTGATCACCCACCGCGCGACACCGCAAGATGCCGAAGCCGCTTACCAGCAGGCCTTTGAGTCAGCGGAATGTCTAAAAATGATACTCGATTGGAGAAACGCCTGATGGGAAATTCCAACGTTAGTCAATTTGTACCCGGCAGCATCGTTGAAGATCCCGGCCAGCAAGACGACGGCACCATTGCCACCTCCAGCGGACCGGCGCCCAAGACTCAGATCATAGCCATTTACGGCAAAGGGGGTATTGGCAAGAGCTTCACCCTCGCCAATCTGTCTTACATGATGGCGCAGCAGGGCAAGAAAGTGCTGCTGATCGGCTGTGACCCCAAAAGCGACACTACCTCACTACTGTTTGGCGGCAAAGCCTGCCCCACCATCATCCAAACCGCGTCCGCGAAAAAGGAAGCGGGCGATCAAGTCAGTATCGGCGATGTGTGCTTCAAGCGCGACGGCGTCTACGCCATGGAGTTGGGTGGCCCGGAAGTCGGGCGCGGCTGCGGCGGGCGCGGCATTATCCATGGTTTTGAAACGTTGGAAAAACTGGGCTTTCACGACTGGGACTTCGACTATGTATTACTCGACTTCCTGGGCGACGTGGTCTGCGGGGGCTTCGGGCTGCCGATCGCAAGGGACATGTGCCAGAAGGTGATCGTAGTCGCCTCCAATGATCTTCAGTCGCTGTATGTTGCCAATAACGTCTGTTCCGCCGTGGAGTATTTCCGGCGCCTTGGCGGCAACGTCGGCGTTGCCGGCATGGTCACCAATAAAGATGACGGCACAGGCGAGGCACAGGCGTTCTGTAAAGCCGTGGGAATTCCTGAGCTGGCTTCCATCCCGGCCAATGATCAGATTCGTCGCAAAAGTGCGAACTACGAAATCATCGGTTACCCAGAAGGTGAGTGGGGAGCGCTGTTCGCAAGCCTCGCTAGCAATGTAGCTGAAGCGCCGCCGCATCAGCCCAGTCCACTGTCACAAGACGGCCTGCTGGACCTGTTTAACGGAGAAACCGTTGGCCGCGATGTCGTGTTGCAACCGGCCACCATAGAGGACCTGTGTGGTCCCAATGCGAAGCCTAAGGCCTCTCTGGAGGTGGTGTATGACGCCGTCTGACACTGTCGACATCGAACGGATTCCAGCGGTAGACACTACTGCAGAGGTATCATCTGCTGGGGGCGGCTGTCACAACGGCAAGGAGCGTCTAGCGGCGGAGGCGGCTGCGTCGGGCAAACAGGAAGTGCTGGAACAGTACGCCCAGGATTACCCGCTTGGCCCTCACGATCAGCCCCAGAGCATGTGCCCGGCCTTTGGCTCGCTGCGCGTAGGGCTGCGCATGCGCCGCACCGCCACGGTGTTGAGCGGCTCTGCCTGTTGCGTCTATGGCCTCACCTTCACATCGCATTTTTACGGTGCCCGCCGCACCGTGGGCTATGTGCCCTTTGACTCTGAGACTCTGGTCACCGGCAAGCTGTTCGAGGACATCAAGGAGGCGGTAGAAAAGCTTTGCGAACCGGGGGAGAACGACGCGGTCGTTGTGATCAACCTTTGCGTTCCCACGGCGTCCGGTGTGCCTTTGGACCTGCTTCCTAAAGCAATCAATGGCGTACGCGTTATCGGCATTGATGTCCCTGGCTTCGGCGTACCGACGCACGCGGAGGCGAAGGACATTCTCGCCGGTGCCATGTTGGAATATGCGCGCAACGAGGCCGAAACCGGCCCGGTTGCAGAACCAGCGCAGGGCCGCAACGCCCTGCCCTCCCTCGCCCTTGTAGGCGAAATGTTTCCGGTGGATGCGGTTAGCATAGGCCGGCTGCTCGAACCCCTCGGTATAGCAGCTGGGCCGATTGTGCCAACCCGTGAATGGCGGGAGTTATACGCGGCGTTGGACTGCGCCGTAGCCGCCATGATCCACCCTTTTTATACCGCTACTCATCGACAGTTTGAAGCCGCAGGGCGCCCTGCAGTGGGTTCAGCACCGGTGGGATATGACGGCACCAAAGCCTGGCTGGAAAGTATTGCAAAGGCGTTTAATGTGGGCGAGGACAGGCTGGATGCAGCCAAGGCTGCCGCGCTGCCGCCCATTCGTGCTGCACTGGATGCGAGCCAGATTGATGCCCGCATCACGCTCTCAGGGTATGAGGGCTCCGAGCTGCTGGTGGCAAGACTACTGATGGAATGCGGCGCCGACGTGCGTTACGTGGGCAGTGCCTGTCCGCGCACGCGCTGGTCAGACACGGATAGAGAGTGGTTGCAAGCCAGAGGTGTCGAGGTTTGTTACCGCGCTTCGCTGGAGCAGGACCTGGCCGCCATCGACCGCTACCAGCCTGATCTGGCGATTGGCACCACACCGGTGGTGCAGGCCGCCAAGGAAATGGCACTGCCGTCGCTGTACTTCACCAATCTGATATCGGCTCGCCCATTGATAGGTCCAGCGGGTCCGGGTGCACTGGCCCAGGTAATCAATTCTGCCCTGGCCAGTCGCGATCGCTTCAACACCATGGAAGCCTTTTTCTCAGGTATCGGTGAGGGCGACAACACAGGCATCTTCACAGGAGTTTCGAGCTGATGTTGGTTCTCGATCACGATCGCGCTGGTGGCTACTGGGGTTCTGTCTACGTTTTTTCTGCCGTCAAAGGTCTGCAGGTAATAATCGACGGTCCGGTGGGTTGCGAAAACCTTCCAGTCACCTCGGTATTGCACTATACCGATGCGCTGCCGCCCCACGAGTTACCTATTGTGGTCACGGGTCTGGCAGAGGAGGAGCTGGGACAGCATGGCACTGAGGGCGCCTTACGTCGCGCCCACAAAACGCTCAACCCCGACCGGCCCAGCGTTGTGGTGACCGGATCCATAGCCGAAATGATTGGCGGCGGCGTCACGCCGGAAGACACTAATATCGAACGCTTCCTGCCGCGCACCATCGATGAGGATCAATGGCAGAGTGCCGACCGCGCCATGAACTGGCTGTGGACACGCTTTGGTCCCAAGAAGCTGAAAAAACCAGCCAAGCGCAAAGACGGTGAAAAACCGCGGGTCAACATCATTGGCCCAATCTACGGCTACTTCAACACCTGGTCTGATCTGGCTGAAATCAGGCGACTCATTGAAGGCATGGGAGCCGAAGTGAACATGGTCTTCCCGCTGGCTTGCGATATCAAAGATATTCCCAAGCTGGCCAATGCCGATCTCAACGTCTGCATGTATCGCGAGTTTGGACGCTTGCTGTGTGAGGATCTGGATCGACCCTACCTGCAAGCGCCAATCGGCCTGCACAGCACCACGGCCTTCCTGGAAAAGATGGGCGAACTGCTCGAGTTGGATGCTTCGACCTTCATCGAACAGGAAAAGCGCACCACGATCAAACCCATTTGGGACCTGTGGCGCTCTGTGACCCAGGATTTTTTCGGCACCGCCAGCTTTGGCATTGTGGCAACGGAAACCTATACCCGCGGCGTGCGGAACTTCCTCGAGAACGAACTGGGACTGCCCTGCAAGTTTGCCCTGGGCCGCAGCGCCGGCGTCAAACCCGACAACGAAGAGGTGCGACGGCTGGTACACGAGGAAACGCCACTGGTGCTATTCGGTAGCTACAACGAGCGCATGTACCTGGCAGAGGCCGGCGGCCGGGCAATATTTCTGCCCGCCTCCTACCCCGGCACGCTTATCAGGCGGCATACGGGCACCCCGTATATGGGTTACGCCGGCGCCTGCTATCTGGTCCAGGAAGTCTGTAATGGGTTGTTTGATGCGCTCTTTAACATTCTGCCACTGGGCACGGAGCTGGATAACGTCGCCGCGACGCCGTCCCGCCTCGCCATTGACTGGGACAAAGAAGCGCAAAGCGCCCTCGATGAGTTGATTGAAGCAGAGCCCGTACTGGTGCGTATCTCGGCGGCCAAGCGCCTGCGAGATGCTGCTGAAAGCACCGCCCGTGGAAGCGGATCGGACCACGTAACCCTGCAGCATGTAGAGCAGGCTCGGACAGCAATGGGAGGTGGACAATGACCGCCATGACACAGGAATCACCGAGCATCAAAACGACCAAGGTGCAGGAGACTCATCACGCCGCCAGGCGAGCGTCCTGCGAATACAAGATGATCTTTCTGCTTACGATGTTGCTGTTTTTGCCAATCGCGGCGCTCAGTCGATTACTGCCCAGAGCATGGCGACCCCTGGCGGGCTTCTCTGACGCTAAAGAGGGAATTTACTGCGAGGCCCGCCGTGCGGCGGACATTGTGATTCCCTGTGTATTCATGGGCTGACAGGAACCTAAGATGAACACAGCCGTTAACCCAGTAAGTCTTAAACAAGATAGCGCAGCAACAGAGCCACGCTTCGAAACGGTCTCTTTTGACGATGAACTGCTGATCCTGGTGGACGACGAGGATCGCGTTACCGGCTACGACGACAAACTCAGTGCTCACCTCGGTGACGGCAAGTTGCACAGAGCTTTTTCAGTATTTTTGTTTGATGGTCCGGACCATGTGCTGTTGCAGCAGCGCGCGGAGGGCAAGCTGTTGTGGCCAGGATTCTGGGCAAACAGCTGCTGCAGCCACCCTCGTCGCGGTGAAACCTGGTCGACGGCAGCGAACAGACGCACTGGCGACGAATTGGGCGTCAGCACACATCTTAAGCACATGTTCACCTTCCGCTACCGTGCTCGCTACGAAGACATCGGCACCGAGCATGAGCTGTGCGCTGTCTATGTCGGCCAGTTTGATAGAGATGCCGAGCTCTACGTTAATCGGGAAGAAATCGCCGATTGGCGATGGATGTCACGGGACGACGTGGATAAGGCAATTGCAGAAAAAGCACTGCCGCTGGCACCCTGGTTTCTGCTGGAATGGGAACAACTCAAGCAGCATCGTTCCGCACTCGAACGGGCACTCATCCGCCGCTGAACCAAGCCCGCCGTCGAATTAGCTCACGGCTCTCTGGCTTTATACTCCATGCCCTGCATTACCATCCACTGGCCCAGCGCTTGTCAGACTCGTTATGCCCGCATAGATGGTGCAGCAGATAGCGGCCCTGTGGGGTCACGTAAGCCTTCGCGCCTTCTAACCGCAGCAGCCCCTGAGCTTGCAGCGATTCGAGCTGTTCTGCAGCGCCCTCTGGCATCATGTCATTAATATCCTCAGTCTCGAGGTTACAGAACAAGGCGTTCATTGAAGCGCGACGTCGCTGACTCCGCTCGTCCAGCAGTACACCAGCCCGCAGCGGCATGCTGCCCGCGTCCAGCGCTTTTGTATAGTCACCCAAAGTGCATGCGTTCTGGACGCATGCGCCGCCAACCTCGCTGATAGCGCTGGCACCTAACCCGATGAGTGTCTGGGTGCCATGAACGTTATACCCCATCCAGTTGTGATGCAGGCGCCCTTCCGACTGCGCTAGAGCCAGCGGATCATCTTTACGCACAAAGGTATCCAAACCAATCCAGCGATAGTTAGCCGACTCAAGCCGTTCTACCACAGCATTAAACATGATCAGTTGGTCCGCGAGTGACGGCACGCTGGGCATGTCGATAGCACGCTGATGCCGGAACTCCGACGTCTTGCGTTGATAGGCGTAACAGGACAGGCGATCCGGCGCCAGCTCAAGAATGTTATCTACAGAACGGCTGATACTCTCCTGCGTCTGTTGAGGCAGGCCGTACACCAGGTCCATGCAGACGGATCGGATGCCAACGTCTCTGGCGGTTTGGAACACATCCGCCATGACGGCGCCGGAATCTGATCGACCCACCGCTTTTTGCACGGCGGGATCGAGATCCCGCACCTGCAACTTTATCTCGTTGAAGCCGATTCCTTTCAGCATCTGCAATTGCGACCACGACGTCCGTTTTGCGCTGACCTCAATCAGCGCGTCGGTATTGGCGTCTATAGTGAAGTGTTCTTCCAGAAGCGTGATAAGCCTGAGCAACTGACGCTCGCTGAGGTAGTTCGGTGTGCCACCGCCAAGATGCAATTGCGCCAGGTGATTGCGGCCCTGCAAATGCCTGTTGTACCGCTCTAACTCCAGGGCGACATCGTCCAGATAGTGATCAATATCCCGAGGATCGTGAGTGACATTGGTGACGTGATCACAGCTCAGACAACGGGAAGCGCAGAACGGCAAGTGAACATAAACCGCCAAATCGCCCTCTATGGTTCCGAGCGTATTCAGGTGCGTCTCGTAGTCTGTACTATCGATTCGACGGCCCGAGACCGTATTGAAGAGCTGCGCGAAATGGCTGCCTTCAGAACCCGTAATCAGCATGGGTGTTGTTGGCTGCGAATCAGAATCATCGCCCGGACTCTGGGACCTACCGCGAATGCCCATCTATGCCCCCTCGCCGCAAGACTGCGGCATGATGTGGCTGGCTTATACATTAGCCTTCGGGCCGTGCCGCGCGAAGTACTTTTCGCGAGGACCTTTGCGCCTGATACTTCTTGCTACCTGTACACCTGTAAACCTGTGCTTCGGTAAGACCGCGACGCGGCAAGAGGATAACTCGTAGACCAGTCGAACGAGATCGCTACTACTTATATACTGCAGGAGGCTAATATTTACCTTTAACCATGTCAATGTTTTGACCAGCTTTAGCCCCAGTCTTTGTAAGGCCTTTACGGCTACACGCACCAAAAATTTCCACAGCTTTCCGAGGGATTTAGCCACCTTGCTTTTGCTGGCTGATCTCAGTTATTGCAGTTCATAAAACGTGGGAGTGCTAAAGCTCAGGACTGCAGCAACACCAGTTCCTGGGCCTGGGAGGTATAAAAACCGCTACTGATGCGACGCTGACGCCCCATACGCCACCCCGACTGGGTGAGAGCGCCATCGAGGCGGTCTTGCAGGCATCGTTCTGCAACAGGCTGTATTGCCGGGGAGCGGTTCCCACGCGGGAACAACTTGCCGACATTATGCATCGCTGCCAGCAGTGGAGTGCGCGGTGCAAAGGTAAACAGAATGCTGCGAGTGGCTGTCTGCGACATCCTCATGACGGCGTTCAGAACGTCATCAATGTCGTAGTGAATCAGTGAATCCATGGCGACGATGTAGTCGAACATCTCGCCCGCGACCTGGGTCATATCACCGACGCGAAAATCGATGTTATCGGCCAGCTCCGTCGGTAACCGGGAACCCGCCAGTTCAATGAGCGTGGGCGATAAGTCTGTAGCAACCACTGTGGCACCGCGACGCGCCACCTCTACGGCGAGTGCCCCCGTGCCACAGCCCGCATCAAGGACGCGACGCCCGGACAGGTCTTCAGGTAACCAGTTGAGCAGATGGCTTCTCATTTCATCGCGCCCGGCTCTCACCGTTTGCCGAATTCGACTGACCGGCGCATCGGATGTGAGCTTCGACCATGCCTCGGACGCTGTCTCATCAAAATAGGTCGCTATTTCAGAGCGACGTTGCTCGTACTTGCTTGGCGGCTCCGTCAAGGGAGCGCTGAAAGAGTTGCTGCCTGCCATCAATCAAAACCCAGAAAATCAAATAAATCACGGTCTTTCATTGGCGTCACATCAAGTTCATCCGTGCCATCCCAGAGGGCCTGCGCCAGATTCAGATACTCCTGCTGCACTTCTGCCAGGCCGTCAACCTCGTCCATCTCAAACAGCGTGGACTTTTTCAAACGGCTGCGGCGAATAACGTCGAGGTCGGGGAAGTGGGCCAGGCGTTTCAGGCCTACCGCGTCGTTGAATCGGTCGATCTCGTCGGTCGCCTTGCTGCGGTTAGCAATAACACCGCCCAGGCGAACAGGATAGTTCTTGGATTTCGCTCCAATGGCAGACGCAATTCTGTTCATTGCGAAGATGGAATCGAAGTCGTTCGCGGTGACGACCAGGGCACGCTCTGCATGCTGCAGGGGTGAGGCGAAACCTCCGCACACCACGTCGCCAAGAACGTCAAAGATCACCACGTCAGCATCCTCCAGCAGGTGGTGCTGTTTAAGCAGCTTTACAGTCTGTCCTACAACATAACCGCCGCAGCCTGTACCTGCAGGTGGACCCCCTGCTTCTACACACATAACGCCGTTATAACCCTCGTACATGTAGTCCTCAGGTCTTAGCTCCTCAGCGTGAAACTCTACCGATTCCAGCACATCGATCACCGTGGGCATGAGTGCTTTAGTGAGTGTGAAGGTGGAGTCATGCTTAGGGTCGCAGCCTATCTGAATAACGCGCTTGCCCAGCTTCGAAAACGCCACAGACAGATTCGACGAGGTAGTACTCTTGCCGATTCCACCTTTGCCATAAATGGCAAACACTTTGGCTTTGTCGATCTGCAGTTCAGGATCCAAATGGACCTGCAAGCTGCCCTCGCCGTCGCCCGGGTCAATGGTCTGAACGGGAATTTCCGTCAATTGATTCACGCGGCTACCTCCGGTGATACGCCTTCCAGCCAGTCTTCCAGGTCTTCACCAGCCTGCCGCAGCGCATTCAGCGTGCTTTCGTCCGGATGCCAGTACTGGCGTTCATGAGCCTCAAGCAAGCGGTGCGCAACTTTCACGGAGGCGGTCGGATTCAGCTCGGCCAATCGCTTGCGCATGTCTTCATCGAGGATAAATGTTTCGGATAATTGCTGGTAAACCCATGGCGCTACCTGCCCTGTGGTCGCGGACCAGCCCACGGTGTTTGTAACGTGAGTCTCGATAGATCGCACGCCCTCATAGCCGTGTTGCAGCATGCTCTCGTACCACTTTGGATTCAGCATGCGAGAGCGGCTTTCCAAATCAAGCTGCTCGGAGAGCGTGCGCACTTTGCCGGTAGCAGTGGTCTGATCCGAGATATAGACCGGCACGTCCTTTCCGCTGGCACGCTGTACGGCGCGACTGATACCACCCAGTGTGTCGAAGTAATGATCTACTGTCGTAACACCCAGCTCCACCGACTCGAGATTTTGATAGGCGAGCTCCACGCCTCCCAGCACGTCCTCCAGCAGCTCTGATTGCTGTGCCGGCTGGCCGTCCCGGCCATAGGCAAAGCACTTGCGCTTGGTGTAGGCCTCGGCCAGTTCGTCTTCTTCTTCCCAGCGCGAGCTGTCGACCAGAAGATTGACGTTGGAGCCGTAAGCACCCTCGGCGTTGCTGAACACTCGCAGCGAAGCCGTTTCGATATCGCAGTCATGCTTCGCCATGTGGGCAAGTGCATGCCTGCGGACATAGTTTTGCTCACTGTCTTCTTCGGCACTGGCGGCCAGGAAAGCAGCCTCGGCAAGCATGCGTGTTTGCAAAGGCAACAGATCACGGAAGATGCCCGACAGCGTGATGACTACATCTACGCGGGGCCGACCCAACTCCTCCAGGGGGATCAGCTCAGCGCCGCACAGTCGGCCATAGCCATCGCGCCGGGGCCTCGCACCCATCAGCGCCAGCGCCTGTGCAATGGGCGACCCTTCATTTTTCATGTTGTCGCTACCCCATAGCACGAGGGCCACGGACTCCGGCAAAGCATTGCCCTCGTCTACATGTCGCGACAGCAGCATCTCCGCCTGCGCTTTGCCCTCTCTCACAGCGAAAGCAGACGGCAGGCAATAGGGATCAAAGCCGTGCAGATTGCGTCCAGTGGGCAGTACATCTGGATTGCGCAGCAAGTCGCCGCCAGGGGCGGGCCTGACAAAACCGGCATCCAGCGCATGCACCAGCGAGGACAGTTCCTGATTGTCAGCGAGCTGACGTCCCACCTCTGCCAGGGCGTCCAGCACTTCAGCGTCTATGTGCGGATGCAGCTTGGCCAGCTTCGCAACCGGTGCGCCATCGACCAGCGACTGCAGCAATCCCTCTTCGAGCTCCAACTCGTAGCTGGCTGCAGCCACCGACCGCAGCAGGTCCGCTCGCTGCGCCGTCGGCGTTGGCGTGCCGACCTCATGCAAGCCATAAGGTATTAGCGTAGTTTCAAGTTCTAGCAATTCTCGGCGCAGCGCTTCAATCGTCTCTGCAGACTGGTGATCCCAAAGTGGCTCCAGTACTGCCATGTCCAGTGCGGCAGCCTGTGCCTGAATCAGCGCCGCCTGCTCTGCGCAGGCTTTCTGCTCATTATCGTCACGACGACGCCAGGCCTCGATGCTCTCCTTAAGCTCTACCAGACCGCGGTAGAGGTCCGCCTGGGTAACCGGCGGCGTCATGTAGGTGACCAGAGTGGCCGCTGCGCGACGCTTGGCCAGCAGACCCTCAGAGGGATTATTGGCTGCATACAAATAAAAGTGCGGCAAATCGCCAATCAAGCGGTCAGGCCAGCAGGCCCCGGACATCCCGACCTGTTTACCCGGCATAAACTCCAATGCGCCGTGGGTGCCATAGTGCAGCACGGCGCTGGCTCCAAATTGGTTTTTCAGATAATGGTAAAACGCTGAGAACGCATGGGTTGGTGCAAAGCCCTGTTCAAACAGCAGCCGCATCGGGTCGCCCTCCCAGCCGAAAGCAGGCTGCACACCTACGAAGATGTTGCCGAAGTTTGCACCCAGTATGAACAAGCGTCGGCCGTCACTGAGCTGCTTTCCGGGAGCGGGCCCCCACTGTGCTTCGATATCAGCGAGATGCGGCTCGTGGCGCACGTAGTCATCGACGTCGACGGTATCTGCAACATTGGCATAGGCGCCATATTGCAACGCATTGCCTTCAGTCACGGCCTCTCGCAGGGCGTCCACGGAAGCCGGCAGATCTACGGTGTAGCCCTCTTCCGCCAGCCTCTGCAGCGTGTTGTACAGCGAACCAAACACAGCCAGGTTGGCAGCGGTCCCGGTGTTGCCCCCATTGGGTGGGAAGTTGAACAAGACCACAGCCAGCTTGCGCTCTGCGCGCGCCTGATGGCGTAGCTGCACCAGTCTGTCCACACGCGCCACCAGCGTATCGATGCGCTCCTGATGCGGGCTCATGTCATCCGCACCATCCTCATCGCGACCGCCGAATATCATTGGCCCTGTAGCGCCCTCCAGCTCTGGAATCGCTACCATCATGGTGGCTTCGATTGGCGTCAGCCCCTGCTCGGAATCCTCCCAGCGCTTAACGCTCTGAAACTCCAGTGGTTGTGCGGCAATATAGGGGACATCCAGGTCTGCCAGCATCGCCTCGGCCGCGCCCGCATCGTTATATGCGGGCCCGCCCACCAGTGAAAAGCCAGTGAGTGATACCACCGCATCTACCGTGGCTTTGCCATTGTTCTTAAAGAACGTCTCTACGGCAGGCCTGGCGTCAAGTCCGCTGGCAAACGCGGTTACCACCTGATACCCGCGTGCCTCCAGGCCTTCGATCACAGCATCATAATGCGCGGTATTGCCCGCCAGGGCGTAGGAGCGCATCACCAATAGACCTACCCGACCCTGCTGTTTCGCCTTGGATCTGGGTAATGCGCTGCTCTTATCGCTGATGCGGCCCTTCATACGCGGGTGGTAGACGCCAGTCTCGGGATACTCAATAGGTGCAGCGACCTTGAGACTGCCCCGCAACACTTCGCGAGGGCCGTCGGCGTAGCGATCAATCAAGAAACAGATCATCTGGCGGATGTTCTCCTCAGAAGCTGCCAGCCAATACTGCAGCGTGAGGAAATACGCTCTGACGTCCTGGGCCGTGCCCGGTATGAAACGGAGAATGCGCGGTAGCTGACGCAGTATAGATGCCTGTTGCGCGCCTGCACCCTTGCCGGACTTGTTGCTTTTCCCGCGCAGGCGCTTTAGCAGCGCTATTGGCCCGGTGGCTTCGCCGTCCATGCTGAACTTGCCCATCCGGGTCTGCTTCATGATCTCAGCCGCTGACATGCAGCAAATCATGGCGTCACAGTGATCGCGGCGAGCCACCAATGCGGGCAGCACGGCATTGATCTGGTGCTCAAGAAAAATCATGGTGACCACGATGATGTCGCCGCTGGCGATGTCCTCGCAACACGCTTCCAGCGAAGCAGGGTCTGCCTCCCAGTCAGTCGCTGCGTGCATGCAAAGCTCCAGACCGGGTAGACTTTTGCCAAGACTAGCCCTGGCTTCTTTCATCACACCGCCCAGGTGGCTGTCGAGGGTGACAACCACAACTTTGATGGGCGTGGACCTAACTGCTGAAGTGCGCTTTTGCTTCATACAATGTATCCAGGTTTATCGTCTCCATGCCCCGCTCTGCCGCGTAACGCTCGGTGTTGCGACGCGCCTTGCCACGAACGAAGAAAGGGATTTTCCTGAGCTCACGCTCCGCATCAGCATCCCAGACCAGCGTCAGGCCAGCCGCCTTGTCCACCGAGGGCTGCTGTGCCGGCGCGGGCGCCTGGTGACTGCCGCCGCTGCTTGCCAGATGTGACGCCGTGAAGGTTTCGTTGAACTCGAAGTCTTCGCGGAACATGGTGAGCAAATGCTCCTCAAGTCCCATCATCAGAGGGTGCACCCAACTATCAAAAATGACATTGGCACCCTCGAAACCCATATGAGGTGAGTAACGCGCGGGATAATCCTGCACGTGCGCGGGCGTTGAAATGACGGCACAGCCAACGCCCAGTCGCTTGGCAATATGACGCTCCATCTGCGTGCCCAGCACCAGCTCAGGTTGCAGTTCGGCAACGGCGCGCTCTACCGCCATGTAATCGTCGGTTATCAGCGCTTCCAAACCCAGATCTTTGGCACAGGCGCGCACGCTGCGGGCCTGCTCACGGGCGTAGGTGCCGAGACCGACAACATCAAAGCCAAGTTCTTCTTTAGCGATGCGCGCCGCGGTTACTGCGTGGCTGGCGTCTGCAAAAATAAAAACGCGTTT
Organism: Pseudomonadota bacterium; assembly: GCA_038746745.1. Classification (GTDB taxonomy): domain Bacteria; phylum Pseudomonadota; class Gammaproteobacteria; order Pseudomonadales; family Halieaceae; genus JANQIO01. The sequence continues at coordinate 38,634 of JBCDKJ010000029.1, forward strand.
ACCGGTCAGGTAAGTGGAGTCCACCGAGCGGGAGTACCAGGGCAGGTTTGATGCCTCATCCTCCAGAACCGCCGACACATCTGCACCCGTGACCTCGGCAAGCTCGCGCAAGAAATCCCGGGTCGCTCCAACACCAATCGGCACTGTGCTGATTATCGGCATTCCAAATGACCGTTTGAGCCACTCGCAGGCGGTATCCGCAACTTCGGGATACAGACAAACATTGGCATGGGCCTCTGGCAGGCGCAGCAAATCCGCTGGGGTCGCACCTAACGGCGCCACCACGTTGACGTCAACACCAACGCTGTTAAGCAGCCGCTCAATTTCCTTCACGTCGTCCCGACAGCGAAATCCGAGTGCTGTGGGCCCCAACAGATTTACAGAGGGTCGCTCAAGTGGCGCTCGCGTGTGCTGCGCGCCCGGGGCTGGGGCTTTTGCAGCGAGCAAACCGCGCACCAGGCTATAAAAAGTCTCGCTGGCACCCCAATTCTCCTTGCGGGAATAGGCCAGCATCTCCAGGGGAATAACCGGCACACCCAGCCCCGCACCTCCGGTCAGCGTGCCAGGCTGATCCTGCAGCAACTCTGCCGTACAGGAATCTCCTACCAGGAGCAATTGTGGCTTGTGATGGGCTACTGCGGCAGCCGCGGAACGCAGCACCAGCTGCGCAGTGTCATCGCCCAGATCTCGGGCCTGAAAGGTAGTGTAGGTGACGGGCGGGCGCCGCTTGTGGCGCTCGATCATGGTGAATAACAAATCCGCGTAGGTGTCACCCTGGGGAGAATGTAGAAGCAGGTGCACACCTTCCATTGAGGCCGCGACTCGAATCGCCCCGACGTGGGGCGGCCCTTCATAAGTCCACAGACTCAACTCCATTGGAAGCCTCCCAGACGCTGCTCACGGGCCAGCGGTCGCGTGAACAAGCCCGCCAGATCGGCAGCCTGATCGAAGCCCTGAATAGGCGTAAATACCAGTTCTATTGACCACTTAGTGCGCAGTCCCTCAGCTTCCAGGGGATTTGCGATCCCCAGGCCACAGACGGTCAAATCCGGGCGCGAAGCACGCACTCTATCCAGCTGCGGCTCGAGATCCTGTCCCTCGGTTACACGCGTTTCCGCTGGCAGTTGAACAAGCTCTGCTGCCATCAGGTGCTGCTCCAGAAACGGCGTACCCACCTCCTCGAGGTCCATGCCACATTCCCGATGTAAAAAGCGCGCCAGCGGTATCTCAATCTGCGAATCCGGCAGCAGTGCAAGGCGCTGACCCGTCAGGCGCTCTTTATGAATAGCCAGAGCTTTGCGAGCACGCTCGTAGGGAGCACGAGTGACCTGATCAAACGTTTCTTCAGGCACTTCGAAGGCCTTTGCCGCTGCTCTCAGCCACTCAAGAGTGCCTTCTGCGCCTAGCGGGAATGGCGCACTTAGAATGTTGGCACCACGCTTTTCCAGCGCGCGAGACGTGTCTCCCAACCAGGGCTGCGCCAGCAGCACCTGCGTACCCGGACCAACGGGTGGCAGTGCGTCCGCACTGCGACCGGGAAAGAAATGCACCGGGCCGATGCCCATGGCGTCAAAGCTGCGCTTGAATTGGTCTTCGACGATATCCGCCAGGGTCCCCACCACCAGCAACTGACGCTCGCCCTGAGAGGCTGGCAAGGTATGAGCAAGACTTTCCAGGCAGCTGTCCTCGCCCTGGGTAAAGGTGGTTTCGATGCCACTGCCGGAATAATCAATGAAGCGAACCCGGCCTGCATGCTGTTGCTGCAGGCGCTGCGCGGCGTTGCCAAGATCGAGCTTAATCACCTCGGACGGACAGGAGCTGACCAGAAAAATCGCCTTAATCTCAGGACGCCTTTCAATGACCTGCGCCACCACGCGGTCTAGCTCTTCATTGCAGTCAGCAAGTCCGGCAAGGTCCTTGTCCTGCAGGATGGCCGTAGCAAAGCGAGGCTCTGCAAAGATCATTACTCCGGCGGCTGATTGCACCAGATGTGCACATGTCCGCGAACCCACCACAAGGAAGAAGGCGTCCTGAATCTTTCGATGCAACCAGACAATCGAGGTCAGGCCACAGAAGACCGCGCGCTGGCCTCGCTCCTGATTGACCGTCGGCAAAGCCGCGGGGGCAGAACTGACCTCTCTCGCCAAAACCGCATCCGTCATGTATTCACCATTCCCAGCGCATGATCATCGGCCATGGCTGGCTGCAGACGCGCTTTACGCAATTTGAGCAAAAACTGAGCGGCATTCACGACGTAGGTGGCATAGGCCGCGAGGGCGAGAATCATCTGACTTTGCGGGGATGCCAGCTCGAACAGCCAGGCGGCCAGGTAGGCGGTGTGCAGCGCGATCACCAGCATGCTCACCACGTCCTCCCAGAAGAAGCTATCCGCGAACAGGTACTGCCCGAAAACCACCTTCTCCCAAATAGCTCCTGTAACCATAATGGTGTATAAAACACCCGTTTTTATAACCACAGACGCCGTCGCGGCGGCAAAGCCCTCACCGGTTGACAGGAAGTTGAGTACCAGCAGGAGGCTGACGATAAACACCAGGAACTGAAGCGGGGCCAGAATGCCCTGCACGAGCGTCCACGCAGATTCATCGCGCCGACGGCGCTGTTCCGGCGTATACAGACAAGCGTCCTTATTTATTGGAAGTGCCATCGAACCCCTAGCGCGCCGTTTATTGGGACAGTTTGCAGTTTCAATGTAGCGACTGATCAAGAATCTGTCAACATAACCTTACACTATTACTAGTCCACTAAAATTGACATAAGTGCGGTATTAGGATTAACTCGCAGGAGCGATCGACTATGCAGCAGCAGAGCACCAATGACTTCAGCTACTGTCCAGACAACGATCAGGTGCAGGGCGGCAACCCCCGCTCGCATGAGGGCAATGATGTATCGAGGCAAGATTTGAGTGTTCCTGCCCGAATGAATCAGGCAGTGTCGGCTGAGCTTCTTCGCGAAATCGCCGACTTCTGCCTGTTACTGTCTCCGGATGGCACCATCCTGGACTATTCCATACACACCGATGATCTGGGCTCGGCCCTGGCCAAGGACTGGGTGGGCCAATCCTGGCTGGACACTGTGACCAACGATAGCCAGGTCCGAGCGGAAGCCCTGCTGAGTGAAGCATTGGCACAGCGGGGTCAGATCGCAATGGGCGACACCAGCCACACCCTGCCCGACGGCACTGACATGCTGGTGCGCTATCGCGCCGTGCACCCCCTGGACGCCGATCACATCATGCTGGTCGGCGAAGACATGCGCAGCGAAGCCAATCTGCGCCAGCAGTTAATGAATGCCCAACAGGCACTGGAACTGGACTACTGGCGCCTGCGTCAGATTGAGACCCGCTATCGCCGCCTCTTTGACATGGTGAGCGACGCCATACTGGTCGTTGATGGCGAGAGCATGCGTATCACCGAAGCCAACGCCCGCGCCGCACAGTTATTGGCCCCGGAGCAGGACACGGTCGCGGGCCAGCCGTTCCCCCTGGGTTTGAGCCGCAAAGCAGAGCGCACACTGAATACCACCCTCGAAGAAGCCAGGGTCGCAGGCAGGGCTACTGCCAAGGACATTGCCAGTGAAGATGGCGAGCACCAGCTGGATATCAGCGCCAGCTATTTGAAACAGGGGGATGAGTCACGCTTTCTGCTTCGCATCACGGAGTCTGGCGGCAGCCACACCGCGGGCCCGGGAACACCGGCTGAAGCGCTGCTACAGGAATCACTCCCTGTTGCACCGGACGCCATACTGATTACTGACGCGGATGGCAGGATTGTGACCGCCAACAGGAAGTTCCTCGAGTTGGCACAGGTAGTATCTGAAGATCAGGTAGCCGGCCAATTGGCAGACCGCTGGCTGGGAAGGTCCGGCGTTGATCTCAGCGTTCTGTTGACCAACCTTCGCCGAAACGACAGCGTGAAACTTTTTGGCACCACCTTACACGGCGAACAGGGCTCTATCGCAGACGTGGAAGTCTCCGCGGCAGGACTCAGCAGCAGTAGCGGGCAGTGCCTTGCATTCTTTATTAGAGATGTGGGCCGGCGGGTCGCCGTAGAACATCCCACAGCCGCAAAATTGCCGCGCTCTATCGAGCAAATAACCAAGCGCGTCGGGCGCGTGCCACTGAAAGACCTGGTACGCGAATCCACTGATGTCATCGAGGCGCTGTGCATCGAGGCGGCTCTGGAACTCACCCATGACAACCGGGCGTCTGCCGCCGAACTGCTGGGCCTTAGCCGCCAGTCACTCTATGCCAAGCTGAGGCGCTATGAGATTGGCGCACCTGGAGACGTTAGCGAGTAAGCCGCCGCGCACGTCTGACAGGATTTCACTGCATTTCTTGATCTTGTCCATATTGCTTAACATCTCTAACTGTCTAGTTTGATTGACAGTCTCTGTGCGCATGCCTATGATTAGCGCATGCCTCATGATGCCGCCGTAAGCTCGTCAGCCAACCGCCCTGAACTGCGGGCAATGCTAACGCTGCTGAAGCCAGTAACCTGGTTTCCGCCCATGTGGGCATTCGCCTGTGGTGCAGTATCGTCTGGCGCTAGCATCTCCTCAGCGCCCTGGCTACTGGCCATTGGTGTTTTACTGGCGGGCCCCCTAGTCTGCGGCGCCAGCCAGATCGTTAACGACTGGTACGACCGCGACGTAGACGCCATCAACGAACCGCACCGCCCTATTCCCTCGGGACGCGTCCCTGGACAGTGGGGTTATTACTATGCCATCGCCTGGAGCATCCTGTGCCTGGCCGTAGGCGCCAGTCTGGGGACAGTCGTGCTAGCTGCAACTGTTTTTGGATTGGCTCTGGCCTGGGCGTATAGCGCTCCACCACTGAGGCTTAAACTGAATGGCTGGTGGGGAAATCTGGCGGTCGGCATTTCCTATGAGGGCCTGGCCTGGGTGACCGGCGCCGCCGTGTTACTGGGCGGCAACATGCCCGAGAACCACATTCTGGCGCTCGCTCTGCTCTACAGCCTGGGCGCACACGGCATTATGACCCTCAACGACTTCAAGGCTATTCAAGGCGACGTAAAAATGGGAGTGCGTACCCTGCCTGTGCAGTTGGGGCCCGAACTTGCTGCCAAAGTCGCCTGCCTGGTAATGGCCGGCCCGCAGGTCATCGTTATCGCCCTGCTGTTTGACTGGGGGCTTCCCGCCTATGCCGGAATGATTGCTGCTTCCTTGGCGCTGCAAGTAACTGCTATGCGGCGCCTGCTGACAGACCCACGCGCTCTCGCCCCCTGGTACAACGGTACCGGCGTCATGCTCTACGTCGCTGGAATGATGGCCAGCGCCTGGGGTGTGCGCGGGTTATCCGAGCTTGGTTTCTAAACAAGCGGTGTCACTAATGGCCGCAGGAGTAGAGTGAACGGCATGATTACACACGGACTCAGTTGGCCCTCTATCTTGCGCCTTGGCCTGGTACAGACCGCCCTCGGGGCGGTGATTGTGCTCACGACCTCAACGCTGAATCGAGTGATGGTGGTAGAACTCGCCCTGCCCGCAATGCTGCCTGGCTTCTTAGTCGCCATACATCATTTTGTGCAAATGACGCGCCCTCACGTCGGCTATGGCTCCGATGTGGGCGGTCGCCGCACCCCGTGGATTATTGGCGGCATGGCCCTACTGGCCTTCGGCGGCGTGCTCGCCGCACTGGGCACTGCCCAGATGAGCAGTCATGTCGGCATAGGTATCGGCATGGCGTTTATCGCTTTTCTAATGATTGGATTTGGTGCTGGCGCCGCGGGTACCTCACTGCTGGTGCTGCTGGCGAAGCGCGTAGATCCCGCTCGGCGCCCCGCCGCTGCCACGGTAGTCTGGATTATGATGATCGCAGGCTTTGCCATTACCGCAGGCACTGCTGGACAATTCCTTGACCCGTACACGCCTGGGCGCCTGGTGATGGTTACCAGCGTGGTGTCAATCGCGGCTTTTTTACTCACTCTGATTGCGATCCGCGGCGTTGAAGCGCGCTCCAGCGATGTTGACAGTCGTGCCGAAGCCCACGCCGACAGTTCCAGTATGCCCAACTTCGCCGATGCCATGCGTGAAATCTGGGAAGAGCCTCAGGCACGGCAGTTCACCGTATTCGTGTTTGTCTCCATGCTGGCCTACTCTGCTCAGGACCTGATTCTGGAACCCTTTGCGGGCACCGTGTTTGGCATGACACCCGGCGAATCAACCAGCCTCGCCGGCATTCAGCATGGCGGGGTCCTGCTCGGCATGCTGGCAGTAGCCCTGTCCGGCAGCCTGCTGAAAATGAACACCGTCTCCCACCTCAGACGGTGGACCATTGGTGGCTGCATTGCCTCCGGACTCGCCTTGATGGGAATCGCTACCGGAGGCGGCATCGGGACTCACTGGCCCCTGGTGGAGAACGTCTTTTTGCTGGGCGTTGCCAACGGTGCCTTCGCCGTCGCCGCGATTGCTTCCATGATGAATCTCGCCAGTGACGGTATTGCTCGCCGAGAAGGACTTCGCATGGGCTTATGGGGCGCAGCCCAGGCTATCGCGTTTGCTGCCGGCGGCTTCCTGGGTACGGTCGCTATCGACATCACACGAAGCCTGGTTTCGGAGCCCGCGACGGCCTATGCCATCGTCTTTTCCTGCGAAGCCGCCCTCTTTATCTGGGCCGCCTGGCTGGGAACTGCCGTGAGTGGCAGCCGAGCGCAGACCGCCCCCTCATTTGGCGACGTTGCCGTTGCCTCAGTTCTCAACAATAGGTAAGTCATCATGAATCAGCCACAGCAGTTCGACACTATCGTGGTAGGCGGCGGCCCAGCCGGTGCCACGGCCGCTACAGAACTCGCCCGACGCGGACACAGCGTTTGCATGCTGGAACGTGCTTTTCGCATTAAGCCCTGCGGTGGTGCTATCCCGCCCCGACTGATTGAGGACTTTGACATCCCGCAGGACCTGCTGGTGGCCAAGGTCACCTCTGCGCGCATGATTTCGCCATCCCTGACCAAGGTCGATATGCCAGTGGGCGACACCTACGTCGGCATGGTGGATCGAGAAGAGTTTGACCCATGGCTGCGGCAGCGGGCAGTGGATGCGGGGGCCGAGCAACGTATAGGCACGTTCAAGCGCCTTGAAAAGCGCAGCGATGGTCTGGTCGACGTTTACTTTACCGACAAGGAAAACAAAGGCGTTGAGGCCTGTGTGACCGGCAAAACTGTGATCGGAGCCGACGGTGCCAACTCCCGCATCGCTCACGATTATGTCCCGGGTGGACACCTGAAGCGCTGTGTAGTGGCCTACCATGAGATCGTCCGATCACCAGAGGGTGAAGCGGGCAGTGACTTCGATCGCAGTCGCGCCGACGTCTGGTATCAGGGCAAGCTCTCCCCCGACTTCTACGCCTGGGTATTTCCCCACGGCGAGACCACAAGTGTTGGCGTCGGCAGCGAGCACAAGGATTTTTCGGCCCCTGCATCGGTAGCTGCGCTGCGTGAAGAAGTGCACCTGGATACTGCTGAGACCCTTCGCAAAGAGGGCGCTCCCATTCCACTTAAGCCTCTCAAGCGATGGGACGATGGCAGCAATATTCTGCTAGCGGGCGACGCCGCGGGCGTGGTGGCCCCCGCCTCCGGCGAAGGTATTTACTATGCGATGATCGGCGGTCAACTGGCAGCCGAGGCGGTCGCTGAATGCCTGGCAACCGGTGACGCCAGCGTGCTCAAGCAAGCACGCAAACGCTTTATGAAGCTGCATGGCCGTGTGTTCTGGATTCTGGGCATCATGCAGACGTTCTGGTACTCCAGCGACAAGCGCCGGGAGCGCTTCGTCAGCATGTGTAAAGACCCAGATGTGCAATACCTGACCTGGCAAGCCTACACGCAAAAAAAGCTGGTGCGCGCAAAGCCCGCTGCACACGCCAAGATATTCTTCAAGGACATGGCGCACTTGCTGGGACTGGCTCGGGTCTGACGTTTCTCGGAGCTGACCGCGGCAAGGTGTCGTGATGCGTCTAGATCACGCTGGCGCAAACCTGATGACCCATCGAAGCGATGGCTGAACTGTTCGCGTCGGGCAGGATCATTGATTTGATTCTGCTGGGGATTGCCCTCGAGATCGCCCTGCTGCCCGCCGCACTACGACATACTGGTAGCAAACTGCTACCGCGCGACCTGCTCCCCAATATCATCGCCGGTGCATGCCTGATGCTGGCAGTACGGCTCAGCCTGACCGACGCACCCTGGTTCAACATTGCCCTGGCGCTGCTGCTGGCGCTGCTGGCGCACATTTATGAACTGTGGCGCAGGCTCAAATTCAGCCCATAACGCCAGTGTGTGCCGCACTCTGCGAAGCGTGGTCGTGTTTATATTTTGCAACTGACGTATGTCAACTGGTATTTACACTTTGATGTGTTAAGTTAGGCTCCAGAGGGTAGGCTGCTGGTTACCCAAACCCTGGCAGGCAACGCGGGAGAAGCGCACATGGGCATATTAACTCGAACGCAGGAAACGGCACCTTGTGAAATCGAGGTAAGCCACTGTTTTGACAGTCTCCACGCGCATCTGAAGTTTCTTAATGGCGCCACCATCAACCCTGGCGATGAAGTCCTGGTGCATGGCAAGCCCGTGCTGGCGCCCTACGGTGAAGTGATCCGTGAAGAGCGCGTCGCCACGATTACAAGAGCCTCCAGTCTGGAGCAGCTATGGACACGCCTGACGGGCGACTTCGAGTTTATGGAGCTGTGTGAATTTTCCTTTTCCGAGGAGGTGAGTGTATGAACCAGCCAATCACGCCGGAGGTTGATCACTCCGCTGACGCCAAGAGCGTCGAGGCCGCACTGGATGCCGGCAACTATCGCCAGGCGGTCATAGACAGCGAAACCGCCACTAATGTGGCCATGCAGAATACGCTGTTAACGCCGCGCTTTTACACCACAGACTTTGACGCCCTGGATGCGATTGATGTGTCGCCGGTGCGCAAAGAATGGGACAAACTGATTGGGCGCATGAAGTCTGATCCCAATAAGGGCCACTTCAAAAAGAATGAGGACTGGGACCAGATTGATTGGGACGGCATGGAGCCACACCTGCGCGCTGAGTTCACAGACTTTCTGATATCTTCGTGTACCGCGGAATTTTCCGGCTGCGTGCTCTACAAGGAAATGAAACGCCGCGGCACCAATGAAGACATCGTGACCCTGTTCCAACTGATGGCGCGCGACGAGGCGCGGCACGCAGGCTTTATTAACGACGCCTTGCGCGAAGCAGGCATTGCGGTCAACCTGGCCTTCCTTACCGAAAAGAAGAAGTACACCTACTTCCAGCCCAAATTTATTTTCTACGCCACCTACCTGTCGGAAAAGATTGGTTACGCACGCTATATCACCATATTCCGGCACCTGCAGAAAAATCCGGAGTATCGCTTCCACCCGATCTTCAAATGGTTTGAGCAGTGGTGCAACGACGAGTTTGGTCACGGCGAGGCCTTCGCACTGATCATGAAGACCGATCCCAAGTTGACCAGCGGCATCAATGCCTACTGGATAAAGTTCTTTCTCACGGCGGTCTACTCCACCATGTTCGTGCGCGACCACCAGCGGCCCGTATTCCATAAGGCACTGGGGGTTCACCCAGACTGGTATGCCCATTCGGTGTTCGAAAAAACCAGCGAAATTTCTCGCCAGGTGTTCCCGCTAACCCTGGACATTGACCACCCTCGCTGGATCAAAAACCTGCGCAAACTGCAGCGCGCAAACTGCGATCTTGCGGATGCCAAGCGCGATGGAAAGCCGGTTAAGCGCCTGCTTGCATCCGCGCGAGCAGCGCTGGCCTTCGTCTCTCTGTTGACGATTCCCTCGATCCCGAATCAGGTGCCCGAGCAAACCCGGCTGGAGCCTGCATACTAGGTAGCACAACGCTGCAAGGGCGCAACCAAGGCCGGCCAATACGCCGGCCTTTTTTGTGCGTCAGCACGGGGCCTGCCGCCAAGTACCGCCGAGTCATCACGTTGCGACTTTCAAGACAGAGCCCTGCTTGACCGAAAGTGTCTAATTTTTTAGACACTTGGCGTGTAAATTTAACTTGTCTATACTGCGTACTCAAGCGATGCGAACAACTGTTCACGTCGCGGCAGCCTGCTCGCGCCCGGAGGCGCATGGCGAATGGGAACACAAGTGGTCACCGGCAACTTCGC
>JBCDKJ010000030.1:0-45536 GCA_038746745.1 Pseudomonadota bacterium
CTCCGCGAGCTGCGATATGCCACCGGCATATCGGTCTCGCCGAGCCCTACTGAGCTACGCCAGCCATATTTGGATCAATGTGTCGCCATCCATGGCGCCGCCGCGTCTCGCTGAACACCACCAGCCCCGACATCCTGTCGGGTCGCTCCGCGAGCCGCGATATGCCACCGGCATATCGGTCTCGCCGAGCCCTACTGAGCTACGCCAGCCATATTTTGATGCAACTACGGCTCTCTTCCGAGGGCGGCAAGTCTAGACAAACTGTTCTCCAACTGCAACGCGTTGCCATCACGGGGGCAGTCCCTTTCCATTAATTGCACCTCGCTGAGGCCGGGAGGCTCACCCACCGCTTGTGGCCATCCAAGGACCACCAGATTGTCATCCGACAGTGCTGCCCAGGGCTGCTCAGCGAAGGCAGGTCTTAAATAGATCTTCGCACCATAGCCTTGACTGACAATGCTGTCGCGATAGGCCTGCGCGCGCTCACCACTGCGGAACAGGCCCAGCGACAGGCTACCCGCCAGCGGTCCATCGGTGATGGGGAAATTATCGATACCCTCCTGACGCATGGTTCGGGACAGTCGACGAATGTTCGCCTGGCTGCCCTGAGTGGGCAGATAGACCCAGTGTTCAGGGTCGACTTCGATCGTGCGCAGCACCAGATCCATACTGATGCCCGCTGCTGCGAAAAGCGCCTGCAATGTTTCACTCAGCGCTTCATTAGCTACCGGGCCCACCCACCAGCAGCGCGGGGGCGTCGCAGGCTCAGGCACAGACACATTTTCCTCATCAGCAGCTGGTGCTTGTTCTATTTCCGGATCGCTCACTGCAGCCACCATTTCAGCAGCCGCTACTGGAACCGCGTCGCTGGCAGGCATCTGTTCATCCGCAGCTTCAGTTGACTGCCGCCTGATCGGGGCGGGTTCTTCGGTCGGTGTAGCTCCTGTCCCCAGTTCGAGCACGGGTGGAGGCGGGCCAGGGTCAGGGCGTGAGGCTGCTGCCTGCACCTGCGGCGTTGTCGACAACTCACTCAGGAGACGCAGGTTGCCAATATCGGCCTGCGCCGATACGGCGGATGAAACCTCCGTTGATCGCCAATACCAGGCAGCCACATTAGCCACCACAGCTATAGCAATCAGCCAATACACCAGTGGCAGTCTCACGTGACGACAGACTCGCCCGCTCGGGAAGAGGTAGTGCCCAGCAGAAAAAGCCCATCCAGCACCAGATCTTCGCGGTAGTCACCACCGCGCCCCAGCAGGCGCATAAGAGATGCGCCGTCGCCCCCAGAAAAAATAAGCTTCAACTCCATATCCATCTGTTCCAGTGCAAACGCCACGGCGCCCACCTGAGCCAACATCAGGCCGTGTCCTACCGCCTCATCCGTAGACGTACCGGGTTGCAGGCTGGGCTCTCCGGACGTACCCACCCTAACCCGGGCGGTGCCGCCTGCCAGAGCCTGCTGCATCAGATTTTGCCCAGGAATAATATACCCGCCGGTGTGCTGTCCACCTGCGCCGACAAAGTCGATGGTCAGGGCTGACCCCGCATCGACTACACATACTGGGGACTGAGTGACGTCGAAGGCGGCAATCATTGCCAACCAGCGGTCCACCCCCATGCGAGAGGGCTCTGCATAGCTGTTGGTTACGCCGCAGGCCGAACGCTCACTGCGTGCAAACCAGGGGGTCTTCTGCCACCGCTGCTGGCAAAGCTCAGTCAGCATGCCTTGCCGTTCAGCCGAGGCGACACTGGCCACCCAGATACCGGCAGGCGTCGTGGGGAGGTCGGGAAGCACACTCTCGCCCTCACAGCGTCCGCGTAGCTCACCGGCGCGCCATTTGACCGAAGAGTTGCCCACATCCAGAAGCAAGGTCATCGCGAGAGCGCCCCCACCGCGCTGCGATAAAACTTACTTCGCGTATCAAAAGCGATGAGGCATCGTGTCCGGGAAAATCGCTCGCTCAATAAAGAACAGTATGCAGAGTTCATAACGCGACGAATCATAACAAAAGCGGTTTTGCCTAAGCCTGTGCATCTGAGTACAAGGCCAAGCGAAGGCGGCTCCGGTTTATGTTTATGTTTACGTTGACGTAAACGGAATCTATACTTCGCACCGGAGGTCACATATGAACCAACAAACCGCCGTGAGCTACGGCATCTCCGAGCTTGCCAGCGAGTTCGACATCACGCCCCGGACCATTCGGTTCTACGAAGAGAGGGGGCTGCTAAGCCCTCGCCGTGACGGCCAGCGGCGATTATTCAGTACAACGGATCGCGTGCGGCTCGCGCTAATACAGCGAGGCAAACGCTGTGGCCTCAGCCTGGAGGAGAGTCGCGAGATCATCGAGATGTACGAGCCCGGCCAGAGCAATACAGAGCAACTACTTTCTCTGGTTCAAAAGATTCAGGAGCGGCGCGCCATCGTCACTAGCCAGATGGCAGACCTGGGGGAAATGATGCAGGAACTGGACGCGGTGGAATCACGCTGCCGCGCAGCACTGTGTGCTCAGCAAGAGGATACTCAGCCATGAACACCCCCTATCCCACACTTAACTTCGGACTGGGCGAAGAAATCGACATGCTGCGAGATTCGGTCTTTCAATTGTGCCAGGCAGAGCTGGCGCCACGTGCCGAACAAATTGATCGCGACAACGAGTTCCCCACTGATATGTGGAAAACCTTTGGCGACCTGGGCCTGCTGGGCATCACGGTAGAAGAGGAGTACGGCGGCAGTGGCATGGGTTATCTCGCTCATTGCGTTGCCATGGAAGAAATCTCACGCGCTTCAGGGTCGGTCGGACTGAGCTACGGCGCCCATTCGAACCTCTGTGTAAATCAAATTCGCAAAAACGGGACCGAGGCGCAGAAACAGCGGTATTTACCGGGCCTGTGCAGCGGCGAGCACGTCGGTGCTCTGGCGATGTCAGAGCCCAATGCAGGCTCCGATGTGGTCAGCATGAAGCTGCGTGCCGAGAAACGCGGCGACCGCTACATCCTCAATGGCAACAAGATGTGGATTACCAACGGGCCGGATGCACATACCTATGTCATTTACGCCAAAACTGATCCCAATGCAGGCCCCCGTGGCATCACCGCATTTATCGTCGAGAGAGATTTCCCAGGTTTCTCACGGGCGCAGAAACTCGACAAGCTGGGCATGCGTGGCTCGAACACCTGTGAGCTGGTCTTCGAAGACTGTGAAGTGCCTGCAGCGAATGTGCTGGGCGAGGAAGGCCGCGGCGTCAACGTGTTGATGTCAGGTCTCGACTACGAGCGCTGTGTGCTATCCGGTGGCCCAGTGGGCTTGATGCAGGCGGCGCTCGACGTGGTCGTACCCTATCTGCATGACCGCACCCAGTTCGGGCAGAGTATTGGTGAGTTCCAGTTAATGCAGGGCAAGGTCGCGGACATGTACGCCGATATGAACGCCTGCAGGGCCTATCTATATGCCGTCGGCGCCGCCCTGGACCGCGGCGAGGACAGTCGCAAGGACGCCGCCGCCGTAATTCTGTTTACCGCAGAAAAAGCAACGCAAGTCGCATTGCAGGCGATACAGGCCCTGGGCGGCAATGGTTACATCAACGAGTATGCAACTGGCCGTCTGCTGCGAGATGCCAAGCTCTATGAGATAGGCGCTGGTACCTCCGAGATTCGCCGCATGTTGATCGGTCGAGAGCTGTTTCGGGAAACGGCCTGACCTCATGACAGCGCTTCACAGCAAGATAAACGCGCGAGACCCGGGATTCGAGGACAATCGTGCACATATGCAGGCCCAGGTTGACGACCTGCGTCAGTTGGTTGCCACCATACGTGAAGGCGGGGGGAGGACTTATCAGGAGCGGCATCGAGCGCGTGGCAAATTGCTACCCCGCGAGCGACTGAATGCCCTGTTGGACCCAGGCTCGCCGTTTCTGGAGCTGTCTCAACTGGCAGCCCACGATGTCTACGATGAGCCAGTCCCCGCCGCCGGGATTATTACGGGCATAGGCCGTGTGGCTGGGCAGGAATGCATGGTGTTCATTAACGACGCCACGGTTAAAGGTGGTACTTACTATCCGCTCACCGTCAAAAAGCAGGATCGCGCACAGCGCATTGCCGCTGAAAACCATTTGCCCTGCATTTATTTGGTAGATTCTGGCGGTGCCTTTCTGCCGCTACAGGATGAAGTATTCCCTGACCGCGAGCACTTTGGCCGCGCCTTCTTTAACCAGGCCCGCATGTCAGCACAGGGCATCCCGCAGATCGCTGCGGTACTGGGCTCTTGCACTGCTGGTGGCGCCTATCTGCCGGCAATGGCGGACGAATCCATCATTGTGCGCGAGCAAGGTACGATCTTTCTCGGCGGTCCTCCGCTGGTAAAAGCGGCTACCGGTGAAGAGGTCACGGCAGAGGAGTTAGGCGGCGCAGACGTGCACTGTCGTACCTCGGGCGTCACCGACCACTACGCCAATAACGATGCCCATGCTCTGTCTCTGGTGCGCCAGTCGGTAAGCCGGCTGAACCGGGTAAAGCCTGTAGGCCTGGACTGCCGAGAACCCATGGAGCCGCTCTATCCCATGGAAGACATCTACGGAATTGTTCCAAAGGACGCTAGACAGCCCTACGACGTGAGGGAAATCATCGCGCGACTGGTGGATGCCAGCGACTTTGACGAATTTAAGGCGCTCTACGGGACCACGCTGGTCTGTGGATTTGCGCGCTTGTTTGGATACCCGCTCGGCATTGTCGCCAACAACGGCATACTGTTTGGGGAGTCCGCTGAGAAAGGCGCGCACTTTATCGAACTGTGTGCCCAGCGCAAAATCCCACTGCTGTTTCTGCAAAACATCACCGGCTTTATGGTTGGCCGACAGTACGAAGCAGGGGGCATTGCGAAACACGGCGCGAAAATGGTCAACGCCGTGGCCTGCGCCAATGTGCCCAAACTCACCGTACTGATCGGCGGCAGCTTCGGCGCTGGCAACTACGGCATGTGTGGTCGCGCCTACGACCCTCGCTTCCTGTTTATGTGGCCCAATGCCCGCATCTCCGTTATGGGTGGCGAGCAGGCTGCCGGGGTGCTGGCTCAGGTGAAGCGCGACAAGATGCAGGCCAGCGGCGAGGACTGGTCAGCCTCAGAAGAGCAGCAGTTCAAACAACCCATTATCGACGCCTATGACGCCCAGGGGCACCCCTACTATGCATCAGCGCGACTCTGGGATGATGGCGTTATTGACCCGGCGGATACTCGCATGGTGTTGGGCCTGGCCCTCTCCGCCTGCCTGAACGCGCCGATCGAAGACACGCGCTTCGGCGTGTTCAGGATGTGAACGCCATGAGCGATAGCGTCCTGTTGGAACAAGACAAACGTGGCGTCGCAACCCTGACGCTGAATCGTCCGGCAAAGCACAACGCCTTCGACGACTGCATGATTACCAGCATCACAGCTCAGTTGGAGACGGTAGCGCAGGACGCGTCGGTCCGTGTACTGATTCTCAGCGCCAACGGCAAAAGCTTTTCTGCCGGGGCAGATCTAGGCTGGATGCAGCGCATGGCAAACTACAGCGAAGCCGAAAATCTGGCTGATGCCAAGTCGCTTGCGGCAATGCTGCAGCGTCTTAATACGCTACCGCAGCCCACCATTGCACGGGTACAGGGTGCAGCCTTTGGTGGTGCCGTTGGCCTGGTGAGCTGTTGTGATATCGCCGTTGGCACAGAGAAGGCTCGCTTCTGTTTTTCCGAGGTCAAAATCGGGCTGATTCCTGCAACCATCAGCCCCTATGTGATAGCCGCTATTGGTGAGCGCGCGGCGCGCCGCTTCTTCACCACGGCTGAAGTCATCAGTGCTGAGCGCGCGGAAGCACTGGGACTCCTGAGCGAGGTGGTTTCTGAGGCAGAACTCGACACTGCTGTCGACGGGTTGGTAGGAACGATTTTACAGAATGGACCAGGTGCCGTGCAGGCGTCGAAATCTCTGGTGCTGGATTATGCACAGAGGCCTATTGATTCCGCGCTGATAGCCGATAGCTGTGAGCGTATTGCGAGAGTTCGCGTGTCGTCAGAGGGTCAGCAAGGCCTTTCTGCGTTTTTTGATAAATCCGCGCCACCCCGGGCAGAGGACGATGTTTAGCAAGTTGCTGATTGCCAATCGTGGCGAAATCGCCTGCCGCATTATGCGCACGGCGCATCGTCTGGGTATTTCCACCGTCGCCGTTTACTCCGACGCGGACGTTAATGCCTTGCACGTGAGCCTGGCCGATGAAGCAGTGCACATAGGCACTGCACCCCCGCGGGATTCTTACCTGCAGGGACAGCGCATTGTCGATGCAGCCCGCAGGACGGGCGCACAGGCAGTGCACCCCGGCTATGGGTTTCTGTCAGAAAACGCCGCGTTCTGCAAACATTGTGCAGAAGCTGGGCTGGTCTTTGTAGGGCCGACGCCGTCCGCGATTGAGGCAATGGGCTCCAAGGCAGCCGCAAAACGCATCATGGCAGAAGCCGGCGTGCCAACACTACCTGGCTACCACGGTGATGATCAGGCGGCAGACCTGTTACTCGCGCAGGCCGAAGTGATCGGCTTTCCAGTTTTGCTAAAAGCCGTCTCTGGCGGCGGCGGCAAAGGCATGCGATTGGTGGAAGATGCCGCCCGCTTCCATGACGAACTCGCCGCGGCGCGGCGCGAAGCAGAGAGCAGCTTTGCGGATTCCAGAATGCTGGTAGAAAAATATCTGGCACAACCTCGACATGTCGAGGTACAGATCTTCTGTGACCAGCACGGTAACGGGGTCTACCTGGCGGAGCGCGACTGCTCTTTACAACGGCGCCATCAGAAAGTCATTGAGGAAGCACCGGCACCTGGCCTGAGCGACGGCCTGCGTCAAGCCATGGGGGAAGCAGCACTCCGCGCCGCTCAGGCCATAGACTATATCGGTGCCGGCACGGTTGAGTTTTTACTGGACGCCGCCGGCGACTTTTACTTTATGGAAATGAATACGCGGCTGCAGGTGGAACACCCGGTCACCGAGATGATCAGCGGCCAGGACCTGGTGGAGTGGCAATTACGGGTTGCCGCAGGCGAGACACTGCCGGCAGCCCAGTCTGAGCTGAGCATCCAAGGGCACGCTTTCGAAGCGAGAATCTATGCAGAGGATCCCGCCAAGGATTTTCTACCCACCACCGGCACTCTTCATGTATTGCAAAGTCCGCCCGAATCACAGCATGTCCGCGTGGATACCGGTGTGCGGCAGCGGGATACTGTTAGCGTGCACTATGACCCTATGATCGCCAAGCTGATCACCTGGGACACAGACCGGCGCTCTGCGCTGCGTAGACTGGCTGCAGCGCTCAGTGAATTTCACGTGGCAGGTCTCAGTACCAACATCGACTTTCTTTACAACATCGCGACCCACGATGCCTTCGCTAATGCTCAGCTCAGCACCGGTTTTATTGAACGCCACGCTCACGGACTGCTGCAGTCAACTGTGACGGCCACGGGTGACGCTCTGGCACTGGCTGGCCTGTATCTCATGCTGTCACGTCAGCTGGCCAATCAGAACGCGGCTCAGGGACATCCTGATATACATTCGCCCTGGCACCAGCACAGCGGCTGGCGCATGAACGAACCTCACGTACATACACTGATCATTGATTACGATGGCGAGCATCATGCACTCACTCTGACCCAAAGGGACGCCAAGTACTTTGAGATGCACTGGGGTGAGGAGCGATTTTCCATCACCGGCGAGCTGGAGCAGCAGCGGCTGATTGCAGACATCAACGGTTTTCGCCAAAGGGTAACCGTGGCCAGTCACGACGGAATGTTCTCTGTGTACGGACCCAGTGGCGCCTTTGCGTTTGCAACGGTAGAACCAGACCGAGGGCATGAAACCGGGTTGGCATTGGCCGGGAACCCGAGAGCTCCGATGAATGGCGTCATAGTAAAACTGCTGGTTGAACCCGGCGATGCCATTGAGCAGGATGCTGCACTGCTGGTGATGGAGGCCATGAAAATGGAGCACACCATTCGAGCGCCCGCCGCGGGGCGCGTTACATCGTTTTACGTCCAGCCCGGCGATCTTGTCGACGGCGATGCAGAGCTCCTGGACTTTGAAGCAGCGCCCGAATGAGCTTGCCTGACAGGGTCACACTGGTCGAGGTAGGGCCGCGTGATGGCCTGCAAAACGAATCCTCGCCCGTGTCCGTGGCAGCAAGGGTTGAGCTTGTAGACCGCCTGGCGCAGGCGGGCCTTCCAGTTATTGAGACAGGCAGCTTTGTGAATCCTAAATGGGTGCCGCAAATGGCTAGTAGTGACTACGTGTTTGCCGGCATACACCGTCGCATTGGCACGCGCTACTCGGCACTGACACCCAACTTGCAGGGCTTCGAGCGGGCGCAAGCAGCAGCGGTCGATGAGGTCGCAGTATTCGCCGCCGCTTCTGAAGGATTCAGCCAGAAAAACATCAACTGCAGTATTGCTGAGAGTCTGGAGCGTTTTCGCCCCGTCGCAGCAGCAGCCGCAAACAACGGCTTGCCGGTGCGCGGCTATATCTCCTGTGTGATTGGCTGCCCGTTTGATGGCCCGGTATCGCCCGACTCTGTGGTAGCAGTCGCGGATGCTCTACTGGACATGGGCTGCTATGAGGTTTCGCTGGGCGACACTACAGGCGTTGGCACAGCAGGTAGCTTCTCGAGGCTTCTCAATGCACTGTTGAAAAATGTGAAGCCGGAGTTGCTCGCGATGCACTGCCACGACACGTACGGTCAGGCGCTATCCAATATTTTGATCGGCTTGCAGCACGGAGTTGCCACTGTCGATGCCTCCGTATCCGGTCTGGGCGGCTGCCCCTACGCGCCGGGTGCCACTGGGAACGTCGCCACTGAAGATGTGCTCTACATGATGGACGGGCTTGGTATTGAGACCGGCGTAGATATGGCTGCGCTGTGTGATGCTGGAGCTTTTATTGACAAGGTCTTGAATCGGCCCAGCGCATCGAGAGCTGCGACCGCAATGCGGACCCTTTAATCCTGAGCCGGCGGATTCAGCGGGATCACGCTGTATACGTTCGGGGAATAGAGGTTGAAATATACCGTGCAGATTGAGGTCATTAGAAATGCGCGCAGAAGCGCAGCAATCCTCACGCTGGTCACCGGCACCAGTCATATCGTGCAGCTCTGGTTTCGTGAGACCACCGGTGAGACCCTGCTAACAGCACTGATTGGCGTATTTTTTCTAATGCTGGCGCTGGGGCTTTCGGGGCAGTCGAGATTTGTCCTGCTACTGACCGCCGCGTCCGTCAGCGTCGATGTTTTGCTGCAGGCAGCCAGCGGATTACATGGCAATGGGCCATTGCAGAGCTGGCATATGGGCCTGGAGGTTGTAATCGCCTGCTTATGCAGCTACGTGCTATATAAAACGCGCTTTCTCGAAATGGACTGAGTAGAGGGCAAAAGCGGCGTCCTCTACCGCTACGCTGCTCACTGCGCTGCGAGGTTTGGAAGGCGCAGCTGCGCCTGAGCAAGCAACGGCAGTGCTGCCACGTTACTCAGCAGATACGTCCACAGCAGCCAATGCATGCTCCCGCTGATCGCCCCCGGCCAGCCAGCCAACAACATGAGCCCGAGCAAACCAAGGCGTAACGTTTCCAGGCCCAGGGGGCGACGGCCATCCAGCCAGATGCCTGTGCACACCATAGCCATCAGCATTAACCCGATGGACGCCGCCGTCTCCGCCCAGTTTAATGCCGGCAGGAACAGCAACAGGGTGCCCACTGCCGTGGTCACTAGCAGTTGCAGCAAAGCATAAGCATTTATCGCCACTGACACCTGAGGATCATACTTGACGAACTGGGCAAGATCGGTCTTTTCACGCGGGTATTGTGCCGCGACATCGGAAGGTCGCCACCCGGTTCGCGACACGATCACGCGCAGCCGGTCACGCCAATCCGCTGTGCGCCATGCGTCCTGAGCCATACCCACATAGATGTGCAGATTTGCCCAAAGCGGGTTAAACGTGTGCAGTGGACCGCGGATACCGAATACGCAGGGTTCGTCGTCCTGCTCTTCCTGGTAGGTCCCGAACAATCGATCCCAGACAATAAAGACGCCGCCGTAGTTACGGTCCATATAGCGGGCATTTTGCGCGTGATGCACGCGGTGATTCGAAGGCGATACGAAGAACCATTCAAACCAACCCAACTTGGGTATATGTTCGGTGTGCACCCAGAATTGATAGATCAGATTGGCTGAGGCGACGGTGACATACACCTCCGCGGGTACACCTAACAGGAACAGCGGGACGTAGAACAACCAGCTCAACAAAAAACCAGTACTGGTCTGTCTCAAAGCCGTACTGAGGTTGTACTCTTCGCTCTGATGGTGGGCCACGTGCGACGCCCAGAAAATCTGGCGCTCGTGGCCAATGCGATGATTCCAGTAATAGCAAAAGTCGTAGGCTATGAACGCAAACACCCAGGTCGCCCAGTTCCCGGTATCCATGCGCCAAAGGGCGAAGTGGTCCTCAGTGGCTGCAAAAACAGCGCCACCAACACCGATCAGCACCAGCTTGCTGGCCGTGCGCAAAGTACCCATGAACAAACTCCCCACAGTATCGTTCACGCGATAGGTGTTCCTGCCTTTGCGCAGGCCGTAGAGCCACTCTGCCAGCATGGACAGCACAAAGAACGGAATCGCGTAGGGCACCAAATCCATTGGCTTACTGCTGTGTCTGCAAACTGTCTATAAACGCGTCAGAGCTGGCGATTGCCTTACGCATCTCGACGATAAGCACATCGATCTCCTGATCGATCTGACTGAACTCAGTCTTGAGCGCGGCCACGGCGCGGGCGTTAAGATTGTGTTTCAGATACAACACGTTGTCCTTCAAAGCCGCCAATACAGGCTCCATTTTGGACTCAGAGCGACGCATGGTCTTCATCAATTGCTGGTAGCGACGCTCTGTTTCACCGAGCTTTCGCTGACTGTCCGCCTTCAAGCGAGCGTTACTATACTCGTCCAACTCACCGCGCCACTCATCAAACAATGCATCGGCCACGCTCTCAATCGCATCAATGCGGTCCGTCACCCTGGCTGCGGCGTCCGCTGACGCGTCGTATTCCTCTGACAGCTGCTCGTAGACATCCTCCAGATCACCGCCATCGAAATCAATGAGGGATATCAGTTGCGCCTGCGCAGACTGAAACTGTTCTTCTGCATCCTGCTGAGCATCTCTAGCATCTTCCACCCGATCTACCATGATGTCGCGTTTGTAGTAGCCAACTTTTTCAGCGGCTGCGTAATACGTCGACTCGCAGCCTACTGCGAGCGCCAGCAGTGGCGCCAGGACTCCTGCCTTCAAGGTCTTTGCTATCGCCTGTTTCATCGTGATCTCCAGAGGAAGCTGAATGCTAATGCAACGCCTGCCGAAAGCAAACGTGAGACAGGGCCGATTCTGGCTAGTTGGGAGGACGCCTCCGGCCTATAGTACGCCTATGCGTTCCGCCAATACCTCCATTTACCGCCGCGCCAGATTGTCCAGAGACCCGCGCTTTGACGGTTTATTCTTCATTGGTGTCACGACCACAGGCATCTACTGTCGACCGATATGTCCAGCGCGTTTGCCCCGCGAAGAAAACGTACGCTACTTCGCCAGTGCAGCCGAGGCGGCGCAGGCAGGTTTTCGCCCCTGTCTGCGCTGCAGACCGGAATCGGCGCCCGCCAGTCCCGCCTGGGTGGGCACAGATACCACGGTAAACCGCGCTGTAGCGCTGATTCAAAGCGGCTTTCTCAACGACGCCAAGTTAGCTGCCCTGGCAGACCGCCTCGGTGTAGGCGAGCGCTACTTACGCAAGCTCTTCGACGCTAAGCTGGGAGTCTCGCCCCAGGCGCTGGCGCATACCCAGCGACTGCATCTGGCACAAAAGCTACTCAAAGAGACGGCTTTGCCCGTAACCCAGGTCGCTTTTGCGGCTGGCTTCCGCAGCCTGCGGCGTTTCAACAGCGCCACTCAGGACGCTTTCGGCTGCGCACCCAGTGCACTGCGCCGCACCCAGTCAGTATCGGCCAGGGCAGGCATCGAGTTGTCACTGAGCTTGCGGCAGCCCTACGACTGGCAGGGTGTTATCGCGCTGTTCAGGCGGCACGCGGTAGCAGGCCTGGATGAGGTGAACGAAGACCAGTGGACCCGTTCTCTGGCAACACCGCATGGCGCTGCCAAGGTCACCGTCGCACAACGGATGCCGGGCGCGCTGCAAGCATCTATCCGTTTAAGCGATAACCGCGATTTAATGGCAGTTGTGGCGCAATTACGTCGCATCTTTGACCTGGACGCGCAGCCCGCCGATATCGCGGACGCACTGGGCGAGGATGCACTGCTGTTGCCCTTGCTCAAACAGCGCCCTGGCATTCGGTCTCCCTGCTTTGCCACTCCATTTGAGGCCTGCGTGCGTGCAGTTCTCGGGCAGCAAGTGAGCACTGCAGCGGCACGCACACACTGCGAGCGGATAGTCGACGCCTGCAATCAGAAGGCTGAAATTGCAGGAGAGACCGTGCCGCTGTTCCCGACTCCACGAGCGATGCTGGAGATCCCGGATAGCGTGTTGCGCATGCCCGCTGGGCGACGCGCTACGCTGAGAAGGCTATGTGAACTGTTCGCTGCCGGTCACGTGGAGCGGGAGCAGTTGCTGTCTGTAAAGGGTGTAGGTCCGTGGACTGCAGACCTGGTAGACATGCGCGGCCACGGTCGCCCTGATCAATTTCCGCTATCCGACCTGGGTTTGGTGCGGGCCGTCGAAGCCGAGGGCTTTTCACAGGACGCTCTAAAACTGCGACAACAGCAATGGACGCCGTGGCGTTCCTACGCTGCAAATCTACTCTGGAGGAGCCTGGACCATGGCTGAAACCACAACCTACCGGACGCTTGACACCTCTATTGGCACACTGCGATTGGTGACCAACTCGACGCACCTGCTGCGCATTGAATTTCCCGGCCAGCATGGTTGCGACGGTGTGGCAGGCAAAACCCCATTACTTACGGAAATAGCCAGCCAGCTACAGCAGTACCTTAGCGGGGCTCGCAAGCGCTTCTCGCTGCCACTGGCGCCGGCGGGCACTACCTTTCAAAAAGAGGTATGGGATGCGCTCCTGGCAATTCCCTATGGAGAATCCAGGAGCTATATGGAAATCGCCAGGGCCATTGGCAGGCCCCGCGCTGTTCGCGCCGTGGGTGCCGCCAACGGCCGCAACCCGTTGCCACTGGTCATACCCTGTCACCGGGTCATTGGCAGCAACGGCAAGCTCACCGGCTATGCTGGGGGCCTGGACACCAAGACTGCTCTATTAGCGCTGGAATCCTCGCCAGCCACCGCCTGAGAGGGACGCATCTGTCACCGGCGAGATGATCCAGCGCGTCTCCAGTGACACCTGTGTCTAGCGAGCGAGCAAAGAACCGATCGCTGAAGAGCTGGGTGTAGACGCGAGCCCGATCACCTGGGTTTTCCAGGCTCGTCACGCCATAGCGTCACGCGGGCTGGTCGGGAATCAACTCATCCTTAATTCGCTCAATCAGATCTTTGAGTTGAAGCTTCTTTTTTTTCAGCCGCTGCAAATGCAGCTGATCCCGGTAGGGAAACTCATACAGCGCATCAATTTCCAGGTCCAATGCCCGATGTTGGTCCTGCACCATCGCCAGTCTCTGTTCCAGCGTGAGCTCATTAGCGGCCTCACCCGCGACTACCGGAGGGTCGGGCGGGCGAATATCAGTCATACTGGGACAGAGCGCTGAGGTTCATTGTTGCCTGTGTGCGCGCAGAGAGCGGCTAGCCTTGCAACTTACGAAAGAGCTGTTGCCGGGAATGGATCATCTCCCGACAGGTTTGCTGCATAGAAAAATCAATGCGCTCCGCGCTGTCTTTAAGCATGAGTAATTGTTCTTCCAACGCCTGAATTTCGTGCAGTAATTGTTCTTTCAAATAATGACAGCGCGAGGGGTCCAGCGGATTGGTACTTCCAGTGCCTGACTCTCTTTCCAGCTCCAGACATCTGAAGTAATTTTCCGCCATAGTGACTCCGCTGCTTACAGAGCTATTTATAGCGCAAGATGTGACGTCGCGCGATGGCGCCGCGGATAATTCCTTACAGCCCCCGAAGTTCGCGGCCTGTGGCCTAGTAGGGAAGGAAGTCGAAAGCGTAATTTACCCGCGTGGTAGACACATTTGCAGCGTCAAAGCGGATCAATCGGATGCGATTGAGGAGTTTTTGCGTGAGCGCATCGTCTACCAGCTCACTGGATACCAGCTCTAACATAGAGATACCACCCGAGGGGCTGATCTCCATGACAAACACCAGCTTGCCCGCCAGGCTGGGGTCACGACGCAGGGCGCGATTATAGATCGAGAAAATCGCACCCTTGTTGCGGTCCATTATCCGTCGAATTGATTCATCACTGCGGCCACCGAGGCGGACAGACTCGCTGGCACCCGCAGCACTACCTGTTGCAGTCCCCGCCAGCAAGTTGCTGTCAACGCGGGTTGCCACTCGCCCTGACAAAGCCGCACCGCCAGTGTCACGACTGAGACCGGCCGTGCGAATACCGCCACTGCTGCCGGCGACACTGGCGGCCACAATCGCGCGCTCTACCTGAGCTGCCTGCGCCTCACCGCGCTGTAAGCCACTTCTGGCGAGGCTCTCAACGTCGACGCTGTCGCGCATCTCAGTCAGTGCATCCTTAAATGCCAGCACTCCCGCCACCGCAGCGATCTCCCGCGCCTCTTCCACACTCTGTTCAGGGGTCACTGCGGGGGCGACGGGCTCTGGCACGACCATATTGGCAGGTTCTGGCTCGACAGCGGGCACGTCGTCCGGCATTGGCTCAGGTTCAGGGCGTACTGGCGCAGCCGCCGGTGGCTCAGGCTCGGGCAGAGCCTGCTTTTCCAGCACAATACGGGCGAGCTGCGGGGGCAGTGCCTCCTGCTTTTCGCGCGTTAGCTCTGGTACAGATAGCCAAGGCAGGGCAAGGCCCAGAATCAAAAGGAGCAGCAAGGCGCGATGCAGCACACGCCGGTAACACGCATCTTCGGCGCGGGCCGATTCCCAGGGCAGCAATAGCTCCGGTGCACCTACCAGGGTCATCGCGGTCATGCTTAGCCTCCCACCAGCGCGAGAGTTTCCGCGGGCGCAGTCGCGCTCTGCGCATTTACTGCCAGGGTGATGTCACGGTAGTTACTGTCCGCACAGGTGCGCATAACCCGCTTGAGCAGGCGATATGGCATCCCCTGGTCGGCCATAATGATGACGGGTAAGGCACGCTCGATCGACGCTTCCGCCTGGCCCTCTGAGCGCTGTGCCTGGTAGTCTAGCTCTGTTTTCAGGGGCGCTATCACATCACCGTTTTGTGCCAGTACGGTTTCCACCTGGGCCAGTGGGCGGCCCTGAACCACGATATCTTCAGCGCTGATTTTAATGGTCAACGCAATCTCCGGCTTCTGCTCCGATACCGACTCGGGCAGCGTGATGCCTGGGTCCGCCTCCAGTACCTCCACATCGCCGGAATTGACCATCAAAAAAAATACAAGAATGGTAAAAATGTCCATCAGAGAGACTAAGCTTAGTCTCGCCTGCTGCCCGAAGCGGCGGTGACTCCTCGCCATTCTGCGTGCGCGTGCTGAGCTCTTCATGTATCCGACCTCACGGCGTCGCGGGGCGGCGCATCCGCGAAGGAAATCTCCGGAAACAGCGCGGCGTCAACGACGTTTGCGGCGACCAGTGCTTCAAAGGAGCGCACTGTGTCCATCGCGGTTACGATGGTCTGGTAGTCGATTGCCTCCTCCGCGAGTATGGTGATTCCGCGCCGTTCCAGACCCTGCTCTGCAAGTTGCCGCTTCACTTCCTGCAACACGAGACTTAGAACAGCGTAGTCAAAGTCACCATCCTCTCCGCGTGGGATGCGCTTCAGCATGATGCCTCTGGGGTAATTCACCTGCATTCGATCCACGCGAATCAGCAGCTCTACCTGTCTTTGGTCAATAGCTTCCTCGCTGCCCTCACCAAGTTGCGGCAGGCTGATCTCAATAGCGGACACTTGTGAAAACACCAGGCTTAAGAGAAGCACCGGCACCAGTACGATCATCAGATTCATAAAGGCTGTGATGTCCAGCTCTGCCTCGTCGCGCTGGAGACGCCTGCGATTTCTCATCATGCGACCTCAGCTATCGCTGACCCGTGTGCCACCGCGTAACTGACGCGCATCACCGAGCGCGTTCAGCACCTTGACGCCAGCCATCTCGAAGCTGTCCACCAATTCAATGGTTTTCGTCTGCAGTACGGCGTGGCACAGCAACAATGGAATCGCCGAAATCAGGCCAAACGCGGTAGTGTTCATCGCCACTGAAATGCTGCTGGACAGCATGCTGGCCTTCTCTGCGGGAGCAGCGGTCGCGACAGCGGTGAAGGCAGCGATAAGACCCACGATGGTGCCGAGCAGACCTAGCAGCGTCGCCACGTTGGCCAGCGTCGCCAAGTAGGGTGTGCGCTTCTCTAATCGCGGCAGTGCTTCCATAACGCCTTCTTCCATCGCTGCTTCGATTTCGTCGCGCCGATTATTGTTTAGAAAGCGGGCGATCCCCGCCGCCACAATGCGGTACATGGGCACGCTGGAGTCCTTGCCCGCTGATACGACTGCGGTGTACTCACGGCTGCGCAGAGCCTTCATGATGCTGTCAAAGGCGCGCCTGTTACTGCTGCCTGCGACGCTTAACACCAGCCAGCGCTCCAATGCGATGGCCAGCCCAATAGTCAACACAAGGGCGATGGGGTACATGAACGGCCCCCCGTTCTGGAAAAATCGCACGATGAGATAAAAGGTCTCCATAATATTTGCCTCAATCAGTAGTAGAAGTCTCGGAGTCGTTCGGCGCAGCCGTTGCGGCCGAGAGCGCTTGTTGGTAATCCAGCTCACGCAGAAACTCCGCACGATCCAGCGGTCGAAAAAGCTCCTCCGCCAACGCCGCCCCGGGCTGGTAGTCGTACCGCTGCGCCTGCGGGGTTTGCCACGGCAGGATGTACATCACTCGCGGCTGCTCCTGATTGCCGGTGACAGTGGAGCGCAGCGTTACCGTAGGTTGTTGCGCCCAAGCATCGCCCGGCAGCAACAACGGCAGCGGCAAAAGAACCGCGATTAACACACCGCCCCGTGTGAAGATCTCCAAGCACCTCATGGCAGTTGCCTTGAAACGATCTGACCACTGCGGCGCTCGAGATCAACAATCCAGCTCGCCACCTGACGACTCTCGCCCCCTGTCAGCGTCTGGTAGCGGTAGTAATGGACCAGCGCGCGTTCAACGTTGCCGTAATACAAGTCGTAGAGCACACCCAGGTTGCGATGGGTTTCGGCGTGGTCTGGCCACACCCCAAGGGCCTCGAGATAGACAGTCTCTGCCTCTGGAAAACGACCTGCCTCGCGCAGGAATAAGGCGTAATGATTGTAGGCCTCAAGGTTACTGCTATTGACCTCTAGCGCAGCCTGATAATAGCGCTCGGCATCATTCATACTGCGCTGTTGCTTGTAGATGAGTGCGAGATTCAGATACGGCCCCGACAGTCTGGGATAGTGCTGCACGAGCCACTGCATATCTTGTTCCGCCGTATCCCAGTCCTGCACGGCCATGGCGGTAACACCCATTTGAAAGCGTTGCTGTGCGCGCTGATCCACACGCGGCTTCCGCCCTGGGTACAGATCAGGCTGGGTCGACGCAGCCTGCGTCGCGCTGTCATTCACCACTGCTGACGGCAAGCTGCGCCCCGTGCTACAGGCCTCCAACAGTGAGAGCAGTACTCCTGACAATAAGGCGACCCGCACAACTCTGGTTGAAAGCTTCATCACGGCCTTCATCAGTAAATGCCCTCGGCGTAGGAGGCGACTAGCTCACGCTTGGCGTAGCGAACCGGTGACAACTGTGCAAGCGCGTCAAAACTAAGTGCCACCCACCTGTCATACCAACCCTGCCAGCTTCGGCGCACGTTAGTTTCGTGGATAGCAATCGCTTTCTCTTCAAAGGGAAACGCCTGTTCCTCCAACAACAATTCGTACTGCTCCAGTGCCAGCCCTTCGAGACTATCCGGGCGTGGTGAAGCCAGTAACGCTTCAGCCAGCTGTGCATAGATCACCCCCATTCGATAAGTACACTGCGCAGAAAAGTCGGCAACGCCGTAGCTATCACAGCGTTGAAAGGCGGCGATAGCAGACTGCATGGCGCGCTGCTTCTTACGCAGGCTTACTTTCAGCGGCTGCGCTAGGGGAACAGCCGCATAGACCTGATAGTCAACTTCTGCCAACAGCGCTGCCGCTTGCGCCGTCAGGTATAGCGAGCGCGATGTCTGTGCAGTGCCAGCCGCATCGTGAGCAGCAATAATTTTCCGTAGCCAGAATCGTTGCTTCGCAGGCGCGGCGCCGGCTTCATACAACTCCGCTAACCGACGCATGGCTTCGAAGCGCGGGGTTAAGGGTTGCTCCCAGCCGTGGGCGTAGCGACGAAAGCGAACGATGGCAATATCACGCTCCCCGGCCCGGTCATAGTGCTCGGCGGCTGCATAGATCAGCTGTCCCTGTCGCACGGTGTCAGTGGTGACATCGGCAGCGGCGTCCAGTTCGCGCGCGGCCAGCCCCCATTCACTGAGCTGTTCATGATTAAAAATCAGCTTTTCCTGAAGGTCCCCCAGCAGCGCATCGCCGGGGTAGCGGGAACGAAAGTCGAGCAGAAGTTGGTTGGCTCGGCGATGGTTCTGCGCCTGCATGTAATAGGCTGCGGCGTCATACTGTGCCTGCCGTCTGAAACTGGCCTCAGGGGCCTGCTCTGTTATACGTTCAAACGCTCGGGCCGCCGCTGCGGCATCGCCCATCTCTGC
Organism: Pseudomonadota bacterium; assembly: GCA_038746745.1. Taxonomy (GTDB): domain Bacteria; phylum Pseudomonadota; class Gammaproteobacteria; order Pseudomonadales; family Halieaceae; genus JANQIO01. The sequence continues at coordinate 18,877 of JBCDKJ010000030.1, forward strand.
AACACGCTCTGCCTCGCGATACAGACTCGCCGCAAGCCGCTCCACCGTGGTCTGCCATAACGGGTCATCTTCAGGCAGTGTCTGCAAGGCAAGCTGATAACCAGCACTGGCATCTGCGAAGGACTGCAATTCAAACCAGGCATGTGCCTCCACAAGCTGCGCAGCGGCAAGGATCGCTCTGTCGGTTGCTGTGGTGTCCCGCAGTAGCGCGGCGGCAGCAATGAGACTGAGCCGGTATTGCCCCGATGACAGCAGTTCGTCTGCTGCATTACTCAGCACCGTGGTGCGACGAGAATCCTCTGTGAAGACTGCAGCGAAGCGTAACTGGCTATAGCTTTTCTCTTGCGCAAGAGTCGCGCGCTCTTCTTTGTCGGTGTCAGCTTTCAGGCGTTCGTAGCCTAGCAATGCGGCATACCCTGCATCCGCAGCTCGTGGATGCTCGGGGAACTCGTAACTGACCCACTCAAAGCGTGCAATAGACTCGCGCATCTGGCCAAGTTCACTCAGCACCTCGGCCAGCAGAAAACCCAGCTCCGGTGCTCGATGGTCCTCGGGGAAGCTGTCTATATAGAGCTGATAAAAGTGCGCTGCTTCTCGGTAATGGACGCCAGACCTGTGATCTGCCTGCGCCAGTGCGTGATGGTATGTGGCAAGCTCTTCGATGAACTGCGTCAGGCGCTCTCGCATTTCGGCGCGCAGCGCGGGCTGTGCCGTAAGGTAATAGTCGCTAGAGACGCCGTATCCGGCGACGTAGGCACCTTTCTCCGCAAGAACCTGGTCTGGAAATCCTGCAGACTCATAGATATTTATGACGCGTAACTGAAAACGATGCGACTGCGGAGATGTCGGGTAGCGAGCAATATATGCCCGGAAACTGTCGACACTATCCTGGAAGCGCTCCTGACTCAGGTAAAGCTCGGCGAGAGCGTTATACAGCAATGGCATGTAGTGCCGTTCACCGAGTTGATCATAGGCGGCGTCTATTGTTTCGCTACCTTCCAGGTAACTGAAAACAAACGCCAGCACACGCAGACAGTCGTCAGCAACACTGCGTTGAGCCGCCTCTAGCTGCTCAAAACCTGATTCTCCAGGACCAGAGACAAGAAGCTGATCAAGCGTCTCGGTAAAGCCACGAATCGACTGCCTGTAGCGGGCCTGCTTGAATTGCGACCAGGCCAGCATGTAGGTCGCGTTCACGAAATAGTCGCTGTCTTCACCGGCAGCGATCACCGCAGCATAGTCGGCTTCAGCAAGAGCGTAGCGCCCTGCACTAAAATGTGACTCCGCCAATCGAAAGCGCGCTTCTATTACGTGATCAGAATTCGGGTAGGTTTTGGCCAAGCGCGCCAGCACTTGCTCAGCGCCGGAACCGTTGCCAGTCAGATCGTGCGCCTTGGACAGCTGATACAGCATGCGGTCACCCTGGGGCAGCGAAGGTTGCTCAGCAAGTAAGGATTCGTAGGCGGCGATCGCTGCCTGAAAACGCGACTTACTATCACCGGCATCAGCAAGCGCGGACTCCCCTGCGGCCATATCCAGTCCCGCGAGACGTTCCAGCACCAACACTCGGGTGGCAGCGTCCTTGGTTGCCAGCAGCACCTCCTGATACATCCCGGCCAGCGTTTCCATGCTGACGTCGGGTATCTCACTGTCTGTTGTCGGCAACACCGCAGGCTCGAGTTCAGCCAACGTGGCTGCCTGCGGCTCACCCTGCCACACTCGTGTAAGGCTGCAGCCAGTGACGCAGCAAGCGACGCAGAAAATTACTGCACCCGTGAAGGCAAGATGGTGCGTCATGGGGTCAAACCCGCAGTGCTGGTTTCCAGTAATTGCGCGGCCGCCAGTTGCGACTGACTGAGCGCCTGCATCAGCTGTCGCTTCTCCATTTCCAATACCGCGATGGCTTGGCGGCGCAGGGCAGCTTCACTACGGGTGAGCGCGCTGTCCACGCGAGTGGCTTGTTGGGTGACACGTCGAACCAGCACGTCTATTGCACCGGATTGGCTACTGCGCTGGCGCCCGGCTAGCGCCTCATCTAACGACGCGAGCCGCTCCGAAGATTCACCCAATGCCTCATCGAGTTCCGCCAGCGCGCGCTGGGCCCGCCAGCGTCGGTCAGGAAATGCTTCACTGTTTTGCCAGATAAGCACACCTTTCATTACCGCCAACTGCCGCAGTGCTGCTTCGGCATCCAGGCTCCGAGCTGCGCGCTCTGCACTCTCAAGGCGCTGCCACAGGGCTTCATCGCTGGCAGACACCAAGGCGCGGCCATATTCATAGCCGTCCTTATCGCCCTCTTCATTGCCCTCTACAGTGGCTTCCGCCATGTGCAGCCGCTGTCGCAGAGATTCCGCGGCCCGCATCAGCGCAGCATGTCGCGCAGCCAAACGCTCTCGACCGCCGTCGCGTGCAATGCGCTGCCAGTCTTGCTGCTGCTCCGCATCAGCCTCTCGCAGAACAGCCAGTCGCGCCCTGGCCCGTACCAGTCGCTGGTCAATATGCTGTAAGTCACGAAAATCAGCGACAGCGGTCTGAAAACTGTGGCTACTGAACAGGCTTCGAAGGTAGGCCGCCTCGTCAGAGACCGGCAACCAGTCATCACGCGAACCCCAGCCGGAGCCACTCCGTGAAACGCTCAGCTCTACCGGCAATGCTGACTCTCTAAACACTGCGATGCCACGACGCACCACTTCCAGCTCTGCACGAAAGGCAGTGCTTGCTTCGCGGTAGTGCGCCAGTGCCAGGCCCTGACGGCCCAGTTGCTCATAGGCGTAGGGTACTGCCATCAAAGCCTCGCGCACGCTGACGTTAGAGGCAGGCTCGCGTATGAGTCGCTGCCAGGGGCTTAAAGCGCCCAGCGTATCGTCAGACTGCAGGGCGGCCCAACCATGGCCCAGCAAAGCTCGAGGCGCCATAACGCCGTCCAATCGGACCTGGGTAAAGTCTGCCCTCGCCCCTTCAAAGCGGGCATCTGCCAACTGCGCATAACCTGCAGCCGTCATGGCCCTGTCTCGAAGCGCCCATAACTCCTGATTACGGGGATTCCATTCGATGCTGTGAAAGGCCTCTACCGCTGCACCCCACTGACCTTCCGATGCCAGAGCTGCACCCAGGTTGTAAAGGGCATACGCCCGCCAGGGCGATCCCCGAGGTAAACCGGATAGCGCTTCGCAGGCCGCATCAAAGTCCTGCGCCTGCAAGGCAATGCCAAGCCGATAGTGTGCTGCCTCTTCCATCAGCGACGGATCCAACAGCGGCAAAGCATTGGCGAGTGCGTCTGTGGCACGGTCAAAATCGCCTTGCCGCCAGGCCAGCCTCGCCAGGTAAAACCAGGCACGTCCGGGCTCGACACCATCAGGTGGTGTTTTCAAATGTTCTAGGAACACCTGTTCTGCCTCTCGATCCATGCGCCAGGACAGCGCCATACCGCCGCGCAGCAGTTCGGCGTTGTCCGCGTGCGGGCCCAACGCCTGCATTGACTGGGCCACCATCAGCTCAGTCAGCGCATTGAAATAGTCCTGCTGATACAAATAGAACAGCGTGGTGCCGTAGCGAAGGCTTTGTACCGTTTCCCCAGCACGCAGAGGTGTTGCCGCCAAAAGCAGGCAGAGGATGCCTGGCACGTAGCACCGGTACCGCCCTGGGGTTGTCCAGAGGCGCCGCACGCTACCACTCCTTCACATCAAATTCCGGCTGTCGAGCGGCGGTGGAATCGACGATGCGCAATTCAAGATGTTTGGCGCCCGTCTGTTTTTCCACCTGCAGGGTTGCGCCGCGCCGGTAGTCTCGTCCCTGTGGTCCCACGCCGGAGAAGATAGCGACAACTTCATGTTCCCCGGTCTTCATATTGCCTCGAAACAGACGGTGCACGCCGCCGCGCCGCAAAGCCGCCAACTGGCGCTCGGTATAGAGATAGTGGGTGACGACTTCACCATCGATGCTGAGCTTGACCGCATCCAGCGTGAAGAACTCCCCAATATCCAGGGACAGAAATACAGAAAGCTGGGTATCACTGGGATAGAGCAGACTCTCTTCTAGAATAAACAGATCGCGATTCAGCTCCAGCGTTTGCTGCTTCAGCGCCTGCACGTCATCCTCGATCATTGAATCGCCGTGAACAGGCAGAGTCGCGCAAATCATTAGCACAAGCAGAGAGGTTGTTAGCGAGCGCATGGCGTTCATCAACTCAACACTCCATTGCTGATACTCGCCAAGGGTTGAAACGCGATATAACGGTCGCGGCTGGCGGCGGGTCCCAGACCCTGGCTTGGGAAAAAGCCGTCATTGGAAAACAGACCTTGCTCCCCATGCAGCGCCATGTAATTGAGCACCAGCGTCTCTACCATCAGGTTGACGTTGTTGGCGGCGGGCGTTGCAGACGTCTCCACGGAGGCATCGCTGCGCATCCAGCCCAACTGTTGATGGAGCAGCGGATCCGTCAGTCCATCATCCCAGAGCTGAGGTGCACCTGCCGGGTCGTAGACCAGGAAGAAGGACGCCGCCGTGGCCGAGCTGTCTCCAGTCCAGACGCCCTTTTCCAGCCCATCCACCATTTCCAGATTGCCGTTGGAAAATACAGAGCCATCGCTGAATACGTAAATCATCACCGGCGTCGCGCGGCGACGCGCGTAGTCAAGGCAGGCGCCTATACATTGCCCCGCTCTGAAATCCCTGGCTTCACCCGTGCTGCGATCACCAACGTGATAGTCGTAGCCACCCATCTCGATAGTGCCGGCACCGGCGATGCCGTCGATCACCAGCTTCATAACGGATGCTGCCTTGCGGAACTCGCGGTCCTCGTCAAACTCCGCTGCGCTGAATATTCCTGCTTCTCCAACAATGTTGCTGTCCTGAGAAGGGTTTAGCGCCTCAGGGTCCGAAAAGTTTTCCAGGGTGTCTGCACTACGCAGGTACTCACAGCTGAACCGTTCCTTCAAACGCTGATCTTCATCGCTGGGCGCCGTAATGCCGGTATTGACCAGGTCCAGCTTAAAGTCCGTGATGCGCTTCATGGACTCCAGCACCGACACAATGTCCTCTGGATCTTCCAGCAACGCACCGAGGTCTCCCACATCGACCAGACCGCTGGCGTCGGAGGGTCGATCCACCTTGGTAGGCCTTACCTCCGGGTCGATCAACATAGCTGGAGCCAGGCTGTTACCGCCCGACATAGAGTTCTCCGAGCCAATAAGCTGCAGGATCTGCCCGCGCAGGCCAGCGCGATAAATACCGTACATAGGGTTATGGGGGTTGTTGCCGGTATCGTTTTCCGAGCGGCCAGTGATTACCGCGCCGTTGCAAAAGCCCTGCATGCCTGTCGCTTTGTCGAGAATGCCCCGCAACATGGCGCTCTCGCTGTGAAACAGCGGGCCCAGCGTATCGTCCGTGAAGTTGCCACTTACCGTGGCCGGGTTGTTGGCGAAGGGCAGCAACTCTGGGGGCAACCCAAGGCGCGCATACCCTGCAGTGCTCAGCGGATCAAACTGCCCACCAGGTCCTCCGATGATCACATTGGAGCCCGCGATGTTGGCGCCTCCAGCGAGATCAAAACAGATAAACGGAATCTTGCGACCAGCGACCTTGCCGAGATCGCAGCTTGAGAAATTGGTAAAGCGCGGATCCAGCAGGTCTGGCGACACTGCGTGCGCATTGGCTCCCAGCAAGCTGTAGAGAGACGTTCCCAGCATCCCGGCAGCGCCCGCGCGAAAACCCTGTGCCAGAAAGTCCCGCCGAGATCGCGGCCTGCGATGATCCGGGTGTAGCAAAGGGGCGTCCAACCCGAGCGGCTTACTAGATTTGGCCATTAGCGCTTTCCCGTTTTATTCGTCAGGTTCATGGTCACTGAGACAACACGGCGGCGCTGCCCAGTACTGCTGTGCACACGGCCTTTACAACGTCGCCTGTGCGAGAGGCGGGGCAGACCTCATCGTTGCGGCAGTAAATGAGGCCATCGCGTTTATCGTGGACCGCCGGGTTTGGGTCGGGCACCCAGGCGCCGTTGAGGAACACGTAGGGCTTCAGGTCGCGATCATCAGTAATTAAGAGCTCCAGCTCATCCAACATCGCGCTGCGCACCGAGTCGGGAAGCAGACCCGTATTGGTCGCCCTGTCGACCAGGGGCGCGGCGATATCGTTGCGCCAGTCGTGCTGCGCATCGGCAACCGGAGCAGCAAAGTTAAAGCTGGAGGGAAACACCTGCCGGCGACGTTGAGGGTTCTGGACCAACGCATCACAGTAGGCAGAAGCAAGCTGCGTTGCCGCCATATGATGCGAAGACATAAAGCCCTGGAAATCTGCCACGCCGGGCAGTGCCCTGCGCAAACTGGCATATGTCGCCGCAACCGATGTGCCTGTGGTGGGACTAAGTGCAGTGTCCCCTGTGGGAACGCCAGTCAGTGCGGAGAAGCTGGCGTTAATTTCGTCAAAGGTGCGCACGCCAACCTCGGGCGCATTATCGGTTGCCAATGCATAGCGATACGGCTGGCGCACTCCCTCATCTACGGGTGCAGCGTTGCCATTGAGACCGTCAAAGGCCAGGAAAAACGCATCCTGGTCTGCGCCGTTCTCCAGGGGAACAATCGTCCCCACAGTAGACAGAGGCGCGCTGACACTGCCCAGGTTCGCGCTCGCCGAGGCGTTTACGTTGGTGAAGGCCTGTCCGACGGAGGCCAGCTTGCCATTGATTCCGATGCGAATGCCCTGAACGTCCAGCGTGCTACCGCCACCCGAAGGATTAATGTTGGCGAAAAAGGGGGACTCAAACAGATAGCTGGCGTCGTCGAACTGGCTCACCGTGAAAACCAAGTAGCAGTAATTGGTCCTGGCGCCCTCTGCATTGATGTCATGACAGCTACCCTCTTCATCGATCTGCTCAGCCACGCTGAACATGAGAAAGTATTTTTGCCCTACGCCCACATCAAAATTCTGCTGCACCTGCGCACTGGTGAGGCTGGCATTGTGTATAGCTACCATACGAATGGCGCCCACCCAGGGGCGCGCGTTGCTGGTGTCATTACCCAGCACCAGCGCGTAGAGTTCACTCCAGTTATTTAGCAGGCCGCCGCCTGCCTCGTCCTCTACTTCCGCGCTTTCACCGTTGACATAGAGTTGCCGCCCATTAATCGGGTCATAGGTCAGCACCACGTGCTGTAGCGTAGCCTGGGCAAGCTCATCATCATCGTCAGAGACCAGAGCTGGCTCGCCAGCATTGTTGTCTTCCGTCACCGAGCTGCGATTGTAGGCCTCATAGTTGTAGAGGGTTTGGCTCAGCAGAAGGTTGCGTGCGTCCGGTCCGCCGGCGTAGCCGACGATCCAGGCGTCTTCCTGACTGACATTGTTCGGTGCAACCCAGGCCTCGACAGTGTACTCACCAGTGCCCGTGATGAGTTGGTGTAACTTGCTACTGCCAGAGACGCTACCCTGCGCTTTGCCGTTGACCAGTCGCAGACCCCAGCTCGCCATCCACTGATAATTGCCACTCAGGGCGAGCGGTATTTCTGGCAGAACGCCAGAGGTGTCTGCAGTTGTCGTGCCACTGCCTTCGCGGAACTCCCATTTGGCGATCAGATTAGTCTCGTAGCGACCACCGCTGTTCGCCACAATGCCGTCGGTGCTTAGTACCTGTGCCTGGCTGATAAGCAGTGCAGGATCGACCTGCGTTTCTGGAATGACCAACGCCAAACGCTCCACTGCCCGGCGCATAGCATCGGCGTTGTCACCACAGTCATCCCAGCAATTGTGTGACTCCGGCGCCAGTCGGCGCACGACGCGAGAGGCCTCGGGCGCTACCAGGTCAACAGCCCCGCGCAGGCTCGCATAGGCAATGTCCATGTCACTGCTGCCGAAATACGGCACCTGGGGCACAGTGGCATTTTCAGCGTGGCAATCTGCACAGTAGGTTTGAAGCAGGCTCAGCAATTCCCCGTTGCCAGTCAGAACCACACCGAGAGCTTCCGCCTCGGCCACGCTCTGAGGCAGAACACGCGTTCCCGCGACGTTCACCGGGCGTCGCGGCAGAAGCCTCACTTCACTTTGAAACACCGACACCCCATTGGCCCAGCGTTCTACGTATCCGGTGAGAGTTGTCGCGCAGGTGGCGGTTTGGTCGGCACCCAGCCAGCAATTGTGACCATTGGCAACACGCAGCACTGCGGCAGAGGCGGTAGGGTCGTCCAGATTGACGACACTCCTCGCCACTTGCCAGGCGGCGTTCACATCCTGCTGGTTTACAAACGCCGAGCCCGAAGAGCCCCCCGGCGTATGGCATTGGCCGCAGCGGTCATTACCCGCCAGCGGGTCAAAAAACTCACGCTTGAAATTTTGAATTTCCTCACTGGCCGGCGCAGGGCCACTGTACACAAATGCCGCGCTGCCAACGTCGGCATTCAGGTCTATCTCACGATTGCTGGCACCACCACCGCTACCACCTGAGCACGCCTGTAAAAACACGCCCAAGACAATGACCAGACAGAAGGCTGTGTGCGAGCTCATAAGCGCTGGCCTAAGGAGTCGCGGCACAGTATGACGCCACATCAGCGAAAACATGCTTCATGTTGTGCTCACTGTTGAAGCTATTAATAAAGCCATCCATGGCAGCTCGCTCCCCAGGGGATTCAACTGGCTCACGCAGGCATATGCTGCGGAACGCTTTGCGCACCTGGCACTGGCTAAAGGCGTCGCTATTGGCCAGCTCCCGACCCAGCGACGCTGCGCCATCGCCCTCGGCATATTCGGGATTGACCGCCATATCACGGCTGCCGGTATTGCCCGCAGCCGCCTGCCAGCCTACCCGTGCGCTGTTAGCGCCCAGGCGCCAGTAGTTGGTCCAGTGATTGCTCTGTGTGACAAAGCCAGGCGCAAAGGTGCTGGCATTAATAAGGTACTTAGGCTGGACCTGCCCCGGCGTGTAAACGAGCTGGCCAAGATCCTTGCGCTCGTCTTCGGACAAGTTCGGAAACGCATCGTCGTCAGGGTAATCAAAGTCGTAATAGGCGAAAGCCTGTGCCAGTGGGTCCATGCCTGCATGGCAGGTGACACATCCGTTCAAGAAAAGCGTGCTATCACCGCCGGGACTTCTGGATACATCCTGCTGGATACGGTCTGCCGGCCGCGTGGAGTCTTTAAGCTGCTCCATATCCATGCAGAGATGATTGAGGACGGTAAAGCGGAACATGGCGCGATTGGTGCCATCGACAAAGAAGGCGCGCGCCGATGCACGCGATGTAATAACCCCCGCTACCGCGTCTGCAGGCAACCCCGTCACCACACTCTGCTGACCGCGGACCAGGACAGCGGCGTCTCCAAGGTTCGCACCGCTGCTTTCCAGCTGCTCATAGTGTCGATTATCTGTTACTGAGTAGGCGGGAAGGTTGCCACCGGCGCCGGTATAAATAATGTCTGCGTATAACAGCTCTCGGAAATCGATATTGTCCCTCACGACCCCGATGACGGTTGCGCTGTAGTCATTCAGCGGTGCGAAGACGTCCATGGCCTCGTTAGTCCAGGGCGCCGCCCAGTTTTTTAAAGTCACCGTGTAGAAATCGCCAGTGGCACTGACAACGGCGTTTCCGTCCATCGCCAGCAGCGCTGCATCGCGTTGCTTACCGCTGGCAATTGCATCCGTCATCGCCCCCAACATTTCGTCACTGGGCGGCACACCTACCAACCTGTCGTGCATACGCCGCGCCTGTTCACGGGGGTCTGCGAGCGCCGCCTCAATGCTGCAAAACATGCAAATTAGAAGTGCTGTTAGATACCGCGTCGTCATCAATATGTTCTGCTACAGGCAGCCATTTGTTCTGGTTTTCCGTCGAGTATGGTGCAAGCCGGTTGGCGTTTCGCTAGCCAAAAAAGGCTTTTGTGACTGCAAGCACAAAATCCATTGCGAGGGGTAATAAGTCACAAAACACTACAAATAAAGGGTTTTGTGACTGCTGGCACAAAACCGCAGCGAGCTTTGCGTTTGCTCTGGAGGCCGCTTTCACGCGCGCTATAGACTGCACCGGTGAATGAATCAGGACAGCGCCACACTGGGCGGTCGCCTGGAACACGAATGCAGAATGTGCGTAATACAGGTCGAAAAACCCGTAGCAGAGCGGCGGCACTGGCAATGCTGTTAACACTCTTTGGTTGCGGTGGAGGCGGCGGCGATACCATCACGCTGACGACAGATAGTGAAGGCGTTGATCCCACGGTGTTGGAGGTACCCGTCGCGTTTATCCGCCGACCATTGCCAGAGTCGCCGCCCGATCTTCGCGATCCGCTGATCTTCGAACCCGGCGCCAGACTTATCATTCGCGAGCGCTCCTCTGCCACAGCGTTGGATCAGGACGTGACTGACCGGATACTGGCACTGGTGGCGGAAGAGGAGCAGGTCCCGGCCGAGGTACTCAGTATTGACATCAAAGGGCTGGAGTCATCATTCGACGGCGAGACTCTGGTATTTGCGGCGCGCGTAGTGCCAGAGCCCGTGGACGCGAATCTTGAAAATACCAGCTGGAATCTATGGCTCCTGGATGTTCAGTCTCTGGAGCCTCGATACCTGATTCCCTCTCGGCTAAAGCGCAATGAGGGACTTGAGTCTGGCGGCGCGCAGGACATCGCACCGCATTTTCTGCCCGACGACAGAATTGTGTTTTCATCAACGCGTCAGGTGGCAGAGCAGTCGCGCCAACTCAACGAAGGTCGGGCCCAGATATTTTCTCCCCTCACAGAGGGTGGCGCCGGTCCTGCCGCGGTATTGCATATTTATGATCCGCTGGCGCGCGATGCAGAGTTTGTACAAATATCTTTCAACCGGAGTCACGACCTAGATCCGGCAGTACTGTCCGATGGCAACATAGTCTTTAGCCGCTGGGATAACACCACCACCGATCACATCAGCGTGTATCGCATCAGTCCGTCAGGGCTGGGGCTCTCTCCACTGTTTGGCTTTGACTCTCAGAGCAGCGGCACCGATGGCAGCGATATTGTCTATTCTCAGCCGCGTGAGCTGGATGATGGGCGTCTCATCAGCTTACTCAAGCCTTTTAGTAGCGCGACGCTGGGGGGCGCCATTGCGCTTCTGGAGAGCGCAGATTTTGCGTCGGCCGGGCAACCTCTATTCTCCAACCAGGCGCAGCCCGGCAGTGGAGCGCCCAGTGCCGGACAGTCTCCGCTGACAGAAACGGAGGTTCGCACCGACGGACTGCGGTCCAGCGGCGGCCAATATGCCAGCGTTTACCCCTTGCGGGATGGCACCGGACGACTACTGGTGAGTTGGTCCGATTGCCGCCTTATCGAGGTCAACGACAGCGAAGAAGAGCCTGTCGCAACAGAGCCAACGCCTGATGAAGAGATGACTACACAGCGCATCATCCCCTGTAGCCTGGGCGACGATGACGATGTTCCCGCGCCGCCTCTGTACGGTGCCTGGCTTTATGACACGGCTACCGACACACAGCGGCCCGTGGTATTGCCGGAAGAAGGTTTCTGGATAAGCGAGATCATAGCCGCAGAGCCGCGAGACTTTCCCGCCATCCCCGCGCTACCCGATAACTTCAATCCCACGCTGGCGCAACAGAATGCCGGCCAGGTGATTATCAGCAGCGTCTTTGACCGCGATGGTGAGGACGTATCTCCTGCAGGAATCAGCGCCCACAGGCAACCTGGAACACCTGCATTTACTGCGCGCCCAGCCAGGTTTCTGCGCCTGGTCATTCCGGTGCCACTGCCAGATCCCGGCGTGTTTGAAATTCCCGGCTTCGCTTACGGCGTGAGCAGAGCCAATGGTTTTCGCGAGATTATTGGTTACGTTCCCATCGAGCCCGACGGCTCGGTTTCGGTGACTGTGCCCGCTGGACGTGCATTCAGTTTCAGTGTGCTGGATGCAAACGCGCGGCGAATTGGCGCCCGGCATGATTACTGGTTACAGGTGGGCGCGGGGGAAGTGCTGCGCTGCACGGGCTGTCATGACGACGGCAGTGCACTTCCCCACGGCCGACTCGACAGCCAACCAAACTCGTCCAACCCGGGTGCCATCGCTATTGCAAACGGTCTCGGCTTTCCAAACACAAATATCGATGCACTGTTTGCCACAGAAATGGGTCTCAGCATGGCGGAAACCTGGGATTTTCATCGCCCGGCGGACAATGCACCGGCACCCGCCCGACAGCCAACACTGGCGCCCAACTACATCGATGAATGGACATCACCCGCCCTGACAGAAGAACCCGCTATAACCGGTCGCGACTACGATCCCGACTGGGAAGGCATACCGCCGGAGTCCCCCATTGTCATCAATAATTTAGACCCGGGAGCACCTGACCGCATCGTTATCAACTATATCGACCACATCCAGCCGATTTGGGAGCGCACCAGAGCTCTTCGATTGGATGGCTTGGGAAACAGCGTCGACCGCTGTCTGGGCTGTCACAGTAGTCAGGGAAATGCGGTAGTGCCAGCGGGCCAGCTGGATCTTGAAGCACTGCCCTCAGAGGCCGACGCAGATCAGGCGCGCGCGTACCGCGAGCTATTGTCTGGTGACGCCGAGCAATGGCTGGACAGCAACGGAAATCTCGCCGACCGGCAACGTCTGTGCACGGCCTTTGATGAGGACGGCAACCTCCTGACCTTTACCGAAACACTCTCCATCGGCTCCAGCATGCGCGCGGGTAGCGCGAATAACTCACGCTTTTTCGCCTGCTTTGAGGGTGGCAGCTGTGGTTTGGGGCCTGCACCACCACTACCTGATAACTGCACCGAGGACGGCACTCCCATTCCACGTACCCAGAATACTGTGGATCACGACGGACTGCTCAGCGAAGCGGAACTGCGGCTGCTATCTGAGTGGGTGGATATTGGTGCCCAGTACTACAACAACCCCTTCGACAGTCGGTTGGTAGCCGAGTGATGCGCCGTCTGCTGATTCTGGTATGGCTCCTATCCGCTGGTGCAGCGGCGGGTGAGATGGAGAGCCGCGTCGCCGACCCGTTTGTCGAAATGCGGACTGCACCGGGTCGCGGCTATCCCGTGTTCTATGTTGCCGAACGCGGCGAAACTATCACGCTACTGAAACGCCGAACGGACTGGATCAAGCTGCGCAACGAACGCGGTGTAGAGGGCTGGGCCCATATCGACAGCGTTGGCCGCACTCTGAATGCCCAGGGGGAGGCGCTCGCGTTTCATGCCCCTAACCTGAGTAGCTTTGGCCAGCGCCGGTGGGAAGCAGGGCTGATGGTAGGTGATTTCGGCGATACCGATGCGGTCACGCTGTATGGCGGCTGGCACTTTACCCGCAACCTCTCATTAGAAACACACGTGACTGAGAACTTCGGCGATTTTTCCGACGGACGCCAGGCGACACTGAGCCTTGTGCATCAGATGTTTCCTGACTGGCGCTACTCACCTTTTATCAGTATCGGCGGCGGAATTCGCGAGACCAGCCCCCGCGCTACCCTGGTGGAAACCGAGGATCGCGTGGACAACCTGGCCAGCGTAGGTGCCGGATTGCGCATTTATCTGACCCGCAGGCTGATCCTTCGCATGCAGTACAAAAACAACGTGATCATGACGGATCGCGATGACGATGAGGAGATACACGAATGGCAAATTGGTCTCAGCGCCTTTTACTAAACGTTTTCCTGCTGGCGAGCGGACTTGCGGTTGCTCAGGAAGACCCTGTCATCCTCCCGGAGGTACAGCGGCGCGATATAACGCCTGCCGCAATCGACTCAGAGGACTTCGAGATCGGTCCCTTCGCCGGAATACTCTCGATACAGGACTTCGAAAGTGACGTGGTGTACGGCCTTCGCGCGGGCTGGCACGTGACCGAAGACTTCTTTTTCGAAGCCAGCTACGGCATATCTCAGGGCGATCTCACCAGTTTCGAGAAGCTCTCAGGCGGAGTACCGCTGTTTGACGATAACGACCGCGACTATAGCTATTACAACCTGGCCCTGGGTTGGAACGTGATGCCCGGAGAGATCTTTCTCTGGGACGGTCTGGCGCTGAAGTCGGACCTCTACCTGATTGGCGGTGCCGGCAGTACCGAGTTCCTGGGCGACAACTGGTTTACCGCGACCCTCGGCGTCGGCTATCGCGTCTTGCTCAACGACAGCATTGCCTGGCGCATCGACGCGCGCAATCACATCTACGACCGCGAGGCATTCGGTGCCGACGAGACCACTCACAACCTGGAATGGTCTATGGGCCTAACCTGGTTCTTCTAATCAAGGCAGCAAAGGAGGTTCACCATGAAATACTGGCTGGCCATTGGCCTTTTGATGTTTTCTGCAACAGCAAGCGCTCTCACCAAGGAAGGCGAGGCTGCAAACTTTACGCTCAAAGATAGCGACGGCAAGAATATCCGGCTCAGTGAATACCGTGGCCAGGTGGTGCTGATTAACTTTTGGGCCTCCTGGTGCGGTCCCTGCAGGCAGGAGTTTCCGCACCTCGATGCTCTCCACCAGAAGTACCAGGATCTGGGCTTCACGGTATTCGGCGTTAATGTCGAGCAGGACCGAAACAGCGCGGAAAAAACCTTGCGCGATATTCCTGTGAGCTTCCCCGTGCTGTTTGACGATGAGAACCGGGTTAGCGAAACCTATGACGTAGACGCCATGCCGGCGACGGTGCTGGTTGATCGCAGCGGACAAATTCGATTCATGCACCGCGGCTACAAGCCCGGTTATGAAGATCTCTATGAAAGCCAGGTACGCAGCCTGGTAAGGGAGTAGTTCGGTGTTCTGTATGCGGTCTGCGTTTTTGCTCACAGCCACGCTGCTGACAGCCTGCAGTAGCTGGCAGCCAGAGCCCTGGGTCAAACCCTACGAGCGCCAGATGCTGGCAGACCCGATCATGCGGTTTGACCGCGATCCGGTCTCGAGCTCCTATTTGCATCACGTGTATGAATCTCGCGAGGGCGCGCGTGGCGCTCTCGGAAGCGGGGGCGGCGGCTGTGGCTGCAATTAGACAGTTGTGCCTGCCTCGGCTGTGGCACTGGTCATGGCTGTGTTTGTGTTTATCGGTCTGGCTAATGCCGTTTACTCCGAGCGCGCAGGCATCCACGCTGCCCGAAGAGCGGGCAGATGCGCTTTACCATCGCTATGAGGGCGACGGTGTGGTCATCGATGGACCCAGTCTGCTGGTGCGCAAGAACTTTAAAGAAACGGTTTCCGTCAGCGCAAACTACTACGTCGATAACGTTTCCAGCGCTTCCATAGACGTTATTACCTCTGGCGCGAGCGAGTACAGTGAACAGCGTGAAGAGGTCAGCGTTTCGGCTGACTATCTGTACGGAAAAAGCATCTTTAGCGCTGGCTACACGAATAGCGAGGAGAGTGATTACACCGCCGACACCTTCTTTGTCGGGGTAAGCCAGGACTTCTTTGGCGACCTGACTAACATCAGCCTTGGCTATGCCCGTGGCGACGACGAAGTCCTGCAGAATGGCAATGCCGACTTCGCTGAAGACATCGAACGTCATAGCTACCGCCTGGGCATCAGTCAGGTCATGGCACCGAACCTGCTGCTGGCGCTGAACTATGAAGTCATTACTGACGAGGGCTATTTGAACAACCCCTACCGGGTGTACCGATTCCTCGCCGACCCACTGGACCCCAGCCAGGGCTTCCAGCAGGAAACCGAGGTATACCCGGAAACCCGCACCAGCGACTCTGCCAGCCTCAAGCTGCTATATCACCTTCCCTGGCGCGCCAGTCTGGGCGCAAACTACCGGTACTTCACTGACGACTGGGGAATCGAAGCACACACCGGCCAGGTCGGCTACAGTCACGCCTTTGGACCACATTGGGTTGTAGACCTGAAGTATCGCTACTACCAGCAGTCCGCTGCGGATTTCTACAGTGACCTGTTTCAGTTTGCTGCGCAGGATGATAAGGATTTTCGAGCCCGGGACAAGGAACTCAGCGATATGAGCAGTCAGACCCTGTCGCTGTACCTGAGCTACGAGCGACCGCTGAGCTTTCGCGGTATGGATCGCGCCAGCGTGACGCTGCAGTACGACCGTATTCTGCTGGAGTACGATAATTTCAGCGATCTGCGCGATACCGAGGCCCTGCCTGGCGAGGAACGCCTATTCGATATGAACGCCGATGTGATCAAGCTGTTGTTCACACTCTGGTACTGATCAATCGCTATACTCACACTCAAAGATTCGCGAAGGAGAACGTGCTCGTCATGGAGTGCCGATCAGGCTGCGGCGCCTGTTGCATCGCGCCCAGCATCCACCAGCCGCTGCCCGGTATGCCCGAGGGCAAGCCTGCGGGTGTGGTATGTGTGAACCTGGAGCCGAGCAGTCAGCGCTGCCAATTATGGGGACAGCCTGACTACCCCGACATCTGTCAGCGCTTTGCGCCTGAGGTCTCAATCTGCGGAAGTGATCGTAGCGAGGCGTTAATGCTTATCCGGCTGCTGGAGTCTGCAACAATTCCTTAAGGCGATTCTCGTAACAGGCCCGCAGAAAAATGAAGTCTGCCTGCGTCATCTATCACAATGGCTTCGATCTCTGGCAGCCGGTTGACCATCGCCAGACCTGCATCCACTCCCAGCACAAACACGGTGGTGGATAGCGCGTCGCTATCCACGGCCAGCGGTGCCAGAATGCTGGCGGACTGCACGAATCCGGCTGACTTACCGGTCGCCGGGTCCAGTATATGATGGACGCGGCGGCCATCGTCCGCGATGAAAAAACGCTCGTAGTCTCCAGACGTGGAAATCGCCGTGTCTTCCAATGGAATCATGACCGCAAATTCGCCTGCCTTGCGAGGATGTCGTATACCGATAGTCCTGGGTCGATCGCCCAGGTTACCCAATATCCGACTGTCACCGCCGGCACTGATCACTGCAGACTCCACACCGTGGGATTGCACAGCGTCGATCGCGCGGTCTACCGCGAAGCCTTTGGCGATGCCACCCAGATCCACTCTGACGCCGTCTCGTCTGAATGCCAGGCTGCGCTTCTCAGAATCGAGCAGCAAGCTGCGGTAATCGATAGAGGGTATCGCGGCAGCTAATTGAGATGCATTAGGAGCGACACCCGCTCGATAGTCATAGTACTGCCCAGCCGACGCAAAGCTGATGTCAAAGGCACCCCCCGACAGCCGGGAATATTCCAGCGCGCTGTGCACCACATCGTATACCCAGGCTGACAGGGGCACTGGCTTTGATGCGGCACTACGGTTCACGGCGCTGAGCTCGCTGGCCTCGTCCCACGGGTTCATCAAGCGGTTCACTTCCGCCATCGCAGCCATGGCATCGTTTATGGCGGCATTTCCCTGCTCAGCACTGTCTGCCCAGAGTTCTACCGAGACCCGGGTTCCCATCATATCGCGAGCATCCCGGTACCATTCCGCCAGCGCGGGCCCGGGCAACAGGACTAAGACAATCAGCCAACAACGCATCCCGTGAAGTTGCCACAGGGGTCGCGACAGCGGCAAACTGCAAACTCTCGATTTGTGACACTGGTAGATGATTGACTGGAACCAGATAGATACCGTGCTGCTCGATATGGACGGAACCCTGCTGGACTTGCACTACGATAACTACTTTTGGCAACAACACGTACCCCGCCGCTACGCGCAGATTCACCGGCAGGAAGAAGCCATTGCAGTCGCTGAAGTCAGCCAACGCATCAACAACGCCCGAGGCACGCTTGCCTGGTATTGCCTGGACCACTGGTCAGAGCAACTCAAGCTCGATATACCTGCCTTAAAGCGCGAAATCGCGCATATGATTGAGGTACGCCCCTTCGTGGAGGATTTTCTCTCCCGCATACGTGGTGCTAATAAAAAGTTAGTACTGGTGACAAATGCCCATCGCACGGGGCTGGAGCTCAAGCTTAGCCACACTGGCATTGCGCGCTGGTTCGACAACGTAGTGGTGTCACATGATTACAAGGTTGCCAAAGAAGAACTGGCCTTCTGGCATCGGCTTCACGCCACACACCCGTTCACTCCAACGCGAACCCTGCTGATAGACGACAATGAAGCGGTGCTCAGTGCCGCGAACCAGTACGGCATCGCTCACTTGCTGACCTTGTTACAGCCCGACAGCAAAGCCGACAAACGACTGTCCACCCGCTTCCCGGGCATCCATCATTTCGACGAGATTATGCCCGAGGTACACTGACCTGCATGGAGAAGCTCCGTTTAGACAAATGGCTGTGGGCCGCGCGGTTTTACAAGACACGCAGCCTGGCCAAGCAAGCCATTGAAGGTGGCAAAGTGCACCTAGATGGGCAGCGAGTGAAGGTTTCGCGGGAGATTGCCGTGGGAGACTGCTTGCGCGTGCGTCAGGGTTATGACGACAGGGATATTCGCGTGCTGGCACTGTCGGATCAACGCCGCGGCGCACCAGAAGCTCAGCAGCTCTATATAGAAACAGACGACAGTATCGAAAGGCGGGCGGCTCAGGCCGCGGCACGGAAGGCAGCCGGGGGCATGCTCCACCGGCCGGAAACGCGGCCCACTAAAAAACAACGGCGGCAAATACACCGTTTTAAACAGGACATCTAAGTACAGTGGCAATAGGTACAGCGGCAGTTGCCGATCGCAATCTGGCGCGAAAATTCATCTTTGAAGACGCCGATATTCGCGGCGAGCTTGTACACATAGACAGCGCTTATCGCGACATCATCGGCATACATCAGTACCCCACTGGCGTTACTCGCCTACTGGGTGAGTTTCTTGCCGCCGCCGTACTTCTGAGCACAACGATCAAGTTTGAAGGCAGGCTGGTGTTGCAAGCCCAGGGCAGTGGCGCGCTGCAGCTACTGATGGCGGAATGCAGTAACGATCTGAAAGTACGCGCCATTGCTCGCGGCGCTGAACACGCCACAGCGACAGCATTCGACGAGCTGCTATCGGGTGGCCATCTCGCGATCACCATAGAACCCAGCAGGGGCCAGCGCTACCAGGGCATCGTGCCTCTGGACGGCGGGAGTCTCGCGGCCTGCATCGAGCACTATTTTGAAAACTCAGAGCAGTTACCTACCCGACTGTGGTTGGACAGCAACGGTAGCGTAGCCGCCGGCATGCTGCTGCAGCAGTTACCGACACAAATTACGGCGGACGCTGCGCTGCGCCAGCAACAGTGGGAGCATGCCTGCACCCTGGCAGAGACGGTCCAGGCCGATGAGGTTATGCAGTTGTCTCAGGAAACGCTGCTGTTTCGTCTGTTCCACGAGGACAAGGTACGACTATTTGATGGTCAGCCCGTGGAGTTTGCCTGCAGCTGCTCGCGAGAGAGGTGCCATGGCGCCTTGATGTCTATTGGCCCGACAGAACTGCTGCAGTTGTTGGAAGAGGATGGTGAAGTGACCATGGACTGCGAGTTCTGCAACGCGCGCTATCGCTTTGATCGCACAGATTTTGAGGCCCAGCTTGGCGATCAGGATCGCGGCGCCTTGCACTAATTTGCGGCAGGCAACCCTGCGGCAGGCGTCCCTGAGGCAGGCGTCCCTGCGGCATCCTCGCCGCGCATACGCACAAAAATTCTTTCCCCGAACAGGTACAGGGCAGGCACCAACAGTAGTGTGACACCAGTTGCGAACAACACGCCAAACGCAAGTGAAATCACCATGGGAATCAGGAACTGTGCCTGTACGCTGGTCTCTGACATGATCGGTAACAGCCCGATAAATGTCGTCAGGGACGTAAGGATGATAGGTCGGAAACGGTCTTGACCCGCTTGCAACAGGGAGTCGCGTAGCCCCACGCCCTGGTCGCGCAGCTGGTTGATGCGATCAATCAGCACTAGATTGTCATTGACTACCACGCCGGCACAGGCCAACACCCCCAGCAGGGAAAACATGCTTATTTCCCGCCCCATGAAGATATGCCCAAGAATAGCTCCCATGATTCCAAAGGGCACAGCAGTAAGGACCAGCACCGGCTGCCAGTAGGATCGGAAGGGAATAGCCATCAGACCATAGATGATCAGCATCGAAAGGCCAATGTAAGTGAGCAATGTGGTTTGAAACTGCTGCTGCTCCTCTAGCTCACCATCGACCGCAAGGCTCAGTCCCGGAAAAAGCGCCTTCCACTGCGGCACGTCCCGGCGAAGAATGCTACCTACAATTTCCCGCGCAGAGCCAAAGCCAGGCAGTAACTCCGCTGTCACCTCCACAGAGCGTTTGCGATCCAGTCGCTTGATGGTTTGATATCCCTGAATGAAGCGCACCTCAGCTACGGCTTCAAAGGGCAATTCACGGCCATCGGGCGTGCGGATTCGCATCTGGTTAAGGTTGTCGATAGAGATGCGCTCACCTTCGGGATAACGCACCATCACCTTTACGTCTTCGCGAGTACGCGGGATGCGCTGCGCCTCCGCGCCATAGAAGGCTCTGCGCACCTGTCGTGCCAAATCCGCCAGGGTAATCCCAAGATTCTCCGCGGCGGGCTTTAACGCCAACTGAACCTCTTCCCGCGGTGACTGCATAGAGTCATTAATGTTGTAGACACCTGGATAAGTCTGCAGAGTTTGACGCAGCAAGGCCGATACCTGCTCGAGATCATCGATGGAGTTTGCCGCGAGCACGAGCTTTATTGGCTGGTCGTCTTCCTGAATAGAGTAGTTCAGACTGAAGTCTTCGACGTCACCGAGATCTCCGATCTCTTCCCGCCATTCGTTTGTAACGGCGGCGATATCCAGGGTGGTATCTGCCAGGGACAGAAAAACATAGGCCACGCTATCCTGACTGAAGGCATATAGATGGCTCACGCGCTCTTCATCCTTGTTGTAGCGCGCTCTGACCCTTTTGGCTGCTCCCTCGACCTGGTACAGCTTGTCGAGAGTCTCCGAAAATGCGACCCCATCCTGCAGATGAAGCCTGGCAACCACCCAGTCACTGGTAACATTCGGAAAGAAACCCGACCTGATCCATCCACCGGCGTAAATACTCAGGGTTAGTATAAGCGCTACAAAAAACACGCTGAGGGTCAGCAGATGTGCATCGAGGCAGCGGGCCAGGAAAGGACGGTAGCGCTGAGCCGCAAACCGTACCATGGCTTCCGCGCAGCGTTCGCGCATACCCTCCAACCTTGCCAGCCAGGCCTGTTTGGCGGGCCGAACCGGCCGCATGTGCGCCAGATGCGATGGCAGTATTAACAGGCACTCCAGCAGTGAAAACGCCAGCGAAAGAGTCACAACTGTTGGCAGGGCCATGGTGGCTTCGGCCCAGTCTCCCGGCATAAACCACATGGGCGCGAAGAAGATCATGGTACTGATCACGGCAAACATAACCGGCTTCACTACCGAGGAGGCCCCGAGAATGGCACCGTGCTCCCCTAAATCGCCAGACATCTGGCGACTGTGGATCGCCTCTCCCACAATGATCGCGTCATCCACCACGATGCCGAGAATCAGCAGGAAGGCAAACAGCGAAATCATATGCAGCTGTGTACCGGTATAGGGCAAAATAAAGAAAGTACCCATGAACGCCACAGCAATACCGATACAAACCCACATCGCCAGCAGTGGCCGCAGGAATAACACCAGTACAGCAAACACCAGGATCAGTCCGCCCACACCATTCTTCACCAGCGTCGTGACGCGACTCTTGAAAGGCTCCGATTGATCCCGCCATGCGGTCAAAGTCACGCCCTCGGGCAAGCTAGGCTGCACTTTCTCAACCCAGGCATGGACCGACTCACTGGTTCTGAGCACGTTGGGATTTGATGCCACGTACACCACCAGATTGAGGGCTGGCAAATCGTTAAAGCGTCGCCGTATATCCAGATCCTGGAATCCGTCGGAGACGGTCGCCACGTCGCCCAGTGAAAGTCGCGTACCGTCGCGTTTGCTGACAAGAACGATGTTCTCAAAATCTGCGCGCTCATAAGCTTGGCCGCGAGTCTGTAGTCGGATGTCACCGTCTTCAGACTTAATCGAGCCAGCAGGCAGATTCAGGCTGGAGGCCCGGATCGCGTTCACGACGTCTTCAAAACGAAGACCATACCGGCGCAGCGTGAATTCAGACACTTCTACTGAGACCTCATAAGGGCGCGCCGTCTGAATTTCGACGATGGCGATATCTGGTTGCGTTGCCAGATCGTCCCGCAGGCGCTCTGCCAGCGCCTTTAGATTACGCTCTCCGACGTCACCGGCGAGGGTAACGCGTATCATGTCCTGGCGATCTTCAAGTTCGGTAACGATGGGTCGCTCAGCGTCGACAGGGAAGGTTGTGATCGCGTCGACCCGGGTCTTCACCTCGGAGGTGAGCTTCTGCATGTCATGGCCCGATTCCGCCTTGATCAACACACTACCCACGCCCTCACTGGCGGTCGAGCGCAGTTCTTGTATACCGCTGAGGTCGTGCACGGCTTCTTCAATGCGTACACAGATCTGCTCTTCCACCTCTGATGGACCCGCGCCGGGGTAGACCATCGAGACCTCTACGGTGTTAATCGCAAAGCTAGGAAAGAACTTTTTATCCAGAGCGGGAATACCAGCGAGGCCGCCGACAACAATTAGAATTGTCAGCAGATTGGCAGCAATCGGATTGCGGACGAACCAGGCGACCACGAGTATTACTCTCCGCGCTGAGCGAGATCGTCAGGGATGCGGATTGTGACAGCCATCCCATCCACTGCGACTGCCGGCTGCTGAATGACCACGTTCTCCCCGCTTTGCAGCCCTTGCACCCAGACCTGTCTGGGCTCGGTCTTGAGGACACGCACCGCGCGATTAGCGAGACGACTCTCGTTGTTGACCAGCAGTACGGTGCCGTCATTGCGCAGCGCACTGCGGGGCAGTGTCGTCACGGTATCCAGAGTACGTCCCTGTATTTCAGCCTCCACAAACAGGCCAATCGCCAGCGGAGGCCGCCCGGTTGCAGCGTCAGGTTCAAAAGGATCGGGCACTTCGACCACGGCGTAGACAACGCGACTGTCGATATCGATACTGGCATCTGTGCGAACTACCTCGCCAAACCAGTTCCACTCCCGGTCTGCAAAGCGTGCGCGTAAAGAGACGACAGCGCCCTTGCCGCTACTGCTGCGCTGAAAGTTAAGCGGCAAGTCGAGTAGCGCAACCTGGCGATCAGTCAGCGGAACGCGTACCTGAACAACATCGGTGTCATACACCTTCGCCAATAATGTGCCCGGACTCACGTACTGGCCAACGTCTACCAGTTTTTCACGAATTCGGCCATTGAATGGAACGGAGACGGCGGTGCGCTTTAAGTTCAGTCTGGCCTGTTCCAGTTCGGCTTTGGCCGCAGCCAGCGAAGACTGCGCTGCCGCTAGCTGAGGCTTGCGCAAAAACAGCTCATTGGCTTCATTATTGCCGAGATCGCGCCACTCTCGCGCTGCCTGACGAGCGCGACCTTTCTCTTGA
This sequence comes from Pseudomonadota bacterium, assembly GCA_038746745.1. Lineage (GTDB taxonomy): Bacteria > Pseudomonadota > Gammaproteobacteria > Pseudomonadales > Halieaceae > JANQIO01. The sequence goes on from JBCDKJ010000030.1 coordinate 42,211, forward strand.
GCTACCAGTTGGGCGGCGTCGGCCACCTGCGCCTCTGCGCGCAGAGCCGCGAACCGATAATCGGCGTCTTCCAGCTGCACCAGCACGGTATCGGCATCAAAAAAGCCCCCGTCAGCGAAATCGGGAGACACCGAAACAACAATGCCGCCAACCTGCGCAACGACGTTTATCTCGCGGCGCGGTTGCACCGTGCCCTGGCTGATCGCCGTCAGCGTTACAGTTTTTGGGTCTGCGGTCAGAACCTGCACCTGCGGCGGAGGCGGCTTGGCCACTGGCGATGGCTCAGGCTTGGGCTTCCCCGTGATAATCACAACCGCCAGCACCAGGCCAAGGCCAATAATGGTGACGGGCAACAGACGAGAGCGGTGCATTAGCCATTCCATGGGTTTACCCTACGGCTCGCTGCAACATCTGTTGGAGCTGCGGCAGCCATTCAAAACGACGCCAACCGTGTTCCGGTTGCGCCAGGCGGTCCGCTACACAGTACATGTACAGCGGATTATGGGTCATACCGAGATGGCTGCCCGGCAGGGCAATATTCTCGGTGTACTCATCTTCAACATCATCCACGCAAAAGCTCCAGTGCGCTACGCCATCGCCCTTGCTGAATATTGAGCTGGAGGGAACCGGAGGCGCCGCCGCCCAAAGCTCAGCATAGTCCAACATGGGGTCCCGATCCTGCTCAGGATTAAAGCGCTGGTACAGGCGTGTGACTGCCCCATTGATCGATCCATACTGCCGCATTTTGAACGGCGATCCCAGTGTAACTATTTGGCGTATCAGCGCTGCGTTCCGGTGCGCCAGCAGGCGCGCGTAAATTCCACCCAGGCTCCAACCAACCAGACTTACGGTGGAACCATGCTGATCAGACAGATCACGCACACGACGCGCGAGGCGCTGATAAAGCGCATCGCTTATCCCGGGATTACGCCCCTCCTCCCAGGCATACACACTGAAGTGTCTGGATTCCAGATAGCGCCTGAGAGATGCCGTGGACCGGTCCGCGGCAAAAAAACCAGGCAGTACCAGCACTGGATGGTCGTCGCCACGCGCTGCCAGCTTGAGCATGGGCTGGGCTGGCGCCACCGCCATCAGCTCCAGCAGTGCCCGCCCCTCAGCAAGGGACTGCCAGAGGCTGGGTCGAGGGGCTGTCTCACCGGGGGCTGTCTCTGTAGCCACTAGAGCACTCCGCGTGCGCTGTTCGTTGGCACAGTATACGCCTGCGAATGCACTGGGGATGACAGATTAACAAAACTTGAGAATCCGCAGGTTTCGGACGCAGACGCAAAATGCCGTATTTCTAGTATGCGCTTTCTAAAATTTCACCGTAATTTCCCCACATAGCGCTGAAGACTGGTTTTGCCACCTGCAGCAAAGTCCGAGCTGACACGGTAATTCGCTCGACATCATTTTGAAGTACGTCACTATTCAGGAGAAAACATGGCTACTGCTACCCCCAAGAAAAAGGCGAGCCCCAAGGCTAAAGCGCGTAAGGCGCCTGCTCGCAAAACGGCTGCAAAGAAAACAGCCGCTAAAAAGCCTGCCGCAGCAAAAGTTGCGCCTACATTGACCGTGAAAGCTCAGGAAAACGCTCGCAATGTGTTCCTCGCCGGCTTGGGTGCTTATGGCAAGGCTTTTGAAGAAGCTCAGAGCCAGATCGAAAGCGCTCAGGCTCGCATGAACGCGCGCCGCGCCAAAGCCGAAAGCCTCTTCAACGAGCTGGTCAAGCGTGGGGAAAAGGTCGAATCCGAGGCGAAAAAGGCCATCAAAGATATCGAACTACCCGAGCTTAAGCTCGCCACACCGGAAGATATCCGTAAGGACGTGCAAACGCGTTTGGAAAAAGCTCGCGACAGCTTCGAAACGCTGCGTGGAAGCATCAGCGGCAAAGCGGCCTGAGATCAGGCCGTTCTCTTCCAGCCAGGTATTAGTCCAGCACTAATCCAGGTCTTAACCGCGCGGCATGCGCGGCTTTTTCGGGGTCACTCTGTGGCCCCTTTTTTTTGTATGATCTCAGCCTCTGAAAGGAGGCAAGCAGCATGAGCGATGACAAGTCACGCGGCGACAAGGCCAGCGATATCGCCAAGAGCATTTGGTTAGCAGGTCTCGGCGCCTACGGCAAAGCATTTAACGAGGCGCGAGACAAACTCGACGGCGCAGGGTTAGAGCCGCCCAAGCTATTCAGGGACCTGGTGGAAAAGGGCATGCGGCTGGAGGATGACGTGCGCGACTCACTGTCCAGCATCCGCAAGACCGGTGCTTCCACCGTGGAAGAGCGCATCAACCGCGTTCGAGAGAGCTTTCCCCTGTCTCGTACCGACGATATAGATGCGCTAAACGCCAAACTGGACGCACTTGTTAGCAGAGTGGATGCGCTCGCCGCAGTTGTCGAGAAAACAGCTCGCGAGCGCCAGCCGGCGAAGAAAAAAGCGCCTGCAGCGAAGAAGAAAGCGCCTGCTGCCAAAAGGAAAGCCCCCGCTGCGACGAAGAAAGCGCCTGCGGCCAGAAAGAAAGCACCTGCAAAAAAGAAAGCGGCGGCCACAACCCGCAAGCCTCCGGTCGCCAAGCGCCCATCGGCATCATCTCGGTCCAGAAAATCTGCTACTACCAAGAGCAAAAAATCACGGCAGCGCTAATTATCGCGCATGAAAACCCGGGATCGCATCCTGCATATGAGCCTTGCCCTGTTCAACGAAGAGGGCGAGACGCATACCACCACCGTAGACATATCCAACGAACTGGATATCAGCCCGGGTAATCTCTACTACCACTTTCGGGGCAAGGACGTGATCATCGCCGAGCTCTTCGAACAGTACGAGCGCGGGCTAAGCGAGATTCTGAGCGCCCCGCTGAATCGACCGCTCAGCGTCGAAGACAACTGGTTCTATCTCTATGTCGTCTTTGAGGAGATGTACAACTACCGCTTTCTCTACCGGAATCTGAGTGACCTGTTGGATCGCTACCCCGACTTGAAAAAGCGCTTTCGCCGGCTGCTCAAGTTAAAACGCGCCGCGATAGCTGCGGTATGGGAAACCCTCTCCCGAGAGGCTGTCGTCAGCACCACCGAGGACGAGGCCACAGCTCTAGTGGACAACATGGTGCTACTGCTGAACTACTGGCTGAATTACGACCATTTGCAGCACGATGAGCGCGCGCCCGCCTTGATCATTCACCAGGGTGTGTACCAGCTTATGAGCATGATCGCTCCCTATCTGGGTGAACAGCAGCGCAGTTTTTATGAGCAGGTGTGCGAGATCTACCACGGCATCATCGCCCCTGCTGCAGCAAAATAACGTCGTCACCGACAAACTCCAGCGTCGCTGCGC
>JBCDKJ010000031.1:0-44447 GCA_038746745.1 Pseudomonadota bacterium
AAACACCTGCAAGCCTGGCTAACGTCTGCCCATGAGGCGCGCGGCGAATATAACGAACGCCTCGACCAACGTCTGCGCATGTCGGTTATCGGTATCCGCGCCCGGGGCTACGAGGTGGTGCTGAAAACCCGCGCAGAAGCGCAGCTTTATGAAGATCTGAAGCATATCCAGAACGCCTGGAACCTGGCCGACCTGGAAGAAGTCACTGCCAACTACCAGCGCGCGCTTTGTGAAGAACAGGTGCACCTGGACCGCATTGATCCCCGCGCTCGCTACGAAGTCAGCACCATCACGGTACCGGTCTTTGCCCAACGCCAACTGCCGGCGCTGTGCTTCGCCGCCGGGTCTTTCAATAAACCACTGCCGGGTAGCGAAATTGAAACCATCGCCGCTCGACTGAGTACTGCCGCCAGCGAAGTCGCCGACGTCGCCAAGAGCCATGCCCCTTACGAGGACGAAAGCGACCGCTGATGACCGGTTTTTTCGACCAGATCATCACGGTCTACGGTCGCAAGCCTGTTCTGGAAACGCTGAGAGACCCATCCCTGCAGTGCACACGACTGCACCTCGCTGACAGCAACAAACCAGCACCGATTCTGAAAGAGATGCGCGCCCTGGCAGATGGGCGCGGTGTCGACGTTGTCGTACACGGTAAACGGGAGCTGTCGCGAATATCACGCAAGGGCAGCCAGGATCAGGGCGTGGCACTGGATGTCCACTGTCCGGCGTTTCGCTCGCTGGAGGATTACCTGGCAGTCTCACCCAGCCAGAGCACCCGCGTTTTGGCGGTTGACGGCGTCACCAATCCGCAAAACGTTGGCATGCTGGTGCGCTCTGCCGTGGCCGGCGGCATCAATGCCATCCTCTGGCCACGATCAGGAAACGCAGCCCTGGGACCTCTTGCCGTCAAAGCCAGCGCCGGCACGCTGTTCCGAGCACCGCTGGTGCGATGCCATGACCTCACCCAGGCCCTGTGCGACTGCCAAGCACAGGGCTTTCAGGTATGCCTGCTGGACGGCAACGCAAACTGCTCTCTCTTCGAAACAACATTCACCACACCAACAATCTTCGTGCTGGGTAATGAAACGACGGGACCTTCTGACGAGGTACGCGCGCAGGCTGACCTGCACTGCGCAATCCCGATGGCGAACGGAGTTGAGTCGCTAAACGTTGCCGTCACCGCCGCGCTTGTGGCTTTTTTACGGGCTTAGTCCTGGTGCTTTAGTGCTACTCGCCGGCCTTAGCCTGCAGGGGAGGGTTGGCACGGGCGAAGGCAATGCGGACGTTGCGACTGCTAGCGTGAGAGGTAACCCATGCCTTCTTCGAGACCTTTGAGTGTCAGGGGGTACATATGCCCTTCCACCAACTGGCGGGTCATGGCGATTGATTGCGTGTATTCCCAGTCGTCTTCCGGGACCGGGTTGAGCCATACGACCTTGTCGTAGACCTCCGTCAGTCGACGCATCCACACCTCACCCGCCTCATCGTTCCAGTGCTCTACGCTGCCGCCTGGTTGGGCAATCTCGTAGGGAGACATCGAGGCATCTCCAACGAATATGACCTTGTAGTCGTGGCTGTACTTGTGGAGGACATCGAGCAACGGAAAGCGCTCGTTGTGGCGACGCACGTTGTTCTTCCAAACGGACTCATAGATGAAGTTGTGAAAGTAAAAGTGCTCCAGGTGTTTGAACTCCGTGCGTGAGGCAGAAAACAGCTCCTCACAGACGCGAATATGGGGGTCCATAGAGCCGCCAATATCCAGAAACAGCAGCACCTTTACCGCGTTGTGGCGCTCCGGCACCATTTTGATATCCAACAGACCAGCATTACGCGCTGTGGAGCTGATGGTGTCATCCAGATCCAGCTCGTCCGCAGCACCGGTGCGCGCAAACTTGCGCAGACGTCGTAGAGCAACTTTGATATTGCGCGTGCCCAGTTCAACGCTGTCATCGAGGTTCTTGAAATCCCGCTTGTCCCAGACCTTTACTGCTTTGCCGTTTTTCCCGTTGGGACCAACACGAATACCCTCCGGGTGATAACCATCCTGTCCGAAGGGAGACGTGCCTCCGGTGCCAACCCATTTGTCACCGCCTTCATGACGCTCTTTCTGCTCTTCCAGGCGCTGTTTGAACTCCTCGATGAGCTTTTCCAGACCGCCCAGCGACTCGATCTTGGCGCGGTCCTCTTCGCTCAGGTTCTTAATGAATTCCGTGCGCAGCCAGTCATCGGGTATCAGCGCTTCAATGATGTCATCCAGCGCCTCCAGCTCCTGAAAGTGCAGGCTGAAGGCGCGATCAAAGCGATCGAAATACTTTTCGTCTTTCACCATGCAGGTGCGCGAGAAGTAGTAGAAATCATCCATGTCCGCAAAGGCCATGCGATGTTTCAAACCCTGCAGTAGAGTCAGCAGTTCCGTCGTGCTGACGGGTACGCCGGCATCCCGCAGGCCGTGAAAGAAATTGATCAGCATTGCGCGATCCGTTTACTGACGCATTTCACGTCGATGCATGAATGCCAAGCGCTCCAGCAAATGCACGTCCTGCTCGTTCTTCAGCAGCGCACCGTACAGCGGCGGTATCGCCTTGGTGGGGTCGCGGTCCTTAAGGATTTCGTCGGGGATGTCGTCGGCCATGAGCAGCTTGAGCCAATCGATTAGTTCAGACGTGGACGGCTTCTTCTTCAGACCGGGAATGCTGCGGACATCAAAGAACACCTCCATCGCCTCCTGCACCAGATCCTGAGTGATATTCGGATAGTGCACGCTGACAATCTCACGCATTGTGTCGCGATCGGGGAAATTAATGAAGTGGAAGAAGCAGCGGCGCAGAAACGCGTCTGGCAGTTCCTTTTCATTGTTACTGGTAATGATAATGACCGGGCGGTGTTTGGCTTTAACGGTCTCGCCGGTTTCGTAGACGAAAAACTCCATACGGTCGAGTTCGACCAGCAGGTCGTTGGGGAATTCGATGTCAGCTTTGTCGACCTCATCGATAAGGAGTACGACCTGTTCGTCGGCGTCAAAGGCGTCCCACAGCTTGCCACGCTTGATGTAGTTAGCGATGTCGTGAACCTTGTCGTCACCGAGCTGTGAGTCGCGCAGACGGGATACTGCATCGTACTCATAGAGGCCCTGCTGCGCCTTGGTCGTGGACTTGATATGCCACTGGATCAGCGGCATATCCAGCGCCTGAGCCACCTCCTCCGCCAACATGGTCTTGCCCGTGCCGGGCTCGCCCTTGATCAGCAAAGGTCGCTGCAGTTCCACCGCTGCATTGACCGCCATGCGCAGGTCATCAGTGGCGACATATCGCTCAGTACCTTCAAACTTCATAGTGGGAGTATCCTCCAGAGACAAGGCTCGACAGCCTACCCAGTGGTACGGGTGGAATCAAGAAACGGACCCGCGCAAGGCTTACCGGTCTGCGCTCGCTCTGCGGCTAAATATCCGACTTAGCGCAACGACAAGTATCCACGCTGCCAGACCCAGACCGGCTCCGGCGAGCAGAGATCGGGCCGGACGCATGGCGGCATCAGCTCCGTCGGTCAGAAATTCGAATGCCGCCACGAATACAGCGGGTGCCCAGGTGGAGACATCAGTGCCGGGATGGGCGGGCGCCAGTGCCAGCGCGGCCAGCATTAGTGCGCAGCCAAGTCGGGTGCTGTGAGACCAGCGTGCACCAATCCAGACATATAAAACGCCCAGGGCAACCAGTGTGGCAGCGCCATAGGCGAGCCAGGCGTTGAGATAACTTTCTGTGTCCAGCACGCGACGTCGATCCTCACACGGTTTAACCCAGGCAGCAGTGTAACCCGGCTATGCTTTAGCCGCTTACTACTGCTCTACCCAGTGCACCACGTGCTCGTCATAACCATCCGGGTGTACGAATTCATCAGACAGCGCCCGGCCACGAATGGAAACTCCGGCCTCGTGCACCGTCTCTGTACTGCCACTGATCAGCGGGTGCCAGTTCAGCAGCGGTTTGCCTTCGTGCAGGCGTCGATAGGCACAGCTGGCAGGCAGCCAGTGCAGGGCGTCGAGATTCTCGCGTCGCAAATCAATACAGTGGGGCACCAGCTCACTGCGTCGGGGGTAATCGCTGCAGCGGCAGCTGTTCTCGTGCAGATAGCGACAGCGAATGCCGGTGTAAAAAACCTCGCCAGAGTCCGCATCTTCCAATTTGTGCAGGCAACAGCGCGCACAGCCGTCGCAGAGAGACTCCCACTCGCTGTCGGTCATCTGCGCCAGGGATTTGTGTTCCCAAAACCTGGTTGCGCTCACGATTCGGTGGCTTCCGGCGTGCTCGCAGTTGAGAAGGTTGATGGCGGCATCTGCAGGAAAAAACCCTGCTCCTGAATGCTCGTCACTACATCCTCGGCGTCCACGCGGGCCAGTTTGCGACTGCCATCCAGATTGAGCAGCATGACAGGCTCAGGAGGGCCAAACTGTTGCAAAAGTGCCTCGGGAACGTCGCTCAAAGCGGCTGACTTCGCCGTGTATAAATACATCTCTGCCTTGCGCGAGCTGCGGTAAACCTGCACCAGCATGTCAACTCTCGCCGCGCGAGAGAGCCAGCAGGGGCGAGATTAAGGGCTCTTTGCGCCAGCCTCCCCAGCGCTCAGGCAACGCCGCGTCTGGGGCATCGCGCATGCGTACGATCAGCTCATAGTCTTTGGAGGGCAGTAAGGCCTCGGGCTCTACGTTCCAGCCGCGGGCAATTTCCGCCGCGCGACGCTTGAGCGCTTTCAACAAACTTCGCTCATCAGCGTCCAGCGGCGTACCCAGCGGTTCTGGCAACTCGGCGGCGGGCAGCTGCGCTGCCTCGGAGAGCAAATCCAGCAGAACTTCGCCCTGTTTGCGAACCACCGCCGCCGGCATCGCGGGCACGCTGCGCAATTCCGAAAGATTCGCCGGGCTGCGCTCGGCAACGCTATAGCACACCTTGTCTGGCAAAATCCAACTGCGGGGCTTATCAAGCGAGCGGGCGCGCTCGTCCCGCCAATCACAGACGGCTGCCAGCGACGCGAGTTGGCGCCGACTGAGTTTCCACGCGGATTTAACCTTCTTGTAGGACGCAGGCGCTGCCTGCGAAGCCTCGTTGGCCGCCCGTGCGCTGTCTTCGAACACCCAGTCGCTGCGATCCAGTGAATCCAGACGCTCGCGCAAATGCTGGTAAATCTTAAGCAAAGGCAGTACATCTGCTGCCGCATAGGCCATCTGAGATTCGGTCAGCGGCCGCTTTAACCAGTCGGAGCGTGTTTCACCCTTATCCAGTACTTCGCCGGTTACCTTCTCCACCAGCGATCGATAGCCAACGCTGAAGCCCATGCCCGCGAACGCGGCCGCGCGCTGCGTGTCGAAAAGCGGGCTGGGCTGCACACCAAGCCAGCGCTCGAAAACCTCTAAATCTTCGCTGGCAGAATGCAGCACTTTGACGACGGCCGCGTTGCTAAACAAGGCACACACCGGTGCGAGGTCAGTAATCGCCAAAGGGTCAACGAGCCAGGCTTGGTCAGGTGTGTGACTGAAGCAGAGCTGCAGCAGCGCCGCCTGGGGATAGAAAGTGTCCCTGCGCATAAACTCGGTATCGACCATCACGGCGTCGGCCGCGCTGCCGCCTGCGATCACCTCGGCCAGGTCTGCATCAGTGGTGACTAGTGTGTGCGGCATCCGTGCACTCCCTTTCAATCCAGCGTGACTCGCATGGGACTTCTTACTCCACCAGCTTACGGCCGCTCAGCGCATGGGCCAGCGTGCTGCCGTCGACATACTCGAGTTCACCACCCAGCGGCACACCGTGAGCGATTCGCGAGATACTGACGCCCTCAGCGCGCATCAATTCTGTCAGATAGTAGGCGGTGGCCTCCCCTTCAACGGTCGGGTTGGTGGCGAGAATCAGTTCCTGAACACCCTCCTGCTGGACCCGAGTGGTCAGTAAATCCAGCCCGATATCCTCGGGCCCAATGCCATCGATAGGTGACAGGTGCCCCATCAGGATGAAATACAGACCGCGATAGCTGCCGCTCTGCTCGATAGCCACCACGTCTGCTGGAGACTCGACCACACAAATCGTTGTGCGATCGCGGCGGGTGTCGCTGCAGATTTCACAAATATCTGTTTCACAGAAGTTCCGGCACTGCTGACAGTGCCCCACACCCGCCATCGCGGCGGCCAGCGCTTCCGACAGGCTGATCCCGGCCTCTCGCTCTCGCTCCAGCAGATGCAGCGCCATGCGCTGGGCCGTCTTACGACCCACCCCCGGCAGACAACGCAGGCCCTCTACCAGCTGTTCAATCAGTGGACTGAATGCCATGGTGCTTTGAAATCCGGACTAAAAAGGCATCTTGAAGCCAGCGGGCATCATGCCGCCGAGCGCATCGCGGTTGCCCGCTTCCACTTTCTTCACCGCATCGTTTACCGCTGCCGCCAGCAGGTCCTCCAACACGGTCTTTTCTTCGGTAAGCACAGCGGGGTCTATGTCCACACGACGGACATCGTGATGTCCATTCATCACCACTGTAACCATGCCCGCACCGGCCTGCCCGGTAAACTCGCGCTGTGCCATGTCATCCCGGGCCTGCTGCATCTTCTGCTGCAGTTCCTGGGCCTGCTTCATAAGGTCGCTAAGACTTGCTTTCACGCTGTGCTCAATGCCCCCCTGCAGTTTCAGTGCTTTATCGGTGTCACGGAATCCCGATCAATGCTGCCGTCAAAACGCTCCAGCAACAGCTTGACCTTGGGATCCTGCTCAATGGATTGCAACGCCGCGGCCTGCCGTTCCTGTAGCAAACGCTGGGCCCGCGCTGCGGGTGTCTCGTAGCGCGGCAGACCGGGCTCGATATGTACTGTAAGCGCGCGCTTTTGGTATTCAGACAACGCTGCACCGATCTGACGAGCATGCCCCTCGTTAAAAAGCGACGCATTAGCTTCATCTATCACAAACCATACCTGATCGGCATCAACCTGCCGCAACTCGCAGTGCGACGCGACGTTGTATACGAGACCGCGCAGCTCTAATCGATCGAGCATGTCTGGCCATCGCGCAGGCTCCAGCGGCAAAACAGCAGCAGTGACCGCGTCCGGGGCATCAGCCTGCTCAGCGGTTTCGACCTGCGTTGCCGCGGGTATTACACTGGGCTCGCTCTCCGGTGCAGCAGCCCGGTCTGGCAGCGGTACTGGATTGGGCTGCGCCGCTGCGACTGGCGCGGCAGGGACGGATGTGTCTGCAGTCTGAGTCTCTATATCGGTCCGAGCCGATATTCCCGCCGCATTCAGCCCTGCGGCAGATGACCCATCGGCTGGCGCCTCGGAAGCAGGCGAGCTGACTGAAGGGAGAACTGCGGCAGGCGATCCTGCGGCAGGCGACCCTGCGGCGGGATCACTTGCCACGGCTTTTACTGCATTGTTTTCAGGCTTTTTTGCTGACGCGGCCACCTCCGGGCCGCTGCCTTCCACGAGGCTTCCCTGCTCGATCGCACCTACGGGTTTGAAGGCAATCATCCGGAGCAGCGTCATCTCTATACCGCTGCGTGTGTCCGGTGCCAAGCCAAGATCACGTTTGCCGGTGATGGCCAACTGGTAGTACAGCTGAACATCCTCAGCCGTCATGGCTTCCGCAAAGCTGCGCACGCGCTCTGCGTCACCCCAACCATCGTCCGCCGCCTCGGGTACCGCCTGGGCGACCGCGACCCGATGCAGTAGCGTGGCCAACTCTGCCAGCGCACCGCCGTAGTCCGGCGCGTGCTCCGCCATGTCTGCAACGACGGCCAGCGCAGACTGCGTATCACCCAAAGCCACGGCGTCGAGCAGTCTATAAACGAACGTCAAATCGACGGTACCCAGCATGGACCTCACGTCATCTTCGCTGAGTTTGCCGTTACCAAACGCAATGGCCTGGTCTGTCAGACTGAGCGCATCGCGCATGCTGCCCTCGGCCGCTCGACCCAGCAGCCACAGTGCCGGCTCGTCAAAGCTCACCATTTCCTGCTCGAGAATGGTCTTGAGGTAACCCACAATCAAATCGGGCGGCATGTTCTTGAGATTGAATTGCAGGCACCGGGACAGCACCGTGGCAGGCAGCTTTTGGGGGTCTGTCGTGGCCAGCAAGAACACCACATGCGGCGGTGGCTCTTCCAGGGTTTTCAGCAGCGCGTTAAAACTGCTGGTGGACAGCATATGTACCTCGTCAATGAGATACACCTTGTAGCGCGCGTGGGTGGGCGCGTACTGCACATTTTCGAGTAACTCTCTGGTGTCCTCGACTTTGGTACGGGAAGCCGCGTCGACCTCTATCAGATCCACACTCCTGCCCTCGGCGATCTCCAGACAGGCTGAGCACTGACCGCAGGGCTCCGAGCTGACTCCAGTTTCGCAGTTTAAACACTTGGCGAGGATGCGGGCGACGGTAGTCTTGCCAACTCCGCGGGTGCCGGTGAACAAATAGGCATGGTGCAGCCTGTCGTGGTCCAGCGCATTGATCAGGGCACGCAGAACATGCTCCTGGCCCACCATTTCGCGGAAGACCCGCGGGCGCCATTTGCGTGCAAGAACCTGATGAGACATAGAGGGCTTTACTGAACTAATTGCTTATTCGAGATTGATGCAAAGGATACACCATCCCCGAACCCACGCGTACCACGCCCGGGTGGGATGGCATCACTGACGGGTTTAGTGAGAAACGGTCTATCCCCCGTTAAGTGGGAAGAGCCAGCGAAACTCCAAAAAACAGCCTTGAGCCCAGCGTATTTCGCAACGCGAAATTCGCAAAAACAGCCCTGAGCCCCAGCGCATTTCGCAACGCGAAATCCGCGAAACCAGCCCTGAGCCCAAGCGCATTTCGCAACGCAAAATTCGCGAAACCAGCCCTGAGCCCAAGCGCATTTCGCAACGCGAAATTCGCGAACAAAAAAAAGGAGGCGACCCCCACAGCCACACCTCGGCACACGAATCGATAACTACCGTTGCTCCCTTCCGGGCCTGGCGGGGTTCACTATCTATCGTTGCGAGGGGACCGCAAGGGCCGCCATAACCTGGCGGAGAGGGAGGGATTCGAACCCTCGATACGTTTCCGTATACACACTTTCCAGGCGTGCGCCTTCGACCGCTCGGCCACCTCTCCGAATGCCTGAGGAGCGCCCCAGACAAGGGCGCGAATACTAACACAACAGCCTGCACTTACCAGCGATCTGGCCCTGTCGTGTCCGGTCATACGGTTGGCGCAGCGTGCCATGCTTGCCGCTCTCCAAAGCTCGTTAAATACGTGCTGTACACAGCGCTCAGTAGAGCCTGGGACAAGGAAGACAGCATGAACGAGTTGAAGGAGAAACACAGCATGCAAGCCATTGAATATGTTCAGCCCAAGCAACCCGCCAAGAGTCTGAAGCATCAGCTGGTCGCTGCGATAGCGCGCGGCGACGAGGTCGCGGCAGAGGAACTTCGCATGCTGCTGAAGCTCAGCCGCAGCGAAAACCTGCGCGGTAGTTTGCGTGTTTGAGAATGCCAGTCAGGCCCTGGAGAGCTTTGATCCTACAACAGCCTGTTACTGTCGTAGAGTGCGCAGCACCGGCCCCACACCGGGACTGGTGCTGCGCCAGGGCGAGATATCCAGGCCGCCGCGACGGGTGTAGAGCGCATGCACGCTAAAGTCTGTGACACCGATCGCCAGCAAATCACGGAACATGCGTTCCACACACTGCTCATGATATTCCTGGTGCTCACGGTAGCTCAGCACGTAGGCGCGTAAGCTGGCGTCTGTAACCGTCGGTCCTGTGGTGGTAAGGACTACTGTGGCCCAGTCCGGCTGGCTGGTAACCGGGCATAACGAGCGCAGACCGTGACTGTACAAAGCGCCATTACTTGGCTCTGCTGCGAGTTGTAGTATCTCTGCCGATGGTTCCGGAGGTACCACTTCCAGCATTACATTGTCGACGCATCGGCCCGGCAGCGTCGCAGGCCTCAATGACTCATCCTCAAGTTGCAGCACCTCCGCCACAACCTCACCCTGGGCTAGCGCTGATAAATCTGACACCAGCCGCTCTTCCAGCGCTGCGCTACTCGCAAAACGCGCGTTGTATAAAGAATTCAGATACAGCTTGAACGACTTGGATTCGACCAGATTGTCCGTGGTGGCAGCAAATCGGAAGCGCCCTACCCCGTGTTGCGGTAGTCCCTGCGCATCAAGCCATGTCAACTCCCAGGCGTGCCACAGATCGTCGCCGTAAAACGGGACTGGCTCCGTCTGCCCTGGACTAGTGAGTCCCAGACTGGTGAGTCCCAGACTGTCCCGCGCGATACGCCGGGGAATTGGGTACAGAATCTCCGGGGCGTACTCTGCAGGAGACGGACTGCTTTTTCCCAGCAGCGTCATTGGCGCAGGCGCTTGCCGGTGTTCAGCAGGTGCATGCAGTAGCTGAACGCTACCAGGGTAAAAAGCCCCAGCATGCTGAAGGCAAATCCCACATCCACGTCGGACACCCCCAGAACTCCAAACCGAAAGCCGTTGACGACATAAACCAGCGGGTTGAGCCGCGACAGGCCCTCCCAGAAATCCGGCAGCAGATCGAGCGAGTAAAACACGCCGCCCAGATAGGTTAGCGGCGTTAAGACGAAGGTTGGAATGATAGAGATATCATCGAAGTTGTTAGCGAATACCGCGTTAATAAAGCCGAACAGTGCAAACAACACTGAGGTGACCAACACAATCGCCATGGTCAGCCACAGGTTGTACACGCCCAGGTCTGCAAAAAAGAGCGACAGCAGCGTCACAATCAACGCCACCATCAGTCCGCGGGTAACACCGCCGGTGATGTAGCCTGCGAGAATAATCCAGTTGGGCACTGGTGAGACCAGCAGTTCCTCGACACTGTTGTTGAATTTGGCACCGAAAAAACTTGAGACCACATTGGAGTAGGAGTTGGTCACCACCGACATCATGATCAAGCCAGGCACCACAAACTGCATGTAGCTGAACCCGCCCATTTCGCCGATACGCGACCCGATCAGCGTGCCAAAAATAACGAAGTACAGTGTCATCGTGATTGCCGGTGGCAACAGCGTTTGTGGCCAGATGCGCAGGAATCGGCGAATTTCTTTAGTCAAAATGGTGCGAAACGCGACCCACATTTCGAGGCTGTTCATGCAACCCCTCCCGCCTGCACAGCATCACCGCCCGCACTCTTGCCATTCAACAGGCTGACAAACATCTCTTCCAGCCGGTTGGCCTTGTTACGCATACTCGCCACGGCGATTCCCTGGGCCGCCAGGGCGGCGAACAGGGCATTGAGATCCTGATCTCTGTCTTTGACCACTTCCAGGGTGTGCCCGTCAACACGACGGGTCGGAAACCCTTCAATTTGAATCTCCGCGTCGTGCTCATCACGTAAGTCGAGGATAAATGTTTCGGTATGTAGCTGCCGCAGCAGTTCCTTCATGCTGGAGTGATGCACGATGCTGCCGTGGTCAATGATGGCGATGTTACGGCACAGGCTTTCCGCTTCTTCCAGATAGTGAGTAGTGAGGATGATGGTCGTGCCACTTTCGTTAAGCTCGCGTAAAAACTCCCACATGGAACGTCGCATCTCGATATCAACGCCTGCAGTGGGTTCATCGAGTATGAGCAGACGCGGTTCGTGCACCAACGCGCGAGCGATCATCAAGCGGCGCTTCATGCCCCCCGACAGCTCTCTGGCACGATCATTACGCTTGTCCCACAGGCCCAGCTTTTTTAGGTACTTCTCGCAGCGCGCTCGGGCCACATCGGGTTCAAGACCGTAATAGCCACCCTGGGTAGTGACAATGTCACCGACTTTCTCAAACAGATTGAAATTGAATTCCTGCGGTACGATGCCAATATGCTTCTTGGCGAGCGGGAAATCTCTGTCCGTATCAATGCCGAATACAGAGACCTGGCCACCGCTTTTGTTGATCAGTGAAAACAGAATGCCAATGGTGGTGGATTTACCCGCGCCGTTGGGGCCTAGCAGAGCAAAGAAGTCGCCCTCCTCTACCTCGAGACTGATGCCGCGCAGGGCATGCACGTCATTACCATAAGTCTTGCTAAGATCGCGTATGGAAAGCGCGGCGGTCATAAAGGTCCTGTCTGTAGCGTGAAAAGGGCCGTATTGTATCCCCCGGCACCCGTGGACGCGACTGCGCAGGTGCCGCTGGCGATGAGAAAAAGGGCCTGCGTCACCGCATCAGGGAGATCAGCATTTATGAATGATCAGGAATATCGGGAGTACAGCCTGTCGCTGCTGCAGCGATTCTGCGAACGCCTATCCAAAGAGGCGGGAAACGCATCGCCTGACGACCCTATCCGCCAGCTGCTGACGGGCTTTGAGAGTATTGCAAAGGGTGACAACGTGTACGAGAAGGGACCAGATCTGGTCTCCACCCTGTTTGCCAGTTGTCCGCAGCTGGCACCGCTTTTCCCCCGCGAACTACTCTGGTTTTTAGGCGGTGAATGTCTGCATTTTATGCCAGACGATGAGCTTCTTAGCTATCAACAACTCGATGAAATACGCCACCAGGCGGCGGCTCGAGGCGAGGTGCTGGACTACCAGCAAGAACGAGCCAAGCTGTTGAAATTGCAGTAATTTACAAATAATCGGGAAAGCCGGAAGCAGGCTTGACCTTTCCCCATGGCCGCCATAGAATGCGCGCCTCTTTGCCGGGCTGTCAGGCACCGCGTAATCCGGTAGAGTGACGAAGTATGCTTCTTGCCAAGCCTAAGTCTGATGCACATGAACTCCTGTGCACGCCACTTTAAGCTGGCCTGGAGTAGCAAGACCCCAAGGGTTTAGATACGTCCCCTTCGTCTAGTGGCCTAGGACACCGCCCTTTCACGGCGGGAACAGGGGTTCGAACCCCCTAGGGGACGCCATTGCGGGAATAGCTCAGTTGGTAGAGCGCAACCTTGCCAAGGTTGAGGTCGCCGGTTCGAACCCGGTTTCCCGCTCCAAGTATTCGTTAACAAGAAAGGACGCCATCGCGTCCTTTTTTCGTTGCCTGTTTTGTTACTTGTTTTGTTCTTAGACTCTCGGTTCGGACAGCCGCATTCTTTGCCATAGCTCGCATTCTTTGCCACGTCTATAAACATAGCCTCTATAAACACAGCCCCTATAAACATAGCCTCAGCCAACGTATGGCTGTGGCATGCCTACTTATTGGTGCGCTGTCGCTGCGCGATTCGCTGCTGAATTCGGTCGAGGTCGGCCTGATGTCGACGTTGATCAAGTCTGCGCGCAATCCATACCAACGCCAGCACCACCGCAGCGCCGATAAAGTAGCCTGGCTCAATGGTCACTGACTGATCTTGTCAGCGAGACGGCTGAGAACGCTGTCCTCGGGGTCCGAGCTGTGGGTCATGCCGGCGATACGGCCTTCCCGATCTATAAACACGGTGGTGGGCGTGCCGCGCACGTTATACATCTCGGCCACTTCTTCACCCATTAGCAGGGTTTTGAACTGATGCCCGCGCCTGCGCAGGACCGTTTGCGGCTCTACGCCATCGTCTTCCCGAAAGCTGATGCCGAGTAAGGTCAGCTCTCGATCAGCGCGAGCATCAGCCATCGCCTGGAGCCCGGGCTGGACTTTTTTGCAATAGGGGCACCAACTGGCCCAGAAGTGCAGCACCAGGGGCTTGCCGCGGAAGTCCTTGAGACTGACGTGGTTACCACTGGCGTCCTGCAGCACAAAATCCGGCGCCAGATCGCCAACGCGAGCGCCTGCTTGAGCCAGCGAGCCTGTCAACGCCATCAGCAGTGCCAGACCTATGGGCTGTGCGAGAGCCATCAGCTGTTTAGGAGCCCTCAGCCGTGTAGGAGCCCTCAGCCGCATAGGAGCCCTCAGCCGCATAGAAGCCCTCAGCCGCATAGAAGCCCTCAGCCGCATAGAAGCCCTCAGCCATAGAAGACACGCCGACGACAGGATGATTAGGACGCGGTTATGAGAAATATTATTCAAGGCTATTTTCACGGATATGTTGACCGCCGCATTTCAGGCGAGTTCCGTACCAGGGTTACGCTCGCCACCAGGCTGACTGTCCGATCAAAAATCTGCTTACAAAGCTTTGATCACAGGTCTGCCGTCAACGAAGCATACCGCTCTTGCTCGGTATCGACAAAGCGCATCCACTGCCGCGCCCACTTTTCACTGCTCTCATGTTCCGCCGCCTTCACAAACGCTTTGCGTGCCGCCTCCAACTCATCGCCGCGAGCCAGCGCCATGCCCACCAGTAGCCAGGCGTCGCCAGGCTCTTCCACACCCTTATCCAGCGCCAGTCGGGCGGCTTCCTCGGCCTGTGACCACTTGTATAAATCCATGTATAAGCGCGCAATTCGGACATACAGCTCGCCGTCTTCCTGATTAGCCGCGGCCTTCTCCAGCGGCGGTATAGCACGCGCTTCATTGCCGGCGATATACCAGGCCTGAGAGGTGAGCTCCAGATTCTGTCGGGTTGCCTCCACCTTGCCTGCGGCGATCTGCTCCTCGAGCAGAACGGCTGCCTTGTAGGGCGTACCGTATGACATAAACAGGTTGGCCAGCGTCACAAAATGGAACCCTTTTTCCAGTCGCACGTCATCTCTCAGCGATTCCATCAGTGCCATCTGTTTGTCGGTTTCCCCTAACTGCCCGTGCAGGGCAGCAAGGTTGAGTATGTAGCGCTCGCGGGGATACAGCGTCACCACTTCGTACATGACGACGCGCATGTCTTCATAGCGCTCCAGCGAGTAGTAAATCGATGACAGCATGACCAGCCAGTTCTCTCTGGGGGTGGAACCCATGTCCCGCTGCATTTGTATCGCCTTCTGCATGGGCGCTACTGCCTCATCCCAGCGTTCCTGCCCAATCAGCGCCTGCGCCAGTATCACCTGACTGATCGGCTGCGGCGCCTCTACTTCCACCTCCAGCAGCTGACGCGCATATTTTTCTGCGGAGAGGAAGTCGCCACTGGCCAGCGAGACCTGTGCTACGGCATTGAGCAATCCGCGTATCTGCGAGGGAGGCAGTCCTTCCTGCTGCAGCGCCTCTGCATAGCTGGCCAGCGCCTTCTCCGTATTGTCCATCTGATAGTGAATGAAGCCCAGCATGTTAAGCACGTGCGCGGTCTCATATCCGGACAGCTTTCGCTCGCGTAGCGTTTCGAGAATCTCCAGCGCTTCAGGCCACTGGGCCTCATCGATCAGCGGCTGTACTTCATTAATAGTGTCGTAGGTCTTCTTACTCATTCCCACGACGGCTTCCTTGGCGCAGACAGTGGACACCAGCAACAGACAGACCAGTACGCTCAGCACACGCATCAGCGTTGACCCTCCTCGTTCACATAGTGGAAGCGGTTGTAGACATCCTGAACCTCCACCGCTACCCCATCGATAATCCGCGGCTTGTACTTGAAGCGCAGTGCGGCTTCCACGGAGGGTCGATGGAATATGGAGGACACACATTCATCGCGTATGACTTCAACGTCTTTGGTGGTGCCCGCAGTGGTAACGGTGTATTTCACCAGACAGGTACCGAAGATACCCTGCATCGCCGCCCGCTGTGGAAAGATCGGCGCCACTTTGACGATAGGCAGGTAATCACCCTCACCTGCGCCAAACCCAATACCTCCACGGTCCAGCGACAGGCCTGCATCTGCCGGCATCAGCGAAACAGCAAGCGCGTTGCTGGCGTCTACGGTATCTGAAGGACTGGGAGGTACTTCCGGTGTCTCGTTGAGCTGTGGCTTAGGGGGAGTCCTGTCCTTGCGCTCTACCGCTTCGTCCCGCTTCACCCTGACAAAGTCCAGCATTTGAATACGCGAAGACTCCTCCAGCCGCATATCAGAGGTTTTGATGAGATAGACCATAAAGAATGCGAGTGCGAGCGCACACAGAGCACCCGCGGCCAGAGCAGCTGCAATGCGCAAAAAGTGCCCAGGGGTGTTAGGGGTTGCCAGCGCCCGGTCGATGCCTTCAATACTGTTGCGGTGGACGACCATCAGCGCTCCAGTGCGGAAATCGCCACGTCTCTGACGCCTGCGCGGGTCGCGGCATCCAGCACATCCACCAGCGTTTCATTGCGCGACACCTTGTCTACCTGAATCACCACAGAGCCTTTGGGGTTCTCGGCGTGCAGGCGTTCGATAATTGCGCGCAAGCCCCGCACATCGATGATCTGTCTATCCACCCAGACCCGGTCCTCGGCATCTATGGCAATGAGCACGCTGGCCTTGTCCTGTACTTGTGCAGTGTACGCCCGGGGACGATCCACCTTGGTGCCGGATTCCTTAATAAAAGAGGCGGTCACGATAAAGAAAATCAGCATGATGAACACAACGTCCAGCATGGGCGTAATGTCGATACTGCCCTCGTCGCGTTCCCGCTTAAGCATTTGCCGCAGCATGTGCACCCCCTGCACCGGGGCCTGCCTGCTCGCGCTGACTGCCAGGGTCCGTGACAAAAGAAAAACGCGCCTGCAAGCGCTCGCGCTCAGAAATCGCACGGCGCTCGGCGAACTTCCCGAACAACAGCCCAAAGATGGCCACCACCATGCCCGCCAGGGTTGAGACCGTTGCCTTGGATACCCCTGCTGCCATGGAGCGAGGGTTGTTGGAACCCGTTGCTGCCAGAGCATCGAATATCTCCAGCATTCCAGCCACCGTGCCCAGCAATCCCAGCAGGGGGCAGACTTTAATGATGGTGCCAATCATCGAGTAGTGTTTGTTCAGCTCCGCGCTGATGCGGTGTCGAAGATGGTCGCGATACTGCATGGCAAACCACGAGGTCTTATCGGTACGCTCATTCCAGAGTTGGATCGCGGCCTTTACATGCTGTGGATAGACCACGTACAGAAAGTAGAGGCGCTCACACAGCAGGCTCCACAAGATAAACGCCATCACCAGAATCAACGCAAGGATGTTTCCCCCCAGCGACAACAGGTCCCCCAGCCAGGGTATCCAGCCGTCGATAAAGGCCATCATGCGGCTTGATTCTCCTCAGCCCGGGCCGCGACTACTGCCACAGCCTCATGCTGCAGAATATCGGTCAGCGCCGTGGCCCGGCCCTGAACCACGTTGTGCAGTAACAGTGTGGGAATCGCTACGGTTAGACCCAGTACTGTTGTGATCAGCGCCTGAGAAATACCGCCTGCCATCAGGCGCGGGTCACCTGCTCCGAACAGCGTGATCGCCTGGAAGGTGATGATCATGCCCGTCACCGTGCCCAGCAGCCCCATCAGGGGCGCCACCGCCGCGATAATCTTCAGTAGCGGCAGGTGCCGATTGATCGCGGGCACCTCTCGCAAGACAGATTCGCCCATCTTCAATTCAAGGGCTTCAATGTCCAGCTCCCTGTCCTCGTGATAGGCCTGCAGAATACGACCCAGCGCATTGTTGTCACTGGGATGATCCAGATCCGCCAACTGTTTGCGAATGCGGTTGGATTCCATAGCCAGCACGAAAACACGGTACACGGCCAGCAGGACGCCGAAAATGCCGATACTGATAATAATGTAGCCAATCACGCCACCCTGCCCGACCCGTTCGCGCAGGTTGGGAGCCTGTGTCAGCACCTGCAACAGCTGTCCACGAACGGGATCGATCGCAAATGGAAAATAGCCGGAAACGCCTTTGTCCAAGGCTTGCGGCCCCTGCAGGAAGCGGCCATCGGGCTGTCTGGAAAACTCGACCAGCCGCCCGGTCTCCGGGATGTACTGCAGGAATTTGCCATCTGCTACAACGTTGAACAGCCCCACCCGGGTGACCGGGCGCCTCTCTTCAACTCCGTCAGCGCTTAAAACAGGCAGAGAGCGCGTGACCACTCTACCGCTCTCCACCATCTCACGCTGGAGTTCAAACCAGAGGGTTTCAATCTCGTCTAGCGCGGGCAGGCGGTTGGCTTTACCCATACGACCTGCAAACTGCAGCAAAAAGTCTGTTCGCTCCGGGTATTCAAGCTGAGTCAGCGAGTTATAAAACTGGGCCTGGGCATCGCTGGAGACTTGCTGCAGCACACCGAACAGTTCCTTAAGCGAGCCCATACGCTCTCTCAGCCTATCCTCCAGCTCGCTGATCTCGGCCTCGTTCAGTTCAAACTGCGCTTCTCGCCGCTTGCTGATAGCCTCCTGCCGCTGCTCTTCAGCCAGAATGTCCTGCAGCATCTTGTCGCGACGGGCACGCTCCTGACGAAACTCCGCCAGGCGGACCTGGTTGGTCTTATCTTCCGCCAGCCGACCGCTGCGGACAGCTTCCAGCAAGCCATCCAGGGTGACGGGGTCCTCCGTTTCCAGGCTGAGCTCGGCGGCATCGGCTGCGGCCTCCGCTTCCGCTGGAGTACCAGCGGCGTCCTGGGACCAGGCTTGAGAATGGAACAGCACTAAGACCCATAGAAACAGGTACCTCATCGCTGCACCTCCTGCTCTGGATCCAGCGCCACCGAAATGAGCTCGGGCGCGACTTCTTGCCGGGCCACTTTCAAGCCCTGATCGATGTAGCGACGCCAGCGTCCGGAGGAGAGCTCGACCCAGGTATTGTCATCCTGGTCCCAGAAGCCAACCTGATCACCCCCGACCAACCGATACATCAGTGCGACGCGGCCTACCCGCAGGAAGTCGGCGTCAAAGCTTGCGGAGTCCAGATCGAGCTTACCGCGGTAAGCTTCAATGGTACGGCCGTAGTCGTTTTCAATCTGGTAGGCCTCCATGACACGTCGAGTCTTCTCCGCTACCGTGACGTCTGCCCTGGGTAACAGCGCGCGCAGCTCAGCGACGCGGTTCTGACGCTCCTCCAGCAGGAAAGGCACATCAAAGCCAATAAAGTGCTCAAGGCCATCGATCATGCGACTCATCAGCGGCAGGATCTGCCGCTCCACGGTGGCAACTTCGGCGATAGAGTTGGTCAGGATTGAGATTTCTTCAGTCTGATTGTCCAGCTGCCGCTGCAACATGGCGTTATAAAGCTTGAGTCCGTCAACCAGCTTGAGGTGCGCGTAGTAGTCATCGACCAGGGATCGCGTCTCGTCGCGCAAGCCGCTGACCTGCCGCTGTACCGCGCGACCGTCGGTTGCGCGCTCTATACCCTGCTGCTCCAGTTGCTGAACTTTTTCCTGGGCGTGACTGGTGCTGATGATTGTGCAGCCAACCAACAGCAACCTCAGTAAGACTGACATACCTCCTCCCCCAACGCGCCAAGAACGGCTCTGCGTC
Organism: Pseudomonadota bacterium; assembly: GCA_038746745.1. Classification (GTDB taxonomy): domain Bacteria; phylum Pseudomonadota; class Gammaproteobacteria; order Pseudomonadales; family Halieaceae; genus JANQIO01. The sequence continues at coordinate 19,181 of JBCDKJ010000031.1, forward strand.
ATAGTTTTGACAGTTCTCCAACCAGCATACGCCGCCGGGGAGAGGCGGCCTTGAGGCAAATCAAGCCGGTGAAAATCCCGGTCCATTCCGGCCCATGTGCGCGCTATCGACGCACGGCTTGCCGGGCATGCACTGTGTTAGGAAGCTGGTGTGGGAAAGACCGCTGGTGCTGGCTGGTGCTGGTAAGGAAGGCGACGGCGGGAACAGGAGCTCCCGCCGGAACAGTCAGGCGAGAAACTCCGCGCGGGTGCGATGATCCGCCTTGAAGGCACCGCCCAGAGCGGTGGTCTGTGTGCGCGAATTCACGTCCATGACGCCACGCGACTTTACGCAGTAGTGGGTCGCGTCCATAGACACCGCAACATCGTCGGTCTCCAGCAGCGTTTGCAGGGCAACCAACACCTGCTGCGTTAAACGCTCCTGCACCTGAGGCCGCTGAGCAAAAAAGCGCACGATGCGATTAATCTTCGAAAGGCCGATGATTTTGTCGCCTGGAATGTAAGCAACACGAGCCATGCCGTCGATGGTGACAAAATGGTGCTCACAGGTACTGGTGAGGCTGATCTCATCGATCTTGACCATTTCCTCCACGCCCATTTTGTTGTCGATCACAGAGATCTTCGGGAAATGGCTGTAATCCAGACCGCAGAAAATCTCGTCCACATACATCTTCGCGATGCGGTGTGGAGTCTCTTGCAGGCTGTCGTCGGCAAGGTCAAGCCCAAGGGTCTCGGCAACGTCTGTAAAAGAAGCACGAATCCGATCATACTTTTCATCCCGGGTCAGGCCGTTGCGTATCATCGGCGTTTCCAGGCCGCGCTCCACCAATGCTTCTCGCACGCGACGCGCTTCAGCGCTGATAGCGAGTTCTACATTGGAGGTGTTTTTGAGTATAGCTTCCATGGCATCGGGCTCCGTATTGGGGGCCGGGTTAGAACGTATCGGATATTACGTGATCCGACCGGCATTGGATTGTAACGCCAGCGACACGCGTTTGGGGCATACTCCGTCCCTCCTCACTCCTTTTGCAATGGATGCACACGATTAATGACTGACAGAAAGAGGCCACCTTACAGCCGTGCCGACGCTGAGGTTGATCCGGCGCGACGCCGCGTTATCAAAGGCTTTGCCGCAGGCTCATTGATACCACTTTTGGGTGGAAACATGCTGGGATGCGCTGGCAGCAGTGGTTCCGCGTCGGACTTGGACGCTGGCACAGCAGCAGGTTTTCTCCACGGCGTGGCCTCTGGCGACCCACTGGAAAATCGGGTCATAATCTGGACAAGAGCGACACCAGCGACGACGGGACCGGTGCAACTGCGCTGGGAGGTCGCGACTGACGAGGCTTTCACTGACGTGGTCGCGAGTGGCGGAGGCGTCACCAGCGCCGCGACTGACTACACGGCGAAGGTGGACGTCGACGGCCTGTCGCCAGGAGCATCATATTTCTACCGCTTCTTCACCGGCGATACTGCGTCACCCGTAGGGCGCACCAAAACCCTGCCCGTAGGCGGCATTGAATCTGTGCGACTGGCTGTACTCTCCTGCGCCAATTACCCCGCCGGGTACTTTAATGTTTATCGGGAAGTGGCCAATGCCGAACTAGACGCCGTGTTGCACCTGGGCGACTACATCTACGAATACGGCGCCAGTGGCTATGCCACTGCTCGTGCGGAAGAGTTCGGACGTGTGCCTGAGCCCGCCACGGAGCTGCTTTCGCTGAGCGACTACCGCACGCGATATGGCCAGTACCGAGGTGATGTCGACCTGCAGGCCGCCCATGCCGCACATCCCTTCATCGTTGTCTGGGATGACCATGAGATCACTAACGATGCCTGGCGACAGGGTGCAGAGAACCATCAGCCCGACACTGAGGGCGACTATAGAGAACGCGTGGCTGCAGCGCTGCAGGCTTATTACGAGTGGATGCCTATCAGGCCACCGGCCGAGGATCGAGAGATCATTTACCGACAGTTCAAGTATGGCGATCTGGTAGACCTGCTGATGCTGGACACGCGTCTGATAGGTCGCGACCAGCAAGTCAACTATGCGGATTTCAACAGTGAGGAGGGCTTTGACCTGCCGTCGGCGATGGCAGCGATTGCTGACAGCGATCGCACGCTGCTGGGTGACGCGCAAAACGCGTGGTTAAAAGAGCGCCTGAAGAGTTCTACCGCGACCTGGCAGGCGCTGGGTCAGCAGTTGCTTATGGGGCGATATACCCTACCTGTCTCCGCCATCGTATCGCTGGACTATCGCAACCTGGATATAGAGCGCGGCCGCGCCGCAGTGGTATCGACCGCTGAGGCCAAGGCCACACCGCCGCAGCAACGCACGCCGGAGCAGCAGCAATTGGTCGCATCCCTAGTGCCATACAATACCGATGCCTGGGATGGCTACGGCGCAAATCAAAGCGAGCTGATGGACGCGGCGCGCGCTGCAGGGTCGCGCCTGGTCGCCTTTGCAGGAGACACGCACAATGCCTGGGCATCGCAGCTCAAGGACAGCGGCGGCAACACGGTGGGCGTCGAATTCGCCACCGCCTCGGTATCCTCACCGGGGATAGACGGACGAGTTACCTCCGAACTGGCGCTGGAGCTGGAGGAACCCTTTCTTACATTGATTGACGACCTGCACTACGTGAACCTGACGGATCGGGGCTATCTGACCGTAGAGTTCACGGAGCAGGCCGTTACCGGAAGCTGGCGCTATGTCTCCACCATCCACAGCAAGGACTACACCTTGCTGGACGGTCGCGCCCACGACATTACGCTGCAGGCGGATGATCTAAGGCTGAGTTGATAAGAGAGGTCAACCCTGTCCGGTTTTTTCCAGCTTTATCGAGGCGGAGTTGATGCAGTAACGCAGCCCCGTAGGCTCGGGACCATCTGTGAACACATGGCCCAGGTGTGCACCGCAGTTATCACACATCACTTCGGTGCGAATCATTCCGTGGCTGGTATCCATTTCCTCACGAATTTTCTCGCCATTGGACGGTTGGAAGAAGCTTGGCCAGCCGCAGCCCGAGTCGTACTTGCTCTCCGACAGGAAGAGTGGCTCTCCGCAGCAGCGGCAGTTATAGACGCCCATATCCTTGGTATTCCAGTACTCGCCGCTGAAGGCGCGTTCAGTGCCCTTCTCCCGAGTGATGTAAAACTCTTCCGGAGTCAGCTTGTCCCGCCAGTACTCGTTATCTTCCAGCTCTTTGCTCATGTGCTGTACACTCCACGACCTCTTAAACCAGCAAGCTTACCCATCTGTCATTCCGCAAGCCATGGCCGATCTGCAAATCGACGACTTTTACCGAGACTGTGCGCTGATTCTGCTGCGTTTGTACGCCAGTTTCCCACGCAAAACGGTGCTCTATGTCGAGGATATCAGCGGCCCCGATACACCTGATGAGTTCGGCTTACACTCAGATCGTCATCAAGCCTGCTTTAGCGCCATGTGCTGGCTGGGGGAAGCGGGCTATCTGAGCTTCGTTGAGACCATTCGCCAGGAGGCGTTGGATCAGGTTGTACTGACGCAGCGAGGCTTTCTGCTGCTGTCGTCACGCTCGGAATTATCACTGGGCGAGGACGAGCAACAGGAGCATGAGGGGCTGCCCCCTTCTGTGATGGAGCGTTCGCTAACCAATATCACACAGATTCGGCGCGCCCTTAAGGACGGCTCTTCGATTATGATTGAGCAGGTCATGCACTACCTGCTGTCGAAGTCCTAGAGGGACTGGCAACCGGGGAGCCGGCGACTGGATAGAGCACGGCATCGTGGTAGCCCGTGACAATACTTCGGTAACCCGCCAGCTGCTTATCAAGAGCGGCATCATTGGTGTCGACCAGCAGCGGCTGACCCGCGAGGTCCGCCAGCTTGCCCTTGCCAGCAACGATAAGGATATTGTCGAGGCCTACGGAGCGGATGACTTCCGGCCCAAGCTGTTGATTGCCACGCCCAAAAACATGCCCCTGCCCACCGATAGCGGTCACCACAATGGTGGCATCGCGCCCGTCACTTGCCAGTAATGTGAGCAACTCCGACTCGCTGGCGTCACTGAGCAGCAGTTCGCCATCTGCAATGACATCGACGCCCAGCAGGGTATTGGGCAACGACAAAGCCTCCATAATCGCAGCCGTGGTGGAGCCGGGGCCAATAAGATACAGCCGATTCGGCTCTAGCGATTCCACGACGTCGTCAGCAATTTCGGCCGCCACCAGCTCGCTGCTTTCGCGACCTGCGACTTTGGTTCGCTGCAAAAAGTGGCCCTCTTCCGGCGTCAGTAATTCGCCGTAGTAGCGAGTCTTGACCACGCCGTCGCGGAATGCCACTTCATCGATGTCACGCACTTCGCGATGCTCCAGGTTCACCAGTCCTGCCCGAGACAGTTTCAGCAGCAGTTCCCCTGCGGCCTCCGGGGATACGGCATACACTGCGGAGTGCATTTTTACCCCCGCGGGGATGCCCAGGGTCGGCAGGCGGTCACCCACCGCGTCCAGTACATCACGCGCGGTGCCGTCGCCCCCGACAAATACCAGCACGTCTGGCTGTGTCTCGGCCAGGGCCAGCGCTACGCTGGCAGTATCCTTAGCCGAAGTGTTGGCTGAGGAAGGTCCGGCAACGCACACGACATCCAGCGCAAGTCCCGCTAGCGCTGCACTGCCCATGGGTCCCTCGCAGCACACAATACGCACCGGCGCCGCCGCATTGTCGAGCACGGCAAATGCGCGCGCTGCGCGTGTCTGAGCACGAGGCCGCGCGCCGCGTGCAATGGCCGCTTCACGAACTTCAGCGCCATCGCTGCCCTTGAGGCCGGCGGGACCACCCAGCCCCGCGAAGGGATTGACCACCAGTGCAATGGTCAGCATCGCTCCACACCCAGTGCCGTGCAAATGCTCAATGCGGCCTCGTCCAGCAAGGCCGGATTGTTCAAACGCAGTGCGCGAAGCTCACGCCGCTGCCGGTATTGCTTGCGCAGCTGGTCGAACAACAGGGGCGACCGGCGCAGCGCCTCATCGTCTTCGCGAACATCGTAGACCTGACCGACCAGCCACGGCAGCAATTCATCGGCCATCAGACCGGAGGGCGCCTCAATATCCAGCGGTGGCAATGCCGCTGGCACAGCGGAAACCTGCGTGGACAGGGCGTCACAAGCAGCGTGATACAGCATAGCGGTCGCACGCCACTTCCCGTCTGCGCTGTAACCCGCTATGTGGGGTGTACCAAATCGGCAAACTCGCAATAGATCATTGCTAATCGCAGGTTCCCGCTCCCAGCAGTCCAGCACCAGGCCTATATCCGGGCGTGTGTCAGACAGGGCCAGCAGCACTTCGGTGGCAATCAGCTCGCCACGGGCAGCATTAATTAACAGGGCGTCACGGGGCAGTGCCTGCAACTGTTGCAGTGTCAGCATATGGCGACTGGGCCAGGGCGTCTTATCGGTCAGCTCTGCATGTAGGCTCACCACAGGGCATTCTATAACCCGCTCCAAGGAATCGGTGGTGGCGACCTCTACCCAGGGATCGTAACTGCAGCTGCGAATGCCCAAGCGCGCCAGCCGCGTCTGCAGGCAACGTCCAATATGGCCATAGCCAATAATGCCGATCGCGCTGCCGCCCAGAAGAGCATCCAGCTGAGTCGGATGCTGACAGAGAACACTCAACACGTAGTCCACGACGGAGTCCGCATTGCTGCCCGGCGCATGGGCAAAGGGAATATCGAGGTTTGCCAGAAGCTTACGGTCCACGTGGTCATAACCGCTGGTGGCGGACCCAATAAACCGCAGTCGGTGATCTCCTAACAGCGCCGCATTGACCGGTGTCACGGAGCGCACCAACAACACGTCGGCCTCGGCGAGTTGCTCACTGGCGAGAGTACGCCCTTCGAATAAAGAGACATCACCGAGGCGTGAGAAGTATGCTTCCACGCCTGCCATGTTGGCATCCGCCAGTATTTTCACAGCTTACTGCAGCCGCAGTGCGCGACGTCTCAGCGGCCCAGCCAGACCGAGCGTCTCGAGATAGTCGGTCAACGTATCCACTGCCAGTTCCGCCAGCGCAGCGGACAGGGTCACGCCAGGCACACCGGGGCAAAGCCGCGCCAGATCACGTGACATCAGCGCCTGCTCCCAATGGGATTCCAGCGCTGCGCTGATGCGCGCGGCACCGCGTAGCCCCAGCCCGCTCAGGTCGCTGCGACGCGGCGCCAGCGTTTCCAGGTCGCCGAAGGCATCAATTAATGCCGCGCCGGTTTTGGGCCCGACTGAAGGGACGCCGGGAATGTCGTCAATGCTGTCACCAACCAGCCCCTGATAGTCGGCAAACTCTTCCGGGCGCACGCCAAATCGGGCCACAAAGCCGGCGCGGTCCATTTGCGTATCGGCCGCGAAATCCCATAGCCGATCTCCAGATTGCAGCAACAGCTGACCGAGGTCTTTATCCCGTGTGATCACCACCACTGGGCGGGACTGCGCTCTAAAGTGTGCCGCCAGGGTCGCCAGATAATCATCGGCCTCGTAGGTTGTACCCCCGAAACTGGGTATGCCAAGCCGCTCGGTAAGCTCGCGGCAGGCCGCCAGTTGAAAGGCCAGTGCCTCATCCGGTAACTCGCGGCTTGCCTTGTAACCCGGATATATCGCATTGCGGAAGCAGCTACCGAGACTCTCGTCGAACGCAGCGGCGACCGTCCAGGGTCTGGGGATGCGATCCAGAAGATCCAGCAGAAACGCCGTGTACCCATACACAGCGTTCAGGGGATAGCCCTCTGCGCTATGCCAGCGTTCGGGTAGCGAAAAATAGGCGCGAAAAATATAGATCGACGCGTCGATAAGGTAGGCGGGCTGTGTCATCGCGACAGAGCCTCAGTGTTGAACAAAGCAGGCGCAGGTATCGCTGCACCCCCCAGTGTCGCCGCCAGAGACGCCCTGAACTGACCGGCGCGCTCCGGTAAACCACGTTGACACAGTACCTGCGCCTCCTTAACAACAGCGGCAGCGAATTCCCCTGCATTAATATCGGCGCTGCTGAGATTATCGAGACTGATCCTGAACGGCAGGCCGGCGGCCAGTGCGAAATGCCATTCCAATGCCTGCGGACGACACTCAACCCGCTCGAAGGCCCGTTGTTGTGGGGCGCTGCGTCCATCCGGCGCATACCAGTAACCATAATCCTGCTGGCGCCGCCGAGATGGGCCGGCAATACACCAGTGGGCAATTTCATGCAGGGCGCTGGCCGGGTAGTCCTCTCGGTAGAAGATGCGTGCCTCGCCATCCTCTGCCGCGGGCAGGTATAGCGGTTCCGCTGCACCGCCCTGCAAACGAGTGCGGTAGCGGACCTGAAAGCAGCCATTAAAGACCGCCTCGATGCAGGCAGCCCTGCTCACTGCTTGCAAATCACATAGTGAAATTCACGATCGATCTGTTGCGCTGACACCAGACGGTGGCCAAGGAATTCACAGAATTTTGGCACGTCGCGCTCGGTAGACGGATCCGTGGCAACGATACGCAGCAGTTCGCCCTCCGCCATATCTCGCACGGCGCGATGCAACAGCATTACTGGTTCAGGGCAGTACAGGCCGCGTGCATCAAGTTCCCGCTCCTGAGCTTGCGCGGGCTCACCGCCATCACTTGCATTCGAGTGTGTCACGCTAACTCCAAGGCCTGCAGGCGCTCTCTGTCGCAAAGATCATACTGCTCGCTATCAAGATCAAACACCAGGGTCAGCACACCCTGCTCAAGCTGCTGTCTCAAGTCGTCAGTTTTTTCTTCAAGACTACGCTCCCGCGACCCGTAATCAGTGCCGTCGCGACTGGCAAACTCTTCGAGTAGCGCCAGCAGCGTCGCCGACTGCAGACGGTCTTGAGGAACGACCACCAACTGCGCCATTGTGTATGCCTGTCCAAGAGAGCCCGGTAATATACGTGCTGATCAGAAAAAAGTGGAGACTACAGGGTGACACGCACCTTTATTATCACCTTTATCGGCGATGACCGGCCGGGGTTGGTGGAAGCACTGTCACAAGTCATCTCAGACCAGGGCGGTAACTGGCTGGAGAGTCGACTGTCCCAACTGGCGGGAAAATTTGCCGGCCTGATCAGTGTCTCGCTGCCGGAGAATCAGGGCGAGGCTCTGCAATCCGCGCTGGCAGATCTCGCGGCAGCCGGCATATCCGTCCGCGTCACGCCCTGCGACCCGCAGGCAGCGCTGGATGCTCAGGAGCAACACATCACGCTCTCTGTTATCGGTCCAGACCGACCCGGTATTGTTCGAGAGGTGTCAGCAGCACTCAGTAAGCGCAGTATTAACGTGATTAACATGGAAAGCCACGTTGGCCCGGCGCCTATGAGTTCAGAACCTCTCTTTGACGCCAGCGTTCAAGCCAGCCTCCCGGCGGGCACTGATCTGGACGATCTGCACGACACGCTGGACAGCATCGCAGACGAGATGCACATGGACATTACCCTTGAGAGTCTTGCGCCTGGGCCGGCGTTTTAAACTTGCGATAGAGTGTTTTGAGCGCAATGACCACCGCCATGCACAGGGCAGCCAGCAGCATAGTCAGCAACACCCCCATCACGCTGTAGCCAAACAGCCTCGCCATTTCCTTGGCGGGGATATCAAAACGATCTATCGCCGCCCAGACGAAACATATCGACGCCAGCACGCCAAGGAGTACCGTGCGCTTACCACGATGCTTGCGGCCAAGGCCCAGCATCAAATGCTGCCGGGAATAACCGGCGTCGGTGAGGTGACGTGAAGGTTCTGCCCGCGGTGCCGCAGCAGGTGGTCCATCAGGACGATCGCGAGCATGGCCTCGGCTATGGGCGTAGCACGTATGCCCACACAGGGATCGTGCCGGCCCGTGGTCACCACCTCCGCAGGCTCACCGGACACATCCACACTGTCGCCGGGCAGGCGGATACTGGAGGTAGGTTTGAGTGCCATGCTGACAGTGATGTCCTGTCCGGATGATATGCCGCCAAGCACGCCCCCGGCGTTGTTACTGCGGAAACCCTCAGGCGTCAGTTCGTCACGATGCTCGCTGCCCTTGGCCTCCACGCTCGCGAAGCCCGCGCCAATCTCCACGCCCTTTACAGCGTTAATGCTCATCATGGCGTGGGCAATATCCGCATCCAGGCGATCAAACACAGGTTCTCCGAGGCCCGGCATGACGCCCGAGGCCACCACATTTATACGGGCACCGATCGAATCGCCGGATTTGTTGAGGGCCACCATAAACGCTTCCATCTCGGGCACCTTGTCCGGGTCGGGACAGAAAAAGGGATTGGTCTCTACGACGTCCCAATCCAGCCGTTCAGCGCGGATGGGCCCCAGCGCTGCCAGGTAACCGCGCACGCTAATGTCCTGCGTCGCGAGGTACTTCTTGGCAATCGCACCAGCCGCAACCCGCATAGCGGTTTCCCGCGCTGAAGAGCGACCACCGCCACGGTAATCCCTGAGACCAAACTTTTGCTGGTAGGTGTAATCCGCGTGCATGGGCCGGAACCGATCGGCGATCCTGGAGTAGTCTTTGGAGCGCTGATCTTCATTCTCGATCAACAATCCAATCGCCGTGCCAGTCGTTTGACCCTCGAAAACGCCGGAGAGTATACGCACTGTATCTGACTCCCGGCGCTGGGTGGTAAAGCGTGATTGCCCCGGCTTGCGGCGGTCCAGATCGCCCTGCAGGTCAGCCTCGGACAGAGCCATGCCCGGCGGACATCCGTCGACAATGCAGCCGATGGCCGCGCCATGGCTTTCGCCAAAGCTGGTCACGCTGAACAATTTGCCTATGCTGCTGCCTGCCATGCGGCCCGGTTCCCGCGAAAAAAGCGCGATTATAGCGGTTTAGCTCGCGGCTGTGTGATGCTCTGCCAGCTCTCTTGCCGTCAGCACAAAGACGCCATGACCGCCGCGCTCTAACTCGATCCAGGTGAAGGGAAGCTGCGGGTAGGCGGCATCCAGCGCTTGCCAGCTGTTGCCGACCTCTCCGACCAGTAATCCATCGGGGGCGAGAAAGTGCACAGCGCTGTCGAGTATGCGGCGCACGATCTCAAGACCATCCGCACCCGCACCCAGCGCCATGGCGGGCTCATGACGATATTCTCTTGGCATTTGCGCCAGATCCTGCTCGTCGACATAGGGCGGATTGGTCAGCAGCAAGTCGTACTGCCGCCCGCGCAGTTCTTCAAACAGGTCTGACTGGATAATGTCGACACGCGCCTCCAGTTGCAGCAGCGCACGATTTTCCTCGGCCAGGGCCAGTGCATTGGCGTCAAGATCCACCAGATCTACCCTCGCATCGGGATTCCACGCCGCCGCTGCCAGGCCAATGCAACCGCTGCCACAACAGAGATCCAGTACGCGACCCAGGCCCGCGCCGCTGTACCAGGGCGCGAAATCGCGCTCTATAAGCTCTGCGATGGGCGACCGCGGAATCAGCGCGCGCTGATCAATCTTGAACTCAAGACCTGCAAACCAGGCCCGCCCGGTGAGATAGGGAACCGGCACTCGCTCGTCAACCCGTTCCCGCACATTGCTGATCAACCGGGATTTTTCACCCTCTGACAGCTCGAAATCCAGCACCGAGGGGTCTGACTCCATCGGTAGCTTCAAGCTGCCCAAGACGAGATGCAGCGCTTCATCCCAGGGGTTATCGGTACCGTGGCCAAAGTACAGATCGGCCTCTTCAAAACAGGCCTGGCTCCAGCGCAGTGCGTCACCCACTGTACTGAGTTCTGCCTTGATTCTAGATTCGAGACCCATGTGTGGAGTGTACCTCGCAACAGGCTATGGGGCAGCCAAGCCCAGCTATACATCAGCGCCGGTGGCATAAACGCTAGGACGCTGGCGCATCCTCTGTATCGAGGTGCAGCAACCGGTCCAGTCGGATGAAATGTCGCCGATTGGCGCGATCAATCCCATATAGAACCAGCGTCCAGGTTTCGTCGGCGTTGCTTAGCCGCCATGCACTGTATTGCTGCCGGTCATCGTGGCCGTACAAAACACGCTCTTCAAACACCCGGCTGGCCCACTGTGCACTGCTGCCACAGGCCCTACCCTCGCACTCAAACAACAGCGAGGCGTTCTCAGGAAGGCGTGCTCGCAACCAGGCAATACCCTCCTCGGCAGTGAATCCCTCCTGCACCTGCCAGGTAATCTGCTCCAATTCTGCAGCGACAATTTCACTGTCTTTGAAGCGCCAGCGACTGCGAATCTTTTGCAGGGCGCCCAACCCCAGTAAATACTCGGTGGTCCTGGGCCCACTTTGGCTGTAGGGCTCCGCGTAGCGCCACTTGCTCTGTAGCGGAACGTCTGCAAGGGTGATATTGGCAGTAAGCAGCACCGTGGCGGCGCCGATACCCGCTGCTAACCGTCGAAGGACGATCATCGCCTGTCATCTTCCTCCTGAAAAAAATCCATCAATAGCTGAGCGACTTCATCGACGGCGTCGTCGATATGGCAGTGATGGCTACCCTCAACGAAGACACTACGCATGCCATTGGGCAGCGCTGGCAGGCTGTTTAAACGGCCCAGCCCGTCGCGTGCCAATAGTAGCAGTCCCGGTATGGAAATCCCGGCCAGTATGGCCTCACTGTGGGCTGCGCTCAGCTTCATGGCTGAGGCTCCCTGTAGTCTCTGATCAAAACGCCAGCGCCAGCCGTCATCCACTTTTGCAAGATTGCGCTCGACGATGCCGCGGACCTCTTCATCACCCAGGCCGAAGCGGCGTCGCACTGCCAGTGCCTCCTCGACGCTGTCAAATACGCGTGCCGGTCTGTCTTGCAGGCGCTTCTTGTCATCCAGATACTGTGCGAACTGGACCGGTGTTTCTGAGATGTCCACGGGCGGCGGTTGCAGGCCATCCAGCAACGCCAGGCGCTGTACCCGCTGAGGTCGGCTGCACGCATAAAGGGTGGCAATGATGGCGCCACGAGAGTGGCCCAGCAGGGTGCACTGTGACCAGTTCAGCTGATCCAGCACCGCTTCGATATCTGGCAAGTCGCTCCAGACATTGTACTCACCGTCCGGTCCACGATGATCACTGTGCCCGTGACCCGCCATGTCGAGCGCCACCAGTTCCACCTCATGCAAGCGCTGACCCAGTGGTATGAAGCTCGCCGCATTGTCCAGCCAACCGTGCAGGGCGAGAACTGGCGTGGCGCCCGGCTGTCCCCAGACCAGGGCGGAAAGTTGCCGTCCTGATACATCAAATTGGCGGCTGCGCATTTACTGACGGCGCTTATCGAAATCCGGGGGAAAGGCAAACCAGGCCAGCGTCGCCATTCCCTGCCCGCAGATATCCATGTCCAGCGCCACAGTACCTGCCTCGGGGTACCCCACCAGCGGATAACTTCTGTAGTCGCCCGCGACCAACCAGCTCACCAGATGAGCTACCAGCGGCATATGACTGACCAGCAATACCGTCTCAGCACCACACGCTTCGATCTGGGCACACAGGGTCTCACCAGTAGAGGGCGGAACCAGATCATCAGAGAAGGTCACTGAGATATCACCCAGAGCCGGTTGCACAAGAGCGGTGGTCTGGCGCGCCCGCAGTAAAGGGCTGCTAAAGACGCAGTCGATGCCTCTGCCTGCCAACAGGCGGCCCGCTGCCTGCGCTTCGCGCTCTCCTCGCAGTGTCAGGCTCCTTGCCTTGCCTCCCGGTGGCACTACGGCATCCCCGTGACGCAGAACAAATACACGCATCAGCGCAACGCTCCCCGCGAGGATTCTATTTCCTGAGGCTGTTCCGCCAGCGGCCTCCGCCTCGCCCAGCTTAAGCGTAAGTTACCGCCGCCGAGGACGGCGATGTGGTGTTGCCGGGACATGTATATCGGCTCCCAGTCAGGCATTCAGTGTGGCCAGGCATCAGTGTAACAGCAGACACCAGCCGCATTGCTGGCGCCTACCGCAGGAGCTTACTGGCTCAGCTCAAGTAGTAGCTTATTGAGCCGCGACACATAGGCCGCAGGATCCTCCAACGCACCGCCTTCCGCCAACTGCGCCTGATCAAAAATGATGCTGGCGAGGTCGACGAAGCGGTCCTCGTCGGGCTCCGCATCAAGCTTCTCCAGCAAGGGGTGCCCCGGGTTGACTTCCAGAATGGGTTTGCTCTCTGGGACAGCTTGACCGGCCGCCTCCATCATACGCCGCATCTGAGCGCCCATGTCGTAATCACCGACTACCAGACAGGCCGGTGATTCGGTGAGTCGCGTCGTGGCCCGCACTTCCTGAACCTGTTCTTCCAGCGCACCCTTCAACCGCTCCAGAAGCCCTTCGCTGTCTTTATTGAGCTGTTCCTGAGCTTCCTTGTCCTCATCGCTGAGGCTCAGCTCTCCCCTCGCCACATCCTGGAAGCTCTTGCCATCGAATTCCTGCAACTGGTTCATCAGCCAGTCATCGATGCGGTCGTGTAGTAGCAACACCTCAATGCCCTTCTTGCGGAACACTTCAAGGTGCGGGCTGCTCTTCGCCGTCTTAAAGTTTTCCGCGACCACGTAGAAAAACTTCTCCTGGTCTTCCTGCATACGCTCAACATAGCTGGCCAGAGACTGATCCTGAGCATCGCTGTCCGTGTGCGTAGTAGAAAAACGTAGCAGACCGGCGACCTTTTCCCGATTCGAGAAGTCTTCAGCCGGGCCCTCTTTCAACACCTGCCCAAACTCATCCCAGAACGCCTGGTAGTCCTCCGGCTGCTTCTTGGCCATTTTTTCCAGCACGTCCAGCACACGCTTGGTCAGCGCCGAGCGCATGGCATCAACTTGCGGATCCTGCTGCAGGATCTCTCGCGATACGTTCAAGCTGAGATCGTTGGAATCGACGATACCTTTGATGAAGCGCAGATACAGGGGCAGAAACTGCTCCGCGTCGTCCATGATGAAGGTGCGCTGTACGTAGAGCTTAAGCCCACGCACCATGTCGCGATTCCACATATCAAATGGCGCACGCTTTGGGATATAGAGCAGGCTGGTGTATTCAAGTTTCCCTTCGACCCGGTTGTGGCTCCAGGTCATGGGGTCGTCGAAATCGTGTGAAACGTGTTTGTAAAAGGCCTGGTACTCGTCGTCGCTGATGTCGCTGCGCGAGCGTGTCCACAGTGCAGTGGCCTCATTGATGGCTTCAAATTCGGGTGCAGCCGGTGCTTCCTCTGTCGCCTCTTCTTCATCGGTCGCAGGCTGGGCGGGCTTCTCCATCAGCACCGGCACAGAGATATGATCGGAATACTTTTTAATAACGCTGCGCACCCGCCAGTCATCGGCAAACTCTTCGCAGTCACTTTTCAAATGCAAGGTCACGGTAGTGCCGCGCCCTTCCTTTACGACCGTTTCTACAGAAAAGTCGGCCTCACCGGTGGACTCCCAGTGCACGCCCATATCCGCTGTTTCACCCGCACGACGACTGATAACTTCCACACGCTCGGCCACGATAAATGCAGAGTAAAAGCCCACACCGAACTGCCCGATCAGCTGTGAGTCTTTCTGCTGGTCGCCGGTCAGACTTTCCAGAAACTGCGCCGTCCCTGACTTTGCGATAGTGCCAAGATGTTCGACGACATCTTCCCGGTTCATACCGATGCCGTTATCGCTGATGGTGATTGTTTTGGCGTCTTTATCTACCTCTACACGAACAGCGAACTCAGGGTCTTCTTCCAGCAGAGATTCCTGAGACAGGGCCGCAAAACGCAACTTGTCCACCGCGTCACTGGCATTGGAAATCAACTCGCGCAGAAACACCTCCCGATTGCTGTAAAGGGAGTGAATCATAAGTTGAAGCAACTGCTTGGCCTCCGTCTGGAAGCCCAGCGTCTCCTTGTGAGCGTCAGCGGTCATACCAACCTCCTACGTGTCTTGTTGGACGGATAGAGCGGGTATGGGGATACCCAGGTCCATTTTCAAGGGGCTTAGAGCATCCGGAGCAGAATCAGGCCGAGATGTTCAGCAACAGCGCGATAAATATAATCTGCACCGCCAGGAACAGCACCAGCGCCGCCCACTGCACCCGATTATCTCTGAACGCCGCGCCCATCAGCAGCAGTGCTATCGGTGCCACCGATGGCTGTATCTCTGCGTTCAATACATAGTCAAATACAGCGTCCGATGCCCAGAAGGCCAGATAGGCAAGAAAGAAGCGGGCCCGCACCCTCCAGAAATATGCACTCCAATCTGCGGGCGTGCTTGCAGGGGTGATCACCGACACCGCATAAATAATGAATCCCGAAGTCGTTAAGAAGGCGAGGTACTCAGCAAAGGTCATGACGTCATTGCGAGACTCCCAGAACATCCAGTAGGCCACCATCAGATTGAGCAGCAAACCTACCAGCCAGCCAATGTGCTTGCGGTCGGCGCTGGCGAAAGTCAGCGAGGATAGCGTGTTGATGACCCGCCCCACCATGAGCGCGATCAGGATAGAGAACAGTGTCAGGATGAACTCAAACTGCGTCATGACTCTTACTTGTGTCTGGGATATCTGTCGGCCATTAGCTTACGCGAATCGCCCGCGAACCGTTCACGAGCAACTCCAACGGCGCGCCTGACGTCGATCACGCGACAGCGTTAACGGTTCAGGCAGGTGCAGGTGCCAGCGACCAGGTCTGTAGAACTACTTATAGAAGTCATCAATAGATCAAGGTAGAAACTATCTTAAGAATCGCGAGCGGCTGAAGCAGACAGGGGTTTTATTCCGCACTCGTCTGGCAAAACCTATAATTATTAGTGCTAGCTGGCGTTTTGTTTATAACGTTTGAATCAGGGATTAGCGATGCATCCGACAAGGATGTGAGCTTTTGCAACGAGGTAAGTCAGTTGCGGAGAGTGGGGCATGGCTAGCATTATTAACCCTTCAAATCACATAAAACATACGCTGCGACGCTATCACGTGGTAGGCCGTGACGGCGCCAAGGCCGACACCAGGCTGGATGATCGAACGGCATCCCGAGTGCATGGAATTTTCGAATGGACGGGGAAAGACTGGCAGATACGTGATCACAGCAGGAATGGAATCTGGCTAAACGGCACTAAAGTCAGGGCCTGCGAGCCTGTTCCCCTCAGCACAAACGATAACTTGCAGTTCGGTTCGCCAGACTCAAGCATCTGGCAACTACGAGATGCATCCAGGCCCCGGTCTCTGCTGTTAGGCATGCACGGGGAATCTGACATGCCTCTGGAGAACTACCAGTTTCTGCCCGACGATAAAGCGCCCCATTGGGTCATCTTCTATTCCCGAACGCATCACACCTGGGTGTACTCCGGCTTACTGGACACCAATGTGTCAGTCCAGGAAAGGCCACTGGAGCACGGGCAGACCATCGCGTGCCTGGGACGGTCCTGGCGCTTCTTTATGGCAGAGCCAGGCCAGTCGACCGAGCTGTTCCCACCGGTTGAGAAGCAGCTAAGCGAGTTTGAGTTTCTTTTCGATCTTAGCCTCGACGAAGAGAGTACGCAGCTGCGACTGTGTCATGCAGAAGAAGTGCTGGACCTGGGGGAAAGGAGTCACCACTACCTCCTGCTGCATCTGGCCCGACTGCGCGCAGAGCAGGCGCGCGCTGGCATTGACTACAAGAGCCAGGGCTGGATCGATAACGACACGCTGGCGAGAGACCTCGGCATTGAGCTGTCACACGTGAACATACTGATACACCGGGCTCGCAAACAGATTGCGGAGCGGCTATGGCCCCGCATTGAGCCAGACCAGCTAGTGGAACGCAGGAAAGGACGAATGCGCATTGGAGTCACCAACTTTAAGATTTTTAAGGGCGAGACGCTCACTGACGAATTACCGGTGCAAGGGCTGAACGCGAGCTGAGCTGAATGGACACACGCGATGCCGATGCCTTCAGCAGGTATCAGGTGATTCGCCCGCTGGCCCAGGGTGGCATGGGTCAACTCTACCTGGCAACGGACACCAAGCTGAACCGCAATATCGTGCTGAAGGTGTTGCGCGATGAAGTCCTGTCAGACGACTATCAGGGTTACCTCCAACAGGAAGGCCTCAACCTGGCCCGCCTTAGCCACCCTCACATCCGCCAACTGTTCGACATCGAATCTGCTGGCCAGCGAACAGCGCTGGTGCTGGAGTACGTTGATGGCCGTGATTTACGAGCGTATCTGTTAGAAAACTCTCCTGATTACGTGGAGAGGCTGCGATTACTGCAAGAGACGGCAGCGGGGCTTGCCGCGGCGCATGCCGCAGGTATTACTCACAACGATCTGAAGGCAGAAAATGTGCTGGTCGCCAACGACGGCACTGTCAAAGTATCGGATTTTGGTCTGGCACAGTCTGGAAACAGCACGGTACAGGATGTGAAGGCGCTTGGGGCTCTGGCGAAGTCGGTGCTGCAAGACTGTGCGGACACGACAGACCAGCTATCGCACCTGCTGGCGTCTTTGACATCCACGGTCGCTATGAACCGGCCCACGGCGCGAGAAGCTGCCGCCGCTTTCCAGGCATGCTGGCTTGAGAGCACCCAGGCCGTCACGGCAGTGCCTAAACGGCGCGGCGCTTTGCAGCCTGTGGTAGCGATCAGTCTTATCATCATTCTTGCCGCAGTAGGCTTGCTGGCCCAAAAGCTCTGGGAGGCCGACGACCAGCAAACCTACGTCGCCGTCTTACCGTCCACTGTAAAAAACGGGAATCGCCTCAGCGACGCCAGCGCCCAGGCCCTGCAGTCCCTGGTCGATGCCGCCATCGCAGAGTCGCTAGCAGTGGATGCTCGCGTTTTGCTCAAGCGGATCGAGGTCGAACCCGACACGGCTCAGGATTTGCAAAGCCTGGGAATAGCGCAGGCGCTGGACGAGTGGATCGCAAGCGAGATTGAGTGTCTGGAGGCAATTTGCAACGTCAGCGTGATGCGCCTGTCCACGGCAAGCGGCGCAGTGCTCGCGAGCCGCACTATCCCAGTGGCGCAGGATGCCTTGCTCGATTCCTATCAGTTAATGCGAGAGACATTCCCTCAGCTTTACGAACGAAGTTCAGGCGCTCCAGGCGCGAGCCCTGCAATTTCGGAAGACGGTATGCATACGTTCGTCGCCTTGCTGACGCAACGTAAAGCCTCAGCATCTTCTTATGCCGACGTCTTCGAAAGTGTGTCCAAACTTGTGGACGAGCACCCCGCGTTTCTGCCGCTTTATAAAGTCTATTCAGATACTGCGCTGGAACTGTTTTTCGAAAGCGGCGATGTCAGTCTGCTCAGCCAGGTTGACGATGCGCTGCTGCGCTACGCGTCAAAATACGGTGACTCAGATTATCTCGCTCACATGCGCTTTGAACTTGCGATAGAGCTGGGAGACTTTAGTCGAGCAGCCAGAGAGCTTGAGCTGATGAACACGCTGGGCGCTGATCGGGTGTTGCTCTATGAGCTGACGGGTCTCTACCACGGACGGCAGGGCGAGAACGATCTGGCGGAACCATTCCTGCAAAAAGCCGTAAAGCTGCGGCCATCTCGCAGTGCGTATTTTCGGTTGGGTGTGAACTATTACGTTGCGGGTGACCTGGCCCGGGCTGATGCGACCCTCACTGCACTGAATCAGGCCTTTGGCGCCGATCAGAAGTCTCTGAACATGCTGGGCCTGATTCACCTTGACCAGGGTGATCTCAAACTGGCGTCACGCTTCTTTGAGGGGTCTGTTGGCTTAATGCCAGGGCCGCTGCAGCGCAGCAACCTTGGACTAACCCGAATGCTCTTGCGTGATTACTCCGGGGCAGCCGCGCTTTTTGAAACGCTGGTGGCGGAAGGCAGTCGAGATCCTGCCATACTGCTCAATCTGGCCGACAGTTACGCACTGGGCGGAGCGCCCGAGCGGGCTGAGATGTATTATCGGATGATTATTGAGCTACACAATGACGGCACGATGCCCGTAGACCTGAAGTCCTTATCCCAGGCCTATGCACACCTGGGGCAATACGAGGAGGCGATAGCGCTACTTAGCGAGATTGAGGCCTCGGGAGAGCGTTACGAGCAGGCATTCAATACCGCTTTAATCTACACCATTGCGAGGCAAAATCTGGCTGCATTAAGTGCCGTCGAGACCGCACTCTCTGAGGGCTTCGGCGCTGTGTGGTTCACGCTCCCCTGGTTCGACGACCTCTGCCGTGAGCGTGGCTTTTCTGAGGCGCTTGGCAGTCACGGCCTCGACAACCGCTGCGCAGGGGTCTACATCCCCGCGTCGGGCACTACCAACGACTGATTCTGCCCACGGGGTCTTCCGAGGCATAAATCTCGCATGCTCCGGATTGGGTGTTGCGCATCAGACCAATAAAGCTGAAGTGGAAATCTTCATTGAGGTCAGACAAACAGCTCACCGTTGCCGTTAACACGGCATTGTCGCAGCTCTGCTCAAACGTGATTCTGTCGAGATAATCGCCCTGTCCTTCGCAGAACATGACCCCGGACTGCAACCAGCGCCATGACACCTTTTCGGACTGCGCTGCATCAGCAATCCTGAAGACCATTACCAATGATTCACACTGGCGCTGAGAGGGCGCAGACGCCTTCGCGAAGCGGATATCAAACAGGTCAACGTCTTTGGGCTCACCGCCGGACGTCAGTACTGTGCGCCAGGGCTGCGCGACGCCATTCGCTGGCACTTCCGGATAGACATCAAAGTGGCAGATAGCGCTTGAGCCTTGCGGGACTGAGAACTCCATGTGCTGTACTCCTGATATCAGCTTAGAGAGAAGCGATTAGGTTAAGCCAAGCGTTCTGTAGTTCGATTACAGTTGATTACAGAGCCAGAATCTGGCGCGATTTGTGCCACACTGTACCCATGCATGTGATGAATGTATTCCTTCGAAGATCGTCGGCTAATGGCGTAAAGGCTGGCCTGTTTTTCTGCCTGCTGCTGGCAGCCCGCGCCGGGATGGCGGAATCGTTGCTGCTCGAATTTTCCGATACCGCCAGTGGGCAGAATACAGCCAGAGTGTATGGCACCGCGACAAGCAGAACGCTTCTCACGATTCGCGCAGTCGAGGGCCAACAGGTGGTGCTGCGCAGCCAGCGCGGTCGAGACTATTCCCTGGAGGCCACTGCGCATAGCTGGTCGCGATTTGGTACGCAGGTCCAGCAAACACCGGCCGATGCGCTAAGATTCGCCGTAACGCCCAGGCTCGAAGCTGATACCGTCTTGCTGGACGTCGCTTATGTAGACAAGCAAGGGGACCAGCTTCAGAGCTATGAAGGCACTGTGCAAGGTCTCCTTGGCGAGTGGCTGACGCTGTTTGATCACAGGCAAGTAACACGCGGCACTGATAGACGCCGGATCAGTAGCACCGCCGCGGAACTCCTGTCCGTCAGAGTGACTCGTCTACCGGCTGAGCGCTGACCAGGAGCTGCTGCGATTCGCTGGCCGCTCTGCTTGCGGTTAGGCTGTGGCGCTCTGCAGTGGTGTCGAACTTCCAAAGGGACGCGGCTGCCAAGCCTCCAGACAGAAGACAAATCGCTGCGAATAGACCCACCGGCGTAGTGACGGCAGACCAGATGCGCGACGCCGGAAAAGACATCCAATGCAACTTTGCAACCGAGTGCTGCGCGGCTCCAGCGTCAGCGTGCTGCGCCAAAGACGGATTAAGCCAGCGATTTCTATTCATTTGCATAGTACTCACCTCAATGCTCCGAAGCGTCTCATCTTCCGGGGTAAACGGGTGACGCTTTTTGCTGTTTGATGAGCAATCTTCATACCAATCGCCAACGCCCGACTAAGAGGACTTCCACTGCAGCATGCGCTGGCGGATGACGCGTTGTCATGTCTACGGTGTTGACTCCCTTTGAGGAACCTACAGGGCAAAAAGCAGAGAGCCGTTGCCGCCAGGCGGCACAGGTTTGCCGCTTTGTTCACTCTCCTGTTGCCCCGAGCCGTATGACCACGGCCGCAATGGCTAGGCCTCTCCCAGTGATCGACCTCCGCCAATCTGCTCGCAGTCTCCCTGATGCGTGTACAGATGTCGGAGATCCTCTCCACGCAGGATGGCCAGAGAAGCGCGGGTATGGCTCTCCAGCCGTGCTATCAATGCACCGTTACGCCGATGCAGCCACTGGCAACGGTCTGACAGACCAAGCAGCTCTTTCCAACAGGACTGCAAGAGTGCTTTATTCCGCTCAGATGCCGCCAGCCATTCGAGGCTGGCTGCAAATCTGCCATCGTCGTCTTTTTCAACCGTTGGAACGTGCGGAAGCGAATCGCCAACCTGGGCTAAGAGTTTTGGGGCGCTGCGATCGTTGCCGCTATCTTTGCTGCTATCTTTGCTAAAAAAGTCGCCGCTACCGTCGCTGCTATGCAGCGGTGCTTGATGGGCCTCAATCAAACCCCGGCGACGCGTCTGACAGTCGTGATGCATTTGCACCCGCGCTGCCTTGCGCTGGGTGATGCGCTCTAATGCTTCAGCGTCACCGGAAACAAGTGCGCTGTGCTCTTCATCGAGCAGGGCTGCTAATTGCTGCAAGCTTTCAAGCTCCGCCTGCAGGAGGCCCTTCAGTTGATTCGATGCTGCATGTTCCAAAACAAAGTCCTCAGTGACTTTTACTGACAGCTGCTACTCACAGCTGCTACTCACAGCTGCTACTCACAGCTACTACTCACAGCTACTACTCACAGCTACTACTCATAGCTACTACTCATAGCTACTGCGCATATCTACACCGGCACAGGCGCGCAGGCCGCCTGCGTGATGCCTGTGCTGCTTGTGAGCTGCGATACTTGTGCCAAGTCATAAATGACGCGGCGGAGAGGCATTAGCTGAGGTCTTGTTCAGTCTGAATCAGACTATCGACCAGGCGCTCAGTGTCGATGCTGTAGCTACCGTCTTCGATGGCTTGACGAATAGACGCCACTCTATCCATATCAACGCCAGGAATGTCGCGCAGCTGGGCTTCAAGGCTCTGCAACTCTTCCACGGTCTGGGTAAAGGACACGGCATCGACGCTCGGTTCGGTCGAAGGCGTTGTTGCACTGTTCTCAGCGACTTGCTCAGCTGCACGCTCTGTCTGTCGGCTGCGCTGGGAGCTGGTCTCGAGGTCACCACGCGGCGGCGGGACAGAGTTACTGGTATCTATGCCACTCATGTTTACTCGCTATTGTCCTTGCAATGATCCACGCGGAAACCCACTCAGCCATACGTCTGGTTGCTGATGAAGCGCTAAGCTTTTGTATTAGCGACCAATTCCCGCAAAAGTTTAACACAGGGCGGCAGTGCCTTCGGGCGGGGACATCACGGTATTTGCACACTGCCATCGTTCAGTACCACCCCTTCCACACGCCTGCCGGAACTCGCATTAGCAATCATTAAGCGATCACCTGCAGCGCCGCTGGAAAGCGCTTTCCCCTGCATGCGCACTTCCACACCGGGACCACCGGCGATCAGAGTGACCACCTGCCCTCGCGTCACAAGCTCTGGCAGCCCTACCTGTCCATGGCGTAGCAGTGAGCCTGCCGCTAGCGGTCTTTTCAACTCCATGCCTATTAACCGGTGCTTATCAGTAATCACATCGGCCGCTCTGTGGGTAATCCTGTGGTTGACCAGAGCAAGGTCGCGCGCTCCCAGCAATGCGCCGCGAGGAAGGCCGCGCGTCAGGGTCGGCAGTAGCATCGTCGCGCTGACGTCAGCACGCAGGTAGATGGTCCAGGGGACCGGCCCGGCGCAGCGCACCCCGTAGCTCACTGGTCCCAGCGCTCTGCCGCTGTGGGGTCGTACTGTTTCCAGTGGTTGGCCACAGCGGGCGGGCTTCAGTCGCTGATCCATCGGCCTGACTCGAACTTCAATTCCATGGAAGCCCCCTTGCTCAGCAGCACGCAGCGCTGCCGCCCGCATTGTGGCGATGATGTCACCATGACTGTGGCTGGCGCTGACGCTTGATGCCGACGCCACCGATGACGCAATAGTAGTCTGGGCAGCGGCAAACGGCCCGCCTGCAACACAGGCGGTCGCCATTAACAGTACTCTGCTGACACTCATGAGCGTTCTGGATAAACCTGCGAAACGGGTCTTGGCGTTATCCACTGCCAGCCCTCGCCTACGTTTACCGTGTGCTGTGATTGCCATCATCGGTCTGCCGCTCCCAGGTCCTGCCATTTCACGAATGAACGTATGCAGATTCCATGCCAGTGAAACCTGGCGCTGCACAGGTACTTAAAACCGTAAGAGAGTGTCTCTGGCGAGCGGCAATGTTTGCCGCGCTGGCACGCTCTTGCCGTCGGCGGCATGTCCTGCTTGCGCGGAAAGCCCTGTATTCATTGCGAACAGGTTCTTGGCACGAACTTTGAATTGCACCTGACAGCAAGGGCCAGAGCGCGCGCAGCGGCCATGTACGACCTACAGCGTCAATCCAGCGTCAATGAAGGAGTGTTCAGATGACAGCATTTGATTCAGTGCTCGGGGTATCACCGCAGGTGCTGGCAATCAGATCGCAGCGGACCGAGTTACTGGCTGCCAACATCGCCAATGCAACCACTCCAGGCTACAAGGCAAGGGATATCGACTTTCGCAGCGCCATGCAATCCGCCATGGGTGAGCGGGCTGGTCTGTCGATGACACACGAGCTACACCTCCCGGGCCCAACCGCGGCAGGGTCGCCAGAACAACCTTTGTACAGAATGCCCAGTCAACCGTCACCGGATGGAAACACCGTTGAAAGCCAGCGAGAGCACGCCGAATTCATGGATAACGCTGTGCGCTATCAAGCCAGTCTCACCCTCCTCGATGCAAGAATTCGAGGACTGCGAACGGCTATACGTGGGCAACTGACCTGACAGCCACGAAAGCTCTGGTGCTAATGAGGAAATAATGAGTTTATTCAACGCTATTGATATCGCAGCAACCTCCCTGGATGCGCAGAGTATTCGACTGAATACCATCTCCAGCAACCTCGCCAATGCCAACGCTGTCAGCAGTAGCGAAGACCAGACTTACAGGGCTCGCTATCCGGTGTTCCAGACGCTGGTCGATGACGCGGTCGGTGCCTATGGCGCGGCCGCGGGAGTGCATGTCACCGGCATTCAGCTGTCGGAGCAACCCGCGCGCAGAGAGTTTGCACCGGCCCACCCGTTGGCCAGCGACGAGGGCTTCATCTTTCGCCCTGCCGTCAACAGCGTTCAGGAAGTGGCGAACATGACGGAAGCCTCGCGAGCCTACCAAGACAGCATTGAGGCCATGAACACCGTTAAGCAGCTGATCCTGCGCACCCTGACGCTGGGCCGCTAGTGATGACAACCCTGTGAGACGCACGAGCAGAATGCAACCGTTACATACGATGACACACGCGAGAGGATTTTCCGCATGTCGACACTGACACCACTAAACGAACTGTTCCCGGCAAGAGAGTCAGTGACACAGCGGGGACCGAGTTCTGTTGAAGACCTTGGCTCCCAGGACTTTCTCGCCCTCATGGTTGCACAAATGGAAAACCAGGATCCCACCAAGCCCATGGATAACATGCAATTCATCGCGCAGCTGGCGCAATTTGGCTCTGTGTCAGGTATTCAGGAACTGAATCAGAGCTTTGCCGACTTTGCCAGCTCCGTGGGAAGCCAACAGGCGCTGCAAGCCTCCTCCCTGGTGGGCCACCAGGTTATGACATCCACTAATCTGGGAGAGCTCGTCCCCGGTGTAGACGACAGCAGTGACAACAGCTTGTATCTGGACGCCACGGTGGACTTCGGTGATAGCGCTAACGGCGGCAGCCTGTTTGTGCAGGATTTATCCGGGCGCCTTGTCTACACAGCCCAACTCCCCGCCGTCAGCGGTCAATTACCCGTGCGCTGGGACGGCCGTGATTCTGAAGGGAATCTAATGCCCGCCGGCAGCTACAGGATATCCGCCGAGGGACTCATCAACGGCGTCAGCCAGACAGTACCCGTCTACGCACATCAGCAGGTCATGTCTGTTGCAATAGACGGAAGTACAGGACAGGTCAGTCTTGGGCTCGCCAATGGTGAGGACCTTCCCATCAACCAGATAAAGCAGATTTTCTGACAGCAGGCATCGCCTGAAGGAGACATTCCATGTCATTTAGCACCGCCATTTCCGGTATCAATGCCGCCAACGCAGAGCTTGGTGTGATCAGCAACAATATCGCCAATGCATCTACCACTGGGTTCAAGTCATCAAGAACAGAATTCGCAGACGTGTACGCTAACAGCCTGCTGGGGGCGGGCGAAAACGCCATCGGCCAGGGTGTTGGCGTGGCCGCAGTCACGCAGCAGTTTTCACAGGGCAACATCACCTTTACCAACAACTCACTGGACCTTGCCATCAACGGTGCAGGATTTTTCCCGGTGAGCGCAGACGGCG
>JBCDKJ010000032.1:0-44200 GCA_038746745.1 Pseudomonadota bacterium
CGGTTTACGACAACTAGTCTCAGCATTTTCTGTGTAAAACGCCTTCAGATCTTATTTAAGGGATCAAGTAACACAGGAGTTTTTTCAGGCCGTCTATAGAATTCTGAGCTCCCCCTGAAACTCGTTATGGACAATGTTGATTATGAAGTCATCTAACACTTTAACACTTTTGCAGTCATTTGGAGGGGCGTACTCTTGCATTGAGCGGATTATCAGCCTCATGGGATCTACCAAGATGACTCGTACATACTCATGAAACTTCAATGTGCTGACACATAAACTTCATCGCTATACATACAATCTTGATCGAGAAAGCCTGTAGGAAAATCTAGCTTGATTTTAAAGACGCGCAAACTGATTAAATTGCTCGCCGGTGCGCGTATGCGTGATGGTTTGCGCGACGGCGTTGCAGCAGCAATTGAGCACTCACCGATTCTGCGTCAGCGCCCCTACGTTAGCATTTTTGATGTCGGCGGAAACAAAGGCCAGTTCGCCCTCGCGGCACGTCACTGGCAGCCGAGCGCGGAGATATATTCCTTTGAACCTCTGACATTTGAAGCTGATCGCTTCGAGCGCGTGTTCGACAAAGATGAGCACGTCACGCTCCATCGCTACGCTTTAGGTTCTGCGGCTGGGGAGGCTACTATCCATGTCTCGGCGCGTTCTGATAGTTCTTCTCTTCTTCCCATCAGCGACCTCCAGTCACACTTCTTCCCAGGAACTCAAGAAGCAGACACACAGACCATTCAAGTCCGCAGGTTAGACGAGGTGCTTCAGCGCGAAGATTGTGACAGTCGAGTCCTTCTAAAAATCGACGTGCAAGGGTTTGAACTTGAAGTCCTGCGCGGAGCTGAGGGCCTTCTTTCGGAAATCGACGATATCTATGTCGAGTGCTCTTTCGTTGAGTTATATGAAGGCCAGGCCTTGGCTAGCGATGTCATCGATTTCCTGAGTGGGAAAGGCTACCGACTTACTGGGATGTACAACCCCAGCTACGACAAGAGTGGTCTGGCGATACAGGCAGACTTTGCATTCGAGCGCGTTCACGCTTAGTACTTACTCGTCAACATCAAAACCCCATCCCGTTCCTGCATATGCACATGCTGCAGATAGCTGGTGCCCAGCAGCACGATGTCAGGGAAGTCACCATCCAGGATGGATGCCTGTACGTGTTCAATTTCTATGCCGCCTACGTCCACGCGACGCAGTAGCACCGAATAGGCATTTACGATTCCGGATGCCGTGGAAACACGGCTTACAGGGGCATTCGTAGTATCCACGCCTAAAGTGGCGGCGGTGCCAGAGTTGATGGCCACGATATTTGCCCCAGTATCCACCAGCACCTTGACCGTTCGTCCATTGATGCGCGCGGTGGTGATGTACTGGCGGCTGTTGTTCTTGCGGATAACGACCTGACGATTTTTAGGCTCAGCGAAGTTGGTGCTGACTTTGGTGGAGACCAGCAGCGTCATGGTTTCGCCGTTGACGCGGGCTGTGGCTTGTTCAGAGCTGGCTTCTAACAGCTCTATGCCCTGCCACTCCTGACCCACACGCAGCAGTTTTTGCTGACCGTCTTTTTTAAGTAGCGCGGCGTTTTTAAACAGGCCCAGCACTTCGACTTCCGCGAGTGCGGAGACAGGTAGCACCAGCAAAAGTGCAAGGGCGGCGCTGCATGTGAGTGCACTTTTCATCATGGGCGCAGTCTAGCCGGGTGTGCGTCGCTTCGCTATGGGCGCTCCTGGATTGTGTGCATGCACATGCTATTGCGAGATAGCATGCTGGTTCTGCACCTTCGCTTACGGAGCTCCGAATGTCTCTGCATATCCGTCCCTTACAGGCTGACGACCACGTCCAATGGCAACGCCTGTGGGCGATCTATCTGGCGTACTACGAAACTGCGTTGCCCGAGGAGGTGTCCGCCACCACCTGGCATCGCTTACTGAACGCTGATCATCCTCACATCAACGGGCTGATCGCGCTGGAAGGCGATGAGCCAGTCGGTATGGTGCATTACATTTTTCACGCCAGCACCTTTGAGCTTGCCGACGTGTGCTATCTGGAGGATCTGGTGGTGCAGCCCGAGAGCCGCGGTAAAAGCTATGGCCGCGCGCTGATTGAAGCGGTGTATGCCGCCGCAGACGCAGCAGGCTGCCCGAGCGTTTACTGGATGACCCAGCATTTCAATGCGGTTGGACGCAGGCTCTATGATCGCGTGGGAGAGCTAACGCCGTTTATTCGGTATGACCGGCCGGGGTGACTGGCGGGGAATCGGCCGAATACCACAGCTGCACAGAGGTGGCCGACCACGTAGCCGCCGCGGACCTTGCAGGGAGGCCAAGGCTCCATTAGTGAGTACGCCTGAACTGGGCAGACGGAGTTATGGCTAATTGGTAATTTGATTGACAATTAGCCATAATCAGCCCGAAGTGCCGGTTAAAGGGATAACGGAGTGGCGTACATACCCCGAGACGCAGAAGACACGCTTCGGCAAAGCGCTCGCGGCTACCCCGTTGTGGTGGTTACGGGGCCTCGCCAGTCCGGCAAGTCGACGCTGGTGCGACATGCGTTCCCCGAGCATGCCTATGTTTCGCTGGAGGATCTGGACCACCGGGAGTTCGCCGAAACAGACCCACGGGGGTTTCTGAACCAGTTTGCCAATGGCGCCATACTGGATGAAGCGCAACGCAGCCCTGGCTTGTTTTCTTACATACAAACCCGCGTCGATGAAAATCAGCAAGCCGGCGAATTCATTCTCATCGGGTCACAGCAGTTCGGGCTGCTGTCGGGAATAACGCAAAGCCTGGCGGGCAGAGCGGCACTGCTAACCCTGCTGCCCATCAACTTCAGCGAGCTGCAACGCTTTGGAAAGGTGGGCAACGCCCTCAACCGCGTCCTCTTTGACGGTGCCTACCCGCCCATATTCGACCGGGAGCTTGAACCCACCACCTGGTATGGCAACTACGTTCGCACGTATCTCGAAAGAGACGTGCGCCAGTTGATAAAAGTGCAGGACCTGGCCACGTTTCAGCGATTTTTGAGGCTATGCGCAGGCCGCACCGGTCAGCTTGTGAATCTTTCCTCTCTGGGCAACGACTGCGGTATTACCCATAACACGGCCAAAGCCTGGCTTTCAGTGCTGGAAGCCAGTTACATCCTGCATTTGCTCCCACCCCATCATCAGAATTTCAACAAGCGCCTGATTAAAACACCCAAACTGTATTTTCTGGATACAGGACTCGCGTGCTGGTTGCTCGGCATACAGAGCCCCGAGCAATTGCTTGCCCACCCGCAACGCGGCGCGCTGTTCGAAAGCTGGGTTATCAGTGAGTTACTTAAGGCGCGTTTCAATGCAGGCCAGGCCTCGAATCTGTTCTTCTGGCGCGACCGGGCCGGACACGAGGTGGACCTGCTGCTCGATCACGGCACCACGCTGTCGCCACTGGAGATAAAAGCCGGGCAAACCATCAACACTGATTACTTCAAGGGTCTTACCTTCTGGAAAGAGCTGGTCGGCCCTGACGCCGGGAAGGCATGGCTGGTGTATGGGGGTGACAGTGCGCAGGCGCGCTCCAACGCCACCATCGTACCCTGGTACCAGATAGGTTCTGTACAAACTTTGCTGTGAGCAGGGCAGGATGGCGCTGCGCGGATGTAGGTTGCTTCGCGGCCATGACGTTCCAAAATCTGAGCATTTCACTGTCAGCTTGCCGAAAGCGTACTTGATGACCCAGCGTTTCAATGTGGCCGGACGCAGGCTCTATGATCGCGTGGGAGTGCTGACGCCGTTTATTCGGTATGAGAGGCCCGGTTGATGCCCTGCGGCATCGCTACCCTGCATATCGATCACATGGGATGACTTCTGCCCGAGCAAGCTGCTCAAACCGCTCTTTATACTGTATGCATATACATAGGCAGATACTTGCCTGCTGGCGCGGATGGGCGTTGAATACGTGGGAGAAAGCATGGTTGAGTTTGTTGACATTGGTGCGGTTTCAAAACGCCTGACGCAAGTAGGCATCCCGGAACCGCACGCGGAGAGCATAGTGCGGGTTATCGCAGATACCTTGAATCAAGTAAGTGACAGGCTGGTGTCCAGAGACTACCTGGACATGCGGTTACTGGAGCAGCGAGCCTATATGGACAAACGCTTCCTTGAAGAGCGAGCGGTCTATGATGCGGGATTTGCTAGTCTCGAAGGCCAGATAAGCACGTTAAGGGTGGATACAGACCGAGGCTTTGAGAGGCTGGAGCACAAGATAAACATCCTCTTCCTGATGGTCGGCCTGAGTTTCACTGTGCAAATTATCCCTGCACTGAAAGTCTTTTTTGCGCCGTAGGCCTGGTGTTGTAAATCATCAGAGCAGCGACATACCGTCCAACCCCCAAAAGCCAAGATGCATTAACGCACAGGCAAACACCCCCGCCACCAAATCATCCACCATAATCCCGAAGCCGCCCTTCACATTCTTATCCAGCGCGCGGATGGGCCAGGGCTTGGCGATATCAAGCAGACGAAACAGCAGGAAGCCCGCCAGCACGGCCTGCCAGCTTGGCGGTACGGCCCACATGGTGACCCAGAAACCCGCGAACTCGTCCCAGACAATGCCAGGGTGGTCATGCACACCGTAGTCGCGGCTGGCTTTTTCACACAGGTATACCCCAAGCGCGATGCTCGCCAATAACAACAGCGTATAGCCCGTGAGCCCTGTTTGCGTCATTAACAGGTACAGAGGAATCGCCACCAGGGTGCCCGCTGTGCCCGGGGCTTTCGGTGAAAGGCCAGAGCCGAAGCCAAAGGCCAGAAAGTGCGCCCAGTGAGTGAAGGGGGCAGGTGTCGGCACTTGCGTTGCGGGCTCGGCGGCGAGATCACCGGTGGGTTGGGGTGCCTTCTCCTCGTAGGGGGCTCCTTCGTTATCTCGCTTATTCCTGCCGTCAAAATGCCGATAGCCGGTGCTGGCAACAGCCACATCGCAGTGAACACCCTCTCCCGCGACCACTTCACCGATACAGGTGCAGCCCTCCGGCACGGTTTCCGCTTTATGCGCAGCTACGGTAAACAGCAGTTCGTAATCATCGCCCCCCGCCAGTGCCCACTGGATGGCCTGCTGGGGGTCGGGGTGTTCTGTGAGTACCGTGTTAATCGGTACATTGCCCGCCTCAATCCTGATACCGACCCCACTCTGTTCGGCGACATGTCCGGCGTCGGCGAGCAAGCCGTCAGAGACATCGATCGCGCTGGTTGCTATGCCGCGCAGCGCCTGGCCCAGTGCCAGTCTCGGGGTGGGGCGATAGAACCGCGTTAGCAGATACTCGCGCTGGCGACTCGGGCCTGGCCACTCCCCGTTCATTACCGAAAGCGCTGCGGCGGCGTCTCCGAGAGTGCCACTCACAAACACACGATCACCGGGCTTCGCCCCAGCGCGCAGCAGTGCCGCGCCCCGAGGAACTGTGCCCATCACGGTGCAGGTAATGGCCAGCGGGCCCGCGGTGGTGTCGCCGCCAACCAGCTCCAAGCCAAATGCCTCGGTCGCCTGGGTAATGCCGCGGGAAAACTGCTGCAGGAACGTGTCGTCTGCTGTGGGTAGCGTGAGCGCAAGCGTTAAAGCTTTCGCGTCGGCACCCATGGCAGCAAGATCCGACGTCGCTGTGGCAACCGCGCGGTAGGCGATCTGGTCGGGGGGTGCATCCGCCGGAAAGTGTCGTCCTTCCACCAGGGTGTCGGTGGAAGTAACTAGCTGCTGGCCCTCTTCAACGTCAAGCACGGCGCAATCGTCGCCGATCTTGTGCGACAGTGGCGCGAAGTACTTTTTGATGAGTGCGAATTCGTCAGGCATAACGGCTTCGCCTCGTATGCTGCTGGCGCTGTTATCCGCGCGCGTCGGCAGACACTTCCACGCTGCGAGTCTGGGCGGCCACCTTGTCCAGAACACCGTTCACGAACTTGTGGCTTTCGCTGG
Organism: Pseudomonadota bacterium; assembly: GCA_038746745.1. Classification (GTDB taxonomy): domain Bacteria; phylum Pseudomonadota; class Gammaproteobacteria; order Pseudomonadales; family Halieaceae; genus JANQIO01. The sequence continues at coordinate 5,958 of JBCDKJ010000032.1, forward strand.
CGCCAAACTTTTTAGCCAGATTGACGGCTTCGTTTATGACCACGCGATAGGGAACGTCGATGCGTTCGCTGAGTTCCCAGCTACCAATCCGCAGCAGCGCGCACTCAATGGGGTCCAGCTCTTCAAGGCTACGCTCGACCATGTGCGGGCTATACAGCGTATCGATAGCATCGAGTTGCGCCGGGATATCGTGCAACAAGTCGTGAAAGAACTCGCCATCTACTTTGCTGAAGTCGTACTCGGTACGAAACTCTGCCTCAATATCATTGAGAGGAGCACCGGCCATGTGCCACTGATACAGCGCCTGCATGCCGTAATGACGCGCCTTATGGCGCTTCGCCGCCAGCGGGTTCTGGGGTTTGCCAGCCATGAACGTTGTCGGCCTACAGCTTGCCTAGAAGGCTGACCATTTCCAGGGCAGACAGCGCGGCCTCTTCGCCCTTATTGCCTGCCTTGGTGCCAGAGCGCTCGATGGCCTGTTCAATGGTATCGACGGTCAACACGCCAAAGGCCACGGGCAGACCATAGTCGTTAATCACCTGAGCCAGACCTTTGACACATTCCCCTGCCACATACTCAAAGTGCGGCGTGCCACCGCGAATTACAGCGCCCAGCGCGATCACGGCATGGTAGTCACCGGACGCAGCGACCTTTTTGCAAACCAGCGGAATCTCGAACGCCCCTGGCGCGTAGACCACGGTGATATTGTCTTCACTCACACCATGGCGCTTCAGCGCATCGATGGCGCCGGATTTCAGATGCTCGACCACGAAGCCGTTCCAACGCCCTACTACCAAGGCGAAGCGCGCATCGCTTGCACTAAAGTCGCCTTCGATTGTTGTGATCCCGCCCATGGGGCCTCCCTCGATTTCTTTGGTAGTCGCGGCGATAAACCGCCACTGCGTCAATACGCTTAACGCTCCGTTGACCCGTCCGGCGACAGATACTCTGTTACCTCAAGGTCAAATCCGGAGATGGCATTGTACTTGATCGGCGCACCCATCAGGCGGATTTTTCCCACCCCCAGGTCGCGCAGGATTTGCGACCCGATGCCCACGTTCTGATACACACTGCTGTCGCCCGCCATACGTTCAGGCGTGTAATCCCCCAGTGCTATATCAATGCTGTCCAGTAAGGCGTCTTCGCCTTCCGTGTTGGCCAGCACCACGATCACGCCGCTGCCTGCCTGCGCCACCGCGGCCAGACACTTGTTCAGATTCCAGCTCGGCCAGTCAGGAGCTTCCGCTGCTAAAAGATCGCGTATCGTCGAGGGACTGTGCACCCGCACCAGGGTTGGCTCATCTGCACTGATAGCCCCGCACCACAGCGCCAGATGCAGGGCGCCTGAATTGGTGTCGCGGTATGCCGTGAGTGCGAACGCGCCATGGGCGGTGTGGATCTCTCCCTCGCGGACCTTGCGAACAGTGCGCTCACTCACCACCCGAAAGTGAATAAGATCGGCGATTGAGCCAATCTTCAGGGCGTGGGCCTCCGCGAAAGCGACAAGTTCTGTACCCGTGGCCAACTCGCCACTGTCGGTCAGCACGTCTGCCATCATCGCCGCCGGCTGCAGCCCGGCCAGACGCGCGTAGTCTGACGCCGCTTCGGTTTGACCGGCGCGACTCAGTACCCCGCCCGGTCGCGCCGCCAGCGGGAATACATGCCCGGGCTGCACAATATCTTCGGCGACTGTGGTCGGCGCCACGGCCACCTGAATAGTGCGAGCCCGGTCTGCGGCACTGATGCCGGTACTGATACCCTGACGGGCTTCAATAGACACCGTGAAATTGGATTTCTCGCCGTTGGGCTGTTCCGCCATGGGAGGCAGGCCCAACTGCTGGCAGCGCTCTTCACTCATCGCCAGACACACCAGACCGCGTGCCTTGCGGGCCATAAAGTTCACATGATCAGCCTCAACGAGCTCTGCGGCCATGGCGACGACACCTTCGTTCAGTCCCTTTTCCGTATCGTCATCAATCAGCACCACCATGCGCCCCTGACGCATGTCGCTGATGATTTCCTCGACGGTATTGAGTTGCATAGTGCGGGCCGGCTTAACGCTCGAGAAATCCGTGTTCCGCCAGGAAGCCTTCGGTCAGGCTTCCCGCGCTGGGGTCAGCGGCCTTGTCGCCCTGTAGCAAACGCTCCAGGTAGCGAGCGATGACATCCACCTCCAGATTAACTCTGGTACCCACCTGATATTCACCGAAGATGGTTTCTGCTGTTGTCTGGGGAATGATGTTGAGATCGAATTCTGCACCGCGTACCTCATTCACGGTGAGGCTGGTGCCATCGACACAAATGGAACCTTTGTGGGCGATATATTTGGCCAGGTTGTCGGGTGCGCGCATCACCCAGCGCACTGAGCGACCGTCATCAGCAAAGCTCACAACCTCGCCAACCCCGTCCACGTGACCAGACACGATGTGCCCGCCCAGGCGGCTCTCCGGCGTCAGTGACTTCTCCAGGTTAACTTTGCTACCGAGGGTTAAATCCCCCAGCGTGGTAAAGGCCAGGGATTCATTCGACACGTCGCACCAGTAACCATCGCCGGGCAGCTCGGTTACCGTCAGGCAGCAGCCACTGGTACAGATACTGTCACCCAGTTTAACGTCCGACATATCCAGTTTGCCGGTGCGAATGCGCAAGCGCATATCGCCTCCAACTGGCTGCATATCGGCAATTTCGCCAACGGCTTCTACGATGCCTGTGAACATGGGTGTGTCCTGAGATTGTTCGTTGGGTTCTTACGCGGCCGGCCGAAAATGGGGTCAGAGCCCATTTCCATTTCCCTCATTCGGCTTGAGCATCCAGCGTACGTCATCCCCCACACGGGTGAGGTCCTCAACCGTAAAGCGCTGCTGTTCGGCCATGGTCGACAGGGGCAGAAGCGCAAGCGGTCGGGCGTCAGAGCCCAGCAACGTCGGCGCGGTGTAAAGCACCCACTCGTCAACCAGCCCGGCCTGCAGAAAACTCCCTGCCAGACGAGCGCCGCATTCTACCAGAACTTCGTTGACCTCCCGCGCCCCCAGCTCCCGCAGCACATGCAGCAGGTCCAGACCGGTTGCTGCATCATGGGCGACTTCTAGTGTGCTGCTGCGATTGTCAGGCTCAACCGCATCACTGTGGATGAGCAACACGTCACCAGGCTCGTTTACCACCGCTGCATCAGCCGGGGTCTGCAGCGTAGAGTCCAGCACCACTCGCAAAGGCTGGGCGGGAATGTCGTAGGCGTCGTCGCGCACGGTGAGCTTCGGGTTATCTGCCAGCACGGTGCCAATGCCGGTGATGATGGCGCCGGAACGTGCACGCAGTCGCTGAACATCAGCGCGGGCCTCAGGCCCGGTGATCCACTGGCTTTCGCCGCTGGCCATGGCAGTACGGCCATCCAGGCTGGCCGCGGATTTGAGCCGAACCCAGGGCAGGCCTGTACGCATGCGTTTAAAGAAACCTGGATTGATGGCCCCGGCTTCAACCTCCATCAAACCCACGTCAACCGCGATGCCGGCGTTACTCAGTGTCAGCAGACCGCTGCCGGACACCTGAGGGTTCGGGTCCTGTAGTGCTGTGACTACCCGGCTAACCCCTGCCGCCACCAGCGCTTCGGAACAGGGACCGGTTCTACCGGTGTGGTTACAGGGCTCCAGGCTGACATAAACCGTGGCGCCTGCCGGATCATGCCCCGCTGCTTTCGCTGCGTTCAGTGCCTCCACTTCACCGTGGTTACCACCGGCGGGCTGCGTGCTGCCCTCGCCGATGATCAGACCCTCTTTCACCAACACGCAGCCAACTGCCGGGTTAGGTCGGCAGCGGTAGACGGCTTGTTCCGCCAACTCGATAGCGCGAGCCATCATGACGGTGTCGGTATCGGCGAACATCAGCGACTTCGAATTAATTGGTAGGTGGTAGTGTAGAGAATAGTGCGCTAGAGGGGGCGGCGTTAGCAGGCACCGGCTCCGTTTACGACTTTTCAGCCGTCTCGGGCGCTGCTTCCTGCATGCGCTCGATTTCAGCCTGGAATTCTGCCAGGTCCTGAAAACTGCGGTAAACACTGGCAAAGCGCACGTAGGCAACGTCATCGAGTTCACGCAGCGCATCCATAACCAGCTCGCCAACCACGCGCGATTTAACTTCGCGCTCGCCGGTTGCCTGCAAAGTGTGTTTGATTTGAGTGACAGCCGCTTCGATCTCCTCAACGCCGACAGGCCGCTTTTCGAGGGCCCGATGAATACCGCTGCGCAGTTTGTCCTCGTTAAAGGGTTCGCGATTGCCATTGTGCTTGATGATCTTGGGCATCATCAGCTCAGCCACCTCGTAGGTGGTAAAACGCTCAGAGCAACTTAAGCACTCGCGACGACGCCGCACCTGGTCACCCTCGGCAACCAGGCGGGAATCGATGACTTTGGTGTCATCAGCGCCGCAAAAGGGACAATGCATGAGCGTTAATTCTCGCTATTTTGGTGGAGGCATGGTGGCCGAGATCGCGCGGAGTTTATCACGAATCCTGGGTTTCTCCGGCAACGCCCGCTGCAGCCACCCAGGCAATCAATGGGTGGATATCCCCTTGGTCCGCAGCACGTAATGCGCGCAGGTATCCATTGCGATTGCCCGTCCAACGAGGCGGCGTCTCGGCGAGTTCGCGCTGCACCAACACCTCCGTCATGATACGAGCGTGACGGCCATTGCCATTAGGGAACACATTTATCTTTACAAGACGATGATGAAAACGCGCGGCAAATTCCAGAACGGGGTAGCTATCCTCTGCGACCCACACACGTGCATCCTCTAGCAGGTTGTGCAACTCCACTGCAATCACCCGTGGATCAACACCAATGTTCTTCTCTGTCTTGCGCGGCTGCCCTGCCCAGCGCCACACTTGTCCGAACATCTGTCTGTGTAATTCGAAGAGAAAATCGCGACTGAAATAATCGCGGTGCTTGCGCTGCCGGAGCAGCCATTCCTCCGCCTGCTGAATATTCTCTTGCTCCAGAGCATTAAGCTCCGCTCGGGTTCGCACATGGGTAAAGAGCAGGCCCTCGCGCTCGTCGGGGTCTAGCAGTGTCTCGCCATCAGCATCCTCGCCCGACACAGACGAATTCCAGGTCATGACTCAGGGTCGTCATCCCAAAAATCTCTGGGAGGGTTGTCGAGATAGCGCTGGCTGCTTTCCGCGATTCGGTCGGCAATCTGCTGAGGCGTCAGTTGCTGTTTCTCCAGTGCCATGTTCACGCTGACTTTTTCTACCCGCGCTCTTGCCTTGCGCTCAGCTTGCCTGGCAAGCGTCTCTTCCACTGGTCCGTCTGGCACCAGCGCGTAAACAACCCGGCAGTCCAGCGCCGCCGCGGCTTTTTCGAGCTGCGCCAAGGTAACGCGGCCCTCGGGTTCCATACGCTCGAGGCGTGCTACGGCTGAGGTGCTAACACCCATACGGTGACCAAGCTGGCGCAAGGTCATGCCGAGCGCTTTGCGCACTAGGCGCACCCAGCCCTCGGTAGGAACTGTGAAGGACGCCAAAGCTGAAGTAGACGCTAGCTGATCACGATACTGCTGGCGCAGGAGCTTTTTCATCATGGCTTAAATTACTACTTTAGATTAACTTTCACGCTTTATTTTTACACTTATGCGTTCATATTTAAAAGTATACTTTATACATATATGTTTAATATATAGTCATTGTCCAAAGAAAGGGGCGCACAGCGCCCCTATTAACATACTGAATAAAGTAAGTAAGCCCTAACTCTTATACTAAGCTCCAGCGGCCATCGCCTTAGGCGCGATCGGCGCTGCACTGTACACCGGGAACCGGGCGCAGATATCCAGAACCTTTTGCTTCACTTCGGCGATCACCTGCTCGCTGGTACCGTTCTCAAGGCTCTCCAGCACATCGCACATCCAGTGGGTGAGTTGCTCAGTTTCGGCTTCACGGAAGCCGCGGGTGGTAATAGCCGGGGTACCGACGCGAAGACCCGAGGTGACAAAGGGTGAACGCGGGTCATTGGGAACCGCGTTCTTATTGACGGTAATGTTGGCTGCACCCAGTGCGGCATCGGCGTCTTTACCGGTGTATTCCTTGCCGATCAGATTCACCAGCATCAGATGGTTGTCTGTGCCGCCGCTAACGATATCGATGCCCCGCGAAATAAAGGTCTCTGCCATGACTTTTGCGTTCGCTTTGACCTGCTGCTGGTACAGTTTAAAACCTGGCTCCAGCGCTTCTTTAAACGCGACAGCTTTAGCAGCAATAACGTGCATCAGCGGACCGCCCTGCCCGCCCGGGAATACGGCAGAGTTCAGCTTCTTCTGCATCTCCTCGCCCTCATTGCTGAGGATGATGCCGCCGCGAGGACCACGCAGTGTCTTGTGCGTGGTGGACGTCACCACATGGGCATGGGGCACCGGGTTGGGATACTCATCGCAGGCAGCAAGGCCGGAGATATGGGCCATATCCACCAGCAGGTAGGCGCCCACAGAATCGGCGATCTCGCGGAACCTTGCCCAGTCCATAACCCGCGAGTACGCGGAAAAGCCGGCGATGATCATCGCGGGCTTATGCTCGTTAGCCAGACGCTGAACTTCTTCGTAATCGATCAGGCCCGTGTCGTGATTAATACCGTACTGCACCGCGTTGTAATGCTTGCCGGAAAAGTTCGGCGCCGCGCCGTGGGTCAGGTGACCGCCGTCCGCCAGGCTCATGCCCAGAATGGTGTCACCGGGCTTGATCAACGCCTGGAACACTGCGCTGTTGGCCTGGGAGCCAGAGTGCGGTTGCACATTGGCATAGGCCGCGCCGTAAAGCTGCTTGATACGCTCCACAGCCAGCTCTTCGGCAACGTCAACGTATTCACAGCCCCCGTAGTAGCGCTTGCTGGGATAGCCCTCGGCATACTTGTTGGTCATGCTGCCACCCTGGGCTTCCATCACCCGTGGGCTGGCGTAATTCTCTGACGCGATCAGCTCGATATGCTCTTCCTGACGGCGGTTTTCTGCCTGAATGGCATTCCACAGTTCGTCGTCATACCCGGCGATGGTCTGGCTGTCGTCAAACATGCGTGCTCCCTGGGCTGACGCCCTGAAATGTCCGATTTGAAGAAGGGACGAAGTCTACCGGCTCGCGCTGTGCATAGCCAGATTTGCCCTGTGTCCCGAGGTAAGTCCTGAGGCAAGTCCTGAGGCAAGTCCCAAGGGAAGTGTTTCGAATTTTTGTAATATTTCTGACATAAACTCGCGGTTTTCGAAGCCCCCGGAAAATTCCATGGACATCAGCGTTTTCGGCAGCGGTTATGTGGGCCTGGTGCAGGCGGCGGTGATGGCCGACGTCGGCCACAAGGTCACCTGCATGGACGTCAACAAAGACCGGGTTCGCGCCCTTAAGGCTGGCGACCTCCCGTTTTACGAGCCAGGCCTGAGGCACATGCTGCGCGAAGGAATCGACAACAAGCTGCTGGGCTTTACCGACAGTGCAGGTGTGGCGGTGCGCGCTGGCACGTATCTCTTTATCGCAGTGGGAACACCCGCGAACTCACAGGGCGCAGCCGATCTTCAACACGTGCTGGGGGTCGCCCGCAGCATCGGCCTGGAGATGACCGAGCGCAAAGTGATCATCATCAAGTCCACGGTGCCGGTAGGAACAGCTGACAAGGTCAGGGCAGCGATTGCTGAAGCCCTGGCAGAACGGGGAGAGGATATCCCGTTCGACGTGGTGTCTAACCCGGAATTTTTAAAGGAAGGATCAGCGGTCGCCGACGCCACTCGACCCGACCGCATCATCATAGGCGCCGAGTCCGCGCAGGTCGTTGACGAAATGCGCATCATGTACCAGGCCTATAACCGCAACCACGACAAGCTGATGACCATGGACCCGCGCTCGGCGGAGATGACCAAGTACGCGGCCAATGCCATGCTCGCGACCAAGATCAGCTTTATCAATGAAATGGCGAATATCGCCGAGGCGGTGGGCGCGGATATAGAGGAGGTACGACGCGGTATTGGTGCCGACCCGCGCATTGGCTATCAGTTCATCTACCCGGGCGCGGGCTATGGAGGGTCTTGTTTTCCCAAAGACATTCGCGCCCTCAAATCACTGGCCAAGGACCACGGTCAAAACGCACCCATTATCACGGCGGTGCACGACACCAACCAGCGCCAGAAGAACAAGCTGGGCGAGCGGGTGCTTAACTGTTTGGGCGCTGACCTGTCGCGCTACCGAATCGCAGTCTGGGGTCTGTCTTTCAAACCCAACACAGACGACCTGCGGGAGGCCCCCTCGGCGTATCTGCTGGATGTGTTGTGGTCACAGGGTGCAACCGTGCAGGCCTATGACCCGGAAGCCATGGAGAATGCCCGAGCACAGTACGGTGTACGCGATGACTTGATCTTGTGCGACACCAAGGAAGAAGCACTCAAGCGCGCCGAGTGTCTGGTAATCTGCACGGAATGGAAAGCATTTTTCTCACCCAACTTCGAGCAAGTCACCAAACTCATGAAGCGGCCCCTGATCATCGACGGCCGCAACCTGTACGATCCCAACTATGTCGCAGGGTTTGGCATTGAGTACTACGCCATCGGCCGCGGGCTCTCTATTCAGCACCAAGACGGCTAGCTACTGCCAGCCCTGAGGGCGTGTATGGTGTGACCATGAGATTCGTGCCGACAGCCTGGCTTTTCGTGGTCACAAGCTATTGCATTGCTCTGCCGAGCTATGGCCTTGTCATCCTTCAGTATCACCACGTCAGCGACAGCACGCCTGCATCCACCAGCACGCCACCAGCCTTGTTCCAGCAGCATCTGGATATCATTGCCGAGTCTGACTTTGAGGTGCTCAGCCTCGATACGCTAACGCAACTAATGCGCAGCAATAGCCCAATACCGGATAAGGCCGTTCTGATCACCTTCGACGACAGCTATGTATCCATCTACGAAACGGCCTTCCCACTACTCAAAGCACGGGGGTGGCCGTTTGTCGTTTTTGCCAACACCGGGCCGGTTGCCAGTGGCGGTGAGTTTCTAAGCTGGGCGCAGTTTCAGGAGATGGCAGCCAGCGGTGCCGCTATCGCCAACCACAGCGTTGACCACACGCACTTTGTGCGGCGGCCTGCTACCGTGTCCGCGGATGCCTGGGAGCGGCAAACGCGTGAGGAAATTCTGAAGGCCGAGAAAGCAATTGAACAGCGCATCGGGCAGTCCCACAGGGTGCTGGCGTTTCCCTACGGCGAATTCGACGCCCGGCTGCTTCTTGTGCTGGAGGAGCTGGACTTTCTGGGTATGAGTCAGGCCTCTGGTGCGGTGCGTGGCGAGGACCGGCTGGCCATGCCCCGCTTCCCCATGGGTGGTCGTTTCGGTCGGCTGGAGGATTTCACGCTCAAGTTGAACGCACTACCTCTGCCAATAGATAAAGTGGTAATTCAGGATGGCGAAGCCGGCGTGTTGGCGGATGGCGTGTTGCCCGATGGCATCAGCAAGCCAGTGTTAGAACTGAAGCTTGTCTCTACCGCCCTTGCCGAGGCGTTGCAGTGCTACGCCAGCGGACAGCGTGACGCCATCAGCAAGATCGTTGCGGATACGCGCGTGCTGGTGCAGGCGGATAAGGACCTCCCTGCAGGTCGTTCACGCTATAACTGTACCGCCCGAGACCCCGATAGCGGACGCTATTTCTGGTTTTCCACTCCATTTCTGCGCCGTGATGCCAAGGGGAATTACCCACCCGAAGCCTGAGCTCCGTTCTTTACTCTCCCATTCCGCTGTTCACGGTTCGCCTTTCACCCGTCATCCTTCACCCTTCACCTGTCACCCTTCTCCCGTCACCGCTTCCAGATCATTGGAACGAATCAGCTTGCGTACCTTTTCGATATAGGCGTCGCCCAGCTCTGAATACAGTTCCAGGCCTGCGGCCAATTCCAGCCCCGACGGTGATGTATCTGCATTCTCGCGGATGTCGCGTACGGGCTTGTACACAGGATTCGTATTCAGATTGCGGTAATAGGCATCAATCGCGGCCTCGATGGTCTCAAAGGACCGAACTTCGTGGGTGGCGCCCGCTCGACGTCTGGCGGGCACCAGCCCGCAGCCCGCCTGATAACACCACTGGCCGAACAAATTGTTAGCCTGACGCGCAAAGCGCGAACTGCCCCAACCCGACTCAATGGCCGCCTGCGCCAGCACCAGTGACTCTGGCAGCACCCCCAGCCGTCGCCGCAACACCGGTAAAGCATCGGCGTCAGACATAACCTGCGGCACCTTGTAATACGTCCGCATATTCGTGAGGAACTCGCGATAGGGACGCGTCAGCGGCAGGTCATGCTGCAAGCGAATCGCCAATCCACCCAGCAGCAGGGCACGCTCTCGATTAACGGCATTGCGATGCTGTATGGCGGGAAGCAGATAGTCGAAAAAGCCTGTTTACGCGCGGCGGTGTCTTGGATGCTGGCGAAGTCTGGCAGGGTGTCGTAATCCACCGGGTAGTCGGCCTGGCGATATTCGTTGCCGGCGTCATCGACCCACTTGAGATTATAGAGGTGAGCCCGGGCGTACTCTCTGTAGGCTTTATAACCAGGATCTGCGCTACAGGCGGACAGCAGCACAAGAAGCGTCAGTACTAAGCGAAAGATTTTTCTTTCCATTAAAAATGTATAACAAACCCTGCTCCGCTGTCGCAAGCCAGCCCCCGGTGCGCCGTTGACAGCACAGGAAGAACCCGGAAAATCGCCCGCCTTTCTGTTGAATTGATCGGGATACCATGGCCCAGTACGTCTACACCATGAACCGCGTTGGCAAGGTGGTTCCGCCTAAACGCAAAATTCTTGAAGACATCTCCCTGTCGTTTTTCCCCGGCGCCAAAATTGGCGTGCTGGGCTTGAACGGCGCTGGCAAATCGACCCTGCTCCGTATCATGGCGGGGATTGATACCGACATCATGGGGGAAGCCAGACCGCAGCCAGGCATCAAAGTAGGCTATCTACCCCAGGAGCCACAGCTCGATCCCGACAAAGACGTTCGCGGCAATGTGGAGGATGGCGTCGCTGAAGCCAAAAATGCACTGGCAGAGCTGGATCAGGTCTACGCCGCCTATGCCGAGGACGGCGCCGACTTCGATGCCCTGGCCAAGCGCCAGGCAGAATTAGAAGACATTATTCAGGCCAGCGACGCACATAATCTGGAGACCCGGCTGGAAATCGCCGCCGATGCCCTGCGCCTGCCGCCCTGGGATGCGGACGTTACCAAGATCTCGGGAGGCGAGCGCCGCCGTGTGGCGCTGTGTCGACTGCTGCTATCCAACCCCGACATGATCCTCCTGGATGAGCCCACCAACCACCTCGACGCCGAAAGCGTGGCCTGGCTGGAGCGCTTCCTGCTCGATTTCCCTGGGACGGTGGTTGCCATCACTCACGATCGCTACTTTCTTGACAACGCCGCCGGCTGGATTCTGGAGTTAGACCGGGGCCGCGGTATTCCCTACGAAGGCAACTACAGCTCCTGGCTGGAGCAGAAAGAAAAGCGGCTGGAGATGGAGCAGCGCCAGGAAGCCAGCCTGCAGAAAACCATCAAAGCGGAACTGGAGTGGGTGCGCAGCAATCCCAAGGGCCGTCAGGCCAAAAGCAAAGCGCGCATGCAGCGCTTTGAGGATCTGCAGTCCCAGGAGTTTCAGGCACGCAACGAAACTAACGAAATCTATATTCCCCCGGGACAGCGACTGGGCGACCTGGTGATTGAGGTCGAGGGTGTCTCCAAAAGCTTCGGTGACCGTCTGCTTCTCGATAACGTCAGCTTTACCGTCCCCAAGGGGGCAATAGTCGGCATTATTGGCGCCAACGGCATGGGTAAGTCGACGCTGTTTCGGATTCTGACCGGCGCAGAGGCGCCCGACGCCGGTTCAGTGCGTATCGGGGACACCGTGGATATTGGCTACGTGGACCAGAGCCGCGATGACCTGAACGGCGACAAAACCGTCTGGGAGGAAATCTCTGACGGGCACGACAACCTGGTGATCGGTAGCTACGAAGTCGGCTCCCGTAACTATTGCGGCCGCTTCAATTTTAAAGGCAGCGATCAACAGAAGTTTGTGAAGGACTTATCCGGCGGTGAGCGCAATCGCCTTCATCTCGCCAAGCTGTTGAAGCAAGGTGCCAACGTGCTGCTGCTGGATGAGCCCACCAACGATCTGGACGTGGAAACCCTGCGCGCGCTCGAGGAAGCGCTGCTGGCCTTCCCCGGTTCGGCGTTGGTGATCTCACACGATCGCTGGTTTCTGGATCGCATTGCCACTCATATCCTCGCCTATGAGGACGACGGCAGTGTGGTGTTTCACGAAGGCAACTTCACCGATTACGAAGAAGATCGGATTCAGCGGTTGGGCACCGATGCCACACCCACCCGGGTGAAGTACAAGAAGCTGAAATAAGCTACTCGTTGAACGTTACGTTCAACGGCGCGCGACGTCCCTGCGTTGTTGGTCCGTAGTTCGCAGCCAGGTAGTCGAGAATAGCCGGCTCCGCATCTCCGAGCGGCCATAACCCCTGGCTTTCCTGCATCCAGCGAATCAGCTTTTGCCAGCCCTCACGATCCGCTCGATTCTGTGTCACCAATCGGGTCGAATGACAGGCTCCGCACTGCGCTTTCACCACCTCCATCCCGGGCGCAATTTCCAGGCCTGAGGCGGGGTCAACGTCAGCATGCACTGACGCAGGCAGTACCAGCGTCAAAAACACAGCAAAGGCTCGGTTCGCAGCCACAATGCTCACACCACTTTCACCCCAATACGATGGGTCGCATTGTTCAGATAACCCTTCGGGTTCCAGCCCGGCACGACCATTGGCTGTGCGATCCCGGAGGTATCCGTGGCCCGCGCCCACACCTCGTAGTAACCGGGACCCGGGAACTCTACGGGCATCGACCATTGCTGCCAGGCAAGCTTGTTGGCAGGTTTGTTGACCCTCGCGGGCTGCCAGGTTTGACCGAAATCGATAGAGACATCCACGTCGGCAACAGCGAGGTCGCCAGCCCAGGCCTGTCCGCGCAGCTCCAGGGTCTTACCCTGCGTCTGCACCCACCCTGATTTGGGCCAGGTCACCAGAGATTTCACTGGCATGGATTCGATGATGCACATGTCGGATTCCGGCACATCCGAGCCCGGTGCCACCGGTTCGCAAGGGACTCGGTAGGAGTAGCCCCCCATCTTGGGACCATCGTGGACCCGATCGCGCACGCTGATGCGCGTCAGCCATTTGCCGGAGGTGGAGGCAGGCCAACCACCAAACACAACGCGCAGCGGATGTCCGTGCAGTGGCGGAATATCGTTACCATTCATAGACCAGGCAATCAGCGAGTACTTATCCATCGCTTTGGCAATGGGTACGCCTCGAGAGATGGGCACTTTGCCGGGATCGCCGGAGAGATGAGTGTCGGCCCCGTAGTAGCCGATGTATTGCGCTGTGTCCTTGAGACCGCTGGCTCGCAACACATCGCGCAGGCGCACCCCGGTCCAGCGCGGACTGCCCACCGCACCGGTGGTCCACTGGTTGCCTGATGCCGGGGGATCAAACTCGCTGCGGCCATTACCGCCGCATTCGATCGTGAGTTGATAGGTATAGGCTTTGAAACGAGCTTTAAGGTCGGCAAGGCTATAGCGCAGTGGCTTATCCACGACTTCACCGTCGATAGTCAGCACCCAGTTGGCAGGGTCTACGTCGACGGGTGGTGTGCCATTGTTGCGCACGAACAACCTGTTGGCAGGTGTCACAGGATCATCTAACAGGTGTGCGGGCGTCTCCGCATTGAGCGGACGGTCGTTCAATACAATAAGGCCTGGATCTTTGCCTGCGATAGCGAAGGGCTCTGTGGTCTCGGCCAGCGCAGCGGGGATCAGTCCGCGGGGCATGTAGCGGCCGAACACCACCTCGGCGCACAATACAGACGCCATGCCACCCAGGTGAGACAGGAAACGCCGTCGACCAAAGAGCTGCTGCTCCGCACGCGCAGGATCATCCCGATAGAGTTCGTGCAGTCCGCGTTCTCTTTTCACCCAGGTCTCCTTGTTTTGTTGACCAAGCCGGATTCAGTCATCCAGCGCAGCCAATGCTTCACTTAGTTTATTCACTCCTGTCACCTGCATGCCATCTACGGCCTGCTTGGGTAAATTGCCACGCGGCACAATAGCGCGGGTAAACCCGTGCTTCGCTGCTTCAGCCAGACGTTCCTGCCCGCTGGGTACGGGACGGATCTCTCCCGACAAGCCCACTTCGCCAAAAATGACCAGTTCACGCCGCAGCACGCGATCACGAAAGCTCGATACGATCGCGGACAACAGCGCCAGATCCGCACTGGTTTCCAGCACGCGTACACCGCCAACTACATTGGCGAATACGTCTTGATCGCCCACCTGTAATCCGCCGTGCCGGTGCAGTACCGCCAGCAACATATTCAGGCGATTCTGTTCCAGCCCCACGGCGACCCGACGCGGATTGGCCAGTTGGGAATCGTCCACCAGCGCCTGAATCTCCACCAGCAGCGGGCGAGTGCCCTCCCATACCGCGACGACCGCTGACCCCGAGGCCGGTTCACTGCCGCGATTCAGAAAGATGGCGGAGGGGTTTTTCACTTCTCGCAGGCCTTCACCGGTCATGGCGAATACGCCCAGCTCGTTGACGGCACCAAAGCGATTCTTCTGACCCCGCAAGGTGCGGAAGCGCGAGTCGGAGGTATCTTCCAGCAGAATAGAGCAATCGATCATATGCTCCAGCACCTTCGGGCCCGCCAGGGAACCATCTTTGGTGACGTGGCCTACCAGAAACAGCACCGTACCGGTCTGTTTGGCAAAGCGGGTAAGCCACGCGGCGCACTCACGTACCTGGGATACTGAGCCCGGGGCAGAGGTGAGCTCGTCGCTGTGAACTACCTGAATGGAATCGACCACCAGCACCTTTGGCTGATGCTGCTCCGCAGAGGCCTGAATAGCCTCCACGCTGGTTTCGGACATCAAGCGCAGCTGATCCACCGGTAACTGCAAACGACGAGCGCGCATCGCCACCTGCTGGGGTGATTCCTCGCCGGTGATGTAGAGCGCAGGCATGTGCTCGGCAAGCTTGCACAGGGTCTGCAGCAGGAGTGTGGATTTTCCAGCGCCTGGATTACCTCCCACCAGAATGGCTGACCCCGGCACCAGGCCGCCGCCCAGGACGCGATCAAATTCGCGCATACCGGTGGTAAAACGCGGCACCTCATCTAGATTGATATCTTGCAGTATCCTGGCCTCAGCCAGAGCCCCGCTGTAACCGCCTTTGCCCGCTGCAGGCGTTCTGCCGCCGCCACGGCTGACGGTGCCAAGACGAAACTCCACAATCGAATTCCAGGCGCCACAGTCGCTGCACTGTCCCTGCCACTTACTGTATTCCGAGCCACACTCGTTACAGACAAAGGCGGTTTTGGTCTTACTTTTGGCCATGGCCACTCGTCTTTGGCGTAAGTTCGAATGCTAGCAGAGCCGGTGCCGTCGCCACAGCAGACATTAGGGATTTGCGCGCAATTCACCTAAACTATTCGGCCCACTTTAGAGAGCCCCCATGTCAGATTCCTCCATCATTCCTGAGCGTCAGCTGGTGTTTTCACCGGGGCTGGCGCAGGCAATCGGTCTGGAGGAAGCCGTGTTACTGCAACAGCTGGCGGATCTGTTTCGGCATCGAGACAGCCAGACCCATGGCGGTCGTCACTGGCTGCGGGTCGAGCGCGCATGGCTGCTTAAATCCCTGCCCTTCTGGTCTGCGGTGGACCTGCACAGAGTCTGTCGCAGCCTCGAGGATAAGGGCCTGATACTGACCGAATCGCCTCCTTTGCTGGAAGCCGATGCACTGGTGTTTGCCCTGAACGAAACGCCAGCACGACCCTGGCAAACTGGCACACAGGCAGCGGATAGCGCACCGACGTCAGCCACGCCGGGCGCAGGATTGATCGGCGCGAACTGGAGCCCGGAGGAAGACCTACTGCAGCTACTGCAGCTGAATCACGGAATCAGTCGGCAGTTTGCACTGAATCAGCTCGAGGACTTTATATGCTACTGGCGGGAACGGGCCGAGGTGTCCCACGCCTGGGGCAACAAATTCCGACAACACGTGCTGACCCGCTGGCGGCAGTCGCAGCAGGATGAAGGTGAGCGATTCCGGGTGCCGGATCGTGGGCTGGACGAAGACTGGTTCCCCAGCGCCGACGCGGTCGATCTGTTGATACAGCAAACCGGCGTGACGCGGGCCTTCATTGAAGATGCCGTGCCCGAGTTCGTGCTCTACTGGCGCGAGCGCAATCCACAGGAGCGCGGGCTAAACTCAAAGTTCGTGCAGCATGTCAGGCGCCAGTGGGCGCGCTATACCTCGGCGTTGAAACACGATACCGAGCCGCAGCGCATACCCGACAACTGGCAACCCTCGGAGGACGTGTACGACATCTTGCGACTGTCGCACATTGATCCCGCTTTTGCGGAGAGCCTGCTGCCTGAGTTTGTTCTATTCTGGAAAGAATCCAATGCCCTGTACCAAAGCTGGAACACAAAGTTCCTGCAGCACGTGAAATATCACTGGGCCCGACGAGACGATGCCAATGAAAGACAGCAAGACGCTGGTGGATCAGGTCGCACGCGAGATAGAAGCCTCGCCGCAGACCTCAGCGACCGTAGCTGGGCGAGCTGAGCCAGCCGGGGCCAACCGTGCGCCGGCCTCCGAAGAGCAGATCGACACCATTAATCA
The DNA here is from genome assembly GCA_038746745.1 of Pseudomonadota bacterium. Taxonomy (GTDB): domain Bacteria; phylum Pseudomonadota; class Gammaproteobacteria; order Pseudomonadales; family Halieaceae; genus JANQIO01. The sequence continues at coordinate 22,682 of JBCDKJ010000032.1, forward strand.
GGTGTTCGCTCTGTTCCGGCTCAACTACCACAACCAGTTTTACGCCGCCTATCCGGACAGCGAGCAGCTAAACCAGGTCAAAAAGTTGTGGCTGGAGGCCCTGCGGGATTTCCCAACCGAACAGGTGCTACGCGGTGCCCGTCACGCTATCGAAACCAGTGAGTATCTGCCTACCCTCAATCGCATGATGGAGTGCTGCCATGCCAGCCTCAGCGACCTGGGCTTGCCCGACGCCCGCAGCGCCTATCGCGAAGCCTGCGAGGCAGGCAGTCCAAAGTCTGCCCAACCCTGGAGCCACCCCGCCGTGTACTTCGCGGGCCGCCATACCGATTGGTTTACGCTGGCGAATGAACCTGAGAGTGTTACCTGGCCCTTGTTCAGAGAGGCTTACCGCACCTGCTGTGCCAGGGTGATGCGAGGTGAAGAGCTGGAAATCAGCGCTCCCGCTGCGCTTCCGCAAAGCTCCGGTGAGCCAAGCTCCAGAGAGGATTCTCTGGCGGAATTGAAAAAAATCCGCGAGCACCTTTCGGGCTAGCACTCAGTAGCCGTCACCACCGCCGCGAGCAAGATTCTCGAAGCGGGTAAACTCTCCGATAAACGCCAGCCGGCAGACACCGATGGGGCCGTTACGCTGCTTCCCAATGATGATTTCGGCGACACCCTTATCAGGGCTGTCCTCGTTGTAGACCTCGTCACGGTAGATAAACATGATGACGTCTGCATCTTGCTCGATCGCGCCAGATTCCCTCAAATCCGAGTTCACCGGGCGCTTGTTGGGGCGCTGCTCCAGCGCGCGGTTGAGCTGCGACAGCGCCACCATCGGGCAGTTGAACTCTTTGGCGATAGCTTTCAGGTTGCGGGAGATTTCCGAGATTTCGGCGGTGCGCCCCTCTGAAAATCCCGCCACTCGCATCAGCTGCAAATAGTCCACCATGATCATGCCCAGGCCACCCGCTTCCCGCGATACGCGGCGCGCGCGGGAACGTATTTCTGTCGGTGTCAGGGCGGGGGTGTCATCGATGTATAACGGCATATCTTTGAGCTTAGTGACCGCCGTGGACAGTTTGGGCCAATCTTCCTGTTCCAGCTTGCCGTTGCGGATACGGGTTTGATCGATTCGGCCTATAGAAGACAGCATGCGCACGATCAACTGATCCGAGGGCATCTCCATGCTGAATACCAGAATCGGCTTGTCCTGATTCAGCACGGCGTGCTCCACAAGGTTCATCGCGAAGCTTGTTTTTCCCATCGAGGGCCGTCCCGCCACGATGATCAGGTCTGAAGGTTGCAGGCCTGAGGTCTTTCCATCGAGCTCGGTATAGCCAGTGCTCAAGCCGGTGATATCGCCGCCGGAGCTGTAAAGCTCTTCGATGCGCTCTACTGCTCTCGACAGCAGCGGATTGACCTCCTGTGGGCCGCCCGCCTTGGGGCCCTGCTCGGAGATTTGCATGATTTTGCGCTCGGCCTCGTCAATCAGCTCGTCCGAGCTGCGGCCCTCGGGGTGATATCCTGAGTCGGCAATATCCTGTGCTGCCTGAATCAGATGGCGCAGCGCGGCTCGATCTCGCACCACCTGCGCGTAGGCTCGGATATTCGACGCGCTGGGCGTGGATTCAGCCAGCTCGGCCAGGTAGGCAAAACCCCCGGCATTCTCAAGCTCGTCGGTGGCGTTCAGCGCGTCAGCCACGGTAACCGGGTCAATGGGCTGGCTGGTGTCCGCCAGCCGCGTCATGTGTCGGTATATCAGGCGGTGATCAGCTCTGTAAAAATCACCGTGAGCCACCATTTCCGCAACGGAATCCCAGCTATCACCAGATAGCAGCAAACCGCCCAGCACAGAGCGCTCGGCCTCAATAGAGTGCGGCAACATTTTGATGGCGGCGATCTCGGGGTCGTCGCTATAGGGTCCGAAATCGGCAGAGTATTCGCTGTCTTGCATGGATCGGGGTTTTTCTTCTGAACGACCGATTGTGCTGTAAACAGCCTAGTTAGTACACCTCATTGGACTTTGCATCATCACCAGCGCTGCGCACTGCCCTGATAGCAGGCAGATCACCTGACGAAGGGCAGCCGGGCTAAGACGATTCACACGCCCCTGGGATTGCCTTACGAGGTTCATTTGCCTTTAAGGCGCGGGCAAAAAGAGGCACGCATAAAAAACGGACTCAGTTGTAAGCTGAGTCCGTTACGTTCTATTGCGGATTACGCCGCCTTGCGGCGGGCAACGCGCGATCTACTGCTCGGCGACGACGTGCAGCTCTATGGCCACATCAATATCAGAGTGGAGGTGCAGTTCTACCTGATACTCCCCCAGTTCGCGCAGAGCACCTTCGGGAAGACGGACTTCGGATTTATTGATTTCGACGCCCGCCGCCGTAACCGCTTCTTCGATATCGCGAGTACCGATGGAGCCAAACAGCTTGCCCTCTTCGCCCGCGTTCGCTTCGATGGTGATCACGTCCAGCTCGCGAACCTTCTCGGCCCGAGCCTCAGCCGCGGCCAGGGTTTCCGCGGCAGCGGCCTCCAGCTCAGCACGACGCGCTTCAAACATGGCAACGTTGTCTTTAGTGGCAGGAACCGCTTTGCCCTGAGGGATCAGGTAATTACGGCCATAGCCTGGCTTGACTGTGACCTGGTCACCCAGATCACCCAGGTTGCCAATTTTTTCCAGCAGGATGACGTCCATACTGTACTCCTTACTCGTTATCAGAATCTGATTTATCTTGAGACTTGTCCTGTGGATTGTCTTGTAGATTGTCCTGTGACAAGCCCTTCGATCTGCGCCAGCGCTGCCGGAAATCAAACCAGCTATCGGCGATGGCCAAACCAATCACAATCACTTTCACTGCATCCAGGGTTACCCAAAGCAAGTAAAACAGCGTTAAGTACGCACTGCCCTGCCCACGATAGGCAACTCTGGCATGCATCAGCCCCAGTCCCGCTAGAGACAAGGGCAGCCCGAACAGCGCTGCCCAGGGTCTGTATTCCATGCCCAGGCTGCTGATGCCCAGCATCAGCAGTACAGTGGCAGCGCTCGTTCCTGTACTGAAGCGCAAGCCGTGAAATTCCTGGCGGAAGCCTCCTGGGTTGTATAACTGTGCCTGCCACCAACGTGCAAGCAGCAGGCAGACCACACAACTCAGACTGTTCATCAGCCCCAGCAGCCCCGCAATTGACACTGGCCCGGGTGCCACCAGAGTGACTTCGCGCCCAGCGGTGCCTTGCGTCGATGCCAATTGCGCCTGCAGGTTCTCGAACAGTGCTGCAAAGTAGGCCTCAAGCTCTTGCAGGTAGTTCTCACCAAAAGCCAACAGGCTTAATCCGGTTAATAACCCGATCCCGGTGCTTGCACACAAGGTGAGCTCCCAGGACACGCTCCAACGCAGCGCAATTGCCAGTGCGGTGGTCCCCAGGATCATTCCCAGTGGGCCGGCATCACCAAACACACCTAGCAAAAACGCCGCCGGTAACACTGCCCACGCTAGCAAGTACCCACCTTCAGCAGGCCCTTTACGCAGCGTGACCAGCGCTAATACCGCTGCGCTGAGCCAGCAAAACAATAAAGCGCTGGCGCCCAGAACCGACACCCACAGGGCCTGTGTTCGACCCTTCATCACGTATGTGGCCAGAGCTTTCATGGCATGCTGCGCGACTGCCTAAACTGCTTGTGCCGCTTCCTCCCCACCTGCTTCACAGCATCAGGACGGGGCTGTGATGGAGTAAAGCTCGATTACTGGTGAGCGTCCGAATACGGCAGCAGCGCCAGGTAACGCGCGCGCTTGACTGCAGTAGCGAGCTGGCGCTGATACCGTGCTTTGGTGCCAGTAATACGGCTCGGCACGATCTTGCCGGTTTCGGTGATGTACTGCTTCAGGGTATCGATATCTTTGTAATCGATTTCCTTGATGCCCTCGGCAGTGAACTTGCAATACTTGCGGCGGCGGAAAAAACGGGCCATTTCTCTACTCCTCGATTACGCGTCTGCGTCTTCTTCGGCGGCCGCTTCCGGCTCGTCGACATCGTCAGCGTCGGCTTCCGCGCCATCGGCTGCGGGTGCTGTCTCGGCTAAGGGCGCTTTGGACGCTTCGTCATCCTCCTCCACGGCAGCAACAGCTTCTGCTGCCTGGCGCTCTTCATAACGGCTCTTACGCTCACGCTGTTCTTTTTCCTGCTTCATGATCAGTGACTCTTCTGTCACAGGCTCATCGCGGCGGATCACCAGATTGCGAATAATGGCGTCGTTATAGCGGAAAGTGGTGGTGAGCTCGTCCATAGCGTCGTTGCTGGCTTCAACGTTCATCAAGATGTAGTGAGCTTTGTGAATCTTGTTGATGTGATAAGCAAGCTGACGACGACCCCAGTCCTCCAGGCGGTGAATCTTGCCACCGTCTTTTTGGATCGCCGAGGTGTAGCGCTCGATCATGCCGGGAACTTGTTCAGACTGATCCGGGTGGACCATGAACACGATTTCATAGTGTCGCATTAGCGGCTCCTTATGGGTTAAGCCACCCGTCAATCCCGTGCTAAACATCGTAAGGAAGCGGTGTGGCAAGGAGATCCGATGTGATTGTCACATCGGTCAAATTTTGAGCGCGGGAGTGTACAGACTTCACCCTGGCATAGCAAGGCGCTGTGGACGTCTCTTAGCGCCTCTGTCGCACAGCCTCGAACAGACAGATGCCCGCAGCTACAGATACATTCAGGGAGCTGACATCGCCCGCCATAGGCAGACGCATCAGGGCGTCACAGGCCTCTCGCGTCAGGCGCCGCAGACCGCTACCCTCAGCGCCCATGACCAGCGCTGCGGGGCCTGTGAGGTCGATATCGTAAAGTAGGGTGTCTGCCTCGCCTGCGGCGCCAAACAGCCACACGCCAGCGTCTTTTAGCGCGGCCAGACAGCGAGCAAGATTGGTGACCCGCACGAAGGGCACAGATTCGGCAGCGCCGCAGGCCACTTTGCGTACGGTGGGGTTCAAGTCTGCAGATTTGTCCCGCGGCACAATGACCGCATCCACTCCCGCAGCGTCGGCGCTGCGAAGACAAGCACCCAGATTGTGGGGGTCTGTCACGCCATCAAGTACCAACAGTAAAGGCGGATGTTCCAATGCCTGCAGATGCTCCAATAGCCTCGCCTCATCCCAGCCTGCCGCACTACCGGACACCAGCGCGATGACACCCTGATGGCGACCACTGACTTTTTCATCCAACGCTGCACGGGACATCTGCTGCACTGACACGCCCTGGTTGGATGCTAGTTCCAGGATAGCTTTAATGCGCTTATCCGTGCGCCCACTCTGCACCCAAAGGGTTTGAACATCTGCTGGCCGCTGTCGCAGCAGCGCATCGACCGCATGTAGTCCAAAAACAGGTTCGGCCATGGCTTACTTGCGTCGGCGCATGCCCGAGCGACTGCTGGATTTTTTCCCGGGCTTTTTCTTTTTGTTTGCGCCACCACTGCGTTTCTTGTCAGTGTTCCCCGCCCTGAGCTGCTTCTTTTTTCCTGAACCAGACCGGCCGGGCTTGGCACTCGGGTGCTTTGCGCTTGCCGACTTGCCATCATCAATCAGTTCCAGATCGATCTTCTTATCATCCAGATCGACGCGCGCCACCTGCACCGCCACGGCGTCGCCCAGTTTGAAAAAGCGGCCACTGCGCTCGCCTACCAGGCGCTGCTTTCCACGGTCGAAGTGGTAGTAGTCTGCTGGTAATGCGCTGATGTGCACCAGCCCCTCTATATAGAGGTCGTTCAATTCGATGAACAGCCCAAAGCTCGTCACAGCCGCAACGACACCTTCGAACGTATCGCCGACGTGCTCCTGCAGAAACTCGCACTTCAGCCAGGCATCCACCTCTCGGGTGGCATCATCGGCGCGGCGCTCGGTCATTGAACACTGCTCACCGAAGGCCAGCATCGCCGGCATGTCATAGGGAAAGATACGCGCGGTCGGAATGGGGGCAGCCTTAAGCCGTTTCACCCGCTTGCTTTTGATGCTCGAACGAATGACGTGGCGAATACCACGGTGCACCAGCAAGTCTGGATAGCGCCGGATCGGCGATGTGAAATGCGCGTAGGCAGGATAGTGCAGCCCAAAATGGCCTTTGTTCTCAGGCTGGTACACCGCCTGACTAAGAGAGCGCAGCAGCATGGTTTCTATAATGTGTCGATCTGGACGCTCGCCGATCTGCTCTCGCAGCCGCTGATAGTCCATGGGCGAAGGCTGTTCGCCACCCTGCATGTCCAGGCCGAGCTCACCGAGAAAACTGCGCAGGTTCTCGAGCTTCTCTTCTCCCGGCCCTTCGTGGACCCGATAAAGGATGGGAAGCTTTTGCTCTTCAAAAAAGCGCGCCGTAGCCACGTTGGCGCACAACATACACTCTTCGATCAACTTGTGCGCATCATTGCGAGTAACCGGCACAATGGCGTCGATCTTGCGCTGCGCATTAAACAGAATGCGAGTTTCGGTGGTTTCAAAATCGATGGCTCCGCGCGCCTCCCTGGCCTCGCGCAGCGCCTTATACAGCGCGTGAAGACGGTTCACGTGCGGCACAATGCGCTTATCTACGTCAGGATGGCTGCCTGTTTCCAACACCTCGCCCACCTCGGTATAAGTAAGCCGTGCATGGCTATGAATGACGCCCTCATAAAAGTCATAGCCGGTAATTCGGCCAGCTTTGGAGATGCTCATCTCACAGACCATGGCAAGGCGGTCGACCTTAGGCATCAACGAGCAGAGGCCGTTGGAAAGCACCTCTGGCAGCATAGGGACTACGCGCTCCGGGAAATACACGGAATTGCCGCGCGTCTGAGCCTCTTCGTCCAGGGCGGAGCCCGGTCGAACGTAATGGCTGACATCGGCAATGGCGACCCAAAGCGTCCAGCCGCCGCGCAGCTTTTTCTCGCAGTACACGGCATCATCAAAATCTCGCGCGTCTTCCCCGTCGATCGTCACAAATGCCAACCTGCGCAGATCGACTCGATTTTGCTTGTCGGCCTCAGAGGGCGCGTCGTCCAGAGACCCGGCTTCCCGCAATACCTCCTCTGACCACTGATGGGGAATATTGTGCGCACGTATTGCTACATCAATTTCGAGACCGGGATCCAGGTGTTCTCCCAGCACTTCGGTAATCTGGCCCTTGGCGCCGAGTTGGCGATTGGGGTAGTGGGTGATCTTCGCCACTACAATTTGCCCGTGCTGGGCGTCGTGTTTTTCCTTTGGTGGAATGAGCACATCGTGATTGATACGCGGGTTATCGGGAATCACGGCGCCAATACCGCTTTCTTCATAGTATCGGCCCACGATCTCTGTCACGCCGCGCTTCAGTACTTCGACGATCTTGCCCTCGCGACGGCCACGATTATCGACGCCGGAGACACTGGCCAGCGCCTCATCGCCGTCAAAGACCTGCGCCATCTGCCTGGCGCTCAGGTACAAATCGTCCGAGCCATCCAGGGGTGATAAGAAGCCGTAGCCATCTCGATGTCCGATAATGCGACCGTGAATCAGGTCGAGCTTATCCACGGGGCCGTAGGCACCGCGTCGGTTAATCAGTAGCTGCCCATCACGCTCCATCGCCCGCAGGCGGCGGCGCACGGCGTCGACCTGTTCGGCGCTCTCAACCTGCAGGCGCTGGCAAATCTGATTGTGGTTGAGCGGGTGTTCGGCATCTGCCAGCAGCTCGAGTATCAGTTCGCGGCTGGCAATGGGGTTTTCGTAGCGGTCGGCTTCACGCGCAGCGTGGGGGTCTACCGGACGATCTGAGGTCTTTTTCTTGCGTTGACCTCCCTTACGGCGTTGTTGCGTCATCCTTGGAATTATACAGGGGCCAGAGCAACGCGGTACGAACAAATGCTGCCGTGCCCGCATCATTGACAAGCCCCAGGTGCGGCAGTAATGTACGCGCCCTCACGTTTTTACCCCTGCCCAGGTGGTGAAATTGGTAGACACGCTAGCTTCAGGTGCTAGTGCTCGAAAGGGCGTGGAGGTTCAAGTCCTCTCCTGGGCACCATTATTCTGAAGGAATCCCGAGCCGCATTGTGGCTTGGGATTTTTTTTGGGCGCTTATTACGTCTCTGTAGTACGCACTGGGTGCGTCGACACAGCCTACGCGGCTCGACCGAGAGGACTACTCCGGCCACGCAGCATAGCCTAAGCGGCCCGGCTGCGCGGCGTTCGCTTGCACGCGTTGCTGACGCAACGCAAGCGTTTGGCTCACCCTCTCCTGGGCATGCCACTAGCTGGCATGGAACCCCGAATGGCTTGGTTGCTCCAGTAGTCGAAGCGCATGTAGGTGATGCCCGGGGCCAGGGCTATGCGCCAGGCGAGGTCTGCGGTGTCGTTGAATTCGGGGTCGTGGCGACTGACGGCGGCGATGAGACTGTCCAGCCAGAGATCGTAGAACTCGGGCGTGACATCGTGAACGCGACGGCTATGACTGTTGGCAAGCTGTTGCAACGCTGGGCTGGGATTCCGGGTTTTGTTGAACTCCACCATCATAAGCAGCGAGTCGTGCAACATGGTGCGCTGTGCACTCATATCGGTGTTCTCAAACTTCCTCGCAACGGCGGGGGACGTTTCCAGGAAGATATCGTAAAAGCTTCGAATGAACGCGGGGTTATAGGCCCCGTTACCCAGCACTCGCGCCATGCTGCCTGAGAAGGCCTCATCGAAATTTGGCATGCGTTATCACCCCACCTACATCACTTAAGCATAGCTAACGCAAATTTCTTGCCAAAACCTCTGGCCAAACACGCCTTAAGTGCATTGAATGTGCAGCCAATCCTCAGCTCGAGCGAGAACGATAATGAGTAACCGCTATGACGCCCTGCTCCCCGACATAAGCCACGTGATAGGAAATACACCACTGGTGTGCCTTGATCGGCTTACTGCGGGCCTGGAGGGTCGAATCGTCGCAAAACTGGAGTACCTCAACCCGGGGTTTTCGAAGAAAGATCGCCCGGCACTACAAATTATTAAAGAGGCAGAACAGGCTGGTCACCTGATGCCCGGGCAAACAGTGGTCGAGTTGACCAGTGGCAACATGGGTACCGGGCTCGCCATCGTCTGCGGTGTGCGCGGCTATCCCTTTGTCGCCGTGATGTCCGAAGGAAATTCCGAAGAACGCGCCAGGATGATGCGTGCGCTGGGCGCAGAAGTCATCCTGGTAGAGCAGGCCCCAGGCTCCGTTAAGGGAGAGGTGTCCGGTGCAGACCTGGCGCTGGTGGAGGAAAAAACCCAGGCTGTCGTCGAAGAACGAGGTGCTTTTCGTGCGGATCAGTTTCTGCTCGAAGGCAACAGGCATTCGCATCTGCAGGGCACTGGCCCGGAAATCATTGCTCAGACGGGCGGCAAGCTTGATGGCTTCGTCGACTTTGTCGGATCTGGTGGAACCCTGTCAGGCGTCAGCCAGGCGTTGAAGGCACATAATCCGAACATCCAGTGCTTTGGGGTAGAACCTGCGGGCGCTACCGCTCTGGCTGGCGGCGACCGCAGCCAACCTGACCACCCTATCCAGGGCGGCGGCTATAACATGGAAAGACTAGCGTCACTCGAGGGCATCACGCTGGACGGATTCCTGGAGGTCACGGCTGAGGACGCTATCGCCTGTACGCGTCAGCTTGCGCGCGCGGAGGGCATCTTTGCGGGTTTTTCGGCTGGCGCTAATATCGCCGCCGCACTGCAGCTACTCAAGGGCGAAATGGCAGGAGCTACTCTCGCCGTGGTCATCTGCGACTCGGGGCTAAAGTACCTGAGCACGCCGCTCTGGGATTGAGCGGACTTGAGCAGGCGAAAAAAAGATGTGCGAGAGCGTTATTAGTCTCGAAATTGACGAAGCGAGTTAACTGTCTATCAGCTCTCGCAATGGGCCAAGGTGCTTCTCATAGTTGCGCCAACGCTCCAGAGAATGTGAGTACAGCGGCTGCCGCGCCTGCCAGGAGCTGGCCGTGGCGACATAACCAGGTTTATCGGCATAACTTAAACAGTCGGACTCCCAGGCGAGACCACTTTCGCTGAGCAGTGATCGAACGGTCGCCTCGGGTGATCGTATCAGCGATTCGTAATCAGCAGTCACAATGCCACCAGGCAGTACGTCGCGCCAATGCGCCATCAGTCTCTCGCAGCCCTCAATGGATGCTGCTATGTGCTGCAGTTTGAAACTGAAGCTCTGACCGCTGGAAAAGTTCTGAAAAAAGCAGGACAGCGCCGTATCCAAAAGACTGCGCTGACAGTGGATGATCACAGCATTGGGAAACATCAGGCGAACCGTCCCCACGTACATTCTGTTGAAAAGATTCTTATCAACGCTACGCAACTCCGGCGAGCCGACAAGGCTGGCCATGCGCTGCAAGTAGGCACCTGCAAACCCGGCATAGGCCTCTGCGGGTACATTGGCAACACATCGGGGGTAGGCACTGTCGCCGAAACGCTTTGCCATTTCACTCACGATCCCCGCAATATCGTGAACTTCGCCTACGGCTGCGACAGCGCTGTGCTGAGAGAGTATGCGTTCCAGCAGCGAGCTCCCCGAGCGCGGCATACCCACAAGAAAAATAGGGCGCGGCCCCGGTAATCCTAAATCAGCGCCCGCAGAAAAAAACGCAGGGCTGAAAATGTCTGCGATGTTTCGACATGCAGCAAGGTATGCCTCTGCATCAAAGTCCTGCGGGCCAAGTGCGTTACCTGCACTGAAATGATGAAACGCACGATCGTAATCGCCAAGATCGTCTAGCACTTTGCCAGCGGAAAAATGCAGGTAGCGCTGCTGTGTCTTGTCATTCACTTGCTCAAGTGCCCGCAGCACTGCATCAAGATCGCTACCGGCCTCTGAGTAGCGCTGCGACTCCACCAGCGCCGACCATGCCTCGCCGTGCAACGGGTTTTGCTCGATAACTGCTCGAAAGCACTCGCGTGCGCGATCAAATCGACCCATACGACGAAACACGACGCCGAGATTGACCCGAAAGATGGTCTCCTTGGGGCGCAAGCTCACGGCCTGCTCAATCAAAGGCAGACCCTGTTCAAAATCCTGGGTTTCTGCAAAGCTCAGGCCTAACAGGTGCAAGGCGCTGGCGTGACGTGGTTCCTCAGCGAGCACCTGACGATACAGTTCTCGCGCCTCCGCGTGGCGATTGCTGCGCTGCAGAGGCACAGCTTTGGCTATCAGTGCTTTCGCGTCCAAACGATGTCGCTCAGGCAAGGGAGGCCGCAGGGGCGCTGCGGATGCTGGCGGGTACGGGGCAATCCATCACGGCGGCCACCGCTACAAGAATCTCCACCTCGCGAGGGTCGAGCTTATCGTCGTGGGCCGCGCACAGTGCCATTGCTTTAAGTAGCCGCGGCTTAAGCAGCGGGTAACAGTCGGCTAGCTCATTCACGGCCTTACTGAACTCCGCGACGCTGCACTCTTCCAGAGGCTTCAGCGCTAGTGTGTAGAGAGCCAGACTCTCTACTCCGCGGGTGAAAGCTCCCTGCACATCCTCCTCGTCGGAATGGCCGTGCCAGGCCAGCACCGACATCACCGTCGTCAGCGGCTTTTTCACCTGGACCACTTTTCGAAAGCGAGGCCGATGGGGTTTGACCTGCGTGAACTCGGGATCGAGATAATGCCGCAGCACCTGGTACAGGCACCATTCATACAAATCTATCTGCTGATCTGCTCTGGCAACCTGAAGCAAGGTGTTCTTAAAGCGACCGTACTGACTGGCAGACATGCACTTCAGCGCTGGCAGGCTCAATTCCAGCAGCGCCAGCCGCAGATCTGCTGCCAACGCGGCGATGCGAGGGTGCAGCTGCCGCGTGGTGGTCATCAGTCCTTTGATGTCCGTGGTCTCGATAATCGCAAACTGTTTTTCTCGAATGTCGTTCTCATCTGCCAGCAGCAGGCCCAGTGCTATCGCGTGCGCTCCAAACGGGTCATGCGCTTGCTCCGAGAGATCGTCAGGTATGTCACTGAGATATTCACGAAAGCCTGCATCAGCATGGTCGGGAACATCTGCACCTGCGGCGTCGTAGGCGGCCCCGCCAAGCACCGTGCCCGCGACGACCGCGGCGGTAACACTCACAGCCCGTTGGCGTGCCTGTTCCTGCTCGGTGCGACGTTGCTGATCGAGACTGGTGCCCCGATAGTTGGCTTCCCGGTCAGCGGTGATGTAGCTGCCATCCCAACCAGGTTCAACGCGACGAATTCGCTCCGGCAGAGGCGGGTGGGTGCGCGCCAGTTGCCAAAGCGCATTTATCTGGCCAAAGAAGATATGGCTAAGCTCACCCGCCCGTGGTTCTACCACGGTAGCACCGGGGGGATGGCCGCCAATGACCTTTAACGCAGCGGCCACACTGTCAGGATTACGAGTAAATTGTACCGCCGAGGCGTCAGCCAGAAACTCCCGTTGTCGGCTCACTGCCGCTTTGATCAGAGCGCCAAACAAGCCCCCCAGCCAACCCAGTAACCAGAGGCCGACGCCAATCGCCATCACCTGGGCCGGCAGACGGTTGCCGGAGCCTGTGGAATTGCGACTGGACATGCTGTGATAGCGGTTACGACTGCCGCCACGCACGATGACCTGTCCGACGTCTCCAATAAAGGTAATGCCTTTCACCATAGCCGCGAGCCGAATATTCAGGCGCATATCCCCGTTCAGGATGTGGCTGAACTCGTGAGCAATCACACCCTGTAGTTGCTCACGGTTGAAGTGGTCCAGGCTGCCCTGGGTGACGCCGATGACCGCGTCGCCCGGTGATACGCCTGCGGCGAAAGCGTTGATGCCCCGTTCATCGGGCAACACGTAGACCGGGGGCACCGGCAAACCCGCCGCCAGCGCCATCTCTTCCACCACGTTGAGGCAGCGACGCTGCGCGGGGTCATCCGTTTGCGGCAGGATACGCTGTCCACCCAAACGCTCCGCCACCGCCTTGCCGCCGGCGGAGAGCTGTGCCCATTTGAACAGGACCACCACGAACACTGTTGCCAGCACAGCCACGCAGACGAAGCCAAAAAACTCCCAGGACAGCGCCTGCACAACCCCCTGAATAGGTCGGTCATAGTCACGGCCCGCAGCACTCAGAAAGAAAACCAGGGCGGCCACCAGGAGATTGGTCAGTACAATCAGGGCACTGACTGCCAACAGAAACCAGAGAATAAGCCAGCGGCTATAGCGACGCGCCTGGTCCTGGGCTGCGAAAAAATCCACGCTGGCCCCCGTTGGGGATTAGAAGCTGACTTTCGGAGCTGCCTGGATTTCAGCGGAGTCAGCGAATTCCAGAAGTGCAGCATCGTCCGGGTGACCAAACCTGGCAGCCAGAACGATCTGTGGGAAGCTCTGACGATAGGTGTTATAGGCCATTACCGCATCGTTAAAGCCCTGCCGAGCGAAGGACACCCGGTTCTCGGTGGTGGTGATTTCTTCACTGAGCTGCATCATATTTTCACTGGCCTTCAGGTCCGGGTACGCCTCCATGGTCACATTAAGTGCACCCAGCGCATTACCGAGTGCGCCTTCTGCAGCAGCCAGCTGGCCCATCTCGACGCCCCCTGCGCCCTTGTCGCCTATGGCTTTGAGAATGGCGGCAGCGTTATTGCGCGCTGAAATTACTGCATCCAGCGTTTCACGCTCGTGCGCCATATACCCTTTCGCCACCTCGACGAGATTGGGAATCAGGTCATAGCGGCGCTTGAGCTGGACTTCAATTTGCGCAAAAGCGTTCTGATAGCGGTTCTTGAGGGTGACCAGCCGGTTGAAGATGGTGATGACATAGCCCACCAGACCCAGCAGCACCAGCCAGAACACAATACTGGAGACATCCATGACGCCACCTGTTTTGCCGGAAACTGGCGTCAGTATAGCTGTTCAGCGTGCCTCGAAGAACCATTGCGCAGATAGCGCTTGTACTGGGTATATGTCATGCCCGTCCAGCGACCGAATGCTCGATAGAAGCTGTTGGGTTGGCTAAACCCAAGATTGCTGGCCAGGCACTTGCCTGGCAGCCAGCGCTGAGACAGCGTTTTCTCGCAGCGGTAACGCCGGACCTGATCCAGCAACCTCTGGTAGCTGGTCCCCTCGGCGCGCAATCGGCGTCGCAGCGTACTTGGCGACACGCAGAGGTGTCCCGCTACTTCAGCCGCGCTCACGGTTTCCAGATTGGATAGTAATAGAACATGCAGCACTCGGCGCCGCATGAGTCGGCTCTTGGCCCTTACCTTTGCCATAGCATTCCCTTGCTCTTGGTTAGGTGGGTTAAGTATGTATCGACGGTGTTTATCGATGTTGTGAGGCCGGCATCCTTGCCAACCTGAAATAACTATAGACCGCTTTTTGCGAAGCTGCTGTCAGAGAAACCAACTAAAATGCGCAATCGCCGGCGAGCCCGCAGACAGTACTCAGGCGCTACCCGGCGCCTCGTACGCACTAGCGCCATGCGCTTCACCGTTAGCATTACTTTGATCGTCTACGAGGACTTTGTTTCTGCCAGACTGCTTGCCCGAGTACAGCACAGAGTCTGCGCGATTGACGCAGTCCTCAAAGCTCATGCCCTCCAGGTAGGCCGAAACGCCTATCGTGATGGTGATTGAAAGCACGTTACCCTCAAAGGTAAAGTGCGTTCGCTCCAGGACCCGGCGCAGCTTTTCAGCCAGTATGGCGCCACCCTGCAGGGTCGTCTCCGGCAACAGGAAAATGAACTCCTCTCCACCCCAGCGCGCCAGCGTATCAATATCGCGTAGCTGGCCCGAGAGCAGCTTGGCGGTCTGACGCAAGGCATAATCACCGGCGGCGTGACCGTATTCGTCATTTACAGATTTAAAGCGGTCGATATCGGCCATCATCACTACAAAGCTGCGACCGCTGCGACCGCTGCGCTCGATCTCTGTAGACACCACCTCAGCAAAGCCACGGCGATTCAGCAAGCCCGTTAGCATGTCCATGCGGGCAGCTTTGACCAGTCTTTCGTTACTCTCCTGTAGTTCCCTGGTCCGCCGCTGTACTTCACCGTCCAGGTGGTTGTACAAGCGAGTGAAACGATTCGCCAGCGACACAGCCATACTGACCAGCACCGCAAAAAAGCCGATCATGGAAATACGGGGGTTGGTTACCACGCCCTGCGCCACCATGATGTCGTTGAGGGCACAGAACAAAAATATTGCCCATCCCATCGTCATAGTGCGCGCTTCCAGATGACCACGAGCGGCGAACCATACCACCGCCACCAGTGTTCCGATCAGGCCGGGAATCAGGTAGCACTGCCAGTAGAACAGGGAGTAAGTCAGCACCTCTCGGCCCGGAATCAAAAGCACCAGCAGCGACGTGGCGGCAAACCCAAGCTGATACGCGCGCAGCCAGAGGGGTGGTTTGAACTGCAGCAAACAGGCCAGCAACTGGAGGCCTATTCCCGGCAGGACGTAGATTACGCTGTACTCAATTTTCTCATGCACCAGGTAGGGCCATGACTTCAACCAGGGCGCAATAAAAATCCATTGGCTGATCTCTGTGCTGTACACCGCCACCAGTGATGCCGTAAGTCCAAACCAAAGATACTCGGGGAGCCGTCGGTTCCTGGAATACAAATACAAGTGATAGAGGCCAAAGCCGAAGTAGGTGATCGCAAGCATCAGGCTCATCGATTCTTTCAGCCAGACGCGCTGGGTGAGCTCATCACCCTTGCCCAACATATATTCATTTTCCGCCATGCCGGCAGTCGAGGATTTACCCAGGGTTTCGCTACGCCATACCCGCACTGCCAGGATCAGACGACCGTCTTCAGCGACGGCACCGGGGGGTATGGAGAAAATGCGAAGACGGTCTGACACCATCTCCGGGTCCGGCGGTAATCGACCCGCACCGCCCAACAGGATTCCACCGGCGTACGCTTCATAGGCATTATGAACGCTCCCCAGCGCCCATGAGAGCTCATTCAGGTTTTCAACGTCGGCGCGGTCGAGTTGTACTTCGGCGCGGTACCAGGCCAGACCCACCAGGTCCTCGTGGCCCTGGCGACGCCAGTCCCGAGGCACCAGAATGTTGTCCCAGTCGCTATGATCGTAGTCGGGGCTGGCCCAGCGGGGATCGTCGCCGGGGCGAAAGCGCCAAACCCCGTGCAATTCGGTGATAGTGTCCAGACTGTCGAGCCTGAATTCGCTGGCGAATGCTGCACTTGCCGCTGCCTGCATCACAAGCAAGCCTACAAGCCGACACAACCACCGGCTTAGAAACGCGCGCATGTTGTTTTCCCTGTTCACGCTCAGAATAGCGAATTGGACGCAATGGGAACAAGCGCTTGGTCTTTTGTGTGAACTGCTGCTTACTTCTGCTCCCACAACACATATCGCTGGAGACATGATGCCCGAAGGTCCGGAAATTCGACGTGCAGCAGATCGTATCGCCGAGGTCCTAGAGGGGCAGCAGGTCGAACAAGCCTCTTTCAGCCTGCCCAAATTGCGACACCACGGCAAGACTTTCAGCGGCGAGAAGGTGAACCGTCTCGAAACCCGCGGCAAGGCCCTGCTGACACATTTCGAGCATGGCTGGTCCATCTACAGCCACAACCAGCTTTACGGCGTATGGCGGGTCGTAGCTCGCGGAAAACTGCCGAAGACTAATCGCTCTCTGCGGCTGGCCCTGCACACTCAGGATCACAGCGCCCTGCTCTACAGCGCCTCAGATATCAGCGTCTGGCGCCGAGAAGAAATAGAAACGCACCCGTTCTTACAGCGCATCGGACCCGACATCTTGTCGCCGGACCTGACCTGGCAGGCCATAGCGGCGCGCCTGGATGAACCCAGGTTTCGCAAGCGATCGCTGGCTGCGCTATATCTCGATCAGGACTTTATTGCCGGCATTGGCAACTATTTGCGCGCAGAGATTCTGTATCACGCTCGCCTGCACCCGGATCGCAGGCCGCAGGAGCTAAGCAAGGGCGAACGCGGTCGACTGGCGCGGAGCACACTGGAGATCAGTTGGCGAAGCTACCGGACCGCTGGAATCACCAACCCACCAAAGCTGGCTGCAGCGCTTAAAAGACAGGGACTGGCCTGGGAGCAGACCCGTTTTTCGGTGTTTGGTCGGGAGGGTCTGCCGTGCTACGGCTGCGACGATGAAATCAAGCGCTGGGATTCGCAGTCGCGCCGGCTGTATGGGTGTTTGAGCTGCCAGCCACGCACTGAGTGAACTTCAGGACAGCGGATGAAGAGCATTAATCTGGTCTGGCTCAAACGAGATCTGCGCCTGAGTGACCACGCGCCGCTCACGGCGGCCATTAGATCGGGGCGGCTCTGCCTTCTGCTGTACTGCTTTGAGCCCTCGCTGATCGACGACCCTCATTATCGTCGACGCCACTGGCGCTTTATCAGCCAGTCACTGGATGCTATGGACGTGGCGCTGGCCGAGTACGGCGCGCGCATCTGGCGGGTACGATCGGAAATGCTGCCGCTTTTGGAAGCCCTGCACCAGACAGTTGCTATCAACGCGGTCTACAGCCACCAGGAAACTGGTCTCGATATTACCTTCCGCCGGGATCAAGCAGTGGCGGCCTGGCTTGAGGCGCATGGCATCCGCTGGCATGAAAGCCAGAGCCACGGCGTCGAGCGCGGACGGCTCGACCGACGCGACTGGAACAAGCACTGGCACGCCTTCATGAAGGCGCCCCCCGCTGATCCACCGCTGCGCGCGCTGCAACCGTATTTCCCCACCGAGTCATCACTGTTAAAGCTGGGCTGCGAAACACCCGCGTCCTGGCGGGAAGCTGCCCCGATGCAGGCCGGCGGTGAATCGCTTGCGCAGGCGACCCTGGACAGCTTCTTCTCAGGCCGTGGCCAGCACTATCAAAAAATGATTTCCAAACCCGCCGCCAGCCGAGAGCATTGCTCCAGGCTGTCGCCCTACCTGGCCTGGGGCAATATCAGTATCCGACAGGTGTATACGCGGCTCTGCTCAGAACGCGACAGGCCCGGCTGGTCGCGCGCGCTTAAGGCCTTTGAGTCCCGTCTGCACTGGCACTGCCACTTCATTCAGAAATTTGAGATGGAGTGCCGCATGGAGTTTGAGGATATTAACCGCGGCTACCAGCAGTTCGATAAAGCCAGGAGCCCCGATCTTCTCGAAGCCTGGAAACAGGGCCGCACCGGGCTGCCATTAATCGACGCCGCCATGCGCTGCCTGCGCGCCACTGGCTATATCAACTTTCGATCGCGAGCGATGCTGGTCAGTTTCCTTAGCCACCATTTATGGCAAGACTGGCGAGACGGCGCCACCTGGCTGGGCTCTTTGTTTCTGGATTTTGAGCCGGGCATTCACTACGCACAGATGCAGATGCAGGCCGGGGTAACCGGTACCAACACGATTCGCATCTACAACCCGGTGAAACAGTCACAGGACCATGACAGTGACGGGACGTTTATCAAGCAATGGTTACCGGAGTTGGCCGCTGTGCCCGCAGAGCTGGTACACACCCCCTGGCAGCTTGGGCCGCTGGATCGAGTCATGTACGGGCTTGACGCCGACGCTTACCCAGAGCCGGTAATAGATACGCAGGCCACCTTCCGCCACGCCCGCGACGTGCTCTGGCGCTGGCAGAAAGACCCCGCCGTGCAAGCTGAAAAAAAACGCATCCTGAAGCGGCATGTGGACCCGCGGCATTACCAGCGCCGCCTTCGCGATGACTCAGGAAGCTGGTTCTCCGAAGGGGTGACGGAGGACGATGGTCTCGACCCGGTCGGGACCAGTTGAGATGATATCGATAGGGGCTCCCACGACCGACTCGATGCGCTGAATATAGGAGCGCGCGTTTGCAGGCAGCTCTTCCAGGCTTTTAGCGCCAATCGTACTCTCGCTCCACCCTGGCACCTCTTCGTAGCGAGGCACTAGACCTTCGTAATCGTCACTGTCTACCGGATACGGCACCGGCTCACCGTCGCTATTTTCATAACCCACGCAAATCTGAATCGTCTCCAGACCATCCAACACGTCGAGTTTCGTCAGGCAGAGTCCGGATACACTGTTAATTTGCACCGCGCTGCGCAGTGCCACCGCATCAAACCAGCCACAGCGACGCGGTCGCCCGGTAGTGGCACCAAACTCGTGGCCTCGGTTAGCGAGATGCTCGCCGGTGCTGTCGAACAGCTCTGTGGGAAACGGCCCCGATCCGACCCGTGTGGTATAGGCTTTAGTTATCCCCAGCACGTAATCGAGGTACAGCGGACCAAAACCGCTACCGGTTGCGGTACCCCCGGCCGTGGTATTGGATGAAGTCACGAAGGGATAGGTACCGTGATCAATATCCAGCAGTGACCCCTGTGCACCTTCAAACAATATGGGCGCGCCGTTCTCGCGATACTGATGCAGCAAATTGGTGACATCTGCCATCATCGGGCGCAGTTGGTCCGCCATCGCCAGAGCCTCGTCCAACACCTGCTGGTAGTCCAGAGCCTCAGCCCGGTAATAGCCCGTGAGCTGAAAATTGTGAAAATCCAGCACGCTGCGGAGCTTTTCCGTGATTCGGCCTGCATTGAGCAGATCGCCCAAGCGGACGCCGCGCCGCGCCACCTTGTCCTCATAGGCAGGCCCAATGCCTCGCCCGGTGGTACCGATTTTGTTCTTGCCTCTAGCCTGTTCACGGGCCTGATCCAGGGCCACGTGATACGGCAGAATCAAAGGGCAGGCAGCGCTGATGCGCAGGCGTTCGCGCACCGGCACATCGCGAGCTTCCAGTTCAGCAATCTCCTTGAGCAGGGCGTCCGGTGACAGCACCACACC
The DNA here is from genome assembly GCA_038746745.1 of Pseudomonadota bacterium. Taxonomy (GTDB): domain Bacteria; phylum Pseudomonadota; class Gammaproteobacteria; order Pseudomonadales; family Halieaceae; genus JANQIO01. Next base: position 42,420 of record JBCDKJ010000032.1, read on the forward strand.
ATTGCCAATCATGCACAGCACGTTGTCCCGCAGAATGCCTGAGGGAATCAGATGCAGCACCGTTTTCTCACCTTCAATGACAAGCGTGTGTCCTGCGTTATGTCCGCCCTGGAAGCGCACCACCGCCTCAGCGCGATCGGTGAGCAGGTCGACGATCTTGCCTTTGCCCTCATCGCCCCACTGGGTACCGAGCACCACCACGTTCTTATTCATATTTGCTCTTCCACAGTCCATTGCCCATCGCGTTGCACCAGCACTCTGTTACAACGCGCATCTGTCTCGCCAGAAAGCGACTGGATGACGATTTCGCCCGCGTCCCGCAGCGCGCCAATGGCGGCCCAGAGACCTGCATCACCATCGGCAGGTGCTGCAATTGGCGCAGGCGCAGTGCCGATGGCTTTGTCGGTGATATCCAGAAGGGTCTTGAGATCGGTATTGAAACCTGTCGCAGGCCGCGGTCTGCCAAATACCTCGCCCACATCGTCATAGCGACCGCCGTTGGCCAGCGCCTTGCCCTGGCCCGGCACATAGGCCGAGAACACCAGCCCAGTGTGATACTGATAGCCGCGGAGTTCCGCCAGATCAAAGTACAGGTCTACCTCGGGATAGCGCTCAGTGATAGCGGCAGCGACGTCCTGTAATTCCACAATGGCCGTATCATCCAACTGCTCAGGCAAATTGGACAGAATATCAATGCCTCCGTGCAGCCCCGCCAGAGCACGTAGCGCATCAGACCCAGGCACATCCGCCAACAGGGACTGCAGATCGGGCAGCGACTTACGCTGCAGGGCATCGTAAATAGCCGTTTGCTGTGAGGGCTCCAGGCCGCTGTTCGCCAGCAGCTGACGACAGATACCAACGTGGCCGAGATCCAGAGTTAAGCGATCAACGCCCGCCGTTTGCAGGGTTTCCAGCATCAGCGAGATGATTTCGATGTCTGCCTGCAAAGAGGCATCGCCATACAACTCTGCCCCGAGCTTTATCGGCGAGCGCGATCCCAGTACTGCCGTAGGGCGAGTATGCAGGACGCTGCCCGCGTAGCAGTAACGGCTGACGCCCGCTTCAGCCAGACTGTGTGCATCGATGCGTGCCACCTGTGGCGTTATGTCGGCGCGAATGCCCATACCTCGTCCACTGGCCTGATCAGTGATGCGGAAGGTCAGCATATCGATATCGCTTCCCAGGCCAATCAACAGGGACTCGGTGAACTCAACCAGAGGAGGCATTACCAACTGGTAGCCCCAGCGCTGATGCAAATCCAGAAGGCTGCGACGCAGGTGCTCCACACGCGCGGCTGGCCCGGGCAGCAGCTCTTCAATGCCGTCAGGCAGCAGCCAGCGATCAACGCTTTTCATGGCCATAGTCCTAAATCCAGAGGATCCTGTGTAGACAGCTTTATACAACGTCTCCTGAACGCGTTAGCGCAGACAGTGACCTCGCGCTAACGCACCCAGTACAGCAGTGCTAATCCGAACAACATGCTGCCAAGTCCAACGTTTCTCAGGCCTTTGTCGCTCAGTGTAGACACCTGCCGCACCATGTCCCGCCAGTGCCGCGGCGCCAGAAAAGGCAGCATGCCCTCAATTACAAATACCAGTGCCAGGGCAGTGGCGAACTGCTGCCAGTTATCCAAGCGAACAGTCACCTCTTTCGACCAGGCACAAAAAAACCGCGGGCTCCAGGCTTGTCAGCAAACCTCGAACCTCACGGTTACAGAATGTTAGCACAGTGACCGGCCCTGCGAAGGCCGGCCTGTATTATTCACCCGATTTCTTGAAGTA
>JBCDKJ010000033.1:0-39545 GCA_038746745.1 Pseudomonadota bacterium
CGCAGCAGCAAACGCGTAGCCGGGACAGTCTGCGCGACCCAGTAAATGATGACGCGGAAGTCCCAAAAATTCCGGTCAGCAACGTCCAGTAGTATGTATTCAGGCTTGTACAAGCCCTGTTCCGACAAGACCGGCTCGGACGGAAACCAGCCATCTGCCATAACCGTATAGGTAGCCTATGACGCAGGAACATATCGATAAAGCCATCACCCGCGAATATGCCGCGGGCTTCACCACCATGATTGAGTCGGAGACGTTTCCGCCCGGCCTGAATGAGGACGTGGTGCGCGCTCTGTCGGCGAAGAAAAACGAGCCAGAGTGGATGCTCGAATGGCGTCTGGAAGCCTTCCGCGTCTGGCAGGAAATGGTCGATCCCGCCTGGGCCCACGTGGACTACCCCAGCGTCGACTTTCAGGCAATCAGCTACTACTCCTCACCCAAGAGCATGGAGGAAAAGCGCCCGAAGAGTCTGGATGAGGTTGACCCCGAGCTGCTGGAAACCTATGAAAAGCTAGGCATCCCGCTGCACGAGCAGGCAGCCCTGGCAGGCGTTGCCGTCGACGTGGTGTTTGACTCGGTATCGGTAGCCACTACTTTCCGGGAAAAGCTTGCTGAAGCGGGCGTGCTGTTCTGCTCCATATCGGAAGCGATCCAGGAATATCCCGATCTGGTACGCAAGCATTTGGGCACAGTAGTGCCTCGAAAAGACAACTTCTATGCTGCGCTAAACAGTGCGGTGTTTTCAGACGGCTCCTTTGTTTACATTCCGAGGGGCGTGCGCTGCCCGATGGAGCTGTCTACCTATTTCCGCATTAACGAAGCCAACACCGGCCAGTTCGAGCGCACTCTTATTGTCGCCGACGAGGGCAGCCACGTGAGTTATCTGGAGGGCTGCACCGCACCCATGCGTGACGAGAACCAACTGCACGCGGCCGTCGTCGAGTTAGTGGCCATGGACGATGCGGAGATTAAGTACTCTACCGTGCAGAACTGGTACCCCGGTGATGAAAACGGCAAAGGGGGTATCTACAACTTTGTGACCAAGCGGGGCCTGGCGCATACCAACGCCAAGATTTCCTGGACCCAGGTAGAAACCGGTTCCGCCGTCACCTGGAAGTATCCGAGCTGCATCCTGCGGGGCGACAACAGCGTGGGCGAGTTCTATTCCGTCGCACTCACCAACAATTACCAACAGGCCGATACCGGCACCAAGATGATTCATCTGGGCAAGAACACGCGCTCAACCATTATTTCCAAAGGCATCTCAGCAGGGAAGTCCAGCAACGCCTACCGGGGCCTGGTAAGAATGGGGCCGCGGGCTGAAGGCGCTCGCAACTACACCCAGTGCGACTCGTTACTGATAGGCGACACCTGTGGCGCTCATACATTCCCGTACATCGAAAGCAAGAACCCCAGTGCGGTTATTGAGCACGAGGCAACGACATCCAAGGTCAGCGAAGACCAGCTTTATCTGTGCCTGCAGCGCGGTCTGGACGAGGAGAAGGCTGTATCGATGATCGTCAACGGCTTCTGTAAGGAAGTGTTTAAAGAGCTGCCCATGGAGTTTGCCGTTGAAGCCGGCAAGTTGCTTGAAGTCAGCCTGGAAGGCGCCGTCGGCTGAGGCCGCAGCTCACCATTGAGACCAAAGACATGTTGAAGATTGATGACCTCCACGCCAAGGTGGACGATAAAGACATCCTGAAGGGCCTGAACCTGACCGTTAAGCCCGGTGAGGTACATGCCATTATGGGCCCGAACGGGTCTGGCAAAAGTACGCTGGGCCACGTCCTGGCAGGCCGCGATGGCTATGAAGTCACCGCCGGCAGCGCCAGCTTCGAAGGTAAGAACCTGCTGGATATGGACACCGAAGAGCGCGCTCACGCGGGCCTCTTCCTGGCGTTTCAATACCCGGTCGAAATTCCTGGCGTCAGCAATATGGAGTTTATGAAGGCGTCGGTGGATGCCAAGCGCGAAAGCCTCGGACAGGATCCCATCGATACCGTGAGCTTTATGAAAAAAGCGCGGGAGGCCAGTGCAGCAGTAGACCTGGATCCGGCTTTTCTCAAGCGCGGCGTCAACGAGGGTTTCTCCGGCGGCGAGAAAAAGCGCAATGAATTGATGCAGATGATGCTACTGGAGCCAAGCCTGTGCATCATGGACGAGACTGACTCCGGTCTGGACATCGATGCCCTGCAGGTGGTCGCCAAGGGCGTAAACGCGATGCGTAGCCCGGAACGCGCGTTTGTTCTGGTAACGCACTATCAGCGCCTGCTTGAGTTTATAGAACCAGATTTTGTGCACGTTCTCTCCGGCGGCCGTATCGTCCGATCTGGTGACAAGACACTGGCGCTGGAGCTGGAACAGAAAGGCTATGGCTGGCTCGGTGAAGCCATCGAGGACGAGGTCGCCTGATGTCAGATTTCAATCGTCAACTCCTGGTGGAGAACGACGCGCCACACTGGCTTGCGCCAATGCGTGAGCAGGGCCGAGCGCGCTGGGCGGAAACCGTCAAGCCCACACGAAAAACTGAGGACTGGAAATACACCAGTCTGCATCTGCTGGATCGCGAATTTGCAGCAGCGCCGAAGCATTTGGGCGCTGACGTCAGTGACTTGCCCTCGCTGGACGGGCCGCGGCTGGTGTTTCTCGACGGACACTTGCAGACCGACATCAGCGACATCGCGTTGCCCGCAGGGGTAGCTCTGGTGCGGTTTGCCGACGCAGACGAGCAACAGGCTGCGGCTATCCAGCAACATCTCGGTAGCGGCATCCTCGAAGATCGTCATGTGTTTGCCAACCTCAACAATGCAACACTCAGCGACGGTGTGTTTCTGCATCTGTCTGCCAACGCTGATATGGGCGCTCCTTTGCATATCGTGTACGCCAACTCTGGCGCTGAACCTGCCTTCACAGTGAACCAGCGCTTGCTGGTTGTACTCGAGGCAAACGCTCGCGGGCACGTCATTGAGCACTTCACTGGTCACGGCGTCGCCGCATTCACCAACGGCATCACCGAACTGCTTTTGGGCCCAGGGGCGCAGCTCAAGCATCGGCGTCTGCACTGTGAGGACGGTGGCGCCATGCATATTGGCGGCGTGCACGCGCGTCTGGAGCGAAACAGCCACCTAGACAGCTTTCACCTGGCGCTGGGTAGCGAACTAAAGCGTTTAGACCTGGTGATACACCATGCCGGCAGCGGCGCCCACTGCGATCTAAACGGTATCTATCTGCTGCGCGGCACGGAACACGTGGATTACCACAGCACGATCGAGCACGCCGTACCGCATTGCACCACGGACGAAGTATTCCGTGGTGTTATCGCCGACGATGCCAGCGCCGTGTTTAATGGCCGCATCCATATCCACGCAGATGCGCAGAAGACTCGCGCGGAACTCAGCAATAAAAACCTACTGACCAGCAGCAACGCAGAAATCAATACCAAGCCCGAGCTGGAAATCTATGCCGATGACGTCCAGTGCGCGCACGGCGCGACCGTAGCGCAGCTCGACGAAGGCATGTTGCATTACCTGCGCACCCGCGGTGTTGGCCGGGACGAAGCTGAGGTGATGCTGAGCTATGGCTTTATCAACGAACTGGTCGAAAACCTGGACCACGAGGCGCTGCGGAATTTCCTGCATCCGCTGCTGGCCCAGCACCTGTCGCGGGACCCGGAGCTAATCAGGCACCTGACATGAACACGCTCACACAGCCTGCCACGCTATTCGACGCGGAGCGCATCCGTGGCGATTTTCCGATCCTCCAGCAGGACGTTAATGGGCATCCGCTCATTTACCTCGATAACGCGGCAACCACGCAAAAGCCCAATGCCGTCATTGATGCCATCGCAAACTACTATCGGCAGGACAACGCGAACGTGCACCGCGGCGCTCACGCCCTCAGCGACCGAGCCACCCGCAGCTTTGAAAACGCGCGCGAGACCGTCGCGCAGTTTCTCAACAGCCCAGGGCCGCAACAGATAATCTGGGTACGCGGCGTTACCGAGGCCGTCAATCTGGTCGCCAATAGCTGGGGCCGCAGCAACCTGAGCCCAGGTGACCGCGTGCTGCTCCCGTATCTGGAGCACCACAGCGATATTGTTCCCTGGCAGATGATCTGTGCAGCAACGGGCGCACAGGTGGAGCCCATTCCCATTCATGACAGCGGCGAGATAGACCTGGATGCTCTGGACGCACTGCTCGATCAGCGCGTAAAAATGGTGGCGCTCAATCACTTATCCAACGCGATCGGCACGGTGAATCCGGTTAAGCAGGTGATCGAAAAGGCGCACGCCGTAGGCGCTAAGGTGCTCATCGACGGTGCTCAGGCGGTTGCCCACTGGCCGGTGGACGTACAGGCGCTGGACTGCGACTTTTACGCCTTCTCAGGTCACAAACTGTTCGGGCCTACAGGCATTGGCGTTTTGTGGGGCCGAGAAGAGCTACTGGACGCTATGCCACCTTTTCTTGGCGGTGGCGAAATGATTGAAAAGGTCTCGTTTGCTGGCACTACTTTCAACACACTGCCCTTTAAATTCGAGGCCGGCACCCCAAACATCGCGGGTGTGATCGGGCTGGCTGCGGCTATTAACTATGTCGAGAGCATCGACCGCGTCGCTGCTGCCGCCCATGAAACAATGCTGCTGGACTACACCCTGGAGCAAGCGGCAGACATCGATGGTCTGACGCGTGTAGGTGAGCCGAAAGAGGCCGCGGGTATTTTCAGCTTCCTGCTGGAGGGCTGTCATCCATCGGACCTCGGCATGCTGCTGGATCAGCAGGGAATTGCTGTTCGCACGGGACACCACTGCGCCCAGCCGCTGATGGAGCGCTACGGCGTACCGGGAACAGCACGGGCCAGTTACACGATTTACAATACCCGCGATGATGTGGATGCACTGTTTACGGGTATTCGAAAAGCACAGAAGCTGTTCACTTGAGCGCGCTGCGACTCTGAACAGAGTGGAGAGCGAGTACTCTTTTTCTCGGACCGTGCGCGGCATGGACGCCGCGCGCGAGCCTACATGGACGTATTCACGGCGTGTCCGAGAAAAAGAGTACTCGTTCTCCGCGGGAACAAACGCCACCAAGTCTGAAGAGGTACTATCGGTAGTACTGGAACAGGCGCCAGGAGAGGTACGATGAGCGTAGAGACATTTGATGCAAACACCGATGTGCTGAGCGTCACGCCGGAAGCCGCAACTCACCTGCAGAAAACCGCTGCATCCAAAGGTGCCAGCGGGGTACGTATCAGCGTCAAGGAAAGCGGCTGTACCGGATACATGTACGTGATGGAAGAGGTCGACGCCGGCCAGGACAGCGACCTGACCATGCCGCTGGATAATGGCATGACGGTGTTTGTCGACGCGGGTTCCATTGGCGTTTTGCGGGGCACCGAGCTGGATTACGTACGCGAGGGCATCAACCGTACGCTCAAGTTTAAGAACCCCAACGTCACGGCAGCCTGTGGCTGCGGCGAGAGCTTTAGCGTCGAGTAACACCGAGCGCTCTGGCATGGAACGCACCGTACTCACAACAAACCGGGACTGCCCAGCGCGGCTGGTGCCGGTGGGCGACAAGCTCACGATTCCCGCACATACCTTTGTCACACTAACCCAGGCTCTGGGCGGCAATTATACGCTGACCTACAACGGCAACATGGTGCGGGTAGACGGCACCGACGCTGATGCGCTGGGACTGGAGCCTCTGATACTTGAATTTGAAGCGCCCGCAGACGGCCAAATCAGCGAGGCGCAGGTCTGGGAGGCACTGCATACGGTATATGACCCGGAGATTCCGGTCGATCTGGTCAACCTGGGGCTGATCTACAAGCTGGACATTGACCAGCGCACCGGCCGGGTCGCTATCGATATGACGCTCACGGCACCCGCCTGCGGCATGGGCCCCGTGCTGGTAGGCGACGTAGAACACCGTGTCGCTATGGTGCCGCACGTGAAGGAAGTCGCCGTCGAGCTGGTGCTGGACCCGCCCTGGCAGCGGGAAATGATGAGTGAAGAGGCACAGCTCGAAACGGGCATGTTCTTCTGATAGAACTCGCGCTCTCTTCAGGCGGCAGTTATGAGTAATCCCTTCGGGCACAGTATTTCCAGCGACAACATCATCGAGACACTGGGGTTTTTTGACGCCTGGGACGATCGCTACAAATACATCATCGATCTCGGGAAGGAGCTGCCTGCCATGGACGCCAGTCTGCACACGGATGACCGACTGGTGCGCGGCTGCCAGAGTCAGGTGTGGATTGATACCCGACTGGAGAATGGCAAGCTGGATATCGCCGTGGATAGCGATGCGTTTATTGTAAAAGGTCTGCTGGGCGTAGTGCTGGCGGCCTACAACAATAAAAGCCCTGAAGACGTGTTGGCATTCGATATCGACGCCTACTTTGAGGAGCTACAACTCCTCAACCATCTGTCCCCTACCCGTGGTAACGGGCTCAAAGCAATGGTGGCACGGATTCGGAGCATCGCCGAGGCGGCTTAACTGTCTCCTTTGAGAATGGCGTCGCGTTGCTGTTTATAGTCCTCGTAGGGCAAGCTAAAGCGCTCCATACACTCCAGGTAAAGGACCGTTCTGGCCTCTTTCTGGCACTCCAGGCGCTCACTGTTCTGGATCGCCTCATAGACCGCCTGCTGAGTACAGCCCGCTAGAAGCAGCAGACCCGGAAGCAGCATATAGAGTATGCCGGAAACAGACAGAGCACGTGGCGTAGGCATAAGACGCTCCAAGGACAAACCTGACCTTAAGACCCGGGACGGCCTAAAAAGCTTGGCCGCCATCGCTAAAACAGCCCTCTCAGTAACAGGAATGTGCCAGAGCTAAGCGCTGCGGCAGCGGGCAGCGTAATCACCCAGGCCGCGCCAATAGGCTTCATCAGATCCCAGTTGGTAGAATTGTTCGCAAGGCCTATGCCGAGCACGGCACCCACTAGAATATGCGTACTGGACACAGGAATACCAAAGGCCGAAGCCAGCAGCACCACGGCCGCAGCAGACAGTTCAGCCGAGAAGCCAGAGGCCGGGTGCATCCGCGTCAGATTGGTGCCAACGGTCTGGATAACTTCCTTGCCGATGAACCAGAGCCCTGCCACCAGTGCAATCCCGAACGATAACATCGCAGCGGGAGGTACCGGCGACTGCGCATTAATCGTTCCGGCGCGCAGCACGTCTAAAACCGCAGCAAAGGGTCCGATAGCGTTAGCGATGTCATTGGAGCCATGACTGAAGGCAAAGCCCGCCGCCGTAAACACCTGCATCCAGCTGAACAGCAGAAAGGTCGAGTGATCGAGAGAGCGTGCCCGCAGCGTTCGCGCCAGAATATACAGCGCCATCCACACTGAAGCCGCCACCATCATAATGATCAAGCCGTTTTGCAGGTCAGTCAGCCCCAGATGCATATTTTTAAGGCCCTTGTAGAGAAGCATGGCCGTGATCACGGTGGAGGCGGCTGCAGCGATCAAGGGCACCAGCCAGACCAGTGCCCGATGCGCGTCAATATCTTCCCGCCTGCGTTCGATCGCTGATAACTCCTGATAATACGCAGACTCGAACGGTACATCGGGTCGCTCACCGGCGATCTGCCAATGAGCAGCATCTCTCGCCATAGCCGAGGTAAAAGCAACCTGTTCCAATTCGCTCATTCGCTGAAGAACAGTTTTGTGTCGCTCTCGCACGGCTTCGGCTTCTACATCCAACGCCTCCAGTTCAGCCTGTGCGGCAGCGTTGTATGACAACACGCGCTTCTTGATTGATGAATAAAGCGTGAAGGACACCAGCCCACCCAGCACGGGCGACAGTACCCAGGACAGGGCAATCGCGCCGATTTTGCTCCATTGCACCAGGCCCATTGCATCGCCGAGACCGCTGACCAGGGCCCCCAGCGTCACCGAACTGCCAACAATGCCGCCGACAATAGAGTGAGTCGTAGACACTGGCCAACCGCGCTTGGTCGCCACCAACAACCACAGCGCCGCAGCCAGCAATGCCGACATCATGATGTAGACGAAGTCCATGGCATCAAAACCCGCGCCTGACGTCAGCGCGTTGAGGTCGACAATGCCCTTGCGGATCGTATCGGTAACAGCGCCACCCGCCAGCATCGCCCCACTGACTTCAAACACGGCTGCGACGATCAAGGCCTGCTTAATCGACAAGGTGCCTGCACCCACCGACGTGCCAAAAGAGTTAGCGACATCATTGCCGCCGATATTGAAGGCCATAAACAGGCCGAACAGTGTGGCCAAAACAAACAGCGTCAGGTGATTACTGCCCACGTATTCCACGCCCCAACTGAGGAAAAGCGCGGCAGTGGCTGCCATCAACACAAAGAAGAACAGGTTGAGTTTGTCGCTGAACATGAACGGTCCCAGGCAGTCTCCGGAAGGCCAGTGCGAAACGCAGCGTCACTGTGAGACAGAATTATGACAGAGGTGTGAAGCCACGCATTTACACTTTTTTACATTTCTTCTGTCGGCGTCCTGGTACCTGCCGCGTTGTTATTGGTGTGAATACACAGTGGTGAAACCAGAGGACTCCAATATGAATAGACTGACCACCCTTGTACTGTCTGCAGCTCTTGCCAGCAGCACACTTATCGCCAGCGCTGCCGAAGCGGCGGGCGTAAACCAGCGCCAGGCCAACCAGCGCGACTCCATTCGCGCCGGCATTGAAGATGGCAGCCTGACCCGCGGTGAGGCGCGCCGCCTGGGTCAATCACAAGCCCAGTTCGAGCGCATGGAGCAGCGCTATCGCGCAGACGGCACGCTATCACGTCGAGAGCGAGGTCGACTGCAGGCCACTGCGGATGCCAACCGCGGCCGCATCTACCGGCAACGCAATGATGCCCAGGTCAGACCGTAACGATTGTGATTAACGGGTAGACCCTGTTGAGCCTCGGAACCGCGTTCCGGGGCTCTTTTTTAACAGCGCCCCATCCCTACCAGCGCTGTATCCGGCCAATCCCTGTGCTACTCTCGCGGGCGTTGTAAGCCAATAACAATAAGCAAATGTCTTCAACCGAGGAACGGCCCTACAGTAGTCGTCGCAGCGCATACTATGCACTGGGCGTGCTTACGACTGTCTATAGCTTTAACTTCATCGACAGACAGCTGCTGGCTATTCTGCAGGAGGCGATCAAGGCAGACCTTGGGCTATCAGACTCCCAACTGGGACTGCTGACCGGTTTCGCGTTTGCGGCCTTTTACGTCAGCGCAGGCATCCCGATCGCGCGCTGGGCAGATCGCGGGAACCGTCGCGATATCGTCGCCCTGTCTCTGTTCATCTGGAGCTTCATGACTGCCATCAGCGGCTTTGTGCAGAACTACATACAGCTGCTACTGGCGCGCATTGGAGTAGGCGTAGGTGAAGCTGGGGGAAGTCCTCCGTCGCATTCGATTATCTCGGATATCTTTCCGCCAGAGCGTCGCGCTAGCGCGCTGGGCTTCTACAGCACCGGCGTCAACTGGGGCATCCTGTTTGGTTTTCTGACCGGGGGTTGGCTCAATGAGTTTTTCGGCTGGCGAGTAGCATTCCTGGTAGTGGGTGTACCGGGGATTCTGCTGGCCCTGTTGGTGCGCATGACCATGGCAGAGCCCATACGCGGTCAGTCTGAAAACCGGGAGGCCAGTGATGCGCCCGTACCGTTTGGTGAAGTATTAAGCGTGTTGTGGCAGCGCCGCGCGTTTCGAAATCTTGCCATGGCCGCAGGGCTGAATGCCTTCTGCGGGTATAGCGCAGCCAACTGGACGGCATCTTTTATTATCCGTAGCCATGAAATGAGCACCGGCGAATTGGGTACCTGGCTGGCCTTTATACTGGGTGGCGGCGGTGCACTGGGCGTGTTCGGTGGCGGGCTGCTGTCAGACTACCTGGCGCCCCGAGACAAGCGCTGGTACGCCTGGTTACCGGTCATCGCTGGTCTGATCAGTATTCCCTTTATGATCGGTGTCTACACCGCCGAGACAGCGTATATGGCACTGGGTCTGGCGGTGATACCGGGAATTCTCAGCAATGTGTATCTGGGCAATACCATCGCCACCACTCACGGCCTGGTGGGTTTGCGTATGCGCGCGATGGCATCTGCCATACTGTTCCTGATCATTAACGTGATCGGCCTGGGCCTGGGCCCGTGGACTATTGGTGTGGTGAGTGACTGGCTGGAGCCCAGTCTGGGTCGCGAGTCGCTGCGACACGCGATGCTCTATATTCTGCCGGTCGTCATGTTCTGGTCGGTGGCGCATTTCTATCTGGCCAGCCGTACCCTGCGCGAGGACCTGAAAGACGCCGCAGCCTGACTGCTTCGGGGTATACTCTGCGTTTTCATCTGCTGTGCCGCCCGTGACAACACCGCTTCCCTTCGATAACAGCTACGTCAAACTGCCAGAGCGCTTTTTTTCGCGTCAGGCACCGGAGCCAGTGAGTGAGCCGGGGGCGATCCGCAGCAACAAAGCACTGGCGCGCTTTCTCGGAATTGATTCCGACTGGCTGGAGTCCGCGGAGGGCGTTGCCGCCATTGCCGGCAACACGGTGCCCGACGGCGCAGAGCCGATTGCTACCGTTTACGCTGGTCACCAGTTCGGCAGTTGGAACCCCCAACTGGGAGACGGTAGAGCTGTGCTTCTGGGCGAAGTCGTCGCTGCTGATGGTCTCCGCTATGACATTCAGCTGAAGGGCTCTGGCCGTACGCCCTATTCCCGCGGTGGAGACGGCAGAGCGCCTTTGGGCCCGGTGTTACGTGAGTACGTGGTCAGCGAAGCCATGCACGCTATCGGTATACCCACCACCCGCAGCCTCGCTGCGGTCACCACCGGCGACACCGTTTACCGCGATGAGATGCTGCCAGGCGGCGTTCTGGCCAGGGTCGCCCGCAGCCATATCCGCTTTGGCACGTTTCAGTTTTTCTCTGCCAGGGAAGACCGCGAGGCCCTGGAACAGTTGGTGGCATTCTGCCTTGAGCGGCACTACCCGGAACAGGCTGACAGCAGCAACGGCGCCCTGGCTCTGCTGACCCAGGTAATCGCTGCCCAGGCTGCTCTGGTGGCACGATGGCAAACCGTGGGCTTTATTCATGGCGTTATGAATACCGACAACATGCTGGTGGGTGCCGAGACCATTGACTACGGCCCCTGCGCCTTTATGGACAGCTTTAATCCTGCTCAGGTTTATAGCTCTATCGACCACGGGGGACGCTATGCCTACGAGAATCAACCGGGGATTTGTCATTGGAACCTGGCCTGCTTTGCGCAAACTCTGTTACCGCTTCTAGACGACGACGCAGACGTGGCGGTGCAACAGGCGCAGGCGGCGCTGGATCGCTTTCCTCAGCAGTTTCTCGATGCGCATCAGCACTTCATGGGAGATAAGCTGGGGCTGACGCTGGACGGTGAAGAAGATGAACAACTGGTGCAGGATTTGCTCGCCCTAATGGCGGAAACGAGCGCTGATTTCACACTGAGCTTCCGAGCCCTTACCGACCATGTGGCCGGTGATACGCCTGACCATGTCGGCATTGGAGACGTGTTTTCGCTGCCAGAGACCATGGCAGACTGGATAGCGCGCTGGGAGAAGCGAGCGCGGTCAGAGGGCGCAGTTCAGGCTGCGCGACTGCAACGAATGCTGGCGGCCAATCCGGTATTTATTCCCCGTAATCATCAGGTTGAGGCCTGTATTCGCGCCGCCGAGGATGCGGGAGACTTCAGCGTGTTTCACAAGCTGGTGGAGCGCCTGGCAGATCCTTTCACCTACGACCCGGCTGACCGCCACTACGCGCTCGCGCCAAAGCCGGAAGAAGTGGTGCGACAGACTTTCTGCGGCACTTGACCCGTTAACACAAGCGAGGCCTATGTGAGCTTATTTTTAAACATTCTGTGGGTATTGTTCGGTGGCTTCTTTATGGGGCTGGCCTGGTTTTTTTATGGCGTGATCGCCGCTATCACTATCGTCGGGCTGCCATGGGCGCGTGCATGCTTCAACATTGGCTGGTTCATTATCTGGCCCTTTGGCCGTGAAGCCGTAAACCGGGAACGGGTGACCGGGGAGGACGACATCGGCACCGGCGTCCTGGGTCTGATTGGCAACACCATCTGGTTTATCTTTGCAGGATTCTGGCTGGCGCTGGGTCACCTGACCCTGGCTATCGCCTACTTCATCACTATCATCGGCATTCCGTTCGGCTATCAGCACATCAAGTTTATCGGTATCTCGATGTTGCCCATCGGCAAGGCGATTATCGAAATCGACTGATCAGAACGGGCGTGTGAATGCCGCCAGGAAGAAGTACTGAATGTCCTCTTCCACGATTGGGCTGTCAGACGCATCATCAATCAGCGAGGCTACCCGCGCCAGCGATGTAACACGCCACTTACTGCTGCCGATTGGCATGCTGATCAGCGCCTGCAAGCCCACGCGCTCAACCCCAGCATCGGCATCGTAAGGGTCAATGCCCACCTCAGCAGCAACGTCATCGGGGATGTTGAAAAAAGCTTCTTTATAGGTGTCGTCGCCCAGACGTAGCACCGGACCCCAGGCGTAGAAGCCGGTAGTATCTCCCAGGCGACCGCGCTGCTGCAGAGAGAGATCTATATACGCGCCCTCATGGCCAGAGCCCACGTCCTGCGCCAGCGTAACGGCACCTACCCAGTTGCGCCCACCGGCCTCCGCATAGATTCGTGCCTCCGTGGAAATGCCTACCTCGTCCAGCTGCTCGAAAGTGTCATCGCGTACCGTGAAGCCGGGCGCAATAGACGCACCGATATTGACAAAGCCGCCGGTCTGCAGGTTGCGCTGACGATAGAAAAATCCGCCAATGCCCTGTGGAATGTTGGCGAAATACTTGGTGCCCTTCTGGTCCATATAGCGGAAATCCAGATAGGGAATCGGCGTGATATTGTAGTTGTCGGCGCCGGCGAATTTGGGATTGGCGATTACCCCTATTCCCCACTGGCTGCGCCAACCGGGCTGAGGCGCACCAACTCCGCTGGCGACCCCCGTCGCCGCGGCGACGGCAGCGCCATCGGCGTCTTCCTGGGCCATGGCCGTGAATGTCGTGAATGCAGTGACGGCGAGTACCACCAGTATTGCCCAATTCAGTCGAACGGCCGGGTGCAGCATGGTGTGCCTTCCTGAAACTTTGCAAAAGTTAGACAGACTTACGCAGCCAGAGCGTTAACAGCCCACTTCGGGCATCCTGTCGCGGTAGTCGCTGTAGCAACGCTATCGGCGCAAACCTCTTCTGCTACTGCCCAAAAACCGTCTGATTTTCAATGCATTGCATCAACCCACAGAAATGAGGCATATGCACAAATCGAGGAAATACGGTGGAAATTCGCCCCTTTTCTACCTATGGTTTGTGCTTATGCGCTCAGGGGCGCACCTACAATAATTATTAAGTCGAGGTAGACCATGTTTAACCCCCGTGTCATCAGCACCGCAATTGCTCTGACCACTCTCGTCATTTCAGCACCAACGTCGGCACAGGCGCTGCTGGAAGAGGTCATCGTTACCGCACAGAAACGTGAGCAGAGCCTGCAGGATGTCCCTGTCGCCGTGACCGCCTTTACCGGCGAGCGTCTGGTGGAGAGTGGCATCAGAGACTTCTTCGAAGTCTCTAATATCGATCCGGCTTTGATCGTTGGCAAAAGTCAAACGACCACCACAGCTACTTTCAGCATTCGCGGCGTATTTACCAGCTCTCAGAACTTCGGTCTGGAATCATCTGTGGGGCTTTACGTAGACGGTGTTTATCGTGGACGTCAAAGCGCCATGATCAATAACCTGGTCGACCTCAACTCGATTGAAGTACTGCGCGGCCCGCAGGGCACGCTGTTTGGGCGCAACACGCCGGCGGGCGCGGTGTCTATGACCACCCGGCGCCCGGATTTCGATGGCGAAGGCTATCTTGATGTGCAGGGTGGAGACCTCGATCTGCTCAGCATTGACGCTGCTAAGTCCTTCACGCTGATTGAGGACAAACTGGCGATTCGCGCCACCGGCTTCTACATGGAGAGGGATGGTTATATCGACGCCATTGGCATTGAGGATGACGCGCTGGAAGACCGGGATCGCTTTGGCGGCCGCTTACAGGCGTTATTTACCCCCAATGATGATGTCACGATTCTGTTGAGCGCAGACTACTCAGAAATTGACGAGACCTGCTGTACCGCAGGCAACTGGCTGAACAACATTACTGCGCAACAGTTACCGCCCGGCTCCCCGCCGGTATTAGGCAGCGACAACAACGTGATAGCAGCGGGTGGCACAGTCATTGATCAGGACGACTTTTTTGATAACCGCGTTGCCACCAGCTTCCTGCCGGTATCGGCCAATGAGGACAAAGGCATTTCACTGCAGTTTGACTGGGCCCTGTCTGCCTTCGACTTTACCAGCATCACTGCTTACCGGGAGTTCGAGTCATTTGATCTTGTTGATGGCGATTTCTATGACATTGATGCAGTTGTGCGAACCAATGATTCGACTCAATCTCAATTCTCCCAGGAGTTCCGCATCAGCAATGAAGGCGACCGCTTCAGCTACGTAGCGGGGCTTTTTTACTTCGAGCAGGAACTGGACTCCATTCGGCAGACAGA
Organism: Pseudomonadota bacterium; assembly: GCA_038746745.1. GTDB lineage: Bacteria > Pseudomonadota > Gammaproteobacteria > Pseudomonadales > Halieaceae > JANQIO01. Next base: position 14,596 of record JBCDKJ010000033.1, read on the forward strand.
TGTCGGACCAGACACCGGTCCGCTGGTAGACGTGCCTGCGTTTTTCTTCCCTTCTGATGGTTTCGCGGTTGACGTCGCGGAGCAGGACCATACGGCTTATGCAGTATTCGGTCAGGCAGACTTCAGCCTGACGGATTCTCTGCTGCTCACCGCGGGACTGCGCTGGACCAAAGAAGACAAGGACATGGTAAACACCTTCACCGAATTCAATGCTGGTATCGGCTTCCCGTTTTTTGCGCCGATCGCGCCGCGTCCGGACGTCGAGGAAGAGATCGATGATGATCAGGTTACCGGCACCGTTAAGCTGAGCTGGTTTGCCAGCGATGACGTGATGTTCTACGCATCCTACGGCACCGGCTACAAGGCAGGCGGTATCAACACAGACCGTATCTCACCTGCACTGAACACGGTATTCGATGCCGAGACTTCCGAAGCTTTCGAGCTGGGCATGAAGGCGGAGTTCCCGGAGCAGGCACTCCGGGTAAACCTGGCCCTGCACAACACGGTAACCGATGATCTGCAGACCATCTCCTTCCAGGGCGTCGGCTTTGCCCTGCAAAACGCGGGTAAAGCAGAGGCCATGGGCGGAGAACTGGATGTGCTCTGGCAGCCCTTCGAGCGCACCACGCTTACTCTGGCGTATGCGTATAACGATGCTGAGTACGATGACTTCGAGGTCGGTGACTGCCAGATTGCCACCCCATTCCACACGGGCATTCCCGATCCCACCGCCAACGGCGACGGCTCCTGTGACCGCTCCGGCGGACTGCTGTCTGGTAACCCAGAGAACAGCCTCGTAACCTCTTTCCGTCAGGACTTCCTGATCACCGGGAATGTCTCAGCCTTTATCTACGGCGAGTACATCTGGCAGGACGAGCGTATGACGGATGTGAACAACGACCCGCTGAAGTTCGCGGATGACTACAGCATCATCAACGCACGCGCTGGCCTGATCTTTGAAAACTGGGATCTGGAGCTGACCGCCTGGGGTCGTAACCTTGGAGATGAGGAATACACCAACACTATCTCCGATGGCGTGGCACAGCCCGGCCGCCTAATTGCATACTTTAATGAGCCCACAACCTGGGGCGTGAGTATTCGCAAGAACTTCCGCTGATGAAAGGTCCTGCATGGCCAGCATAGTGCTGGCCATGGGGCCTCTACACTGGGTCTAAGACAGGCGCCCTGATCAGGCAAGCTGCCGGGCGGGAGATTGCACACCCTGTCGCTCAGCCAGGTATTCCTCAAAGCGCGCGTTGGCCTGCTCACCAAAAAGTATCGTGCAGGCATCCATCAGACCCCGCGCCGTAACAATATCCTGATGGCGCACTACCAATGAAATTTTTGAGCGCCGCCGCAGAAAATCTTCGAGCTTCACGATCATCTCGCTTTCGGCAGCCTCTTCAATCTCACATCGCAGATATTCGGTGTGTTCTATGAAGAGCTCCGCCTGGGTCGGATCCTGACGAATCGCTTCCAGCATATCGAAGGCGCGATCACCGTAACGTCGCCACAGCCGTGCAGACAGCGCCTCGGTAGAACTGTGCGGCGTCAGGCTATCCAGATTCATAAGATGCGCTTGATAAAAAAACTCTTCGCGCACAGCGCGCGGCGGCTCGCCAAACCACTTTCGATCGAATTCCGGGATGGATATACCCAGCTTCCGTATGGCTGCTGCCACTTCATCGCCGACGTTAAGACAATCTGTGAGCTTGCCGCCGAACACGCTGACGTGCTGTCGCTCAATGTCTACTTCAATCTGGTGCTGGCGCGAAAGCTGCACCCATTCCACGTCATCCGCTGCACCCTCGCTGCGGCGCGTCGCCAGCGGTCGCACGGCGCAGCGTTCGGCAATTACATCCTCCATGCGCAGTGGCTTTGGCAGATTCAACAATTGGGACACATTATCCAGCACAAAGCGGCGGTCGGCATCCGTGACGCCTTCGTGGGGGTTCTCTACCCGCGTATCAGTGGTACCCACACAGGTGCGAGGCCCCATTGGGATAACGAAGAACAGACGACCATCGCTGGCAAAGAATGTGAGTACGCGGTGATGAGTAGTTACGCGATCAATCAGTAGATGAATGCCCTTGGAAAACAAATGACGATACTCAGTGGACTGCTCGCTGCGGCTGTTTAGTGCGTCCACCCAGGGACCGCAGGCATTGATCAGTACCCTGGCGCGGAGACTGAATTCCTGACCACTGACTACATCACGAGCTCGCGTATGCCAATAGTCACCCTGGCGATCAGCGCCCAGCGATTCCACATAGTTCGCAGCGATACAGCCATAGTTAATGCTGCTGCGGATAAAATTGAAGACAAAGCGGGCATCGTTATCGTGCAGGTAGCAATCGGAGTACTCAAACCCGCCTACAGCATTATCAATATTGACAGCCGCATCTCGTCTTGCCAGTTGTTGCCGCGTCAGGAACCTGGGTGGACGCGTGCCAAAGAGACCAATCACCCAATACAGCAGCGTGCCAAGGTACAGAAGCCAGGGCGGCAGACGAAAGCCCTTTTGAATGGTCGCAAGAAAGCGTACTTCTTTGACACTGCTGGGATACTCTCGCAACAGTTGGTTACGGCATTTGCACAACTTGCGCACCAGCAGAAACTCAAATGTCTCCAGATACTTGATACCACCCCAGGCTAGATTAGAAGAGTGGGAGCTGACCTCGCCGGCAAAGTCCCCGCGATCAATCAGCGCGACCTTAACACCACGGGCTGCCAAGGATGCCGCTGACACCGCGCCATTGATGCCACCACCGACAACCAGTACATCGAACTCGCCATCCTTTAGCTTGCTGATATTGGTATCTCTGAGTGACACAAAGGGTCTCTGAAAATTTCTGCGGTCCAAGACTTTAGCACTCCCGTGGTAACGAAACATCTGCACAGCAAGCACCCCATTTGGCCTGCTACCCAGCAGCCAGTATGCTGACGGGAATCCTGGGAGTAATTTATGAAACTCTCCGCTTTTGGAGAAAAATTTGCCTCCTCCTCCGGCATTGTCGATCTGATGGACGACCTCGGAGCAGCACTGCACGACAACCCGGACATGATATTTATGGGCGGCGGCAATCCCGCGCGCCTACCCGCGTTGGACGAGCACTTTCTCGAGGCACTGCAAAGTGTTTTGGAGGATTCGGAACGGCGGCACCGCCTGTTGGGGATATACCAGTCGCCGCGCGGGGACCGGGCTTTCCGCGAAGCTATCGCAAGCTTTCTGCGCCAGGAGTACGGCTGGAACGTTAGAGCGGAGAACATTGCCGTCAGCAACGGCAGTCAATCGGCATTTTTCATTCTCTACAATTTGTTTGCAGGCCCCATGCCCGACGGGCGGCAACGCAGCATTCACTTGCCGCTGACGCCGGAATATCTGGGTTATGCCGACGTAGGATTGAGCGAAAACTTCTTCACCGCCACACGACCCGAAATCGAGCGCCTGCCTGAGCAGATGTTCAAATACCATGTAGACTTTTCGCAGCTCAACCTGGATGAGCAAGTCGGCGCGCTATGCGTTTCACGCCCTACCAATCCTTCCGGGAACGTTCTGACCGATCACGAACTTGAGCATCTGGACAGCATAGCCCGGGCACGGGATATCCCCTTGATCGTTGATGGCGCCTACGGGCTGCCGTTTCCAAATATATGCTTCACGGAAGCAACGCCCCTGTGGAATGAAAACATCGTGCTTGCATTGAGCCTGTCAAAGCTAGGTATGCCCGGCGTGCGCACTGGCATTCTGGTCGCCAACGAGCGCATCATCACCGCCTATGCCAACGCCAATACCATTGTGAGTCTGGCCAGCGGCAATCTGGGACCAGCGATTGCTACCGAGTGGTTTACCAGTGGCACTATCAACCAGCTCACCAGCCAGCATGTCACACCGTTTTATCGCGAGCGCTCGCGGCAGACGGTAGCCTGGCTGAAGTCGGCTTTGCGAGGCCTGCCCGTGCATATTCATATCTCCGAGGGCGCGATCTTCCTGTGGTTGTGGTTTGAGGACCTGCCTATCAGCAGTCAAGCACTGTACCAGCGACTTAAAGACCGCGGTGTGTTGGTAGCCCCTGGCCAGGACTTTTTTATTGGCATCGACCGGAAGGCCTGGCCCCACAGTCAGCAATGTCTGCGCATCTCCTATGCACAGGACGCCAGGTCAGTCCAGGAGGGTGTCGAGACCATCGCCGATGAAGCCCGTGCCGCCTATGCAGCGGGCTGAACCAGGGCGAGCCTGCGCTATACTCGCTAGCCATGGCAGCATTTGATAAAGATGCTAACCCGTATGACGAAGCGGGTCTGGCAAAGCACATTGAGCAGGTCCTGCGCGTAGAGCGTCCGCGAGGACCGCTGTTTCATCTCGCCTACCCGCTCTTCAAGCGCATGTTTCGTCCCCAGTTACTGGGCGTACACAACATCCCCAGCCAACCCAGCCTGTTCGTAGGAAACCACTCACTGTTTGCCAGCGATGGCTATCTGCTGGCACCGGTGATGTGGATGGAACAGGGCCGCTTTCTCAGAGGCCTGGGTGACAAGGCGCTATGGACGCCGCTGACCGAGAACTTTCTGATGAGTCAGGGCGCGGCAATTGGGCATCCGGATGTCTGCGCCGCGCTAATGGAAAAAGGCTGCGATTTGATGGTGTTCCCGGGTGGCGCTCACGAAGCTACCAAAACCCAGGCACAGCGCTATCAACTGCAGTGGCGTGAACGCTACGGCTTTGTGCGAATGGCCGCAGCACATCGGTACCCCATTGTTCCCATGGCGATTGTCGGCCCGGATGAGTTTTACAATCACCTGCTGGAGGGTCGAGACCTGCCGGACTCGCCGCTGGGGCAGATTCTCAAACGCATCGGCGTGATTAATGAAAACACCCGCCGCGACGTCATCCCGCCCCTGCCCATCGGTGCGCTGGGTACGGCCGTGCCGAAGCCGCAGTATTGCTACATCCAGTTCGGCGAGCCGGTCACCGTCAGGGGGCGCGGCGGAAAGGCGCCCGGTTTGCAAACCTTAAAGCGGGTGCGTGGCGAAGTAGCGGCGCAGATTGAAGAAATGCTTTATACGCTGCAGGCTCTGCGCGACGAAGACCGCAACCAGCAGAGCTGCCTGCGCAGTCTGCTGACCACCTGAAACCACACCGGCCGCCAGGCGATACAAAAGGCGATGTCCATGAGTAATCCGTTTGACACTGAGCTTGACCAGGTCGCCGCCAACCACATGCCCCTGTCACCCACAGGGTTTCTACCCCACACGGCGCGAATTTTCCCCGAACGCACCGCCGTGCTTCACGGCGCAATCAGCTTCAGCTACGAGGAGCTGCTGAATCGCTGCGAGCGGCTGGCCCGGGCCCTGCTCGCCCGCGGCATCACAAGTGGCAGCACGGTCTCCATTATTGCGCCCAACGTTCCGGCGCATCTGGAAGCGCATTTTGGCGTGCCTATGACGGGCGCCGTCTTAAACAGCATCAATATACGACTCGATGCCGCCACCATCGCCTACATTCTGAATCACGGCGAATGTGACGTACTGATGGTCGACGCCCAATTTGCAGACGTAGCAAAAGACGCCGTAGCAGCATCCAGTCGGAATCCTCTGGTGATTGATCTCGACGATACGCTAGGCCCCAAAAACGTTCGTATCGGCGCGCTTACTTACGAAGAATTACTGGCAGAGGCATTGCCGGATACGGCCATCCCAACGCTGGAAGACGAGTGGCAATCCCTGGCCCTGAATTACACCTCGGGTACCACCGGCAATCCCAAAGGCGTGGTCTACCATCATCGGGGTGCTTACCTGAATGCCATTGGCAACAGCTTTGCCTGGGGCATGACACCAGGGCCGACCTATCTGTGGACGCTGCCCATGTTTCACTGCAATGGCTGGTGCTTTCCCTGGACCATCACTTTGCAGGGTGGCACCCATGTATGCCTGCGAGATGTCGCGGCAGAGCCCATTATCAAGAGCCTGGTGGAGCACGGCGTGACCCACATGTGCGGCGCACCCATAGTGCTATCGATGTTGGCCTCAGCCCCACTAGCGCTGCGCCAACAAATACCTCCGGGACTGAAAATTATGACCGCCGGCGCAGCACCGCCAGCGGCCGTGATCGCCGGTGTGGAGGACCTGGGTGCAGAGATTACCCATACCTACGGTTTAACTGAGGTCTATGGCCCCTGCGTCTACTGCGCCTGGCATGAAGAGTGGAACGGTAAGCCCCTGGCGGACCGGGCAGCGCTGAAGTCTCGCCAGGGCGTTCCCTATCCGGTGCTGGCGGGCCTCGAAGTGCTGGACCCTGATACCATGGAGCCGGTACCTGCCGACGGTGAAACCATCGGTGAGGTCATGTTTCGCGGTAACGTGGTGATGAAGGGGTATCTTAAGAATCGCGAGGCCACGTCAGAGTCGCTGGCGGGTGGCTGGTTCCACTCCGGCGACCTGGCGGTGAAACATCCCGATAATTACGTCGAAATTAAGGACCGATCCAAAGACATTATTATTTCCGGCGGCGAAAACATTTCCTCTATTGAAGTCGAGTCGGCTCTCTACAAACACGACGCAGTTATGGCCGCGGCCGTGGTGGCGCGACCGGATGAGAAATGGGGGGAGACGCCTTGCGCCTTTATTGAGCTGAAAGCCCAGGCCGCCGAACCCAGCGCGGACGAACTCAGTACATTCTGCCGAGAGCACCTCGCCGGCTTTAAGCTGCCCAAGCACTATGTATTTGGTGAGCTACCGAAAACCTCTACCGGCAAAATCCAAAAGTTCCTGTTGCGCGAACGCGCCAAAGAGTTATAAGGCGAAGCGTTACAGGCGCACGACCTGGGCACATTAACATCCGCAATGATCGATTCCCTATCTCGCCAGAGATGTAAATGCAGAGTTGCGATCAGGTGGATGCACCCCTGATCCTTACATCTCGAGCTGGTCAAATTCGCCGAGGTTAGCGAGAAAGCGGTTAAGCCCGGCGGCCACCTGCATGGCATCGGTGCCCTCTGCCAACAATCGCACGCTGTCGGTGATCGCCAGCCACCAGCGAATATGATCGGCACTGAGCTGCGCGGCGACCGGGATCAGATCATGGATGGTCGTCAAATCCCGGCGCGCGATGGTCTTGATGCGCGCCATTGCATCGATATCCAAGGGGCTATCGGCGAGCTTCGCCATGAGAGCAGCTACCAACCGCGGGTCCTCTTCCAACGCCCGCGAGGAGGCGGGCTCCGCGGTGTCACTCAACAGGCCTATATCCAGATGGCTAAGGATGTTTCGCAGCGAGCCACGCAGGCTTAAGCGCAAATCCTCTTTTCGTTCGCGTTCGCGTCGCCGCTGGATCAACGACAACAAGCCGATTAAAACAAAGCCTTCCAGACAAAAGCCAATCAACTCCGGGACGAGGTTATCGTAGACACGGCCACCCTGTCCCGGCTGCAGGAACAGGAACAACAACCAACCCCCGACCACGCCAAACAGCAGCATGGGCGCAAGCAGGATTAGACGGCTCATGAAGACGTGGTCTCCGCACCGTCCTTCGAATCACTCTCCGAGCGATTCTCAGCAGGGTCTTCAGGGACACCCTCTGGCATTGCCAGGGCGCGGACGACGGCGGCAATCTTGTCCGCCTCACGCTGACTCATATCCAGTGGAACGTTCTGTATATAGACCACGTGGTCCTCACGGATAGGCACGGGGAAAATCTCGTGTGGATTTCTCGGTGGGTTCAGCGCCAGTTCTTCTCGCGCCTGCCGGTGTGCTTCAGGCTCGCTGCGCAGCATGTCCCGAAGCTGCTTCTGTTCGCTATCACGCGGCGTAAAGTCCTTGGGGTCATCCACCCAGGCAATAAAATCTGCCAGCGCGTCGCGCAGCCGAGACTGGTACACCGCCATGCTCTCGGGACGAATACTGGATTCCTCCAGTTTGTGAAAGCGTGCGGCTAGCTCTTCAACATCCACTAAGCGCAGATCCTGCCGCTCGTGGGGCTTGAGTTCGGTGAACAGCTGTTCTGCCGCCAGTTTTCGCGAGCGCAGAGTCGCAGGATTCACCAGGCCCGACACCACGCTCTGCCGCATAAAACTGATGAAGCTGGCCTCCGAGTAATCCTTAGTGGACATGCGCCTCCCCTGTGCTGTCTGACCGCCTTAGAATAACCGATATAAACACAATACGTGGGCGCCTAAGGCAGCTGTCTGGCATCCAGATAGGACCGAGCCAGGTTGGTGTGGTCGGTAAAAATTCCGTCTACCTGCATTTCCACAATGAAGGCGTCCAGCAGTTCAGCAAAGCTGCCCACACCTGGTGGCAGTTGGTCTGCGCGAAAGGTGAACGGATGCACCACCAGACCGTGAGCCTGTGCCGCGGCCACAAACTCCGGCTGCGAAGCGAGAAATCCGATCCAGGGCCCCACGCCCTGTGCGTAGGTGGCAATTTCCGCCGCCCGCGCTGCGGTCAGCTCTTTATCTTCCAGCAGCTGCACCAGACGGATTTCCGTGTGGTCGCTTAGAAAGCGCAGGGTGCCCTCGTCGAAGCACTGCAGGAACACCGGGTCTTCAGCATCACGATAGCCGTAGGCGTATAACACTTGCAGTACGGTCGCCGAAAAGCTGCGGCCCGCAGCCTCGTGAAAGTCCGGCTCCTTCAGCTCGACATAAATGCCCACTTCGCGTCCGGTGGATCGATTCAGCCCCTGTATCAGCTCGATCTCTTCTACTAACGTCGGAACACGCAACACCTGTATATCGACAGGGAAGCGATCTGGGAATACCGCGCCCCGGTCATTGCGGCGCTCACCCACCCTGAGACTGCGAATTTCCTCCAGCGTAAAATCGATTGCGTAAAAGCGTCCGTCGTCCCGTGCGCGGTCGGGAAAGCGCTGCGCCACGTCGGTGGTTGTCTCAAGGTATATATCGTGCAGCACTACGGGCACATCGTCTTTCGTCAGTACAACATCCTGCTCGATGTAGTCTGCACCCTGGGCATAGGCCATCGCGACCGCGGGCAGGGTATGCTCAGGCAGATAGGCGCTGGCGCCGCGGTGCGCAATCACCAGGGTGTCCGCCGCAGCGCAAATATGCACTGTTATCAAAAAGGCGCTTATCCAGTATCGCGTCATGTGGTTTACTCCGCGTCAAACGGACACACACTATAGCCCAGTCGCAAACCAATGCAGGTCTGCGCAGGGGTCACATCAAAGGAGAAGCGCGGATGCCCATGCCCACTGATATCGGTGTCATCGACACGATGATAGGCATACCCAGCGCAGAGCGTGACCACTGGTATGACTACATGAAGCCCATGTTTCTCGATGCCGAGAGCCGCGAGATTTTCAGCATGCCAGCCCAGTACATGTTCAACGTCCCCGACCTTAAGGATATCGATGACGGCCTGGCCTACACGCTTGAGCAGATGGACACGCATGGCATCGCACGGGGCATGCTTGGCATACGGGGTGATGAGAGCCGTACACATGAAAGCGCGCTGCGCGCCCACCCGGATCGATTTTTCGCCAGCTACGAAGCCAACCCGAACCGGGGTATGGAAGAGGTGCGAAAAATTCGGCAGCTTAAGGCAGACTTCGATATCAAAGCAGTCACCGGCTTCCCCTGCGGTCTAAACCCTCAGGTCCCCATCAATGACAAGCGCTGGTATCCGATCTACGCGGCCTGCGTAGATCTGGATATCCCCATTTGCCTTTGTGTTGGCGTGCCCGGTCCGCGTCTGCCAATGGAGCCGCAAAAGGTCGAACACCTGGATGAGGTGTGCTGGTTCTTTCCGGAACTCAAAATCGTCATGCGACACGGCGCAGAACCCTGGACTGACCTGGCCTGGAAGCTGATGCTCAAATACCCCAACCTCTACTACTCCACCAGCGCCTTCGCCCCCAAGTACTACCCCAAGGACATCATCCACTACGCCAACACCCGCGGTGCCGACAAGATTATCTACGCGGGCTACTACCCCATGGGCTTAAGCCTGGACCGCATCTTCAAGGACATGCCGGAGGTTCCCTTCAAAGACGACGTCTGGCCCAAGTTTCTGCGTGAGAACGCTATGCGGGTGTTTCAGCTGTAATGGCTCTCCGGTGCTTGCAGGCTAAGCACTTGCACCTCGCGTGTAGACCCGACATTTACGCTTCGTAGAGCGGGCGCGAATCACCAATCCATTTTTGTGGACACCCTATAGGCATGACGCCCGCAAATACGCCTAGACGATCTGCGACCGTCCCACGAAGCGGCCTTATATCTGATACTAAGGGCGTTTTTGCACGTCTCAGTGTTTAATCGAGATTGACCGCTCTGATGCGGTTTTCTGGCTGCTCCAGGGGTAGTCCGAGGTTGTTTTGCTCGAGGATTCGGTCGGCGCGGTAGCTTGAGCGCACCAAAGGACCGGCCGCGACTTCGGTGAAGCCGAGTTCCAGACCCTGTTCCCGATACCAGGCGAATTTTTCCGGCGTAACCCAGTCCTCCACCGGCAGGTGGTTTGCCGTGGGCCGCAGATACTGGCCCAGAGTGAGGATGTCTACCTGATGGTCGCGCAGGTCGCGCATCGTGGCGAGGATTTCCGCTTCGCTTTCACCCAGACCCAGCATCAGGCTCGATTTCGTCAGCACCTCTGGGTTCACTGCTTTGCCATGAGCCAGTACGTCCAGGGTTTGCTGGTAGCCGGAGCGGATGTCACGCACGCGATGGGTCAGACGCTCAACCGTTTCAACATTTTGCGCGAACACCTGCAGGCCAGAGTTCACCACCGTTTCTACGGCAGCTTTGCTGCCCCGAAAATCCGGGGTCAGCGCTTCAACTGCGGTGCTGGGGTTGAGTTCGCGTATGGCTTCGACACAGGCCGCATAGTGGCCGGCACCCCCATCGTCGAGGTCATCCCGGTCCACGGAAGTCAGGACCACGTAGCGCAGATTCATCAGTTGTACAGAGCGGGCAGCGTTGGCCGGTTCTTCCCGGTCCAGCCAGCCGCCGGGGTTGCCGGTATCCACAGCGCAGAAACGGCAGGCGCGGGTACAGACTGACCCCATCAGCATGATGGTCGCTGTGCCATTGCTCCAGCATTCGCCGATATTGGGACAGTGGCTTTCTTCACAGACCGTTGCCAGCCGATGTGTGTGCACGGTCTCCTGTACCGCCTGAAACTTGGCGCCGCGCTCCAGGCGCATGCGCAGCCACGGGGGCTTACGCTGGCTGGGTATGTCGCGGTTGGCGTTGGTCTTTATGCCATCTTTAATGGCAGAAAAGCCCTGCTCGGTTGCGAATTTCGTACCGCTGTCGGGCCGTGCTGTCTGCGTTTTGCTCATGCGGTGCATTATGCCTAAACTGCCTCGCGAATGCCCGCACGGTGTCCAGTTTGTGAACATCCCCGGTATCGATCCCAACGTTTTGCGCATGTTCGCGCCGCGTCCCGGACGCAGACCCCTACTGCCAGAGCTCACGCCCCGCGCTCAGGTCGCCTTGATGTGCCGCATGTTGTTCCAGGAGGGCTGGAACGACCATATCGCGGGCCACATCACCGTGCGGCTTGAGGATGGCAGCATTCTGACCAACCCCTGGGAACTGGCCTGGGACGAAGTGACGGCGGGCGATATTGTCACACTGGATCACTCGGGCCAGGTCACCGATGGCGACTGGAACGTGACGCCGGCGATTGGTCTGCACCTGCAGCTACACAGTCTGCGACCCGACGCCACCGTCGTAGTGCACAACCATGCTCATTGGAGCGGCATCTGGGCCAATATGCAGCGGGTGCCGCCGGTCTATGACCAGGCCGGGGGGTACGTAGACGGCCCGCTGCCTGTATTCGACGAGTACGCCGGCACCTTTGAAGACGAGGATAAAACCCTGGCCGCAGCCAAAGCCCTGGACGATGCCAAGTGGGCGCTTCTGGCCAACCACGGGTCACTGGTGGTGGGCAAAGACCTGCGTCAGGCGCATCTGCGCGTTGTTACGCTGGAATGGCGGGCCCGGCGCGCCTGGGAAGTAGAGCTTGCGGGCGGTGGTCGTGCGCTTAACGAAGAACAGATTGCCGCCATTGCCCTACCGGATGCCAATGGCTTCCCCTTTTTATGGGAGGCCATGGCGCGGCGGGAGTTACGCCGGGATCCTGGCGTGTTAGAGGAGGACTAGGCCTATCAGCATACAGATAACGCCCCTGGCCAACGTTGGCATGGAGGTACGAGGCTTTGACATTTCGGAGCCAGTGGACGCGGACACTGCCGCCACACTGGTGCAGCTATTTGATGAGCACGGCATTCTGCTGTTTCGCGACCAGGATGTGACGCCGGAACGTCAGATCGCCTTCAGTCGCCTGTTTGGTGAGCTGGAACAGCACCCCATCGAGGAAACCCGCTCACAGGACTATCCAGAGCTGTTTATGCTGGCCAGTAATCCTCAGGCAGAGCAATACATGACGGCCTACTACAACGATCAGCCTGTGGTCAGCCGCCTCGACTGGCACATGGACCTGCATTACACGGGCAAGCCCAATCGCGGCGCTTTACTGACTGCTGTAGTCTGCGCGGAGGAGGATGGTCTCACTGGCTTTGGTGATTTGGCCAAAGCTTACGACGCTCTGGACGCCGATACCCAGGCGCTGCTGGAGAAGATTCGGGTGACCTACGCCTTTAGTATGCAGCGCAAGCACATGCGCTATGTCAGTCTTGAGGGATACCGCCCCGGCGAATACAGCCCAAGGAAGCCTTCAGATATTAATTACCCGAACTTTCCCGAAGTCGCCTACCCCGCCGTGGTCACGCACCCGGTCACCGGGCGCAAAGTGCTGGAGATAGTCGAGCAGTTTTTGGAACGCATCGTCACGCCACACGAGGCGGGCCTGTCCAATGACGAGGCTATAGAACTATTAGAGGGCCTGGTAGAGCACACACGTCAGCCAGAGTTTCACTATTTCCATCAGTGGCAACCTGGCGACATGGTGTTGTGGGATAACTGGCGCGCCATGCACTGCGCTACGGGAACGCGGCCCGGCGTGGAGCGTGTGATTCATCGCACCACCATCATGGGAGACGTTGCGCTGGGCGAGGTAGTCAGTGCCTAGTAAGGGTCGCAGACAAAAAAACGCCGGCGAGTCATGTTGACTGGCCGGCGCTCACACGGTTCAGATCAGGGCGTTCTTAGTTCGCAGCCACCGCGTCCTGCTGCTGCAGAAACACTTCACGCTCCGCGTTGAACTCATTCGCGGTGCGCTCGATGCGCTCAACGACGTAGTTATGCATCATCGGAATGGGCTGTACGCAATCCAAAAACGCTTCTGCACTTTCCACGTACTCGGCAACGGCTTCACGAGCGCCCTGCATTTCCTCGTAAGACGCATCAACGCCGTCGGGAATGGCAGGCACCGCTGGGATGCGAGCGTTATCACAAGCGCCAAAAGCGCTACCGGAGGCCAAAACGGCCAGTAAAGCAATCGTCTGCTTCATTACTAAATCCCTCACTAACTATGGACTGTATTGTTAGCCGCCAAATCAGCGGCAAAAAACCAATCAATGGACCTGCCTCGTGCGCGATTGGTTACGCACAGTAACAAACACTACGCGAGGAATATGACAGTAGACTACCCAGATTGCGCTTTTTGCGAAAAAAGTCCGTACATGCCTGTTTATTAAGGATTTATTATGAATTTCGGGCGCCAGACTAGTGCGCCGGCGCACCAATGTAGCGCAAGCTAAGGTGTTACCGAGGGAAACATAATCAAAAGGTGAACAATGCAATGACCAGCATTGTCGTGACGCACGTCAGGAAGCGGCAGCACCCTCTACTTCCAGATACTGCACGCTGAACAAACCTTCAGGATCCGTCCAGCAGTTGCGACTGGCAAAGCCCGCGTCTTTCGCCAGGGTGCAGAAGCCTTCCAGGGTGTACTTATGCGAGTACTCTGTGTGAATCCGCTCCCCCGCCCGAAACGCCAGCTCAACCTCAGGGCATCGCACCCGCTGATCGCGCAGACTTTCCAGATGCATTTCAATGCGATGTTCGGATTCGTTGTAGAACGCCACATGCGCGAAGGCAGACACGTCGAAGTCTGCCTGCAGTAAGACGTTAGCATGCGACAGCACATTGAGGTTGAAGGCGGCGGTATAGCCTTGAGCGTCGTTATAGGCCGCATTCAGGATGTCGCTGGACTTGTGTAGATCAACGCCTATGAGCAGACCACCCCCCGCGCCCACCAGGGCCGCCGCTCTGGCCAGGAAGGAACGTGCACCCGCCGGCGTGAAATTACCGATAGTCGACCCTGGATAAAAGACGACTCGATGCGCGGTTTCGCCCAAAGGCGGCAGATCAAAGCTGTCATTGAAATCTGCCACCAGGGGATGCACGACAAGATCCGGGTACTCAGCGCGCAGCGCGTCCGACGCACTCAGCAGGAAATCACCCGAGATATCCAGCGGCAGGTAGGCATCGAGGCGCAAGTCCCCCAGCAGGTGTCGCACCTTCTCGCAGGCACCCGCACCCGGTTCCAGCAGCTGACAGTGATCGCCGACAGCTTGCGCTATTTCGCGGCTATAGCGCTGTAAGATGCCGATCTCCGTTCGCGTCGGGTAGTACTCCTCGACGTTACAGATCAGGCGAAACAGTTCCGAGCCCCGCTCGTCATAAAAAAACTTTGGGTTAATACTGCGAGGCGGCTGCAGCAGCCCCTGCAACAGCTCACTGCGCAAGTCCGCGTGGACGTCGCGATAGGCGACAGCAGCATCTAGCGCCATGACGCCAACCTTATGCCGGTGAACTGCCAGCGGTCAGGTGGATAAAAGAAATTGCGATAACTGGATCTAAGTTGGCTACGACTGGTCACACAGGAACCGCCGCGCAGCACCCATTGGTTCGCCATGAATTTACCGTTGTACTCGCCCACTGCACCGGCCGCTGTCTGAAACCCTGGGTAGGGCGTATACGCGCTACTGGTCCACTCCCATAGCCCACCGTGTAATTGATGCTCTGCGCCACCTGCCGACGCCGGATGCAGGAGCCCCTCGTCCACAAACTGCCCTTGTAGCGGGTGCTCCCGGGCCATGATTTCCCACTCAAACTCTGAGGGCAGCCGATGTCCTGCCCAGCGCGCATAGGCATCCGCTTCATAACCACTGACATGGCTGACAGGTCGGTTCGGGTCCAGCGGTATGAGACCGTACAGGCTGTATTCCTGCCAGGCGCCATCAATATGCCGCCAATACAGCGGCGCCTGCCAGTCCTGCTTGCTTACCGTTGCCCAGCCATCAGACAGCCAGTACTCCGGCGATTGATAACCACCGTCATCAATAAAGGCCTGATACTCGGCGTTAGTGACCAGCCGATCCGCCAGAGCAAAGGGCTGTAGCAGTACCTCATGGGCGGGGAGTTCATTATCGAAACAGAACCCGCCCACCTGATGCCCAACCACAGACTTTCCACCCGAATGTTCCAGCCACCCCATACTGTGCGCATCCGGCTCCAGCGGGACAGCCTGCTCCAGGTAGGCCGGCGCTATTGGGTTGCGGGACAAGCTGTACTTGATGTCGGTGAAAAACAGCTCCTGGTGCTGTTGCTCGTGATGCGTGCCCAGCTCCACCAGACTGCGGATAGTGTCCTGCTCCGCGTGCTCTGATCGCAGCAGACTATGAATGCTCGTATTCACGTGCTCGCGATAGTCCAGCACTTCTTCCAGCGCCGGACGCGACAGCAATCCCCGCTCGGGTCTCGGATGTTGATCGCCAATACCGTTGTAATAGGAGTTAAAGAGCACCTCAAACGCTGGGTTAAAGGCCTGAAACTCTGGCTGGTAGGGCTTTAGCACGAATGTCTCAAAGAACCAGCTGGTGTGGGCCAGATGCCACTTGGGCGGACTGGTATCTGCCATGGCCTGCAGGCTGTAATCTTCCCTGTGCAGCGGTGTGCAAAAGCGCTCCGAGTCCGCTCGGACTTCGGCAAAGCGTTGCTCTAAATCCATTAGATGTTGGGTACCAGATGTGCGGGCAACAGCGCCCTTTCCAGCCATTCAAACAAAAATTCGGTGACAATGGCCAGCACTGCCGCTGGTATGGCCCCCTGCAAAATCAGGACAGGATCGTTGAGGTTGAGTCCACTAACGATGGGCTCTCCAAGCCCTCCTGCCCCAACAAAGGCTGCCAGCGTGGCGGTACCAATGCTGATAATGGCCGCGGTTTTTATGCCCGCGAGTATCATCGGCGTGGCCAGGGGAACCTGGACATGGCGCAGCTTTTCCCAGGAAGTCATGCCCATGCCCTCTGCCACATCGACTAACAAAGGGTCTACCGAAGCAATGCCCGCCAGCGTATTGCGAATGATCGGCAACAGGGAATACAGGAACAGTGCCAGAATCGCAGGTCCCTGGCCCAGGCCGATCAGCGGCACCAGCATAGCCAGCAAAGCCAGGGAAGGAATCGTTTGCAGAAGACCTGCAACATACACCGCCGCCCCCGCAGTTTTGGGATAGCGGCTGAGATAAAGCGCCAACGGGAGCGCCAATGCGCAGGCCAATAACAGTGCGATTGCGGTGAGCTTCAGGTGACGTAGGGTGTTCTGCAACACATTCTGCGCGGCCGTAGGGGCGGCTGAATCCTCGCGTCCCAGGTACGTGGCTACGACCTGTCGAGGCAAAACACCCGTTTCCCCGGCCTGCCGGTTTAACTCGCGAATCGCGGCCTCATCCAGGGAACCCACCAGATTCGCCAGCGCAGCGCGTGCGGTGTCACTCAAGTCAGTGCGCCCTATCAACAGCGCGTCGTAGCGAGGGAAAAACGCCTTGTCATCCTCTAACAGAACCAGATCAAAATTGTCGAGGTCGCCGTCGGTAGTGTATGCGTCGGTCGCCACCAGGGCGCCCGATGCTATCGCTCGATACGCCAGAGCATGTTCCAGCCCGCTAACCTCCTGGGGAAGATCATAGTGCGCTTGCAGCGAAGGCCAGCCGTCGCTGCGATTCAAAAACTCCAGCGAGAACCCCAATGCCAGCTCAGGGTGTTGGCGTAAATCGCTGATCTTTGACAGCCCAAGACGGGCGGCCACCGTTGCATCGACGGCGATGGCATAGCTGTTGTTGAAGCCAAGCTCTGCAACGATCATCAGGTTGCGCTCCGCCAGCGCCGCCGCCAGGGCAATTCTATCGGCATCCGGGCGCTTCAGAATTGTCTGCGCCAGCGTGCCCGTGTACTCGGGATAGACGTCCACTTCACCTGCCTGCAGCGCTTCCCATAGCACCATCGTGCCACCCAGACCCTGACGTCGATCAACCGCAATGTCAGCTTGTTCCAGTGTCTGGGCCGCTAACTCGGCTAGCACGTGGCTCTCTGTAAACGTCTTGGAACCCACGACGACTGCTGCAACGCCCGTGGCTGAAAAGGAACACAGCATCAACGCCACAAACCCCCACCCCAGCGCCTTGATTTGCTGCGTCATCATGCGGCTTCGCCCAGCAGCATCAGCAGGAGCTGTTCAGGCTCCAGTTCGGGGTGATCCGTTAGCAGCGTCTCCCGCGTGGTATCGGCTATGACGCTGCCCGCTTCCAAAACCACGATCCGGTCCGCCAGCCGTAGCGCCTCGCGCATATCATGGGTCACCAGCAGCATACAGCGGGGCTCAGCGGCCTGTAACTCACGCAGATTTTCCTGAATGTCGAGGCGGGTCAGCGGGTCCAGCGCGGCAAACGGCTCATCCAGTAGAAGCAGTGCGGGTTGCAAAAGCATGGCGCGCGCCAGCCCAGCCCGCTGTTGTTGTCCACCACTGAGCGCATGGGGGTAGCGTGGTAACAAATCTGCGTCCAGATGCAGCAGGGGCAGCAAGTCTTGCAATCGCGCTTGCTGCTGTAACTCTGACCAACCTGCCAGTTCGCCAAGTAGGAGAATATTGTCCCGAACCGAAAGATGTGGAAACAGCCCGGTGCCTTGTACCGCATAGCCGATGTTTCGGCGCAGCCTGGGCAGAGCGTCGTAATCTATGGGCGCACCGAGAACTTCGACATGGCCCTGGCTGGGTGACACAAGTCCATTGACCGCTCGCAGCAGTGTGGACTTGCCACTGCCGCTGCGGCCGATAAACGCGGTAACGGCAGCATCAGAAAGGCTGAGAGTAATACTCGATAAGGCGGGCGTGTCGGCATAGTGCTTGCCGAAGTTGCAAAAACGGACAGCACTCACGCCGCTATCACCACTATCGCCGCAGTGGGCGAGAATCGAGAAGGATTCCTGCGAGGGGTGTGTTTACACGGGGGCGCATGCCCTGCCTTGCGGCGAGTCATACTCCCAGTGTAGAGAGGCGAGAATAAAAAACAACCGGCGGCCCCGCCTGCGCGAGGCCATCGTCAAACGGGTGAGTGCCGCCGGTTGCGGGAAATGTCCTGCGTCAGTGAACCGCAAGCGCGGGCCTGATCAGCAGGGGTGAAACCTTTATGAAAACCAGACGAAAGCTGGTAATCCTGCGGCAAGCGCTCGCGCGTAGGTGCGTTGTTTACCGCTTGTGTCTGCATTTTCATTTTGTTCGTTTCGTGCATTTCGTCTGTTTCGTTGTCTTCCAGCGCTGCATGAACAGCACCTTCTACAGCACCTTCAGTGCAGAGTGGGCGACGCCGCCGTGCGCATCGCCATCGGTGCGGCACCTAGCTGCGGCTCTGCCGCGACTGCTGATGTCGCGGTTAACAGGCGCTCTGCCAGCATCTCAAATAAGTCCTGGCTCGCCGCATGTCGGCTTAACCAATTGCCGTCGCAATGACGCGCATCTCTGACCATCAACTGCGCAGCTTCCAGAGCGCTGCCGGCAAAGCGCAATGCGGTTGACCACTCGCCCGCCGAAATCAGTCGCTGCGCTTCTTCTGTGAAGCGCTGCCAGCACAGCAAAGCCTCTCTCGGGCGACGACTGAGCCAGGCCCGATGCCTGGAACAAAGAAAGCCCTGAGGAAGGTACTGATCTGCCATATGCTTTGCCTTGTGCAACCTCTTGTTTCCGGTTTGACGTCATACCACTGCGTCCGTACGAAACTTAATGCGAATCATTATCATTAACATTACGTGCTTTTTTGCACCTTGCCAACCCCTTTTTCAAAAAAAAGTGATGTCACAAAATTTTCACCGCTGCGTCGCTTTGCTGACACAGCCTCTGGGCATTCTGCGCCCAATCCGCTGGAGGTACTTATGCCGCGATCAAAAACAGCCGTTAGCGACAATGAGAAGCAGCGAATGCGCGCAGAAATCGACGACCAGGTTGCCGAGTTTCTGCGACGCGGGGGCAAGATCAATGTGCTGACTAACGAGTCAAGCCAAACGGCGAACCAACTGGGAAGCGTTTGGCATGCACCGGATGACGTAAACCCGCTAGGGTCTCAATAGCGGGTGTCTACGAAGATCGTGAGCAAGATAGAAGCTATATAGGGGCTATCATAGGAGCTATGCGTGCTGAACATTGACGCAATTCTGGAGCAGCGCTACCCCGACTTCGTCAATCACCACGGCTCCGCCGCCCGCACACTTTCCCGCTTCCTGAGCTTTCTTTTCTATCAACCACGTTTTGAGCAGTTCGCCCGAGATTACCCGCATCTTGAGGGTTATGACTTTATCGAAGCGGCACTCCGGTATTTCGACTTCACGCTCCGGCTGCGAGAGGCAGAGCGTCGACGCATTCCGGCCACGGGTCGCGTTGTTATTGTCGCCAATCATCCTATAGGCTCGCTCGACGGCTTGGCGCTGTTGCATTTGGTGAGGCAGGCGCGCCCGGACGTCAAGGTTGTCGCCAACGATATGCTGGCAGTGTTGCAACCGCTTGCAAGCCTCTTGCTGCCGGTCGATAACATGGGCGGCAGGACGCCGCGGGAAAATCTTCGCAACATTAAAAAGCACCTGGAACAGGACGGTGCCCTGATCATCTTCCCGGCGGGTGAGGTATCTCGCTTCGGTCCAAAAGGCGTCAAGGACGGGCGCTGGCAGGCGGGCTTCGTCAAAATCGCCCGCAGTACCCAGTCGCCGGTCCTGCCCATCTTCGTCGCCGGTCGTAACAGCCTGTTTTTCTACAGCATTTCATTTCTGGCAAAACCGCTGTCAACCCTGTGGCTGGTGCGCGAGATGTTCAAGCAGAGCCACAACACTGTAGACGCACGCATTGGCAATCCGATTCCCTATGACGTCTATTCCGGCTTTGACGCATCACCTCAGCATCTCGCTGGCCTGTTTCGC
Source organism: Pseudomonadota bacterium (assembly GCA_038746745.1). Taxonomy (GTDB): domain Bacteria; phylum Pseudomonadota; class Gammaproteobacteria; order Pseudomonadales; family Halieaceae; genus JANQIO01. Next base: position 34,763 of record JBCDKJ010000033.1, read on the forward strand.
AAACACGTCTATCGGCTGGCCCGGGGACGACGCGGCATTTTCCAAAGCATGGAAACTGTGGCGGCGCCGGAGAACAGATTGCTCATCAAGCGTGAACTGGAGCAGTGCGAGCAGCTGGGCGCGACCCCCGACGGTAAGCGCATCTTCCTGTATCGGCAGCAGAGCTCTGACTGCCTCATGCGCGAAATTGGACGGCTGCGGGAGCTAAGCTTCAGATCGGTCGGTGAAGGATCTGGTATGCCCCGCGACATTGACCGCTTTGACCGTGACTACCTGCAGCTGATCTTGTGGGACCCGGAGCAGCTGGAAATCGCCGGTGCCTATCGCCTGGGGGATAGCGCTGCGATCTGTGCCACTGCCGGGGTGGCAGGCCTCTACACAAACAGCCTGTTCAGCTTTGGCGAAGGTATGAAGCTGGTGATGTCAGAAGCCCTCGAGCTGGGGCGCAGCTTTGTACAGCCACGTTACCAAAACCGGCAAAGCCTGGATTACCTGTGGCTGGGCATAGGCGCGTTTTTGCAACGTTATCCCCATTACCGCTATCTGTTTGGGCCGGTGTCTATCAGTCGCTTATATGGCAATGCGGCGATCGCACGCATTGTGTACTACTACTCGCTGTACCACGGCAACGACAGCCTTGGCATCAGAGGGCGTACTCCGTATCTGATACCGCCAGAGGAGCAGCAGCAACTCAGTGCCGAGTTTTCAGGCACAGATCGCAATGCCGACTTCAACGTCCTGCGCGATTATCTGCGCAGTCACGGCATGCCTGTCCCGGTTCTCTTCAAGCACTACGCCGAGGTGGCGGAGCCCGATGGGGTGAGTTTCGCTGCCTTTAATATCGACACAGATTTCGGTGACTGTGTCGACGGCTTGCTGGTAGTCGATCTCACTAAACTGAAGCCGCGCAAAAAAATGCGGTATCTGGGCCAGACCATGCCCGTAGGAGTGGAGGATAGCCAACATGGAAGCACTGAGTTTTGAGGGTGAAATAAGCTGCAAGACCCTGTGGATATCAGACGTTCATCTTGGCAGCGCTAACTGCAAAGCCGAACACCTCATCAGGCTGCTGGATCGCGTGCGCTGCGAACGCTTGTTTCTGGTAGGCGATATCGTTGATGTCTGGGCCATGACCAGACGCGTGCACTGGCCGGAGAGCCACAATCAGGTGCTGCGCAAGCTGTTGAACAAGTCCAAAGCCGGCGTCGAAATTATTTATATTCCCGGAAACCACGATGCCAACTTTCGCGAATTCTGTGGCAGCGAGTTCGGTAACGTGCTTATCAAACGGCGCCACGTGCACGTGACAACCGATGGACGGCGCCTGCTGGTGACCCATGGCGATGAGCTGGACCATGCTGTGAGGTACAGCCGTCTCAATCGCATCATTGGCGACTTTGCGTACGACAACATGATGTTGGTTAACCGCTGGATCAATCGGATTCGCCATTATATGGGCTTACCGGACTGGTCGCTGTCTGGTTGGGTTAAGACTAACGTCGCGCAGGCGGAACAGGCTATTCAGGCGTACCAGCAGGCGGCGGTGCACATGGTCCGCCAGAAAGGTTATGACGGCATCATCTGCGGGCATCTACACTATCCCGTGATCCAGCAGTACGAGGATATCCTTTACTGTAACGACGGTGACTGGGTCGAGAACTGCACCGCTTTGCTGGAGGATGCGAACGGCCAGCTACGCCTTATTCGCGGGGTGAGTACCCGGGAAACTATTGCTGATGTAGTGTTTGTCGCAGCCTGAGTAAAGGATGCTGAGCAGCGCCAGCGGGCAGCGAGTGCTAGTAATCAAAACGGTTGGTCAGCCAGACAGGCTGGTAGGGCTCCAGCAGCAGTTCTCCTTTTACATCCTCAAACATCTGACCACCGATGAGGTCTTTCCACTCGTCAGTGCCGGTCAGGTTGATATCCGCCAGCCTCACCGTCTGTTGTTCAATGGTGATGTTGTAAATGCAGAAAATACTCTGTCGACGATCCATGCTCTGCCGCCAGAAGGCAAAGATCTTCGTGCCCAGGTGCATGGTGAACTGGGTAGCGTTGGGATGGAAAGCGGGTTGCAGACTGCGCAGATTGATCAGCCGGGTCAGCATGGTAAACACCGCCTTGTGGTGCCGACTATCATCCTCCAGGGCTGCCTGTAACTCCGTGTCGTGCCAGATATGTCGATTGATGGTCCGCGCACGGCCGGTATTTTCGACCCGCTGATAGTCATTTTCAGTCCCTATCAGGCTGTGTATGTAGAACGCGGGTATACCCTCCAGCCCCAGCATGATGGCATGTGCGCAGATAAAGCGGTCTGCCTGATAAACATCACGACCGCCGTCAATCGTGCCTTGCAATGCGTCAAACAGTGAAATATTGATTTCGTAGGGCTTGTCGAAACCTTCGCGGGCGCGTCGCATGGTGACCATACCGCCGAAACCACGCAAACACTCCAGCATGCGATCAATCTCGCTGGTCTCCAGCAGGCCGTCCAATGGTCTCAGCCCGATGCCGTCGTGGGAGGCAATGAAGTTGAGATAAGCGGTACCCGACTGCGCGGGCGGCATGCTCATCATCCAGGTTTTCAGGTGGCGACAGTCGCCGTCCAGTAGTGTGTGGACCAGCAGCGGCGGCAGTGAAAAGTTGTAGATCACGTGCGCCTGGTTCGCGTTGCCAAAGTAGGTCAGGTTTTCCCGATTTGGCACATTGGTCTCGGTAATTACGATAGCGTCCGGCGTGTGATGCTCGATGAGCGTGCGATACAACTTGATGATCTCGTGCGTCTCAGGCAGGTGCACACAGCTGGTACCCACCTCCTTCCATAGGAACGCCACCGCATCCAGGCGGAAAACGCGAACTCCGCTCTCGAGGTACTGACGGATGATGCCGGCAAACTCTAACAGGACTTCGGGGTTGGCAAAGTTGAGATCAACCTGGTCTTCGCTGAAGGTACACCAGACATAGCGTATGCCATCCTCCGTCTCCACCGTGGATAGCAGCGGCGAATTGCGAGGGCGCACCACGGCGCTGAGGTCGGCACTGGGGTCTGCTTCAACGAAGAAGTCCTTGCCGGGGTCCTTGCGCTTCTTGAAGTTGTCAAACCAACGACTGCGCGCCGAGGCATGATTCAGTACCAGGTCAGACATCAGGTGAAAGTCGCGTGCGATCGCAATCACGTCATCCCAGTCGCCCAGCGCAGGGTTCACGACCGAGTAATCCATCACCGAAAAACCGTCGTCAGAGCTGTAGGGAAAAAACGGCAGGATATGCACCCCGCGTATCGTGTCTTTAAGGTAAGTGGTGAGAAATCTATGCAGCGTTCGCAGCGGCGTTTCATTGCCGTCCATCACGCTGTCACCATAGGTAATGAGGATATTGTCAGCCTCGTCCCACAGGTTGCGATGGGGCTCAGGGGACGGCGTATCGATTGCCAGCCCCATGACGTTGAGCATACGTTCGCTGAGATGAGCATGATCTTCATCTGGATAAATAACAGCCAGATGCTCGCGCAGCCGCAGCTGCAGACCGCTCAGAGTTTCACCCGCCGGGGGCGTATTCACGCAGGTCTTCCTCCACGGCGTCGCGGAACTCGTTCAGGATGTTTGGCAGTGCGCTGGTAACGCGATTCCAGCCGGGAATAAAGGGCTTCTGCATGGGGCGTTCCAAGAAGTGCTCTCCCGCGAGCATGATGTTCTTGGCAAACATTTCCACCGCCTCCTCCTCTTTATGACGGTGGTAGTCCAGGCCATTGATGACCGCGTCATTGGCATAGGTATCAATGAAATCCAGAGCAACCCGGTAGTAGGTCGCTTTTAAAGTTCTGAAGGTCTCCGGGGTAAACACCTGGCCTTTGGTGGCGAGTTTGCGAAACATCGCCTTGGCGATATCCGTACTCATTTTAGACAGCCCTTTGGAGGGGTCTTCTCGAGACAGGTCCTGGTGTTTGTGATCATAGTTTTCGGCAATGTCGACCTGGCAGATTCGGTTGGTGGCGTAATTGCGGTTCATCTCCGAGAGGACGCCTACTTCCAGGCCCCAGTCACTGGGGATCAACAGATCATTAATGACATAAGAGCGCAGCGAGAACTCCCCCGCCAGCGGGTAGCGAAAACTATCCATGTAGTTGAGAAATTCGCTGTAGCCACAGACTTTCGTCAGAGATCTCAGCAGCGGCGTTACGAACAGACGGCTGACGCGCCCGCCCATATTATCGGTGGCAATTCTGGCGTAATACCCCTTGCAAAACGCGTAGCTGAAGTTGGGGTTCGCCACGGGATAGATTAGCCGTGCCAAGAGCTTGCGATCGTAGGTCACGATATCACAGTCATGCAGAGCGACGCTTTCAGCGCGATCTGTCGCGAGAACGTAACCCAGCATGTACCAGACATTGCGCCCCTTGCCTCGCTCCGCTGGCGCCAGCCCCTTCTGCCGCAGCTTGTCGTCAATCGCCGTCAGGCGAGGGCCGTCGTTCCACAGTACTCGATGATGCTGGGGCAGCCGCGAGAAGTATTGCAGCGCCTCGACGTAGTCATCCTGCGTTGCAGCATCCAGACCGATGACGATCTCGGTCAAATACGGGACCTTACACAGCTCATCGACGATGTTTTCCAGCGCAGGGCCCGACAGTTCTGAGTGCAGGCAAGGCAGCACCAGCGCCATCGGACGCTGCCCGCTGAACTGCATCAGTTCGCGCTCCAGATCCTCCACCGGCCGGTGGGTGAGGTTGTGCAAGGTGGTGACCAGGCCATTTTGATGGAAATCGCCCATTACTACTCTCCTCGTAGTC
>JBCDKJ010000034.1:0-39211 GCA_038746745.1 Pseudomonadota bacterium
GAGAGTTTACACCGCTTCAGCGGTCGCGGTGTACGATAAAATCAGCTATTTCCGCTAGTAGTAGCTCGTCATTTCCAAAGCGTTTCAAAGCTTTTTTGGCGTCGATTAGCAACGCTTCTGCCTTGGCTTTGGCGCCGTCCAGGCCGTGCAGACTGACGTAGGTAGGTTTGTGATGGGCAGCGTCGGCGCCGGCTTCTTTCCCTAGGGTTTTACTGTCACCGGTGGCGTCGAGAATGTCGTCGCAAACCTGGAAGGCCAGACCGATCGCATCCGCATAGTCGTCCAATGCCGACAGGGATTCATCGTCGGCCCCGGCAGTGAGTCCACCCAGCATGACCGAAGCGCGAATCAGGGCACCGGTTTTCAGTGCGTGCATGGTTTCCAGATGTGCCACATCGATGGCCTGGTCCACCGCGCCAATATCGATCGCCTGCCCGCCCACCATGCCGCGCACACCCCCCGCGGCAGACAGGGTGCGCACCAGGCGCAGACGCGTCTCCGCATCCAGTCCCGGTGCATCGGTAAGAAGTTCCAGTGCACGTGCTTGCAAACCATCGCCCACCAGAATCGCGGTCGCTTCGTCGAAGGCGATATGAGTGGTGGGCTGGCCGCGGCGCAGATCGTCGTCGTCCATGGCAGGCAAATCGTCGTGTACCAGTGAATAGGCGTGCAACATCTCGGCGGCGCAGGCCACGTAATCCAGTGCGGTTGCTGCGCCTGACTCAGGGTGGGCAAGACTGTCTGAGTTGATCGCCTCAGCAGCGGCGTAGACCAACAGCGGACGAATCCGTTTACCACCACGCGTAAGGGCGTAGGCTGAGGCTTCGAAAAGGCGTACCAGATGCGGGCCAGCTTCCGGGGCAAACTCACTGTTGCCATGCCCCAACAGTCCTACGAGTACCGCGTCACAGCGGTCCTTGAGTTCGGAAAAGCGCGCTGACGGTACCGCAGTCATGGTGCTTCAGTCGTCGTCCTCGTCTTCATTGAGCTTTCCGTCCAGGTCTTCGTCCAGATCTTCATCTAGCTCCTCATCAAGCGGTTCTCGCACCAGGTCACCGCCCTGCTTCATCAGCACTTCGACTTTCTGCTCGGCCTCATGCAAGGCGGTCTGACAATCCCGGGTGAGCTGCATGCCCTGTTCAAAGGCCTGCAGCGATTCCTCCAGGGTTAGCTCCCCCTCTTCCATCTTGTCTACCAGCGTTTCCAGCTGCGCTAGCGACGCTTCAAAATCGATGTTTTTGGATTTGGCCATCCGTTAGACTCGAGTCGCGATTGTCGGTAAAAGAGGGTGGATTGTAGCAGTTGAAAACCATTTTGGTGACCGGCGGTGCGGGTTACATTGGCTCGCATACCTGCGTAGAACTATTGCAGGCAGGCTATCGCGTCGTGGTAATCGATAGCCTGATTACGGGCTGCGAGAAAGCGCTGCAGCGGGTGCAACAGATCAGTCAGCGTGATCTGCTGTTTGTGAAGGCAGACGTGCGCGACCGGCACGCCACAAACGCTGTCTTTCGCGAGTTTGAGATTGATGCCGTTATTCACTTTGCGGGTCTCAAGTCCGTCGCGGAGTCCACCGCGAATCCCGATCTGTACTTTGAAGTCAATGTGAACGGTAGCATCGCTCTGTGCGAGGTTATGGAGAAACACGGTGTTAAGAATCTGGTGTTCAGCTCTTCGGCGACCGTCTATGGAATCTCCAGCAGCGACCCAATCCCTGAAACAGCACCGAAGCGCCCCGCGCAACCCTACGGCGAAACCAAACTGGCGGTTGAACACTACCTGCAGCGCCTGCATCAGCTTGATCCCAGTTGGAACGCAGCGTGTTTACGCTACTTCAACCCGGTCGGGCCCCACCCCAGCGGGTTGATAGGCGAAGACCCTGGCGACACGCCCAATAACCTGACGCCCTATATCACGCAGGTGGCTATTGGAAAGCGTGAGGAGCTGCAGGTGTTCGGCGATGATTACGACACCCACGATGGCACCGGCGTGCGCGACTACATTCATGTTATGGACCTGGCGCGGGGGCACGTTCGCGCTCTCGATTTACTCTGGGACAAACGCGGCGTTACCACGCTTAATCTGGGCACAGGCCGACCCTACTCGGTGCTGGAGGTGCACGCGGCGTTCCAGCGTGCAGTAGGACGCGAAATTCCCTACCAAATCGCCCCGCGGCGGGACGGCGACATTGCCATTTATTTCGCAGATGCCGCCAAAGCCGAGATGGAGCTGGATTGGCGACCGAGCTATGACATGGACGATATGGCCCGGGATGCCTGGCACTGGCAGCGCAAAAATCCCAACGGCTATCGCGATTAGAGCTCGTTGCTGCTTCTGTTGAAGCTCTGCGGCTCGTTGTTTTGCAGCCTTGCGGCTCCTTATTTTGCAGCCTTGCGACTCCTTATTTTGCAGCCTTACGGCTGGGCCAGCAGAGCAATACGCGGCATACTGCGGCCCCGCACAACCGGAGGCGATGCGATGCCCGCAATTCTCTATCGATCTGCGTTCGATCTGGCCCAGGACATTAAAACCGGCACCTTGAGTTCGGCTGAGGTACTGGATTTTTTTCTGGCAAGAGTAGAAGCCCACAATCCCACCTTGAATGCCGTGGTCGCAATGGATGTTGAGCGAGCGCGCCAGCGTGCCGCCGAGGCCGACGCGGCAGCTGCTTCCGGTGAGGACTGGGGGCCGCTGCACGGTGTGCCCATGACCATCAAGGACGCACTCTGCACCGCCGGCTTGGTTACGGTAGGTGGCATCCCTGGATGCAAGAACAATGTGCCCACCAGCAATGCGCTGGCGGTGCAGCAATATCTGGATGCAGGCGCAATCGTGTTCGGCAAAACTAACGTGCCTTTTATGAGCCAGGACCTGCAGAGCTATAACGACGTGTACGGCACGACCAATAACCCCTGGGATGTAAGCCGCACCTGCGGCGGCTCCTCCGGGGGCGCCGCGGCCGCGGTTGCCGCCGGCCTGACACCGCTGGAGTTGGGCAGCGACATCGGCGGATCGATTCGTACTCCCAGCCATTTCAATGGTGTGTTCGGTCACAAGCCCAGTTACGGCATCGTTCCGCAACGTGGGCATTTGCCACCGGGGGAACACACGCTTAGCGACTCTGACCTGTCTGTGGTTGGGCCGCTGGGTACCAATCCCGCAGACCTGGAAAAAGCCCTGGATCTGCTCACCATACCCAACCCGGAACAGCGCAAGGCCTATACCTTGAGCCTGCCAGACGCCCGTACCCGCGATGTAGCACAACTACGGGTTGCGGTGTGGTCAGACGACGCTTTTTGCCGGGTCGATACCGAAATTCGAGACGCCATCGAAGCGGCTGGCGACAGCCTGGAGCAGGCCGGAGCCCTGGTGGATCGTGCCGCACGGCCTGATTTTGACCCGGAAGACAATCGCGTGAACTATGCCCTGGCGCTCTCTGCGGCGATCAGCGGCGGCATGCCGGAAGAAGTTATCGACATGATGCGCGCCTACGCTGAGCAGCTACCGGTAGAGGACACCAGTCACCGGGGATTACAGGCACGCGGCATTGCCATGAGCCATTGGAAATGGACCCACGTGATGGAGAAGCGCGAGCACATCCGCGCTACCTGGGCGCGCTTCTTCGAAGACTACGATGTCCTGCTGTGCCCCAGCGTATTCTGCACCGCGTTCCCCCACGACCATGAGCCCGATATGCATGAGCGTCGCTTGTCCGTTAACGGTGAGCAGAGGCCCTACCTGGAAGTGATCGATTGGGCAGGTCTTACACTCAACGCATTGCTGCCGGTGACCAATGTCCCGATTGCCACCTCGTCAGAAGGCTTACCCATTGGCATGCAGGTGGTGGCGGGCTTCCTGGAAGACAAAACCGCGCTGGCGGCCGCAGCGATGCTGGAAAAGTGTCACCGCAGGTTTACGCCGCCGCCTGGCTACGAATAGCGCGAATTTGAGCGCGAACGGCACGAATTGACACCCGAGCGGTACGAATCGAGGCTTAAGCGGCGCGGCAACATATGATCAGAAGCTTCCTAAGTGCCTAATTTTGAATGCTTTTTGTAGAGTCTTTACAAAAATGTGGCTGGACCGTGTCAGCCGTATGAATTACTGTGTAGTTCAAAGTCAAAGAGGGTGAACTTCCCTCACAAGGACAGGCGATAGCGCGCGGAAGCGACGGGGACACTCATGATTCAGCACCGTATTGATCCAAGCCAGGGATGCATCTTCATTGAGGTGACGGGTGCCCCGCAGGTGCAGGATTGCATTGCTGCGACGGCGCTGGTAGTGCGCGACCCGCTTTACAATACCGAATACCACCGCATGATCGACTTCTCCCAGGCCAATCTGAATCACGGCACACCGGAAGATGTCATGCGCTTTGTGGAATGGGCCAAAGAAAGCGTGCCCATGTCACGCTCAGCGCGCATCTCCATTGTCGCACCCGACCCGGAGCGGGCCGGCATCCTGCGCACCTTCGCCAAGCTGATCAACCGTGGTAGCTACCGAATCTTCTTTGAGCCCATGGATGCCCGCGCCTGGATTGAGGGCGATGATTCAGCGGCACCCGCGCCCGAAGGGTTCGACAAAGTGCTGGGTGGGGTAGCCTGAGCTACGTTTCCCTGGGCTACTCTTCCCTGGGCTACTCTTCCCTGAGCTACGTTTCTCTGAGCTACTTCCCTGAGCTACTTTGCACAGACTCGCTAGAGCCTGAATATAAGCCTGTTTTTAGGAAGCGCTAAGAGAGTGCGCTGTCAGCAGCCACATTCACCATAGCGGGCTGCGCAGGTGTCGTGTCTGACTCCATACCCAGCGCCGCCGTGCGCGCTGTGATCGATGCGAGAATGCCTTCCGCATCCAGACCAATCCAGGAGAGCTGCAGCTCACGCTTGCCGTGATCGACATAACTGTCCGGCAAGCCCAGGTTAAGCAGTGAGACCGGGCGCTGCTCGCGCACCAGTAATTCATTGACTGCGGAGCCCACACCGCCGGCCACGGCATTATCTTCCAGGGTCACTAATAGCGTGTGCGAAGCGGCCAGTTCCAGGATGCGGGCTTCGTCCAGCGGTTTCACCCAGCGCATATCGTAGACCGTGGCGTTCAAATGCTCCGCCACTTCAAGTGCTGCGGGAAGCAGCACGCCAAAATTCAGAATTGCAACGTCCTGCCCCAGACGTCTTGGCATGGCTTCGCCCAGGGGCAGCCGTGACATCTCAGCTTTGATCTCAGCACCCGGACCTGTGCCTCGCGGGTAGCGCACCGCTGATGGCCCCTCATGCTGATAGCAGGTGTACAAGAGCTGACGACATTCGTTTTCATCGGATGGCGCAGCAATCACCATGTTTGGCAAACAACGCATATAGCTGAGGTCAAAACTGCCCGCGTGGGTAGCGCCGTCCTCGCCCACCAGGCCAGCGCGATCGATGCCAAAAGTGACATCCAGATTCTGCAGGGCTACATCGTGCACCAGCTGGTCATAGCCTCGCTGCAGAAAGGTCGAGTAAATCGCGACCACAGGCTTGGCGCCTTCACAGGCCATGCCTGCACCCAGGGTCACCGCATGCTGCTCAGCGATGGCGACATCGAAGAACCGCTCCGGGAAGCGCTCGGCGAACTCCACCATACCTGAGCCTTCGCACATGGCGGGGGTGATGGCCATCAGGCGCTCGTCCAGTAGGGCCATATCACAGAGCCAGTCGCCGAAGACCTGCTGATACTTGGGCTTCTTAACCGCGGGCGCTGCCGCCACTTTGGGCTTGAGCGGCTCCGGGTCGATTTTATTGATGGCGTGATGGCCGATGGGATCACTTTCCGCAGGTTCGAAGCCGCGACCTTTGCGCGTTTGAATGTGCAGGAACTGAGGCCCATCAAGCTGTCGCATGTTTTCGATGGTCTGCAGCAACTGCGGCAAATCGTGCCCGTCAATGGGGCCAATATAGTGCCAGCCCAATTCTTCAAACAGCGTGCCCGGGGCGACCATTCCCTTCATGTGTTCTTCAGTGCGCTTGGCCAGATCCCAGGCGGGAGGAATACGCTTCAATACTGACTTGCCACCTTCGCGCAGGGATATATAGGTTTTGCTGGACCACATCTTGGCAAAGTACGTCGCCAGTCCACCGGCGTTGTGGCCAATCGACATCTGATTGTCATTCAGAACTACCAGCATATTCGGGCGCACATGCCCGGCATGGGCCAGAGCTTCAATGGCCATACCGCCCGTCATGGCGCCGTCGCCGATAATGGCGCAGACCCGGCGCGGATCGTTGGCGTTGGCAAGGCCCAGGGCCATACCCATGGCCGCGGAAATCGAGGTAGACGAATGACCGACCCCAAAGGTATCGAACTCGCTCTCGGAGCGCTTGGGGAAGCCGGAGAGGCCGCCGGCCTGCCGCATACTGTGCATGCGATCCTTGCGGCCGGTAAGAATCTTGTGAGGGTAGGTCTGGTGCCCGACGTCCCACACTAACCGGTCTGCCGGCGTGTTGTAGAGATAGTGCAGCGCAATGGTCAGCTCAACCACGCCCAGACCTGCCCCGAAATGACCGCCGGTCTGGCCTACGGTCCACAGCAGATACAGGCGCATTTCATCTGCCAGAGGCTCAAGCTGCTCAGGCGACAGTTTGCGCAAATCAGCCGGGGTGCCGATGCTGTCCAGCAGTGGCGCTTCCGGACGGGTGAGAGGTAACTCACTAATCATTTCAACAGTTTAGCCCACTTATCGCATCCTGACAGCATACCGTGTCAGGCTGGTTTAACACTGATCTGGCGCATTCAGGGGGAAGATTGCGCGGATGACGGGTCGAGCAGGCGGATCGCCTCAGCCTGGCCCAGGTAGTTTTCGATCTTTTTATAGCCCGCGATGTTGTTAAAGCGCCCATACACGGGCTCGGCGCGCTTCAGTGTGCGTATATTCTTGAGCCAGATAGCATTTGCACCCAGCGCTCTGGCTTTGCGCTGCAACTCGCGCATGACGTAAGCCTGCTTCCCGTGATCGGTACGGCCACTGAAGCCCTGGCTGCTGGCGCTGATCTCCCCCAGACTGAAATAGTCTTTCGGCGCCGGTTGTTCCTCTACCACAGGGAGCGGCGCACTCTTATCGTTGACGCTATCGTCAGCATTCACGTTGAGCGCTGTGGCGCATATACAGACCGCGAGAGCTGCTGAAATGCACCGTAGAATCAAAGGGTAATCCGGCATGGTCGCATTCTACCGAATTGCTGCAGCGTGCTAATATCGCGGCGTTTGCAACGGGCTTGCAGCCCGCAACCTCACAGGATATCGACGCCACGCTATGCCCGAAAAGCCGTCGCAAAGCTCATCACAGAGTCCAAAGCAAAGCCCCATGCAAAGCCCAGAGCAGAAAGTCGCCCTGATCACCGGCATTACCGGCCAGGACGGCTCCTATTTGGCCGAGTTCCTGCTGGAGAAGGGCTATCAGGTACACGGCATAAAACGTCGCAGCTCCCTGTTCAATACCGAGCGGGTGGACCACCTGTATCAGGACCCCCACATCGATAACCGCAACTTCATCCTGCACTACGGCGATCTGACCGACAGCAGCAACCTGATTCGGCTGATGCAGGAGATCCAACCCGACGAGGTGTACAACCTCGGCGCGCAGAGCCACGTGGCAGTCTCCTTCGAGGCGCCTGAGTACACCGCAGACGTTGACGCCCTGGGTGCGCTGCGCCTGCTGGAAGCCATACGCCTGCTGGGCCTGGAGCAGAAAACCCGCTACTACCAGGCGTCGACCTCAGAGCTGTACGGGCTGGTTCAGGAGGTACCGCAAACCGAGCAAACGCCATTCCACCCCCGCTCGCCCTATGGCGTGGCCAAGCTCTACGCCTACTGGATTACCGTGAACTACCGGGAGGCCTACGGTATCTATGGGTGCAATGGAATTTTGTTCAATCACGAGTCGCCGCGGCGAGGTGAGACCTTCGTGACCCGCAAAATCACTCGTGGGCTCGCCAATATCAGCCAGGGCCTGGAACCCTGCCTGTACATGGGCAATATCAATGCCCTGCGGGACTGGGGCCACGCCAGAGACTACGTGGAGATGCAGTGGCTGATGCTGCAGCAGGAAACGGCGGAAGACTTCGTCATAGCCACAGGCATCCAGATTTCCGTGCGGGATTTTATAAGTCGTGCGGCCGCTCGCCTCGGTATCACACTTGAATTTTCAGGCGAGGGCGTCGACGAGATAGGCACCATTACTGCCATCGACAGCGGCCTTGCCGATGACAACATCGCTGCAGGCGTCGGCGATGTAATCGTCCGAATTGACCCCAAGTACTACCGACCGGCGGAGGTAGAAACCCTGTTGGGCGACCCCAGCAACGCCAAAGCCAAGCTCAACTGGGAACCCCGCATCACCCTGGATGAGATGATCGACGAAATGGTCGACAGCGACCTGCAGGATGCGAAAAAGCAGCGTTTGCTGAAAGACCACGGCTTCGACATCGCCCTGGCGCACGAGTAAGCGACGGCATGAGCGACAACTCCCCTACACGTATCTTTGTGGCCGGCAGCGGCGGCATGGTCGGCAGTGCGCTGCTGCGACAACTCAGCACACGGGAAAACGTTGAACTACTCACCCGCAGCCGGACAGCGCTGGACCTGACCAGCCAGGCAGCGGTGCGGGACTTCTTCCAGACCGAGCAAATTGACCAGGTATACCTGGCAGCGGCCAAAGTCGGCGGTATTTATGCCAATAACACCTACCCCGCCGAATTCATCTACGAAAACCTGATGATCGAAGCCAATATCATCCACCAGGCCCACGCGGCGGGCGTGGACCGGCTGATGTTCCTGGGGTCATCCTGTATCTACCCAAAGCTGGCCGAGCAACCGATGGGAGAAAGCGCATTGTTGACCGGCGCGCTGGAACCCACCAATGAGCCCTATGCCATTGCCAAGATTGCCGGCATCAAGCTCTGCGAAAGCTACCAGCGTCAGTATGGCCGCGACTACCGCAGCGTCATGCCTACCAACCTGTATGGTCCCAACGACAACTTCCATCCGGAAAACAGCCACGTCATCCCCGCCCTGCTGCGCCGGTTTCATGAGGCGAAGCTGGCTCGAGCGAACACGGTGACCATCTGGGGCACAGGAAACGCCAGGCGTGAGTTTCTGCATGTTGACGATATGGCAGCAGCCTCTGTGCACGTGATGAACCTGGATCGCCCGACCTACGACAGCGCCACCGAGCCCATGCTAAGCCACATCAACGTGGGCACCGGCGTGGACTGCAGTATTCGGGAGCTGGCAGAAACGATTCAGGCAGTAACAGGCTTTGAGGGCAGCATCGACTTCGATAGCAGTAAACCCGACGGCACTCCGCGCAAGTTACTCGATACCGGCAAGCTCAATGCCCTGGGCTGGTCGCCCCAACACAGCCTTAGAACGGGGCTGGAGCATGCCTACGGATGGTTTTGCGCCAATCAGGAGAGCTTTCGGGCGGCTTGAAGCGGAGGCGTCAGCAGGGGTAACACGGGGGCAGAGTAGCGGGTTAATCAAGGCATCTGCCGCAACCTGACTTCGCAAACAAAAGGCTACCCTGACACCGTTTTTCCCGTTTTTCGCCCCTAGCGCCGGAAACGCAAAAGCACGCGTTCGCAGCGTTGCATCACGATTTCAGCTACGCCCTGCGCCGTGTGATCTGGCTGCAGTACCTCGCCCGCTCGCGCCTGAACTCGCACAGCCAGTTCAATAAGGTTACGACGGACCGCCGCAGGACCGAGTCCGGCTTCTTTCGCAAATGCCTCAAGATGGGCGGGGCCGACTAGATCCGGGTTGGCTTCACCACCTATCTTCATCGCAAGCCGGTTTTCGATTTCCGGGTAGTACACCGTGCAGACCAGGTCGTACAAGGGAGCGAGCCTTGCGCTCCCATTCTCGCTGTAGAGCACGGAGTAGTTCTTTGCATGTGCATCATTGTTGCCAATGAGCAGATTGAACAGAACGGCCTCCAGTAGATCGCGCACATCGCGCACGATATCGGTAGAGACCTGCCGTAACACAGCGAAACAGTCTGCCAGCCCGGGGCCGCCATCGGCCTGGTATTTGATCTCTGAGCGCACGCCCAGTGCCTGGCAAAAGTCCTCCTGATGCAGTCTACGGATAGCCCCCTCAGCCATTCGCGACCGATCAAAACGCTCGCTCAGCAGGTAATCGATGCCTGCAACGCTGTGAGCGCTGGTCGCCGCAGCATTCAGACCGCAGGCAAGCGCCAGTGCCATGCAGTAGTTTTCGTTAGAAACAATGCCTCCCCAGGTCGACAAGGCAGGTTTAAGTATGTGAGTACTTGGCGCGTAGTGAAGCGGCAGCGAAAGACGGCCTTCGTTATCAAGAGCCACGGCGAGTTTGTCCTGGGCGCCAGCCAGAGACAGTCGCACACCTTTCTCACCGGCTAGCAAGGGACGCCTGTCGAGAACGGTGAGAATGTCATGCAGTTCTGCCTCACTGAGCGGTAGGTACTCGCTGTCCGCTGGAGGCAACGTTTCCCCCTGCGGAATAAAGATCAGTGCCCCCGCGCATTCACCCCCGATACGCGCCAGCAATGCAAAATCATTTTTGTCACTAATCTGCAGAATCCGCGCGATCACTCGGCGGTTAGCATCTTCTGGGAGGGTGCCGCCGAAAAAGCCCTGGCAAGCCTTCTGATTAAACGGGGCATCCTGTAATGGCAGTGAATGTGAGATGGGAAAGCTGTCTGCGCTGTCCAGCCAGGCAGTGTCATAGCGAAACCACATTTGCCCGCCGTCGTCTTGTTCCAGCTCGCCGACCAATCTGCGTGCAAGATATACGGAGAGCGTGCGTGCCATGCTCTATTATCGCTCTGTCTCAACATGCTGCGGCAGACGCAGTGACACCTCGATACCCAGGGTCTGCAGCACCGTCAGCACCTTACCTAGCTGACAGGTCGGTTTGCCTTTCTCAAGATCAACGATGAAACGCAAACCGGTCCCCGACGTTAGCGCAAGATCAGCCTGGGTGACCTGACGTTGTTTTCGCGCTGCACGCACTGCCTGACCAATGGCTTCAGGTGTAAGGCGCATGCTAACCACCTCGTAGCTTTGTTACCGAGCGGGAACTTTATGCCAATATCCCGCACGAAACAAGTAATTTATTACCGCTCGGTAACAAGCTACGCAAAGTTGATTGAATGGGTATAAAATTTACCGATCGGGAACTAAGAAAGCAGAGTCAGGAGAGCTTTCGGGCGGCTTGAAGCGGAGGCGTCAGCAGGTGGTCCAGTTTGCTGGCCTTGATCTCCAGATACTTCTGATTGTGGGGGTTGCGGGGCGTCTCGATCGGCACACGCTCCACGACGCGAAACCCATACTCTTCCAGCGACTGTACCTTGCGTGGATTGTTGGTCATTAACCGCAGCTCTTTTACGCCAAGTTGATCAAGCATCGGCATGCAGATGGAATAGTCACGCAGGTCGGCGCCGAAGCCCAGGGCCTCGTTGGCCTCTACCGTGTCCGCACCCTGGTCCTGCAGCTTGTAGGCGCGAATTTTGTTCATCAGACCAATGCCCCGGCCTTCCTGGCGCAGATACAGCAGCAGTCCACGGCCCTCTTTGGCAATCGCCTGTAAGGCCGCTTCGAGCTGCAGGCCGCAGTCGCACTTGAGGCTGGAGAAGGCATCGCCGGTGAGACACTCAGAGTGCACACGCGCGAGCACAGGATCGTCAGTGGTAACGTCGCCCAGCGTCAATGCCACGTGCTCTTTACCCGTGACCGGGTCTTCAAAGCCGTGCATATCGAAGATTGCCCATTTGGTGGGCAATCGCGCTGTTTCAACGTATCGGACAGACAATACAGCGGTACCGATTTTCAAGGTGATTGATTCAGTCATACGACTGGGGGGCAAGATTGTACCACCGAATGGCTGAGTTTGAACTTACGGTATGTTGGCCTGAGAGCTGTCGTTTAAACCCCACTGACTACTGACAGGCTGGCCCATTCTGGTGGGTGTCAATGCGCTCACCCAACAGCAGCGAACGCCACCCCGTCGGCGTCAGACGCACTATCACCAGTGCACTTGCTACCCCGACGAGCACTCCTAGTCCATTAGCGACAAGGTCTAACACGTCCATCTGCCGCGTGGGTAAGAAGTGCTGTATCACTTCAAGCGCGGCGGAATACACAAAAACCGCCGCGCACAGCCCAAAAAGCCTGGAGGAGAGTCCCCGCGTCCATGGCAGGGTCACCAAAGCAAACAGCAGGTAGGCTGCGAAGTGCAGGCCCTTGTCCCAGAACAGCGCCGGGCCAGAGGATGGCGCAAGTGACTGCCAGGTGATAAATGCTGTGAAAGCGGGCAGCAACATCTTCAGGGCGAAGATCATTCCGACAACGCCTGCGATTCCAGCCAATCACAAAAGCGCTCCAGTACGATGCTTTTCTCTAAATGCTGCTCGGCATACTGGCGAGCGATAAGGTTTGGCGACCGTGTATCCGCATCAAGCACTTCTAAAATACCTGCCTCAAGTGCGTCCACCGACTCGGGCACTACGCACTCGCAAATGCCCGGGTATTCCTGGGCCAGCCTGCCCAGCTCTGTGTCCGAATCAGCCGTAACCACACAGTGCCCACCCACCGCCAAAATACCGGTGAGTTTCGAGGGCAGCACGATGTCGGCAGCGCCACGGCGTTGGCAGACGACATGGACATCCGCCGTTGCCAACAACTCTGGAAAACGTTCTGCAGGCTGCAGGGGCAGAAAGCGAACATTCTGCAAGCTCTCCTTTTGAGCAAAGTCTTTCAGCTCTGCCACGCCTGCCCCGTCACCGACGATGACAAACTGACACCGATCATCTGTTTGCCTGCGCAGGGCTACGGCCAACAGAAATTCAAGCCCCTGTTTGGCGCCGACGTTACCTGCGTACAGCACGACTCGCTGGTCCTCACGCAGTTGCCACTGTTCGTGGTAAACGGTTTGCCCTGACTGCGGTGACATCGCACGAGTGTCCACCCAGTTGGGTAGTAGCGAGAGCCGCTGCGGGTCTATACCTTTATCGCGCGCTACAGTAATCATGCCCTGGGAGATGGTGCTAACGGCATGAAAACGACGGTAAAGCAGCCGCTCGGCACTGCGAGCGATGCGATCTAGCAGCGAAATTTCGGCGACAAGGTTCTGCATGGCATCCAGTTCAAAATCCTGCACATGCATTACACGTGTTGTGCTCCTGCCAGCGGAACACAGTAGTGCAGCAGGCGCAGCAAATAGCGTTGGCTGTATCAGCAGCACGACATCGGGCTTGTCCCGTCTTACTGAAACCGCGCCCCACAAAGCAGACAAGCCAAAGCTGAAAAGATGTAGTAAACGCTTCAACAAGCTGGGACTGCCGGGGACGTAAAGCGGACAACGAAGTACCCGGACGCCGTCCAGAAACTCTTCACGATATTGCCATGGAGGGTAACCCGAGCCGCGTCGCCAGCCGGGGTAGTACGGTGGCGCTGTTACAACCGACACCTTATGCCCGGCGGCAACGAGGGCAACAGCCAGTTCACCGGTATACTTGCCTGCGCCCGTTAGCTCGGGCGCATAGTTAATGCCAAAGATGGCAATATGCATGGAGCGAGTACCGAGGTCTTTGATTGGCGCGGCGTTAGTACGCGCGCTTTCCGCCGAAACCTTTAAGCACCGTCATGAGGATAATGAAGATATCCAGGCGCAATGACCAATTACGGATATAGTAGAGGTCATGCTCGATGCGCTGCTCCATTTTGTCCAGCGTATCAGTTTCACCACGCCAGCCATTGACCTGCGCCCAACCGGTGATGCCTGGCTTCACAAGATGCCGCAACATGTAGCCGTCGATCGTCGCACGATACTCTTCGTTGTGTGCTACCGCATGCGGCCTTGGTCCCACAACGGACATGCTGCCCTGCAGCACGTTAAAGAACTGAGGGAGCTCATCCAAAGAGTTGCGTCGCAGGAAAGCGCCCAACGGCGTGACTCTTTCATCGTTTAGCTGTGCCTGGGCAATGGTGTCACCGTCTTCACAAACACTCATCGTGCGGAATTTCCAGACCCAGATTTCTTCCCCGCTAAGACCGTAACGCCGTTGCCTGAAGATGACCGGCCCGCGCGATGTCAGCTTGATGGCTGCGGCGATAAAGAACATGGGAATCAGTACAACGGCCAGGCAAATCGTCGCCACAGCGATATCTTCAATGCGCTTCAGCAAGTAGCCGCTGTCGTCCAGCGGCGAATCATACACACTGATAACGGGCATGGGCCCCACATTCCGGGATCGAGAGTTAACCAGCTTGAACGTCAGCAGATCCGGGACGAGGTTTACCTGTACGGAACAGTCAGCAAGACCGTCAACGGTATCGTGAATCTCCTCTGCCGCGGTCATAGGCAGCGCGATATAGATTTCATCAAAATGACCACTGCGCGCATCGCGGAGCAGTTGGTCGAGATCACCGAGATACGTTAGTGACGTTTTCGCCGACACGTCCGCCGGCAAACCCTCATTATCGTATACCCCCGCCACGTGTATCCCCATCCAGGGATTCGCACGAAAGTTACTGATAAGGTCCAGGGCGAGTGAACCAGATCCCGCTACTGCAACCCGGCGCTGATTGCGCCCGTCGACGCGCGCCTGACGCAGCATATTACGGAGGAAGGTTCGAAAAACCGCCAGCGCCAGCGGCGTGAAGACCATCCAGCCTCCGATCGCACGCCGGGAATACTGATCTGAAATCTTTAACGCGTAAGCGATCAAAAGAAGGCAGAGGATAACCCCTACCCAGGTAGCCAGTACCTGTCTGACTTCGGACGCAATACTCTCTGTTCGCCAGGAGCCATAGAGTGAGTACTGCCTGCCCAGGAGCCAGAACAAGAGAGAGGCGGTGAGCACCGCGCCATTAAAGATCGGTCGCCAGGGAATCTCTAACAACCACGTGATCCACCAGAGCGATGAGCAGATAACAGCGATATCCACGGCCTGCTGAATTAGACCAATAAATACGCTGTGGCGCTTAGCTAAGCCGCCGCGAGACATGGATTCCCCGGAGATATTACGAGCCTTGCATAGTAGCGTAAACGCCCCACGATACAAGCGACAGGAAGTGCAGTTTCATTTGGAATTTCGGTCGACTTTTGCCGCTCTGGTCTGCTTCATATACAGGGACGCCCAAACAATACCCATCACCGCCATGAACGTCACAGCGGTGGCCGGGATATGCATATTGAAGTCAACTGACGAGGACATCACCAGCCAGACGATCGCCATCGAGCCCGTCAAGCCCATCGCCTTTTGCAAACGGCTTTTGCCGCGCCGCTGCACCGTAATCGCCGCCCAGGCGCTAGTGAGAACGAACAACACCATGGGGGTGTAGCCCACTACGCCATACTCTGACGGTAGCTCAATTAAATCGTTGTGAGCGTGATACCACTTGCCCGGACCGGCATCAGTACTGCGGTAGGCAGGAAACTGAGAGTAAAACGAACCTGCACCCGTCCCAGCTACCCAATGATCTTTAAATATCCTGTATGCATCTGCCGATACATCGTCTCGGGTTTCAGACGCCGTACTGGTCTGCTCGATACGCTCCACCACCTTTTCAAAGCCAAACCAGTTGCCCAGAATCAGCGCATCAATCAACAGCAAACTGCCAAACAGTAACAGAGCGTTACGCGTCACGCGCCGCTGGAGCAACAGCGCCAAAAAACCCATCGAGATCAGGCCAGTAAAGAACGCCGCGTTGCCCATGCGCGAACGCGTAAGCACGAGGCCAATCACCATCACGGCCAGCAGCAGCCGCATGCGCAATTTAGGACCCAGCATGGTATTCACCACGCGACGCTGAAACTCCCGCCAGTTCTGGGCAGGATGCTTTTCCATGTCGGCCAGCAAAAGGCCTACACCTGCAGCAAGACAAAGCACCAGGTAACCTGCCAGGTGAGGCCGCGCAAAGAACGTGCCGGTCGCCAAACCAACGTAGGCGTCTTTTTTATAGAAGAAGCCGTATTCGAGCCCCGATAGCGTCATAAAGCTACCGTAGGCCGCCTGAAATGCCCCACTGAGCACCAGCGCAAAACACAGCGTGCGAATGCGATCTCGCGAATCCACCAGCAATAAGGTCAGGGCGAAAACAGTGG
This sequence comes from Pseudomonadota bacterium, assembly GCA_038746745.1. GTDB lineage: Bacteria > Pseudomonadota > Gammaproteobacteria > Pseudomonadales > Halieaceae > JANQIO01. Next base: position 16,117 of record JBCDKJ010000034.1, read on the forward strand.
TATAGGCCAAACCTTCAAACAAACTGTTAGTAGTGGCCCAAACATCGCGGGTTTGCAAAGGGCCGGGCAGCAACTGTATCAACACCCAGATCTGCACCAGAACGAGCAGAGCCAGCGGCCATAGACTCTTGCGCAGCGCCGGTGTCACGGTAAGGCGCCCCCGCGCCAGTTGCAGGCAGCAGCACGCGGCAAGCAGAAACACCGTGCCGATTAACAGCCACAGCGCCCAGAAGCGGTTACTACCGATAGGCAGCGGCGCCCAAAGCAGCACAAAGACCAGCGCGGCAAACAGGTACCGCCCTTGCAATGCCGTGCTCATGTGCTTTTGCACTGTTGTGCTGTGAAGTCTGTGATGCCGTCACCTTGCAAGTACGCCAGGCGAGAACATAACAGAGACAGGCGATTGTAGCGTGCGGCAATAGCAAACATTTCGCGTGCTACACCGGGTTTTTCTTTTACTGCCAGATCAAAGTACTGCCGCAGGGCAGCGCGGGTGCTGTCCTCCAGCCTGGGCCAGTTAAACAGGCCGGCATTTAATACACGCAGGTACACATCCCGCTCCCAAGGGCCCATAGCGAGCGATCGCACAATGTCGCTGTTGAGCTGCTCATTCACCAGGCCGCGCTGTGCTGTTAATGCAGCGCGAGACGAATAGCCCTCAGCAGAATAAGGGTGAAGCACAACGGCACGTTCAACGTGGGTGGCAGCCTTGTCCAGGTTTTCCACATACCTATTGCCATCGAGCTCAGACAGAGACCCATACCAGCTCAGCAGCCTGGACCGACGGAGATGCATGGCGGGGTTGGACTCATCCAGTGCCAGAGCGCGCGCCGACCAATCCAGTGCCCGTTGCCACTGCGCTTCATCTCTGGGTGCGCCCTGCTTCTGCCAGAACAGCTCATAGCGCATGGCCTGGTGGTTATAGGCGCTGGACAGACTGAGGCGAAACGCGGTTACCGACCCGACGACACACAGCACCGCCAGCACGGCAAAAAAGACCCGAATCACCGCGCTATACCGCCGCTAGGAAAACTTGCTCTGGGCAATTGCCATCGGTCGATCTCGCACGAGCTGCCAGCTCTCTGCCTCACCAACGATTTCTGCGGCCGCCTGACGGCCTGGCTCCAACACAGGCGGGCGATGGTTATGATTGTGCGCGTCTGAGGCAATGATGGTGACAACGCCCGCCTCCAGCAACTCTATAGCGCGGGTATGAGCCCCCTCGCCAAAGCGGCCCGCCACCGACATTGCCGTTAACTGAAACAGGCAGCCTGCTTCGACGAACGGATCCAGCTTGGTGAGCTTACGCATCACGTCCTTGTTGCGTTCGGGATGCGCAATCATGGGCTGGAAGCCCTTGTTGATGAGCCAGCCCACCAGCTTGTCACTGCCGGGCGGCACGTGGCTGTGCGGCAGCTCCAGTAGCACGACTGGCTTTCCTTCCCACTCTCCCAGGAAAGGGATTTCCCCGTCCGCAATCATCGGCAGCACTTCCGGGCTAACGCGCACTTCACCGGCGAGGCCAATTGAGAGGGGAACACCAGCGTCAGAAAGCGCCTGCTTGAAAGTATCGAAAACCGTTTGCAGCGAGCTGCGCGTGTTTTCGTAACGACCGGGATGCACATGGGGCGTGATCACCGCATGAGTGATGCCATTATCAAATGCCTGCTGGGCCAGGGGTATCGCTGTCTCCATGTCCGCCGGGCCATCATCGACGCCGGGCAGGAAATGACAGTGGAGGTCAATCATGCTGCGTTGGGTTTGGCCTTGCGCCGTGCCCCCAAAAGACTCACCTTATCGGTGTCAGCGGCGGTGTCGGCCTCGCTATACCCGTAATAATCGTAGTAGCCGCCGTACTGGTAGTAATCGCCGCCATAACGCTGGCCTTTGCTGGCATCAAACTGGTTCAGCACCACCCCGGTGAGGGGTGCGTTTGAGTGGCGCAGGCGGTCGATGCCGTGACGCGCTACGGTATATGGCGTTGCATCTGCTTTGACTACGTAAATCAGTGCATCTGCATAAGATGCCAGTACCAGTGCATCGCTGACGGCCTGCGTAGGCGCGGAGTCAATAATAATGCGGTCATAGTGCTCTTTGAGCTTCTCCAGCGTGTTGACGAACTTTTTCGAGGAGAGCAACTCCAGCGGGTTAGAGGGAATGACGCCCGCTGGGAGCACGTCGACGCCCAGCTTTTCATGGCGGTGCACACAGGCCGACAGCTCTTCGGTGCCAGCAATGTAATTAGATAGCCCCGGTGTATTGGGGGGCAATTCGCACATTTTGGCCATGGAGGGGCGCCGCATGTCGGCATCGATAATCAGCGTCTTCTCCATCTGCCCGAGTGCGGCAGCGAGATTCAGGCTGAGTGTCGACTTGCCTTCCCCAGGAACCGAGGACGTGACAACCGTGATGTGGTGGGCGATATCGATACCCGACAGCAACAGCCCGGTGCGGATGGTCCGCACCGATTCAGCGAAGACCTTTTGAGAGCTATCGAGCATGGCTAGTAGCGGTTTGCCAGACTCAACGGATGCCACCCGGGGCAGGGCTCCGAGCATGGGCGCATTAAGGCGCTCGTCTACATCGGCGGGGGTTTTTAAAGTGTTATCCAGTGCGTCTTTCAGGAAAGCCAGCAGAACCCCAAGCACCAGCGCCGCCATAAACGCCAGGATGACGGACAGCGTTTTGCGCGGCTTCACAGGCTTACGCGGGACGATGCCCGCATCGACCACCCGCGCATGGGCCGCCTCCATGCCGCTGGCTTCGTCGGTTTCCTTGATGCGCGTGAAGAACATATCGTAGAGCTGCCGGTTGGTCTGCACGTCGCGCTCCAGCTCACGCAGTTTAAACTCCTTGCGATTCACCTCGCGCACCTGCGACTTGGCTTTGGCTAACTGGGCTTCCAGCGCTGCCTCGCTGCGTGAGGAGACCTGATAGTCTTTCTCGACGCCAGAGACTACCCGGACCACCTGCCGATTAATGTTCTCCACCGCCGCCCGCAGCTTGGACTGGGCCGCGATCATTTTGGGGTGTAGCGGGCCATAGCGTTTGGAGAGCTGCGCAACATCCCGCTCCGCTTCCGCTTCCTCTTCTTTCAGGCGTTGAATCAAGGAGTGCGAGAGTACAGCCGGCAGAGAGGCCAGAGTTTCTGGCGAGGTATCTTTAAGCGCACGAACTTCGGTATACACCGCTTCGGCTTCGGCGCGGCGCCCGCGCGCCTCTACCAAGGCCTGCGTGACCTCGTCCAGTTCCCGCGCCGCCAGGGTGCGAACGCCCGACACGTCCACCAGTTCTTCCCGCTCCCGGTAGGCCTGCAGGCGAGTTTCAGCCCCCTCCAGGTCTGCCCGCAGGCCGTCGAGCCGCTCACTCAACCAGGATGCCGCCTTCTGGGTGGCCTCCAGCTTGGCATCCAAATGGGAATCGATATAGACGCTCGCCAGCTCGTTCACTGCGGCCGCAGCAAGTTTGGCGTCGTACGATTCGAAGCTGACCTTCACCAACTGGGTGTTGCGCACCGGGGCAACGGACAGGCTATCGACAAAGCGATCAACGACACCCGCCAGCACATCCTCCTCTGTCGCAACCTCCAGATCGAACTCGATCGGCACCCAACTGCGCCAGTCCAGCCCCAGCATAGGTTCCTGCTGATCAGGGTCGAAATCCGGGTGATGGCGAATATCGAGATTGGTCACTACCTGCTCTGCCAGCTCCCGAGATTTGATTATCTCGAACTGGGTCAGGAAGTACTCTTTGTTAGCAGCGCCCAGCCCGTAGACCTCTTCGATAGAGAGAATATTAGCCTGCTGTGCCTCGATCATCAGCGTCACGCTGGCGCGGTAGAGCGGGCGCATGGCCAGCACGACCAGCGCAGTAACCACCGACAGGATCAGCGCCAGCGAGACGATATTCCAGCGCTGGCCATAGATCACCCGCCAGTAGTGACGCAGGTCGATCTCGTCTTCTGCAAGATCCAGTCGGTCGATGTCGCGTGGTGCGTTCATTCAGGGGCCGCGATGCCTAGAAAAAGCTTTCTTCAATGGTGATGATGTCACCCGGACGAATCAAGGTGTTGAGCTTGGCCAGCCGTTTTTCTTCGTCTTCGCTGTTGTCGGAGACAATATAAAACTTGCTGCGCGAGGCGCGATCGGTAAAGCCTTCTGCCAATGACACGGCCTTTTGCAGGGTCATGCCGGGCTCGTAAGGGAAACCACCGGGCTTTTTCACTTCACCCCTCACAAAGAAGCGCCGGTATTCAAGAATACGCACCGATACCTTCGGGTCAATCAGGTAGGGACCCTTGAGTCCGGTCACGATTTGCGACTCGAGCTGCGAAATGGTGAGGCCTTTGGCATTCAGCTCGCCGAGAAACGGGTAGGAAAAAGAGCCGGCGTCGTTTAGCAACGCCTCTACGCTGAGGTCGTCCTCGCCAAACACTTTTATATCGATTCGGTCACCTGCACCCAGGGTGTACGAAGACACACCTCCCGTGCTTTGAGACCACGCCTGTCCGCTGACCAACACCAGGCTGGCGAGAATTGCCAAACACACTTTTGAAAGATAACCGGAAGCCCTGGGGGCGAAAATGGTCATTGAGAACTGAACACTCGCTAACACGCTATCAAACGAAAAAGGCCGCGCGTATGCGCGGCCCCTGATTATGCCATTTAGCACCGTCGCAATCACAGCGCGGCACGCACCATCATTACAAGCTGAACTTCAGATCCACCATGAAGACGTTACGCTCGTAATCCAGCGAGAAGATGTTGGAGTCACGCTCGTCGTAGATGTAAGACGCCCCCAGGGTGAACCAACGACGCAGATCGCGCTCGATGCCGATCTGGGCAAGGAAGGTATCGTCAGCGCGAACATCTCCTTCGAAGTCGTCTTCTGACACGCGAATAAAGGCGTTCACTCGGGTCAGATCGTTCACTTCCCAATCCCAGGATGCCGTGTAAGCATCGGAGTTAATAAAGTCACTGGTACCGACCGCTTCCAGCTGATCATTGGATGCACCGAAAGTCAGCACATGAAAATCGTTGGCTTGGTAGATAACCTCGGCATCCCAGGTGAATTCGTTGTCCCAGTCCTGGCGCAGGTTGTCGTCAAAATCTTTATTCACGACACCCAGCAAGACCTTACCGGTCGTCTTGCCCGTTGCTTCCCACTGCACACCCAGCAGGAACTCGGTTTCGTCGCTGTCGAGGCCTGGGTTTACATCCAGTGGCGCTTCGTCGTAGTCCACTTCGGTATAGCGTGCGCTGGCAACAATGTCGGTTTTATCGCTGACACCATAGAAAAAGGTGCCGGTCAGACCCGTATTGGTGCGGTTTCGCGTGAGCTGATCGTTGTCAAAGCGCTCATATTCCTTGTCGTAAACATCTGCTGCGATGTTCAGGCGTGCTTTGTTGTCTTCACCTCCGTAGGTATAGGCCGCGCCATAGACAATCTCTTCGAAGGTATCCGGGCGATCCAGTAACAGGAACAACTGCCCCTGGCTAAAACCCTGACCCCGTGCTTCATGCAGGAAGTGGTAACCGGCGTACAGATCAAAGGCATTTTTTGAGTTGGCCTCCAGATGCGCGTCAGCATCTACCGTCCAGTCGGTGTATTCATCAGGGCTGCTATCGTCGTAGGTAGCATCGGCCAGCCCTAGGTCGAAAGACAACGAATTGGCGCCCGACTCCATCACTGCAGACAAGGAGGGTTTGACCTCCAGAATAATATCGTCGAATTCGTCAGTGAAAGAACGAAAAATGTTGTCGTCATAGCGCGTCTGAATTTCCAGCTCGGGCGTGACTTCAAATGCACCCACGCTAATGGGCGCAGGGTCTGTGGCCTGCGCGGCAACGGAGCCCAACAGTAAGCCAAGCGCGGTGATGCGCGCAGCGTGCGACGTAAATTCCATGTGCGTGTCCTTTCGTGAGCGCGACTGTGACTCGAATCACAAAAATACTATAGGTCGCGTGTCGGTGAGTAAAGGGCAATAAATGCACAGAAAGGCATCAGATCAAAAAATTTTCCCTCCTGTAACAGACGCCCGCATTGCTAGCAGTTACTAACTTCACGCTACTTTGTGGCGTGCTTGAACACACCAGACCAGGTTTCATCCACCCCAGTTTCATCCAGTTCACTGATACGGCCCAACATGATTGTAGTCTGTTGCGTCTCCTCACGCTGGTTCAGTGCCGTAAAGGCAGCCCTGGCCTCGGGTACCTTCCCAGCCATATACAGACGCATCGCTTCTGTGTGTGCCTCTGCAAGCGCGATTTGCACATCCGTCGCCTCGCTGCGCAGGCAGATAGGCTCATAGACATCCACCGGCTGATCCTTGCCTTTTACCTGTACCCGATCAATCCAGTGATAGAGGAAATCGTCTTGCTCTCTGCGGGTTTCTTCTCCTACGAGCAGATTCACACCATAATACTTGGTCAGCCCCTCAAGCCGTGACCCAAGGTTCACTGCGTCACCGATTACCGTGTAAGCACGCCGATAGCTGGAGCCCATATCCCCCACGTTCATCGGGCCGCTGTTGATGCCGATGCCGATGTGGATTTCAGGGTAGCCTTTGGCGACAAAGCCTGGCCGCAACTCTTCCACTTTCCGCAACATTGTCAAAGCCGCCGATATCGAATGCCGCCGGTGGTGTTCGTCTTCCAGCGGCGCCCCCCAAAAGGCCATCACCAGATCGCCGATGTACTTATCTACCGTGCCTCCGCTGTCAAAGATGATCTGCGTAATAGGGGTGAAAAACTCATTGAGCATGGCCTTGAGCTGCACCGCATCGAGGCTTTCGGAAATGGTGGTGAAGTTGCGAATATCCGCAAACAGCACGCTCATCTCTCGGGTTTCGCCTTCGAAAGTGACGGCATCAGGATTGGCCAGCATGCGATCAATATGGGCCGCAGGCACATATTGGCCAAACATGCCTTGTACGGCCTGGCGACGAGAACTCTCCCCGATAAAGCCACGCACAAGATTGAGCAACAGCAGTGCTAGCACCAGCGATACTGGCATCACCGGTGAAACACTAATGCCCTTTGCAGCCCAGAGCCAAATATCACCGAGGATAATTCCGGCTAGCAACAAGATGCTCAACACCACCAGCCAGACGGCTTGCAGCAGCGGCGCCAGAAACGAAAGGGCAGTACCTATAACAATAAGCACGAAGAGTATTAGTGCATCTTCCCAGTCAGGCTCTATCGGGAACTGAAGGTCACTACGGATAAGGGTTTGCAGAATGCTGGCTTGCACCTCGACCCCTGGAAAGGCCGCCGCCAACGGTGTGGCACGAAGGTCGTAGAGACCGAGAGCTGTGGTACCGACAATAACAGCCTTACCCTGAAGCTGGGGTAGGTCATTCAGGGACGTTGCACCCAGCACCTCCGCTGCCGACATGTAGGGGAACGTGTAACCCGCCCCGAAGTAACGAATGTTAATCCGGCCAAATCGGTCTGTGGGAATGAACTGATCCTCAAGCTCAAGACCAGTTACAAACTGGCTCCCTTGCACTTCTACGCTGCGTACTTTGAAGCGCACAGCATTGTTATAGATCCGTGCCATAGCTAACGCCAATGACGGATATACAAATTGTCCCTGGCGCAGCACTAACGGTGTGCGTCGCATGACGCCGTCATCATCAGGTGTGGCATTGAGGAACCCACCAAACTCGGCGTTAGCCTGTATCGCCGGTAGATTGGCAGTAAACCCTGGCATATTCAGCATCTGGTGGTTTTCTTCTTGTGCCGGCTTTATGAAAAACCATGGGGGTGGTAACTGGCCTTTTTGTTCACTGGGATCGTTGCCAAAAAATACTCCCAGAACCACGGGCTTGCCCCGCAGTGAATTGGCCAGTAGCCCATCTCTGTCTAGCGAAGACGTTAGTGATGCTAACCACGCGCGCTGCCGACTAGAAGCCGAGGACAGTGCCTGAGAGTCTAATAATGACGCCACAATATTCTGCTCAGGCTCGGCAAAATTGACATCAAATCCAATGACCGCGGCACCAAACTGATGCAGCCGTGTTACCAGGTCCGCAATCGTCAGTCGGCTCCAGGGCCATCGGCCGTATTCGCGTAATGCGCGCTCATCAATGTCGATGATGATAACGTCTGAGGACTCGGGCGGCCTGGCTTGCGTTGCCCGCAGGCGAAGATCGTAAACCAAATAGTCGAGCCGACTAACTGCTGCTTGTAACCATCCAGAGGTGCTCAGATGGACCGATATCGTTAACAGAACAAGGATAAATCCTAGGGCTATCGACTTTCCATGAAGTTTCAGCAAGCCGCGCATTGTAGTGCATTACCGGCCCCGATCCTTGCGGGGCGATTCCGATTCGCGATGTATATCGCGCTGTATATAGAAGGGACTATTGATCGGTATTGGTAATCGCCTGGTTAAATGCGTTTGCGTCCCTAGATGTGGTGTCTCTTGTGGTGGTCTCGGTCGAGCCCCCAAACTCCAAAATATTTGACGACGCGCCATCATTTTCGCCATCTCCTAATACATCGTTTCGGAGGGATGACAGCGCTTTAATATATTTGGCGTTGTCTGATTCATACCAATAGTCTTTGATCGTTTTTTTTCCATCCTCAGAAGTAAACGTAATAGACCCATCATCATTTCGCGTGGTCGAATACCCCTCGCTCTCCATCGCTTGTATTCTTTGATTCTGATCAAGGTAGCCTGCAATGGCTAGATTGGTCAGCCGTTCATCTACTGTCTCTACAGATTTCACTTGTAAAGACTTTTTCCCTGTTGCTTTATCCTCAACCACTTCATAAACGATTTTTTTAGTACTTTTTCTTCCTAAAATGCCATTTTTGTTTTTAGTCTGTAACACTGTAAATGTACCGTCTTCGTTTGGAGCTATCGTCTGTGCCGACCCTGGTGCGATAGCGTTTCCATCTGCACTACTTATTGTTGTACCTCCAAGGCTTGATATCACAAACCCCTGATTGACCTGCACAGACACTGCCCCGGTTCGACGATTATATGTGACACCAAACGTAGTACCGCGCACGCCCAGCGTTACCTCTCCTGCGCGGACCGCTATATCAGAGTTGTCGTTCCTGGCGATGAGGCCTGATGTGAACCGCAGCGTGCCATCAACTATGTTCACGTCCTGATTATTCTTGGTGGGGTCAACTACATCATATACATAGTCTGTTAGATCGACCTCTGTATTGGATCTAATGTTTAGAATGGACAAATCATCCATCTCAACGATCATAAAAGCACCGAAGGCCGCACGAAGCTTATCTCCGCTGTTGACAAAGTCACCCTGCTCAGCAGGACTGCCGTTCACAAAGATGTCGCCGCTTGCCGCAAGAATGACGCCATCATCGGCGAGTGAGTTAAAACTGAACAGCAACAGGATCGCAAATGCGAAGCTTTGCCAGGGGGAGTGCTTAAGTACTTTCATGACGCGCTCTCGGGATCGAATTCCTCTGAAACACTATAGTGTGATAGCAAGCCGCTGTCACTCAGGACGACGAGGCAGTTCCAGCAGATACGCGTCTTTGTTATGGCAACAAGGCGCGAAGATGCTTGAGGGCTTAATTAGTAATCACCTACTCCAACTCCCCTCCAACATCCAGCACCGACTGGTCTTCCATCTCAACGACCATAAAGGCACCAAACGCCGTCTTCAGCGTATCGCCGCTACTAACCTCGTCGCCCTGCGACGCGGCTGCGCCATTCACAAAGATATCGCCAGACGCCGAGCGGATGACCCCATCGGCTGCGAAGGCGTATGCGCTGGTCATCAAAACTACGGCAACTGCCCACTGACCTGCCCGGTTTTTTCGGACCGGCTAGAACTTGAGGCCGGCCCCCGCATTCTCGTCTAGTTTCAGTTGTCGTTTGAACTCGTTCGGTGTCAGTTTCCCCAAACTGGAGTGTGGACGCACCGCGTTGAAGTGTCTTCGGAAGGTCTCGATGATCACCTTTGCCTCTGCACGGGATCGGAACCATTCCATCGATAGGCACTCGTCCCGGAATTTACCATTGAACGATTCGTTGGTGCCGTTCTGCCAGGGTTTGCCTGGATCAATCACCGCCTGTAAATCCCTTCCTCAGACAGCCATTTCAATATAGCCCGAGAGACGAACTCTGGCCCGCTATCAGACCGTAAATAGCGAGGAGCACCGTGCACGCTGATCAGCTTGCCCATGACCTCGATGACCCGTCGCGATCGAATGCTGCCCGCCACGTCTATCGCCAGGCATTCCCGCGTGTACTCATCGACGACGGTGAGACATTTGAGGTGCTGGCCATTCGCACACGCATCGAAGACAAAATCGTACGCCCAGACGTGGTTGGCTGCGGCTGGGGGCGTTGGCCGCGGCCGAGCGGCCGCCACACGCCGCCGCTTGCGCTTCTTCGGCACCTGAAGACCTGCCTTCTGCCAGAGCCGGTAGCAACGCTCCTCGCTCATCTCAAAGCCCTCTCGGCCCAGAAAGACGTGGATACGTCGGTAGCCGTAGCGCGGATACTGCGCCGCCAATCGCCGCATGGCGTTAATCACCGGGGCATCCTTCTCATCCATTCTGGAACGGTAACCAAGAGTCGACCTGGAAACGGATAACAGCACACACGCCCGCCGCTGTGACACACCTCGCCTTACCACCACGGGGACGAGTTCACGGCGGCCGCGTGCGCTCAGTACTTTCCCTTGACGACATCCTTCATGACGTCAATCTCGACATCACGCTCTGCCAACAGCTTCTTCAGCCTGGCGTTCTCCTTCTCCAGCTGTCGTAGTCGGCGTAGATCAGCCGCCTCCACACCGTCGTACTTCTTCCGCCAGGTATAAATGGTCTGCTCACTGACACCGTGCTTACGCGCTATATCCGCTACCGGGTGTGTATCGGCCTCACGCAGAATACGAACCATCTGTTCTTCGCTAAATCGACTGCTCTTCATGGTTCTCGCTCCTCGGCGAGGACCAGTGTCTCAAGTTTTGGATGATCCGAAAAACCCCGGGCAGGTCACCACCGCATGGTGGTTCTAAAAATATTGACCATCGTACTTTCCAAAATTCGTCCCAATACGCCAAGAGATTAGAAGGAAAGCGAGCAAAAGTCACTGCGAAAGAAGAGTAGCGCTGAGTTAACACCCAGGGACCAAAAAGCACACTTAGTTACCTGCAACACTATCTGATTGGTGCAGGTTCAAAGAGGTGGCCCCGGAAATCTGAACAGGGCTGTAAATGGATTCCCTGCCTGACATAGGGCATCGTATTGCCCGTATCCAGGAGAATCAACATGGCCAGAAGACCTCGCCGCAATCACTCACCGCAGTTCAAAGCCAAGGTAGCCCTGGCGGCTGTCCAAGGCGAACAAACCGTCGCTGAACTCGCCCAACGCTTCGATGTACATCCCAACCAAATCACCCAGTGGAAAGCCCAGTTGCTGGAGCGTTCTGCCGATGTCTTTGACGGCGGCCAATCCAAGGTGCCACCGGTGGATGTGAAAACCCTCCACGCCAAGATCGGTGAGCTGGCCCTGGAAAACGATTTTTTAGAAGGCGCGCTCACCAAGGCGGGATTGCTGAGCGAAAGAAAATGATCGACCGCAATCACGAGCTGCCCATTACCCGGCAGGCCAAGCTGCTGGATATCAGCCGGGGGACCGTTTACTACCAACCCAAACCTGTCAGCCCTCAGAATCAGATGCTGATGAACCGCATTGATCGCCTGCATCTGGAACTACCGTTTGCCGGCGCCCGGATGCTGCGCGACCCGCTGCGACAGGAAGGTCACAAGGTAGGCCGTAAACGTGTATCAAGACTGATGAAGCTGATGGGCATCGAGGCCCTGTACCGTAAGCCCAGAACCACTCGCCGTCACCCGGAGCACAGAGTCTATCCGTATCTGCTCAGAAACCGATCCGTTACCAGACCCAACCAGGTCTGGGCGATGGACTTGACCTACATCCCGATGGCCCGTGGCTTTGTCTATCTGGCGGCGGTCGTGGATTGGTTCTCGCGACGTGTGTTGTCCTGGAAGGTGTCGACCACCATGGATACACACTTTTGCCTGGAGGCCGTTCAGGAAGCCATGGAGCGGCATGGCCCGCCAGAGATTATGAACACAGACCAGGGCAGCCAGTTCACCAGCTTGGCCTTTACGGGCCTGCTCAAGGACAACGACATCCAGATCAGCATGGATGGCAAAGGTGCCTGGCGGGACAACGTGTTCGTCGAGCGGCTGTGGCGATCCGTGAAGTACGAGGAGGTCTACCTACACGCGTACGACACGGTCTCTGCGGCCAAAGCTGTCCTGGATAGGTACTTCCGGTTCTACAACAGCCGTCGACCGCACAGTAGCCTTGACCGGCAGACTCCAGACCAGTTTTACTTCGAATCGCTGCCACTACCCATGGCAGCTTAAACCCAGGGCAGGCATCCACTTATAGAATTGGATATCGCTGTTCAAATAACCGGGGCCACCTCTCAACGCTTCCTGAGGAAAATCATAAGGGTACTTTTCATGGTCGGGGGCACCAACCAGTTCAGAAACAAGCAGAACAAGAACACTATTCGATTATTGAAGTGATAAGCAGGTTCAACCTCGTAGCGATACGAGAAGTTCTCGAATTCATGCGGAGGAAAACTCTTATTCAAGGCCGAAAAGCAGTTCAGCCGAAAAGTAGTTGGGAACACATCAATCTCTTTACGCTCCGGTTGTACCGCCTTAAGAACGCATGTGTGCAGCTTGTTAGGGATCGTGCGCGCAGCGATCGCTGTGTAGCCATACTTGTTTGGAGTCCGAGCACAGAACCACCCGCCGGCCTTTAACAACCGGAGGATCTCCGATGCAAACTCTGAAGGTGATTGAATGTGCTCTAACACATAGTCCGCGACAATTAGATCAAAGGATGCGTCGTCAAATGGCAGTCTTTCGCCAGGCTTTATTAGATAGGCCTCATCGATGCTTAGATTTGCACGAATGGCTTCATCTACGTCGCACCCAACAACTCTGGCGACTTTTCCACGAATGAGGCGCAGCTCTCTTCGATAGGTGTTTGCATCGTCAAAGTACCAGCCGCCCCGGCCTGCGCCAAGGTCCAATATCTCGTAGTCATCGGATAGAAGAGCGTTCACACGCTGGTAAAACTCTACGGTGCCATCCCTGGAAGAGAACCCACCAGCGCCTGTCTCAATAAAAAATCTACTTGCCACGCTACTTCACTCGAAAGGTAGATTGGCTAGTAAAAAGCAGTTTGGAGAGAGCATGATTAGCGGGTACCGGTATGGCTATTGCGCCAATACATTTTCCAATACTTCCTCAACCCTCTTAACGTATTTTCCCGGCGTGTACTCCTGTTTATATCGCTTGAGGGATGCGTCGCTCATTCTGTGATACTCATCTGGTCGTGATGCCAGATCAGCAATTCTGTCGGCAATCTCGACAGGCTTGCCATAAGCCACAATACATCCGGTCACGCAATCTTGCACCATTTCTGGAATCATTCGGTGAGCACAACCAAAAACTACAGTTCCATAGGCCATTGCTTCAAGGACCGAGACAGGCTGCATTTCATAGATGTAGTTTGAAGGTAAGAGAAATATGTTTGCCTTTTCGAAAGCATCGGCCTTCTCTTTGCCAAACAAGCCCTCCTTATAGTTAACGAAGTTCTTTAAATTGTGCACACGAATGTATTCAAAGAATGCAGCCCTCGCTGCGTCGGTATTATCAAAAGTTGAGGAGTCCAAAGTATGAATGAATTTGCCAGCGAACTGGCAAAAAACAGGTAAGCGCCTTGTGTTTACAAGGATATTCACCGCCTGCAAAACATCCATGTAACCCTTGGTTTCGATCATGTTGCTTAAATAAAGAAGCTGAAGGGGCCGCGCCGCAGGCAATTGCTTCCCTTTCTCAGGGATTCTTAGATTAGTTTGTGGCAGGCCGTTATGAATTACAGTGACTTGCGTTTCTGCTGCTGGCAAGAAAGAAAAGCCCTCTTTGACGATTGTCCCCTCGACAATTATGCGATCAGCTTGAGCAAGGGTATAAGATATGAGTTGTTTAAGAAGGCTAGACTGCCGATCGAAGAAGCCGCGGTACTCACCAAACTGATGACAAACTATGCGAACTCGAAGAATTCTGGAGCTCCATATAAATATTGCATCTCTAAGAAAAGCGGCAAAGGTCGGACCAGTCACAAGATAGATTAGACTTACATTGCCAAAAACCAAGCGCTTCAGAAAGAGCGTTATCAATCTCACGTACTCGGTCGTCCTTAGGATCGTAATTCCCCCCACTTGCCTATCAGGTCCAGACGCGCTGTATTTTTCGAGATTCACAACCTCAACGCGCCATGTTGAAGAGCACAGGTGGTTTACGAGAAGCTCAAACATCATGGAAGGTCCCGTTACTCTGCGCTTCGCTGGGTTGACCCTTGGCCCTACCATGAGTATCTCTATCTCAGACATCTTCAACCTAGAAGGTCTTTAGTCCATTTCCACTGTTTTTCTAAGCCTTCCTTCAGTGTCGTTTTCGGAACCCATCCAAGTTGCTCAGAGATTTTTTGAATGTTTAAGACACTGTAGCTACAGTCAAAGGCTCTAGGCGGTTTGTTCACTACCTTTAGAGATACGCCCGTAGTCAGTTGCACCTCGTGCAAGATTGCCTGCAACGAATGTCCAATCCCAGACCCTACGTTGTAAGTCAAAACACCTTTGTTTTTGCCCAGTGCGAACAAGCACCGACTAATAGAATCCGCAACATCACCGGCGTACACATAGTCCCGAATTGCAGCGCCGCCACCGTACAAATGCACAGCGTGATTTGTTGCTGCAGCCTTTAGAAAGTGCCCAATTGCACCCTGTGGCCGCGATAAGTTCTGACCCTCGCCATAGGCATTTGACACGCGTAAGACGAAGCACTGAATGTGCGAATCTGAAAGAAGCATGCGCAGGTAGTGCTCAGCCACAAGCTTTGTTAAACCATATGTTGATATAGGCATCTCAAATGACGTTTCAGATATGGGGATGCGGCGCTTAGGCTCACCGTATACCGTGCCCCCTGAAGATACGTATACAAATTTTTCCAGCCTATCTTGCTTGTAGAGAAATTTGTATAAACGCGTTAGTCGAAAAACGTTCTCTTCGAACTCCTGCTCTACGCTTGCAGCCCCTCCCCCAGGATAATTGGTCTGTGCCAGGTACACGACAGAACTTGCTTTTTTTAAGGCTAAAGATAGGGATTCAGGGTCATTTACATCGCCTTGGAAGTAATGCACTCCCTCTTGAAAAGGCTGCTGCGAATCCAGCGGCCGGCGACCAAGCACCACAACGCGCGCATGCTTGGCAATCAGGTCCTGCACAACATGCCGCCCAAGAAATCCACCACCACCAACAACAAGCACTTCGTGACTACTCATCTAACCACGCTTTCCATATCAGACCTTTTCTCTAACCCTAAGGTATTCGACAACTTTCCCTCGATCCGCATCTCTGCTGGATTAGTACCGAGGGAAACTAGATTCATAGTTTAAGACCTAGCTTCCAATCAATGGCCAAGAGGGCGTGTTACCCCTCTTCAAATTCAGTATCTTTATGCTAAAGCTGCATCAAAGCGAGGTCCTCGCCAGAGCAGCAACTATGAGATTAGAGCTTGATAAATCCTGTCAGACAGAGATGGACGCGATAACTCCAGGTAGCGCTCCCAAGCCGCGCTGTACATATCAATCTCGTTACGTCTCAAAAAAGACTTCCAGATGGCGGCCGCCAGACTGCTGTCATCACCCTTCTTGAACATATATCCGTTAAACCCGTCTTCTACGTATTCCGGCTCAGGTCCCATATGCTCACTTAGATCCGAAAAAACTATTGCAGGTAGGGAAAGCGAGAAATAATGAACGACACTCAAGCCAGCCGCTCCTGGGTATACCCCTGCAAAACAGGAACGGGACAAATCGCATATTGACTGCTCATCAGTAACAGGACCATAAAATTTAATCCAATTAAGATTTGAATAAGACTCTTCGTATTGAAAGTGCAAATCACCCCCACCTATAACATGCAACTTGAAGTCAATGTCGTGCCAAGCTCTAAGCAGGAGTAAAGCGTTGACTAAACAGTCTAGTGAACACCTATCTCTTAGCCGACCTATAAAGAGAACCCCTAGTTCCGCGCTCCGCAGCCTTTCGGCAGGAGAAAAAAGGTGCTTTAACTGCAGAGTGTTGCTCACGACCCTAATTTTGCGGTGCAAGTATTCTGGGACGACCTCCTTGAGGCCTTCAGCACACCCAGATGTATATGCGAGATACCTATCACAGAGATGTAGCTCAAGTATAGTTAGCAGCTGCCGCCAAGCTTTCTTATGACGCCTACGAAACAGGCCTTGTCCATGAACACAGACTTTCGCTTTAAGTAAGGCACCAAACAGCAAAGCCAGCCAGTTGCTAATACTTCCTACATGCGACGCTAGTATCATGTAGTCATATTTTTCACGCAGCAATTCTTTGAGTAGGCCAG
The DNA here is from genome assembly GCA_038746745.1 of Pseudomonadota bacterium. Taxonomy (GTDB): domain Bacteria; phylum Pseudomonadota; class Gammaproteobacteria; order Pseudomonadales; family Halieaceae; genus JANQIO01. Next base: position 32,599 of record JBCDKJ010000034.1, read on the forward strand.
ATTGATAAACGACACGTTGATTCGCAACGCTAAAGCATCTGCCGTAACGAATTTCTAACCCCTCTACATCCCTTGCAGTGTGTTCTTGCTCATGAGGTGATACTGTCAAAACTCTAAGCTGCATCACTGAAGATAGTCCGAGAAAGACAGGGATTCGATAGCTCATTAATGCAGGCTGAACGATAAGAAGATTCTTCATATCTGCAACTACTCCCGGCGCTGAGTTTCAAGAAGACTCGGATAGCAGGTCGATTAAAATCATTACGCGTTGGTGACTGCGCAACAACAAAGAGAACGACAGCGGTGTCTATTCTCGCTGGAAGGGTGCTGATAAAGATGGTTTCAAAGCCGAAGCGCGGACGCGTCTGAAGATGTATATACACAAGTGAAAAAAGATCATGTAGTAGACAACTCTCGTAGCAGGCCTCAAATTGTACTGAGCGACTTGAAACGCAAACATCCACGCACTAGTGTAGATAACCAGGGCCGATAGCCTATCCTTGCAGTGATAGCGCCGCAAAAAAGCGAAAACAGCTCCGGCGAAGAAAAAATAGAAAAGCAGATAGCTCCAACCCATGTAGTGCAACTCAGCGAGCGCATTGTATGGAGCGTAAGTATTGTTACGTAGCAAAGAATGCAAGTCATACCAGCCGACCATAAAACCCATTCTTGGATCAATCGAAATAAAGAAGTCGCTTGCCGCGTACGTCATATTTTCTATCGTGAATGCCGTAAGCGCGTAACTAAAGGCGGTCGCATAACCAACAGCACCGATCATCAGGTCAAATATACTGGGAAGAGTTCCGACGCTATTTAGATAAGGGATCACACCATGCGACTGGCTAGTGCGCAATTGCATCGCTAGGCCTACGAAGAAGAACGCACCGGCTCCAGCTACTAACAGCCGAATCGGCCGGGTTGACCTGTTGCCAAGAAAACTAGCAACGAGGTACGCGACTGGCAAGAAAACCATAAATCTGCTTGCCATACCAAACAAAATTAAAGCGAACCCCAGATAGTAAAATGACAGCAGGTATCTATTCAGACCAATCAAGTGCGCGTGGACAAGAACCATTGGGAGTAAGAGCTTGCCCACAATATGCAGCGGACGTATCGAGTCTTTAGGAAGATATTCGTTGCGGTAAATCACTCCGTGTTCCGGATAAGATAAATACAAACAAAGAAAAACAAGCAAAAAGACTGAAACAGACAGAAATTGTTTGCGTGCTAGCGATTGCCCACCTAACTTAAGTTCCCAGCCTTTATCACTTTTAAATACGGTCTGGTGAGAACGGGAACGAACGAAAGCAGAGAAACCAATCGCAAAAGCGAAAGACGCCATAAAGAAAACTCTGTCCGCGACCGCAAGAGCATCGAGACTAGCTCTAGCTCCGTAGTTGAAGGGCAGCTCCCAATCAGGAGCAAGCACATGCACATAAAACCAGCCCGCGATAGAGCTTGCAGAAAACAGAAAAATCACTGGTAAGGCGGGAGAGCGGATCCCTAAGCACCTTATTACTATGCAAAGCAATACTAAAGAACTGATTTGAAACAAGGTAAGGCCTCTGTCTCGGTTTGCTCGGTGGATCGACTGGAAAACTAATTAGTCACCAGTATTGCTTAGCAGCTCGCACATCGTCTCTAGAGATTTCATCATTTTTTCGCTCAAAGGTGATGTAGATGTCTCGCAATTACTGCGAATCCTTTCTTCATTTCTAGTAGAAAAGATTACCGGGCCAAACATGTTTCTTGTAAGTGAATACCTGACAAACATACGCGCTAACTCGCAACTATCTCCCGCATCAAAATCAAGGATATTGCTCCAATGAGAACGAACGTTTTTATCCTTCAGCCGTTTACTGCAGTTTTCGAGGATCAATCCGACAGAGCGATGCGTGATTGCGGTGCTCCCAATAGCCCTGGCATGCGTGACAATGTCGCCAGTTTTAGCAATTGGATTGTTCTCAAACTGAAAAACTGGATAGGCTGCTTTTCCACTAATCAAGCTACGTGTCGTCAAAACTGAGGCTCCAACTCCATAGCTCCCTATATCTCCAGCCATAACAAGGGCATCAAGCCGAGCAATAAGCTCTTCACTACTCGCCGCAAGAAGATCACATTCATGAAGCAGCAAAAGGTCAACTTTTTCCACTCTCAGCTTTTTCAAGCTCAAGTGTAAGCTATCGGTTAGTACTTTTGGTGTCAGCGGAACTCTACGCACGGGGGCTGCTGCGACGCGGCGCACCCCACGACTGAGGCCAGGAAACCTTCGAACCAGAGGCCTTAAAAGATGACGCGCCGCTCGATAGTAGCTAGAGGACGCAATAAAAGGATCGATGCCGACTTTAGTCGTAACTGAAACGCGGTCTCTTTTCGATTGGAGAAAATCACCAAGTACTGACTCTGCTTCTCCGTAACCATATGACCTCGCTACATCGAAGTGCCGAACACCTGAATCATACGCACACTCCAACAACTTCAGTGATTGTCGCCTAGATATGCCTCCCATTAACGAGGAACAACCAAAGGCAAGACGATTTACCCCAAGCTTTACAGGTGCCTTGCTCAAGAGCGCATGACCTGAAGATGCCTCAACTCTTGCAGCGCCTTGAGAGGTAGTACCACTCCCGAAATAAGCACTATGACAAAACTTGAAATCAGCAAAGAAGCTGCAGACGGGACGGCGTTGGATAACAGAAAGTAAAGAAACGACGTAAATCCAATCTCGATAACGGCAAGTCTGGCGACAAGCGAAGCACCAAATAATGCGAAGGCAACGTACACCCAGAAGTACACCCACGTAATAGCGCCCATAAGAACGCCACAGCTGTGAATCCAGTAGCCCAGGTTAGGAAGTCGTGTGCTTGTCCAGGCAGTGATGAGCCATTCCCCCCAGAGGCCTAGAATGATGGTAGCAACGCAGTAAGTAACGAAAAAACTAGCGGCACCCACTGACAACGCAGACTTAATCCAGAGCAAGTCTTTGATCGAAAGCGCGCTTTTCAACGCAGCACTGAAAGGTATGAGGAACACCGCAAGAAGGCTGAAGTACAGCTGGATTACTCGAGAAATGACAGCAGCTGTCGCTAAATCTCTTTCGCCAAAAGCAGAGACAAACAATGGAAGACTGGCGCCACCCAAAAAAAGTACCGCGATACTACTTGCCGCATAGCCACCCCCTTCTTTTGCCATTTGCCATGTGTTTCTATAAGACAGAGCGCTACGAGCAATTCCATTGACTAACGGCGCGCCTCTAAGCAGGAACCAACAGCTGGCCAGCACTGGAGCCATTAGCGCGATGAATGCAAAAACTGGAATAGCGGGTGGAAATGCAGGAGCCCCGAGCAAAACAAAAATCGCAATTAATTGCGCTATGAAACGCACGCGATTGCAGTAGTCAGACTCTAACTTGCCTATTCGCAAACCCTCGAAAGGTGAGGATAGCGACGTGATGATGTAACAAATAGATGAAACCACCAACGCAATCACTATACTGAGAGCCGGCGTATTGGCCAGACTGCTACTAGTACTGAAAAGCAAGGTTCGCGCAACACAAACATAGAGAAACTGTGCGCAAACAATGCATATCACCACGATGGAAAAAGCCCTTACCAAGATGACCGACTCGCAGGCTTCATCTTTAGCTGGCAACCCTGCAACACGCATTGCGGTTGTTTGCCGCATACCTAGACTTGCTATTGAAAGCCAACTCGCCAATCCTAGTACCGTCGCGAGATAGCCATACAGGTCTAGTTCAAGCGCCCCGATCGCTATAGGCACAAAAAGTAGATTAAAGAAAACGCCGCTGCCCCGGAGAGCCAGACCTGACTGAAGTGCTTTGACAATACTCAGAGTGCGAGACCCTTGATCAAAGCTTGGCATTCACTCTATCCAGCAAAGACCTAATGCCTATTCTTCGTGCAACATACTTAATAAAGAGATATGGAAGGTAGATAGCACACGAAGCCGTCCGCCTCCGTAGTGATGCCTTTTTAAAACTGTAGGAAAACGTTCCAGCTATACGCTCTATAGCAAAACCATACTTAGCCATTAGAAAGGCTACGTGAACAGGGTACTTACCGGCTTCCGGGTCACCCCAACCATGCAGCTCTGCAACTACTCGGGTAAGTGGGCTCTGAAGGTGCTTTTCCGCGCCTCGCAACGCTCTATATTCGAAACCCTCGACGTCGACTTTGATGACCGTTACGGTGTTTGCACCTTTGGACGGGACCAAACTATCTAATCTGCTTGTCTCCACGCTAATCATTGAGGAAGAGTTGTACTTAGATCGTGACAAGCTGCCTAAGGTATCGGCCTCACTGGCATAGAAAGGGAGCTTGCCATTCGCATCGCTCGCAGCAACACCCAAGACACTCACGTTGTTACTATTGTCAGGCCAACAAAGAGTTGCTGTTTGGAGGGATTCCGCTAGTGTTGGGTCAGCCTCTATAAGGTATATCTCAGCACCTCGCATGACAGAATTCGCCAGAAAGGCATAGACGCCTTTATTCGCACCAACATCTATAAAGCAGTCAGCTTCAGATACAACGTGCGCAAAGTATGCAAGCTGCTCCGTTTCGTAATCTGCGGGAAGCCCAACAGCTTGTGCAGCATCTCGCGCCAGCCGCGGGAAGCGTTCTTCTTTCGCCATAGCTTTCTATCTACCAAAAAATCTAGCCAAATGCTCGCCAAGTCTCGTGGCCAAAGTAAGCGCTAGAAATGTTGTATTTGCATTACTCACAGTTGGGAACGTTGCTGCGCCACATACAAAGAGATTCTCAGTTCCATAAACGCGGAGATTCTCATCAACCACCCCAGTCCTTGCGCTTCTACTCATCACTGCACCACCACTTTGATGCGAGGTATCTCTCAATAGTCGGAGATAGTCATCACAATGCTCAGCGAGCTCGGCCACCATAGCTAGTTCCGCCAAATCCGAAGCGCGTAACGCGTCATCTGCTCGGGATACAAACCGATATATCCCTTGCAGTACACGCTCACTATCAACTTGCCAGTCGAGCAGTACTCTGGGAAGGCCGTAGGAATCTAAATCATTGGGATCTATTTCGATGCGGCTGAACCGGCTTGCCGGCTGCTCCGCCTGAACCATAAAGGAGACCGTAGAGCCGGACGGCAGGAAAATCCTATTGTCGACTAAATACCTCCACATAAGCGGAGGTAAATACCTAGCGCAGCCAACTAGATTTCTCGTGAGTGGGAGAACGCCTTTTATTTCTCTTGAGTAAAGCGCCGATTTAACAAACTGCTTGAGAACGGCTAAGTTCTCGGAGATTGAGCCTTCAAACGAAAAGAACCCCTGAATGTTTAGTTCTAGGTTCCTTTCTAGTAGTTGATCCTTGTATCTTAATTTCGGGGCGTACTTTTGTTTATTCAGTACTATTGTCGAGAACGCATCCTGAAACCCTTCTAGAGGCTTCACTTCTGCCGCTCGACCACCTATATGATCGGCAAAGTACCGCCCCACATTCTCGTTATGCCGCCATGGGCAGTTCCCACTACCTAGACGTGCCGCATGCAAAAGTATTCGCACACTCTCTATAGTCCCTGCAGCTAAAACAATCACACGGGCTGCTAAATCTCTGACCTCACCATGGGGTGTCATCACCGCAAGTCCGTTAACTCTCGCTCCGTCAAATGAAAAGCCCGTGACGGTATGGTTTAAAAGCAGACTGATAGTGTCATCCCTATGTATTTGATCCGAAAAGCGCTGAGCGAAATTCGGAATACCCAGCCACCTAGTGAGAAAAACTTCCAATTCTTCGCCAAGAGATGGCGCTACTTTCCCAATCCCGCTCCACACATGATCGTCATCCTGCTGTTCAATACCGAACCCTAGACTTTCGTATGTAGTTCGCTGGTAGCCCGCAAGGGATTCGTGACTTATGGGCCAAGCCATTTGATCTCCAGATCCCGGTCGAGAAAAGTCACTCGGTTGGAACTCGACGAGCTGACCTCCCCATAGGTTAGTGGTGCCACCGAGTACGCGCCCTCTACCCTCAGCAATTCCACTGTGTTCGCGCCCTATGTTCTCGAAACCGCGCCGATCAAAAACCGCCATATCGAGACCACCGCACTCAACGACGAGGGGGCAAAATCCCCGTTGTGCAAGCTGGTCGGCCAGGAAGAGTCCTACAGCACCCGCGCCAACAATGGCGCAATCAGCCTTCGGCCGAGGAAGATTCTCAATTGCGTCATAGATCAATGGTCTATCTGCCTGAGGACTGGTCGGCCGATGTCGGCCCTAACCATAGAAAAAATTATGGGGTGTCGGCACGCTTAGGAAGTTGGGTGAGATTATATGTGATTCTGAGAAGCTTTTACGCATAGCTTCGACGTACCTTCCGCATGAATTGCGCTCCGACAGGAGTCGATCCATACCCGTGTTTGGGCGACAGTGGATTTCACACATAAAACGTACGTGAGAAGATGATCTTCGGGAAACGCTTAAAATTTTCTCATACCGGCTCACTTGGTCGCTATAACATGATCTATAAGACCATAGAATAATGAGCGACTCTTCTCATGCTCGAGAACAACTACAGCCTCACCCGATAAGTTGCGCGTTTCAGGGTTCTCGGTAACTAATGGCGGA
>JBCDKJ010000035.1:0-38917 GCA_038746745.1 Pseudomonadota bacterium
AAAATATATTGTATTTATTCAATCGATATTAAATATTTATGGATATCAAGCGCCTCAAAATTTTCGTTGCGATTGTGGAGGAGGGTGGTTTCAGTGCTGCCGCCCGCAAGCTCCATGTCGCTCAACCCGCGATTAGTATCGCAGTACGCAAGCTGGAGCAGGAGCTCGATGTGACCCTGTTCGATCCTGAGTCGGGTCGAAAGATCCTTACCTATGAGGGAGAGCGTCTTTACCAGCGTGCTCGTCAGGTTTTACAGGACGTGGGACTGCTAGAGGAAGAAATGCAGGGTCTGCGGGGCATGCTCTCCGGACAGTTGTCTCTCGCTTGTCCATCAATGGTGGCGACGTATTTTTTGCCGGATCTGCTGGGGCAATTTATGAGCCGGTATCCGCAGCTCACCGCATCTATTTCACAGTATGGCACGCAGCACATTGAGGAAAAGCTGCGCAACCGGGAAATTGACCTTGGGGTCATTGTAGGCAAGATTCCCAAACACGATACAGAGTTGGATGTGGTGCCTTTACTTGAGGAGCGGCTGTGTTTGGCGGTGAGCGACGCTCATCCCCTGGCAGCACGAAGGTTTGTGCGCTACGAGAGCCTAGGCCAGATGCCCATGTTTATCTATGAATCAGGATACTTCATTCGCGAGGCATTCATGCAGGAATGTGCCCGGGCCGGCGTAGAGCCAGATCTGCGTATCAAGGCCAATTTTCTCCCCCTGTTGATCAAGATGGCCCGCGATGGCGCAGGCGCCACGCTAGGGCTTCAGATCATGAAGGGCCAGGAGCCCGGCGTATCGCTGCTGCCTCTGGTGCCCGCCACCACCCTGATACTGCTGCTGGCAAAACCCAAAGGCAAAAAGATTTCTATCGCGAACCAGGCGTTTTTTGATTGGCTGGTTGCGTGTCCTAGCCAAGACACACGACAGGAATCACCGGGCAAACTGTGACCTCGGTGAGCTTGCATACCTTTTGTCCGGGCTTAATCCACGGCCGATTCATAGGTCAGTCATTGATCATCGTATTTAAAGGACGGCATCGCGCCGTTCGCTCAACAAACGCTTTCTTAAACGTGGATACGCTCCACTGGAGATAACTTATGACTATGAAGACAATGATAGCCGCTGTTGCTATGTCGTTTATGTTGCCCCTGGCAACGGTGGCCAACGCAGCACACCATGAGAAAGACGAGATGATGGCCAAGCCCGAGATGGCCAAGATGGACATTGTCGGCGTTGCCGCCGGTAACGAAGACTTCAGCACCCTGGTCGCAGCCGTCAAAGCTGCCGGTCTGGTGGAAACTCTGCAGGGCGAAGGGCCGTTTACCGTTTTTGCCCCCACGAATGCGGCATTTGCGGCTCTGCCAGAAGGCACCGTTGATATGCTGTTGAAGCCCGAGAACAAAGACAAGCTGGTCGCCATTCTGACCTATCATGTCGTTCCTGGCGCAGTGTATGCCAAGGACGTGACCGCACTTTCCTCTGCCGAAAGCGTGCAGGGCGACAGCATCGATATCATGGTCAGCAGCGGCAAAGTGATGGTCGATAATGCCACCGTCGTAGCGACGGACATTGCCGCCACCAATGGCGTGATCCACGTGATTGATTCAGTGATCATGCCGGGTATGTAAGGTAGACAGAGGTATTACGGGTGCCCTCGGCTGGGGGCGCCCTGTTGATATTTCGAGGCCATAGACCAAGGCCACCAGCGACACTCACCAACTACGCCTACGATCTTCCTAAGCAGAAAGTCCTCGCAGTACGTTGAGGTCCGCTTCGGACAGGGGCACGTCCTCGCCCGCCCTGATAATTTCCGCAAATTCCTCGTTGGGCTGCATCAGGCATAGGGCATAGAGCTTTTCATCACTCAGGTTTTCAACAATATGTTCGCCGCCCGGAGGCACGGTCAAGAAGTCTCCGGCGGATAGCTCTATCTCCGTGTCGCCGGATATGGCCTTGCAGTGACCTTTTAAAATGAAGAAGAACTCGTAGGCGTGCTGGTGCACGTTGGGTGGTGTGGCGCCCCGGGGTTCATAGATTTCAATGACAAAAACGCAGTCGGGTTCGGTTTCTACCGGATCCACCAATAGTGCAAAATAGTTGGTGTCGTTAGGGCTGATGCGTTTGGCCGTCAGTTGCTCGGGGCGCAAGACGCTTGGAAGGGCGTGCATACAGTAGCTCCTAATCCGTGAGTGCGGCGCTCAGCGCATCCGCCTCAACAGTGAATCCAAAAATCTGACGAACGTTATACAGCGTCGCCTCCAGGCAGTACTCGGGAGAGGTGGTCGCCGAGGCCTGTTCGATCATTATCGTGTCGTAGCCCAGGAAATTGCCGTCGGCCAGGGTGTGCAGCACACACTGGTCTGCATTGACCCCGCAGAACAACAGCGTATCCACGCGAAGGTTTCTTAGAATGGCGTCCAGTGGCGTGTCCCAGAATCCGCTCATGCGATGCTTGTCGACGCGAATATCTCCGGAATCCACTGTGAGTTCATCGACAATCTGTGCCGACCATGAGCCCTTCTCCAACACTGGCGCCTGGTGCTTACCCAACTTTGCACCCAGGCCAGCATCTGTCCCCTCGCCGTCATAGACGTGCAACAGGGCGGGGGAAATGTTGGCGAGATCGGGACGATTGCCCCAGTTGAGCCAGACCACCGGGACAGCGTGCTGTCTGATCCTTGGCAGTAACTGCTGAATCGGTTCGATGGCTGATCGCGCCGGTGTCACATCGACGCCAATTCCGGCGAGCCAGCCATCCTCGTGGCAGAAATCGTTTTGCATATCCACCACGATGACGGCACAGCGCGCCAGATCAAGGGTGATGGGTTTTGGCTTGGCTTCAAGCGTAAGGGGTCTGGGTTCAAGTTGCGGTCGCGTAAGGTCAGCGTGGCTCGCGCTCACCTGCCACGTATTTCTTGGATTGGGCCCGAGCCCCGAGAAGTCATTTATTTCACTCATGTAGCCTAGCTCACGGTTCTTAATGCCATAGGGTCGACGTGCCTTCAGCCTCGTAGAGGGCGCGTCCGCAACGATACGTCGCCAGAACATCTTCGGGCGTGACACGGGTCAGGATGCTCGCCCCCAGATGCCGGCTGCGTTTCAGGTGTGTCTGATGAAAGTTTAGAACAACAAAGCTGGCCGCGTTGCCCGCTTGTAGCGCACCCTGATGCTCCTGGCCCAGAACCGAGGCGATATTGCTGGTAGCCATCCGCAGCACGTCGAAAGGATCTGGTAGCTTCGGGTCCAGGGCCTGACTTTTAGCGACCTTGTAGGTGAAATCCATTTCGGCAAACATGTTCGGGCTGTTCAGGAGGCCGTTGTCCGTTCCCAGCAGTAGATTCGCACCGCTGTTCATCAGGTCGTGGATCGGTGGCAGTGGCAGACCCAGATTGGCATTGGCACGGGGGTTCAGCACTGCGGTAGTGCCGCTATTCGCCAGCAGCGTGATTTCTGCTTCGGTGGCGACGGTCCTGTGCACAATAATATGGGGTTCGTACAGGTCCAGTGCTCGCTGCAGATCACCTGAACCCGCGATACGCAGGCTTTCGCTGCGGTAGCCCTCGTTTTCCAGACAGTGAATAGCGCGCAGCTTGTTTTTGCTGCGAGTAATCGCGTTGATTTCACGCCAGGCGACGCTGGTCAGATCATTCATGGTGCTCTCACTGAAGCCGTCAGCGAGCGCCAGGATGTTATGCAGCTCGTTTTTGAACGTCTCGGGCAGGCTGGCCTGATCAGCATCCAGGGCCTGGGTATCAAACGGCACACCGTCGAATTGCCCCAGCGTGATAGAAGCAATGCCGGTTTTCTCGGCGGCCTCTTTCAACAACTCTGCCCCGTAAGGACCCTGTTCCCGAAAGTCCAGATGGCCGATGGTGCCGCTGCGGGCCATATACCTGAGAGTCTCGCACAGGCAGGTCAGGTGATCATCTCGTTTGAGTTTGGCGAGCTCGCGATATTTCATCCCGTGTGGGCGAAAAAATCCTTCCTCCAGCGTCAATCCAGTAGCGCCATCGGGGAGGAAGCTGTCACCCATATGCGTATGGCTGTTATACATGCCAGGCATTACCACGAGCGCACCGCTATCTATTTTGAGTACCGGTTCCCCCAGGTCCATGGCGACGATGCGGTCACCCTCTACCGTGAAGCGCGAGCACCAGTGCGGCGTCAGCGACTCGCCGGCAAGTACGATGCAGTCTTTAAGCGTTTTCTGCACTGACCACCGTAGCCTGCTTATCCATGGCTGAGGCTTCAGCGACCGCGGCGCGGGCGGGAGACCAGTGCCCGGTCAGCCAGTAATGCAGCAAGTAGACCAGGGGCGTATCCACAATGGCAATGCACAGTTTGAGTAACCAGTAACCCAGCGTCGCGCTGATCATGGTGGCGGTGTCCCAGCTGCCAAAAATGTAGAAAGCGATGCCATTAAAAATAATGGAATCGATCAACTGCGAAGAAATCGTACTCAGGTTATTGCGCAGCCACATGTGCCGCCCGCCGGTCTTCTGTTTCCAGAAATGATAGGCCCACACGTCGTGGGTCTGGGCGGCCAGATAGGCGCAGATAGATGCCAGGACAATGACTGGAATTGCCCCCAGCACCGTGGCGAAAGCCTCCTGATGGGGGTAGGTGATGTCCGGCGGCAATGCGACTGCCCAGGTCGAAAGCGATACTACGATGACGTTGGCGACAAATCCCATCCACACCAGAAATTGGGCGTTGTCTTTGCCGTACACCTCGGACACTACATCGGTAATGGGGAAAGTAATCCAGTAGCAGATGATTCCCGCGCCCACCACAGTGGGCCACAGCGGAATGTCACTCAGCTTGGCGCTGATCACATTCAGTATGCAAATCACCGACACAAAAACGGTGAGCAGGAAAAGATATTTATTGTCTACCTCGCGCATCTAGAGCGGCCTTAGTGTTACCCCTAGGTTGTTATCCCAGGGTTGCTATCCCTGGTGCCGCCAGCGCGCGACTGTATGCTGCAATCTCACGGCACCGGAGTTTGCTGCAACATTAACGCCAATAGAAAAATTTCAATATAAAACAGTGATTTACGAATATTCAGGACAATAGATGGCAGTCTCCGTAGCGCCGCAGGCATCAATTTGGTGCGCCAGATCGAGTTCCATACTGGTGAAGGTCCCGGACACTAGTCCTCTATCAATGAGCGTGCCAGCGCATTACTGACCGGCTGGGTCAGATACTGCAGAAGGGTGCGGCTGCCAGTATTGATGAGCACCTCGACCGGCATTCCTGGCACCAGATCGGCGCCTGCCAGCCGAGCGCGCTCCGCCGCGGGAATTTCGACCCGTGCAAGGTAGTAGGAGTAGGCACTGTTGGCGTCGCTGATGGCGTCTGCGGACAGGCTGAAAAGCTTACCCTCAATCACAGGTGTGGTCTGACTCTTGAAGGAGGTGAAGCGTATGTTGGCGGCCTGGCCGTTGCTGACCCTGTCGATATCAATAGGGTTAACCTGTGCTTCCACTATCAACTCAGCGGCACCGGGCACCACCTGTAGCAAGCTTTCTCCGGGCGCCACCACCTCCCCGATGGTGCTGACGGCGAGACCGACGACCTCACCCGCTATTGGGCTGCGGATGTTGGTGCGGCGCACCTGATCTTCCAGCGCACGTATGCGCTCGCTGAGGTTGTTTATCTCAGCTTTAACATCGCCCAGTTCGTCTACTACCGCACTCTGAAAATCTTTTTCCAGCTGCAGTTTCTGCAGGCGCGTCTCGCCGATTTTAATTTCCAGACTGGCGGCTTCAGAATCGAGCTCGGCCGATTCGCCTCGCACGTCGGCGAGGCGGCGCTCTAACTCTCTGAGTCGCTGCTTATCAACGTAACCATCCTTAAGCAGGCGCTTTAGATCCTGAATTTCCTCAACATAGGAATCACCCAGCTCGCGCTTGGCGGCGCTGACATTTTCCAGTCCGCTTGCCTGGGATGCCAGCTGTTCGATGCGCTGCTCCAGTACGGACAGCTCTCCCTCGCGAGCTTCGCGCCTTGCGTTAAAGAGCTGTTGCTGTGCCGACATCGCTTCTGTCATGCGAGGATCACTGGTGTCTGCGGGCAGGCTATTCTCAGCAAGCGCAAGCGCGCCACTCTGCTCTGCCAGCAGCCGGGACTGGCGGGCCAAGGCAAGAAATAGCTGGCCTTGGGCAATCTCCAACTGGGCGCTGGCCTGGGTGTCGTCCAGTTGGATCAGCAATTGGTTTGCGGCCACGGTTTCCCCATCTTTGACGTGGATTGCGCTAACGATGCCGCCTTCCAGATGTTCCACATTTTTGCGACTGCCCTTGACCGAGACTACCCCAGGTGCCAGCGCTGCGCTGTCCAGAGGCGCTATCGCCGCCCACAGACCAAACACGCCAAAGGTGACTCCAACGACCACCAGCCCGACTCGCCAGGGGGTGCGACCGCTGCTATCTATTGCGGGTGTCTCCATTACGAGGCGTCGCCCTCAGTGGTCGTGGCCTTATTAGCGGCTACGGCGGGCTGCTGGTACTTCTGCAGGATCTGCTTAGCGTCGCCGCTGTCTGCGATACTGCCATCACGCAGCACCAGCACCCGGTTCAGTCCCACCAGTAATCGCGGTTTGTGGGTAATTACGAAGACAGTGGCCTGCCATTCCCGCATCGCATTGAATGCCTGCCGCAGCGCCATCTCACCCGCTTCATCCAGATGCGCATCCGGCTCATCCAATACGATTAAGGTGGGCTTTTTGTAGAGTGCCCGGGCCAGACCGATGCGCTGTCGCTGCCCGGCCGCCAGCACGCCGCCGTCGGCGCCGATCAAGGTGTCATAGCCTTCCGGCAAGCGCAGAATCATTTCATGCACACCAGCACATTGCGCGGCGGCGACTACGGCGTCCGAATCCACGTCGCCAAAGCGCGCGATGTTTTCCGCGACGCTTCCCTCAAAAAGTTCGATGTCCTGAGGCAGATAACCGAGAAACGGACCCAGGTCTGACGGGTTCCACTGCGAGAGTTCAGCGCCATCAAGGCGCACCGATCCTTTCGTGCTTGGCCACACACCCAGCAGGGTTCGTGCCAGTGATGACTTGCCAGCGGCGCTCGGTCCTACTACACCAACCTGTGTACCCGCGCTGACCTTGAAGGACACAGCTTTCAAAGCGGCACCGCGCGCACCCGGAGGAAATACGGTGACGTTTTCCAGTGTGACCTCGCCGCGGGGCGCTGGCAGAGACAGACGTTCCGGTGAGGTCGGTTCAGCGGCCAGGGCTTCGTTCAGTCGATAGAAGCTACCGCGAACCTGTTGAAAGGAGCGCCAACTGGCGACAAGCTGATCTACGGGGGCCAGGGCGCGGCCCATCAAAATGCTGCCGGCGATCATCATGCCCGGCGTGATATCGCCATTAATGGCGAGCAGGGCGCCCAGGCCAAGGGCCAGTGACTGAAGCAGGATTCGCAGGGTTTTGCTGACGGATGAAAAGCGGCTGTTGACCTGTCCAGCTTTCGCCTGGAAGGCCGTGCCTGCCTGATGGTGCCGCTGCCAGTGCGCCTGTACGTTGGTCATCATGCCCATTGCGGCGACAACTTCGGCGTTGCGCAGATTTTGCTCGCAGAAATCCTGGCCAAGCCGGGTTTCCACGTTGGCCCGCTGCTCGACCTTGCGTGAAGCGCGGTGGTTGAACCAGCTCAGCGCCAGCAAGGTGCCCGCGGCCACAATACCCAGCATGCCAAAGCTCCAATGGAACAAGTACATGACCAGTAGATACACCGGCACCCAGGGCACATCAAAAAAAGCCGAGACACTACCGTTGGCGAGATAGCTGCGCAGACTGACCACGTCCTGCAGCGGCATACTGCTCACGCCCTTGCGTCCACCGCGCAGCAGCGCACGGCGGAAAGAGGCGGCAAACGCCGCTGCCCCTAGCAGTTCATCCAGTCTGGCAGCGGCCTGCTGAAAGAGTTGCTGGCGAACCCACTCCAGCAGGCCCATGGAAGAGATCAGGAAGATCAGGATCAGCGTGAGCATCAAAAGAGTAGATTCCGATCCGCTGCTCACTGCGCGATCAAACACCTGCAGCATGTAAATCGCAGGCGCCAGCATCAATATATTGATGCACAAACTGAACAGGCCAACACCAACCAGGTGAGGCTTCAGAGGGGCGAGCAGGGTCTGCAGGTAACCCCTGTTGCCGCCTGTAGCTTGGGCGTTCATGACCCGAGTTTACCAGCCTGGGGGTAAGGGGTCTCGCTGCGCCTGCGTGGCGCAGCGCTACTTTTTGATCAGCCCCTTAAGGCCCTCCAGCTTCTTGCGGTTCTCTGCGCCGATCTTGTTATCAAGATGTTTATTAAGTTCTTTCTCGGCCGCTTCCTTGGCCTCGTCTTTCACCAGGTCTTCCAGATATTTCTTCACCGCAGCCTGTGTCTGCCGAATGACTTCCCGCAGCATCGCATTGGCCAGCGCTTCCGGCGGCAGGCCGCTGTTTTTGTCGCCGATGTTGGCGAGCCTAATAGCGGGTAGATTCAGCGTCTTATCGCCAAACTGCTCCGTCGCTATCCGCGCTGAGCTGTTGATAAATGCAAACTGCTCCAGGGCAAGCCGCACATCGGCAGCCTCGCCGCTTTCCACGGGAGCTGGTTCAGCATCGCTGGGTTTCATTCCATTAAGCAGTGCCTGGAGATTGGTGGACAAACCTTTTTGCTCGGCGGAGAGGGCGGCGCCGTCCACGGTAACTTCCTCAATCAGGATCACAGGTCCGGTCAGGGACGCTGGCGCCACCTGCACCGCGATTTTCTCCATAGCAAAGGCGGCCCCTTGACTGAAACCCTTGGGGTTGGCGATGGACAGACCATAGATTTCCCCACGACCGTCCTGGAGCGTAAATTTCACCCCTGAGACGGCAACGGTGGTTTGCATGACTTCGCTGCCGACATCCTCAATGACCTTTTTAATGATGGCATCAAGGTTTTGTAGCACCAGCACGATCACCAGCGCTGCTACAGCAATGGTTGCAATAAATAACCCGATAATGATTTTCGCCGCTTTGCCCATAGTTGAGGTCCACACTGAGACTGGAAGGCCTAACTATAGAACATAGCGATAGCGCTGGGCATAATGTTGAGCCTTTCAGAAGCACCGTGACACCATGTATTACCGCTATTTCGGCCTGAAGGAAGAACCTTTTTCCATTGCCGTGAATCCCAGGTACCTGTTCATGAGCGCCCGTCACCGGGATGCACTGGCGCATCTGCTGTATGGCGTCGGCGCCGGCGGCGGCTTTATCCTGCTGACGGGGGAAGTTGGCACGGGTAAAACTACGATTAATCGCTGTCTGCTGGAGCAGCTACCTGACGATACGGATATCGCCATCATCCTCAATCCCGCGCTGGATGCCGTGGAGTTGCTGGCGACGGCCTGTGACGAGTTCGGTATTGCTTACGATGCTGAAAGCGCCACGCTCAAGTCGCTGACCGACTGTCTGCATGGTTTCCTGCTGGATAACCATGACAAGGGCAGGAACACCGTCCTGCTGATCGACGAGGCGCAGCACCTCCAGTTCGATGTGCTGGAGCAAATCCGGCTGCTCACGAACCTGGAGACCAACACGCGCAAGCTCTTGCAGATTATTCTGGTTGGTCAGCCGGAGCTGGCGGACATGCTGGCACGGCCGGAGCTGCGGCAGCTCAGCCAGCGCATCACCGCGCGCTATGAGCTAACGCCGCTGAATCTTGAGGAGACGCAGGCCTACATCCGGCATCGCCTGCAGGTAGCAGGCTTGCCGGCCAACCAGGAGCTCTTCCCAAGACGTGTCGTGAAAGCCGTTTATCGCAGCACTGGCGGTATTCCCAGGCTGATCAATGTGCTTTGCGATCGCCTGCTGTTGGGGACGTTTGGCCAGAATCAACCCAAGGTGAGTCCAGCCATGCTGCGTCAGGCGGTTGCAGAGGTGATGGGGGTGTTACCGGGACCACAGCGCTCTGCGCTGGGACGCTGGCCTGCCATGGCGGGTCTGACGCTGGTGTTTACGGTTTTACTGGGATCAGGTCTCTGGTTCGTCCGGGGACTGGACACTGCGGCTGACATACCACCCCAGCAGACGGCGGCGAATTCGGCCCTGTCTTCACTACTGGTGCCAGAGCGGGAGACGGCGCTAGCGCTTCTCGCCTCGCACCTTGGGCTTGCGGCCGCAGCAGAATCACCTTGCGTAGCCGCGCAGACTGCCGGTTGGCGCTGCGAAGCCTTAGGCGCTGCGAGTTGGCAGGATTTGTTGGAGTTTAATCGTCCGGTCGTGCTCACCCTGGTGACACCGAACCGCTTTCTAACCCACGCGGTGCTTACAGAGCTGCGAGGCGGCAGTGCGGTGCTTGCAACGCAAGAAGGTAAGGCGTCGATTCCACTGGCAAGCCTTGGGGGTCTTTGGCGAGGCGATTTTGAACTTATCTGGCAGCCGCCAGACGCCTACACCGGCCCTATGGCATTGGGAGATACAGGCCCCATGGTAGCCTGGTTGGCGGCCGTTTTTGCCGAGATCGACGGCCAGCAAAATCCGCTGGCCGGAGCGGACTTTAATGGGGCGCTGGACTCTCGGGTACGCTTGTTTCAGCAGCGTTACGGTCTGAAGCAGGACGGCATTGTGGGTTTGAAAACTCTGCTGCAGCTCGACGTGGCGCGGGGTGCTGCACTGCCCTTGCGCGCAGAGGATGAGCGGTTGGCCGCTGCGGGAGCAGGCTAGTGTCTTTCATTCTGGACGCCTTGAATCGCTCGGGTTCTGACGCGCAGCGTGAGCCGGAAGTACCGGGTTTGCAAACAGTGCACGGGGCGCCAGATGCTGCGGTGTCATACCGGCCCGTCTGGTGGATGATCGCAACCCTGGTGCTGCTTCTGCTCGGCGCAGCGGGTTGGGGCGTGGTGTCACTAAGACAAACACCCCAACCCGCTGCGGCCTCTGCGTCAGCAAAACCAGAAAATCGAGTCCAGCCAGTGAGAGCGCCGGTCACGCCCGCTGGCCCAGCTGCTGCAAAACAGTCGGCGGATATCGCTGCGCTTTATCAGCAAGGTGAACAACAAGAGAACCTGGCAGAACGCAAAAATGGGTCATCTTCAAGCGTCACTGAGATCGCCCAGGCGCCGCAATCACCCCAAGCGGTCCCGTCAGCGTCGCCACCTTCGTCCGGGAGCCCAGGTGCCACAAGTGATATTGATAAGCCAACAGACGTGACCGAGCTGAACGAGCCCGCGCCTGCCGTGCGTCCCGCACCAGCGTCAGCAGCGGATGCAGGCGCAGCGACTTTAGACAGTGGTCTCGATATCGAGGCCCTGGCGAAGGCAGCAGAGGCAGAACTGGCCCGCCAGCGCAGTCTTGAGCCAGTACCAGAAGAGTCTGCAGTGCCGCTGCTGTCCTCGCTGCGTCAGTCAGTCAAAGACGAGATACCCAGCATTTTTTATCGTGAGCATAGCTGGGCGACGAACCCGCGCGAGCGCAGTGTGGTGTTGAACAAGCAGCGTTATCGCGAGGGCCAGCGGGTAGGGCCGGGTTTGACGCTGGTGGAGATTCTGGAAAACGGCGTCGTTATGGACTTCCGCGGCACTGAATTTCGGCTATCCACGCTCAACAGTTGGGTCAACTTGTGACCTGGGTTCTTCTCTGTGCATTCCCTGCGTCCGGGTCCGGTGCTATCGTCACAGCGTGAACGGGCGCGAACGTGCGGAAATCGCCACACGTACTCCATATATAGGGAGAAGCACCATGAGACATCTAATGGCTGCACTTATGCTGCTAACGACAGCGGCGCAGGCCTCAGTAGATTCCTGCCTGCTGCCGGATACCCCCGGTCTTCCCGATGGTGCCACGGCTAATTTGAGCACCATGGTCGCTGGTCAACAGGCGGTCAAGGCCTACATGGCTGAGGCGGAGGCCTATCTGGATTGCCTGATTGCTCAGGAATCTGCAGCTGCGGCGTCAGAAACGGAAGAACTGCGTCTGGTACGACTACAGGCACACGATTCTGCGGTTGAGGCGATGGAGACGCTTGCGGAGGCCTTTAACGCTGAAATACGTGAGTACAAGGCACAGGGCAGTTGAGCTCGCCTTGGCAAGGCGACAGATCAATGGGGCATATATTCGCCGCCGTTGACGTCAAGCTGAGCGCCGGTCATGGCACAGGCATAGTCTGACGCCAGGAAAATGGCGACTTTGGCGCAGTCCGCGTCGTCAGGAATCTGGCCCAGGGGGATGTTCTTCTCAACTTCCCGTTTCATACCGGCAGCGCCATCGGGATGCTGGTCCTTCATCATCTCCATATAGAACTCTACCGGCGGACCCCACATCCAGCCCATAAATGCAGAGTTGACGCGAATACCATAGCCGCCGAGTTCCGCCGCGAGATGCGCTGTAGCGCTGGCCAGCGCTGCCTTGGATGCGCCGTAGCCACCCTGGGTCGGCAATGGTTTGCGGGTGACCATGGTATTGATCATCACGATAGCGCCGTCGCCCTGGGACTTCATGACAGGAATAGCAGCCTGCGTGAGTTTGATCGTTCCGAACAGGTTGACGTCCATGGCGGCCTGCCAGTTTTCCAGGTTTGCTGACTCGATAGGCTCAAAAGCGCCCGGGTTGTACGCAGAATTGATCAGCGCGTCCACGCGGCCATACGCCTTTACGGTTGCATCGATCAGTGCCTGACACTGGCTGGCGTCGCTGATGTCAGTTGGCTGCTTGAGGATGGGTGTGTCCAGTCCAGCATCGCGTATCGCCTGCTCGCTGCCATCAAGCTTTTCCGGAGTGCGCGCCGCGATGGCGAGCTTAGCGCCCTGCTGCGCCGCTTCCAGGGCCAGTTCGCTGCCAAGTCCCGGTCCAATTCCTGATACTACTACTACCTTGTCTTTCAGCAGCATATTCGTCTCTCCCTTTTATTGGTTTAGCAGAGCGCTTTCTTTGTTAGTCTCAATAAGGAGAGTGGAGCATAGGCGAGGAATTCAGATGCTTATAGAGTGGCTGCCACGCATTGGTGCGGGGCTGATGCTTATCATCGGACTGGTGGGTTTCTTTAAACCGCGTGCCTTCACCGAAAATATGCAGATAACGCTTAACAGCAACATGGCGCTCAGTGAGGCGCGCACCGTGTTTGGCGGCCTCAACGTCGGTGGTGCACTGATGGGCCTGATCTTGCACACGCCGCCGGTGTACATGACGCTGGGGACGGCGTGGTTCTTCGGACTTCTGGCGCGCTTTTATTCTATGTTCGCCGACGGCAGCACGCTGAAGGAAAGCATCCCTGGCATAATGGTTGATCTGCTTATGGCTGGCTTACTCCTGTCAGGCTTCTTTCTCTCTCCCTGAATGAAGCCCTTACTGACGCCCTGACCAATGCCCTGAGCTGCTGGCTATCACCCGGCAGTTTTCTCATGACTGATCTCACCCTGCCCGTGCCGCGCCCCCGGTGCTAGCAGCGGTTGATCCTGCTCCCAGAGCACATTGAGATGGCGGTGTGAATACAGTGCCACACCGTCCTGCAGGATGATGCGGTCCTGATAGCGTACGCCTACCTCCCATTTCCAGCCGACCCCGTCTACGGAGTAAATGTGATTTGCGATGCAGTAAGTCTCGCCGCTGTAGACGCCTTCCTCCCACTGGCCAAACTGGTTAGCCACTAAATGAAGAGTGGACTCGTAGTTGTGTAGCAATGAGACTTGTTCGACAAAGGCGCTGAGGCCATCGCAGTGGAACAGCCTGGCAGTGATCTGGACGTCGTTGGTCATTATCTCCGCCAGACGCTCAAAGCTCCTGTCATCGATAAACTGCGCATATTGGTAGGCGAGGCGTCGCGGTGCATTGGCATCCATGGGGCTGGCTCCGTTGTTATTATTCTGTTGCAATGTACCAAATTTGCAGGATCAGCCTGGCACAACTTGTTTGACCAGGCGGGCCATAGAGCGACTGGACTTATGATGGAGCCATTACCTGAATCCGACATTCTGGAAGCCCTTGCCAGCGTGTCGGGCTGGCAGAGAGAGCAGGGCCGCATCCGACGTGAGTTTGCGTTTGCGAACTTCGTTGAGGCCTTTGGCTTTATGAGTTCGGTTGCACTGCTGGCAGAGCGAGCCGACCACCATCCGGAGTGGAGCAATGTGTATAACAGGGTGATTATTGAACTTACCACGCACGATGCGGGTGGGCTGACGGCGCGGGATTTCTCGCTGGCTCGCGAAATCGATGCGGTGGCAGGTCACTGAGCGCTGCAGAGCTCGACACTATGAAGTTGCTGCTGGCCTCAACCGATCGTGCGCTCCTGCTGGAAAAGGCCGCGTTACTCCGAGGCTGTGGTATCCCCGTACATCTGGAAGAGGTGCCTCATGCAGGAGTAGTGCCCGCGCATATCTATGTGCTGTTTGATAGACATCTCGACGACGCACGAGCTCTGATGCAGGACGCTTCCCACGTTGTCGCGCAGCCCATGTTTGATCAGGAGCTGGATCAGATTGCGGCCGACGTGCGGGAGCTTAAATATGCGCTGGGACAGCAGTGCCTGGAGTCACTCCTGTTTGGTCTGCTGATTGTGATGTCAGTGTGCTTCGTCGGAGCGCGCGCGTTCGACTAATTGGAGTGAGACTTTCCCTGTGCCAATGCCGTACAATGCGCGCGCCTGAAAACCCCCATCTGGAGTGAGTATGTACAGCAATCGCGATTTTAACCGTTGGCGTCGTCATCCCTGGCACGGCCTTCGAATTCGTCCTGAAGACGCCGCAGAAGACATCGTTAACGTTTTCGTCGAGATGACCCCGACCGACACGGTAAAGTACGAACTGGATAAGTTCTCTGGTTTTATGATGGTAGACCGCCCCCAGCGAACCACGTCCAGTCCGCCTGCGCTATACGGATTTATTCCCCGCACCTACTGTGACACCGAGGTGGCCAAGCGCTGTCCGGATGTGGATGTGGCAGACAACGACCCGCTGGATATCTGCGTGTACTCCGAGCGCGCCATTACCCGCGGCGATATTCTTTTGAGCGCACGGGTTGTCGGTGGCATTCAAATGATTGACGGGGGTGAGGCGGACGACAAGATCATCGCCGTATTGGAAGGCGACAATATCTGGGGCGATGTCCGTGATATCGGTGATCTGCCACCGATCAAGATTGAACGCCTGCAGCACTACTTTCTCACCTACAAGATGGAACCTGGCAAAGAGCTCGATATCAAGGTGGATTTTGTCTACGACCGTGCTGAGGCGCTCAAGGTTATTGAAGCAGCGGAAAAGGATTACTGGTCAAACTTCGAGCAATGGCACCTCGACTCCCAGTCCTCGTAGTTAAACGCAGACTTACAAACAGTACTCGTCCTGCCATACGCCGGGCTGT
Organism: Pseudomonadota bacterium; assembly: GCA_038746745.1. Lineage (GTDB taxonomy): Bacteria > Pseudomonadota > Gammaproteobacteria > Pseudomonadales > Halieaceae > JANQIO01. Next base: position 15,337 of record JBCDKJ010000035.1, read on the forward strand.
TCGTGTAGCCCGGCCACAACGCCACTAACAATACCTCTGCAGACAGCGCTGTGACTCTTTTCTAGACCGCTGCGGCGCCTTTGAAGAGCGCTGTGGCCCCTTACAAGAGCGCTATGGCCTCTTTGAAGAGCGCTGCGGCCATTTTGAAAACAGTGGCCCAACAATGCTTGCTGGGCTGAGCTGAGCACGTCCCGGAGCCAGAGGCTGATTGCCTGCTTTCTCGACAGCCGCTATGTTGGCGTTTTTCTCAGCAGGAGAACTGCGGTGAGCCAGGGCTATAAGGACTGGCAGGCGCTGCTCGCAGAGCTTGATGCCCGCACAGCCAGAGCAATGGCTATGGGCGGAAAGGAGCGCATCGCCAGACAGCATGACCGCGGTCGCATGACGGCGCGTGAGCGCATCGCGGCGTTTAGCGACCCCGATAGCTTTGCAGAAATTGGCACGCTTGCTGGCTCGCAGCATCCCGGCGGGGCAGATGCTGTACCCGCAGACGCACTGGTGGGCGGTACGGCGCGCGTAAACGGCCGAGACCTGGTGCTGATGGTTGAGGACTTTACTGTGCTGGGCGGCAGTATTGGCCATGTCAACGCGGCCAAGCGAGCCCGCCTGGTACGGCTGGCTGATGAGCTTTCGGTACCGCTGGTGATGATGCTGGAGGGTGCCGGTGAGCGTGCGGGCAATACCGGCGAGCGCTATCCCATGGCCCCGTCAGATCTGCAGCTATTGGCAGATCTTCGCGGCAAAGTACCGGTCATTTGTCTGGTGCTGGGAAGCTCTGCCGGTCACGGTGCGCTGTGCGGTATGTTCGCTGATCTTCTTATCATGACAAATGATGCTGCACTGTTCAGTGCTGGACCGCCATTAGTGCAGGCGGCGACAGGGCAGACTATTGATGCTGCGACACTTGGCGGGCCAGACCTGCACGCCCGAGGCAGCGGCGTTGTCCATCAGGTGGCCGCGTCCGAAGCGGCTGCATTTGACCAGGCGCGCTATGTGCTCTCGCTACTGCCCTCCGCGGTTGAGCAGGAATTGCCACTGGCAGACCCTCCAGCCACTGAGCCCGACCGTGAAGACCTTCTGGAGTTGATCCCGGTCGCACTGAACCAGACCTACGACGTGGTGAGGGTAATACAGCATCTGGTCGATGCTGGCAGCTTTTTTGAATTGCAGCCGGAATATGGAGCCAGCCTGGTCATAGGGCTGGCGCGCTTAAACGGCTTGCCCTGCCTGGTGATGGCCAATCAGCCTGCGGTGATGGCCGGTGCGGTTACCGCTGAGGCGGCCCGCAAAGCCACGCACTTTTTGCAGGTCGGCTCTCGCTTTGGACTGCCATTGCTATCCCTGGTGGATAACCCGGGCGTAATGCCAGGACCTGCTGCGGAGCGCGCGGGCGTGTTACGCGAGGCTGCAGCAATGTTCGCAGCGCAGCGCCATTATGCAGGACGAAAAATCGTCGTTACCTTGCGCAAAGCGTTTGGCTTTGGCTCATCTGTGATGGGTATGAATCCCTGGGACCATCAGGTGATCAGCCTGGCGCTGCCTGGGGTCAGTCTGGCTGGTATCCCTGTCATCGGTGGGGCGGAAGCCGCAGGTGCAGACAGCGATACCGCCGAGCAGATGGCGGCTAATCAATCCGGCGCCTGGGTGCCTGCGGATGCTATGGCCTTTGATCGCGTGGTCGACCCGCGCGATCTACGTGCAGAAATCTGCGCCGCGGTAGGGCAAGGCAGATAAGCTAATTCATGATTTTGGTGAGGGAGATTCGCGATGATTGTTGTAAATGTTGAGGTAAAATTGGGTGCCGGCGGTATTGACGCAGTTAAGGATGCGATTGCCGAGATGGAGGCCGAAACGCGCAAGGAAGATGGTTGCCTTACCTATGCCTTCTCGCTCGATGTGACCGATCCAGGCTTGATGCGCATTACGGAATGGTGGGCTAGCGAGGATCATCTGAAGGCGCACTTCGGACAGCCACACATGGCAAGTTTCGGTGCTGCGCTGGGAGCAATTGAAGTCTTGTCCATGGAGGCGCGGGCCTTTGAAACAGGGAGTGAAGTCGCCCTGCCTATTTGAAGCGGCCCTGCGCAGCGAGCTGCCGGTTGCCCCGGATAGGCGGCAGGTCCAGCAGCGTTACGATGCCCGGAGCCGCCGCACATACTGCCGGAATAGCGTTTACCACATAGGCTGCCGCGCTGGCATTGCCGCCGGCGGCGGCGCCCGCTTCGTGGTGGTCGTGGCCGTGCACGCTCACCGTCATAGTGGGATCGCCGCTGATAATCACCTGATGGCATCCCCCCGCATTGGGCGGATAGGGCCAGTCTGGCGCGCAGGCGTCGTCAATACGAGTCACGTGCTCGAGGACGTAAAGCGGGCTATCTGAGCCTTCAGTGTAGCCGCGCACCTCAAATCGAAATGCACCCTGGCCCCCTTTCCTGAACAGCCCCATACCCGGAACGTCGATGTCCTGCTCCAGCGGCCGGCGCTCCACGACACTATCAATGCGTACCACCGGCTGTCCCAGTGATTCGCCCACTAGCCGCAGCATCGGGCCCCAGACCATCTCGATCGCAAAGTCGTGCAGCATCAACGGCAGTTGCTCCATAGACTCGCCAAAGCCAATGACTTCCCGCACCACGTGGGGTGCGTCATAGAGCGCGTAGTTAAAGATTTCGCGACTGCGGATTTCTGAGATATTGGCTACCGTGCCGCTCACAACCACTGGCAGCATATCCATCGCCCAGCCCGGATCGATACCGGAGACAAACAGCGACCCGCCCCCCTCACGGCAGGCTGTACGCACGGGCGCCAGCACTTCCTCGGCAGTGGAGCCAGGATGCAAAAAAGAATAAAAGCCCGTGGCAATGACGTTGCGGCCCGCGTTCAAACAGGCGAGCAGCTCGGCCTGCGCCTCCTCTGGACGGGTATCCGCATTGGCCGCATAGATCACAGCATCGGGCCGACGATTCAGGACTGCCTGCCAGTCGTCGGTGGCAGCAAGGCCTACAGGATTGATGCCAACCAGCTCGCCAGCGTCTTTACCGATCTTGTCGGGATTGGCGACGATGACATCCGAAAGCTCCAGGTCCTGGTGAGCGAGCACAGCGCGGATCGCCGGTCGTCCTACGTTTCCAGTGCCCCAAACGGCGACTTGCAAGGCCATAGCAGCGTCCTCTTCTTATATTGTGTTTATATCGTGGTGCCGGTTACTCGGGTGTACCCGTTGGTTGGGGGCGCCCGCGTTTTGACGAGGGAGCATGTTTGCTTTTTCCCACGAGTGTAACGCTGGTCAGGAGGAATTGGCAGGGCCGCTGCCGGGGCGCAATCCGCAGGAATCCAGCAGTTCGGCCAGCAGCAGTGCGTGCGCTTTAGGTGCATTGATCGACGAGGCGAGTAGAGAATCCCTCTCGGTTTGCCACTCAGCGTATTCCGGCGGTACGGCCATGGCGAGCTGTTCCTCAAGCGCCAGCACTGGTGGCATAAGTTGCTGGCGGCGTCGGTCGAGGCGCACAGACCAGGGCTGCAACTCACCGGCAAAGAACTTTCGCACCACGGTCTCGAGAATTCGACCTTCTGGCGAGGGCGTTTTGCCAAAACACAGGGGCGGATCAGTGAGGCGCTGCTGTAAGCCCGGGGCGGCTGCCTGCAGACTGGATTGCTGCTGTGCCAGAGCATAGATCAGGCTGCCGCCATCCCCCCGGCGAACCTGGTCCAGTAGCGTCTCCAGCTCCTCGTGTCCCAGCATGTAGTCGCCGCTGAGCCAGCGCTGTGAGAGCTGGGCCAGTCGTGCCAGCGCTGCAGGTACCTCACTGCCAGTGTTGTCCGGGTATTGCCCCAGCGCACCGCTTGACTGCCAGAATCGTCTGAATTCGGGACCCGCAAGTGTTGCATTCCAGATGCGGGCGGGAAGTTGCTCCAGTTTGTCCTCTTGAGCTGTTCGCAGAGCTACCAACAAGCTTGCTTCATCATCAGCATCCAGGCTGGCGATACAGTCGGGAAGCTGGGCCAGAATGGTGAGTTCCAGCAACAGACGCTGTGACGCTGTTGCGACCTTGCCCAGGCTGCTATTGGATTTTCCCAGGGTTGTTTCCAGTGCGCAGTTACGCAGTGCATACATATCGAGCATATCAATGGAACTCGAGGCCAGTGCCAGCGAAAGTGCACGGCTGCGTGGCAGTGGCAAGGCGGAAGACGCAGTATCAGGGAAGGCCAGGTCCAGCGTGCGCTCAAGACGCGCTAAATAGAAGGTCAGCGGATGGCTGGCATCATCAGAGCCAATACCACAGCCGACCAGCAGCCCCAGCAGGGCTACCATGACTGCTGTTACGACACTGTGCGCTTTTTTCTGCTGCATTTACCTTATTTGGGCTAAAACTAGTGATCCAAAGATGGCGTAATCTCCACCAACGATAATCAGAGGGGGAGCTGCAATGACTGCCGCCGAAAAAATTACTGACACCAACCATAGCGATAAAAAGTCTTTGATTGCCAGTGAGATGCTGGAGCGCATCGTCGCGCTGCAGCCCAAGCTTCGCGATCGCGCTGCACAAGCACGCCAGGAGCGCCGTGTTCCGGCAGAGAGCATCCAGGATTTGCAGGACGCGGGTTTCTTTCTGGCAATGCAGCCCGAGGCCTATGGTGGCTATGAGCTGGACCCGCAGGATTTCTTCCGTATGCATCTGGCTATCGCAGAGGCTTGCATGTCCACGGCCTGGGCCAGCGGCATTGTGGCTATTCACGCCTTCCAGCTGGCGGTGATGGATAAGCGCGCTCAGGAAGACGTCTGGGGAGAGGATATCCACACGCGTGTTTCATCGTCCTATGCACCGCTGGGTAAAGTGGAGGTCGTCGAGGGTGGCTTCCGGCTGAGCGGTCGTTGGGGCTGGAGTTCTGGCAGTGACCACTGCACCTGGGTATTGGTGGGCGCCATTGTTCCCGAAGAAGGTTATAGAACTTTCCTGGTGCCAAACAGTGATTACCGTATTGAAGACACCTGGAATTCCATGGGACTCCAGGGCACAGGATCGAATGACATCGTGGTGGAAGACGCATTCGTCCCCGATTACCGGACGCACAAAAGCGCTGATGGTTTCAGCGGCAACAACCCGGGCGTGGACGAAACCACAGCTCCCGTTTATCGCCTGCCCTGGGCGCAGACCTTTATCCGGGTAGTGTCGACGCCGGCAATCGGCGCAGCCCGGGATGGTCTGCGGCTATACAAGGAGCTGGTGCTGGGCAAGGCTAGCGGTGACCCCACCAAGCTTGCCGGTGATGTGTCCACAACAGAGCGTGTCGCCGCGGCTGAAATAGAGTTGGATGAAATGGAGGCCGTACTGTTTCGCAACTTTGACGTGATGATGGAGCAGGTTAACGCAGGCCAGGCGGTGCCGGTCGAGGACCGGGCGCGCTATCGTTTGCAGGCGTCCCGGGTCATTGATCGTTGTATGGCTGTGATCGACAGCCTGTTTTCATCCGCTGGCGGCAGCAGCGTATTCGCCGGTAGCGATATCCAGCAACGTTTCATGGATATTCACACGGCACGTGCTCATGTGGCGAACAATCCAACGCCGTTTGCCCGAAATCTGGGCGCAGTTTTGCTCGGTGCGGAAAACCAGGATTTCTTCATCTGACCTGATGAGAGCCATGGCGGTGTAAACTCGTCGCCCATGCAGACACAAACCTTAATGGCAGCGCTCGGCTACTCCGGGTTGCTGCCATTTTACGTTTGCGCCTTTGCGGCCCTGTTCTTATGGCCGGGTCAGCACATCGCAGCGCAAGCCTTCCTCGTGTACGCGACGGTCATCCTTGCCTTTCTGGGTGGCACCCTATGGGGTTATGCGGTGACGCAACCGCTCGCAGAAAAACACCGACGGCTCGTTCTGAGTAACCTGGTCGCTTTGCTTGCAGCGGGTGCAGCTCTGCTGGGAGTCACGCTGGTGGCGGTACTGCTGTTGGCGCTTGGACAGATCACATTGCTACTTTACGAACGTGCACAGGGTGATCCCCGTGGCTGGTATCTGAGTCTGCGCACCAAGCTCACGCTAGGTGCGTTGCCCGCGCATGGTCTCATGGTACTGCACTGCCTGCGCTGACGCCGCGCTGGAATCAGAGGGCAGGGATAAGGCAGACTCGCGACTATGGCAACGGTATTACTTGCAAGCCAATGGGGCGGTGGCGCAGGCCATGCTCGCAAACTTCTGGCATTGGCTGACGGGCTTGTGGCAATGGGCCATGAGCCTGTACTGGCTCTGCCGGATCTGCTCGCGGCGCGCCATGTAGAGCGCCGACGTGGCCATACGATTCTGCAGGCGCCGGTTTCTCGTGCCCGAGTCTTGAAACGACAGCCTACCCGTAGCTTCGCTGACATCATGGCGCAGCAGGGATTCGCCGACCCAGCAGTGTTGCATCCCGTTGCAGATGCCTGGGATAGTCTGCTTCAGCGTTTACAGCCTGATGTTGTCGTCGCTGACTACGCCCCGATACTGTGTCTCGCAGCGCGCGACCGGTTTCCATTGCTGTGCGTAGGCGTGCCCTTTTGTCTGCCGCCTGGTTCTATGGCCAACTTTCCGGCGCTGAACTCGGAGGCCAGGGCGAGCATGGAAGAGAGCAGCTTGCTGCTGCACGCGAATCAGTGGCTGAAGTCCCAGGATCGCGAGCCACTAGCCGCGCTGCCAGCGATTCATCCGGATGACGCCAGTTTCTGCTTTGGTCTCAGTATGCTGGATCCCTATCGAGACCAGCCACGTCGACGCCTGCCGCAGCCCTATAGAGAAGTCACTGACATGCCTCTGCCCAGGCCAGAACCCAGAGAGCGCTTGCCCGTCTTTGCCTACCTGTCGGCGCGTCACAAGCCCGCCGTCACGCTATTGCTGGCGCTTGCCAAAAAAGGTGTCCTGGTCGAGGCAAGTCTGCGGGACTTCAACCGAACGGTGGCGAGGAGACTGGCTGGTGCCGGTGTGATCGTGCATGAGGGTCTTGCCAATCTGCGTGAGGCAATGCTGCGTAATTCAATCTATATCCACCACGGCAGTGAAGGTGCTGCCGTAGATGGCCTGTATTGTGGGCGCCCCCAACTCTGTGTGCCCATGGACCTCGAGAAGCAATTGATCAGTCGTGCGCTTCGCGAACAGGGCGTGGCGCGTGTGGTCCAAAGCAAGGATCCACTGGAGGAATCTCTTGAGACAACACTGGCACTGGCTGAAGATGAAGAGGTGCATCAACGTGCGCAGTCTCTGTCAGCGGAGCTTTGCGCTACCCAGCCTTGTCGGGGTCTGGAAGCGGTGCTGGATGCTATCCCTATTGTCCTTGAGAGCGATAGCTGAGCGGAGTGCTTCCGCCACAATCACAGCTCCGCTTATCTCCATCTGCTGCGTATTCTTGTTTGGATCAACGGCGGTCTATGCCAATCTGGAGCAGACCTATCAGCGCGATGGTCGTGAGCTGAGGCTGCTTGTTGACGACAGCGTTCCCGATAAGCAGCAGGATGACATCTTGCGCTGGATCGATGTCATCGCAGACAGCATGGCGTCGGTATTCGGGCACTGGCCCAGGCGTCATTTGGAAGTGCGCGTAGTGAGTTATCAGAGCGCTGGAAATGACCCAGTGCCCTGGGCCCAGGTGAACCGCGGCGATCAGAATCCAGATAGCCCGAACGTTGTTTCCTTCTACGTGGATCCGGGGGCCGATTTCACACGGCTTGCTCAAAACTGGACTGCGTATCACGAGTTCTCCCACCTGCTTATCCCTTATCGAGGATGGGGCGACATGTGGTTTAGCGAGGGTCTGGCAAGCTACTACCAGAATCTGCTGCAGGCGCGCAGCGGCATCTTTGACGAGCGAGAAATGTGGCAGCGGCTGCATGATGGCTTTGTGAGGGGCAGGGATAACAAGCGGCCTGATATGACGCTGGCTGAACTGAGTCCCAGTATGCGCGAGCACCGCAGTTATATGCGGGTGTACTGGTCCGGTGCCTGGTATTTTTTTCGCGCGGACACAGAGTTGCGCAGCCGCAGCGGTGGGACTCAGAGCCTTGATACGGCGCTGGCTGCGCTTAACGAATGCTGTGCGGATATGCGCCTGTTGGCGCGAGAAATAGCGTCTCGGTTAGACCAGCTTAGCGGTGAAGCTGTATTTTTACCCCTGTTTGACCAGGTTGCTGCCAGCTACGGCTTACCCGCTTTTGAAGCGCTCTACCGCGAGTTGGGCATTGGCATCGACGCTAGTGGCACTGTGACCTTGCAGCCGTCACATCCTCAGGCACCGCTGCGGCGTGCTATCGCCGCTGGGTCGTAACGGTTCGTATAGCTGCCAGGCTCGTGTAGCTGTCAGCAGGCAAGAGCGGCCTTAACGGCCGCTCCTTTAATGCAAGTGCGCCAATGTTACTGCGCCCGTCAGTCAGAAACGTTTTGCAGCTTCCAGGTGGCACCGTCTTTTGAATCTTCGGTGTACCGGTATTGCACGCGCGTGCCCGGCGCCATCTCATCCAATGCATCTTCACCGGGCGCTTTAAACTGCAGCTTTTCACGTTTGCGAATGCGGCAGCTGGCATCTTTATCGGCCGGCTTGGCGGAATGGAACGCGACGTAGACATTGTCGCTAACGCTCCCGGTTTGCTGGCGTTTGACAGTGCCTTCCATCACGCAATCGCGGACGGTGTCAGCGGTGGCGGCGTTTGTAAATGCCAGCATTGGTGTCAGCAGGACCGCGAGGACAATTGACCTTGTCGGCGACTGTCGTTTTGGTGTGATGCGTGGTGTAAGGCGTGGTGTGATGTGTGGCGTGCTGTCAAGTGGTGTGTCAGCAGATGCCTTAGGCAAAGCGTGAAGTGTATTAAGAAATATAGTCATTAGTTTTCTCCCAATTCGTTATCACAACGAGTACAGGGTTTACCGCTGCTCGGCGCGGCCCCGTGCCTGCTGGTTTTTGTAGCAATACTATTTGTAGCAATACTACGCGGTGCACAAACCATGACCTCTGGGATCGTATCGCCGTTTCTCAGGCGACCCGGACGCACTATTGCCGCACCAGAGATCTCAGAGGTTGCAATGCCTATTCCTACGATCGATTCCTGGAACCGTTTACCCCGGCTATCCACTAACCCTAACCGCAGGCCCTAACCTCAGGAAAGACATGACAAATCTGTTACAACAACATTACAGTGATACAGATCGTTCAGCCCGGTAAACCACAATCAGGGTGCAAACACGTGCTGATACCTGTAAATGCCGCTGCAGACCGCTTAAAAGCAGGACTTGCGAGAGACTATAACGCCGGGTCTATTCAAACCGCAATAAATTTCATCTTTTTGTAACAAATAGTTCACAAAAATAGAGAATTCCATCCCGTAGCGTAGCGTAAGTGACAGAAAATCTATATCAATCAATCACTTGCAGACAATCCTCGTGGATCGCACTTCTGCCGTTTTTGTTCATAGTTATGGGGTGTCAGCCGGGTGTTAACCCGCCGAGCAGTCCATATCAGGGCAGTGCTCACGTTCTTCCGACGCTTAGTGACGCAGATCGAAAGATGCTTCTGGATGCCGCTGATCGCGCCATTGCTGATCACCGTCAACAGCGCTCAGATTACTTGCCAGCGCCAGATTTTAATGGCGTCAGCAATCGCGCATATGTGCTGCTGTGGCAAAACGGGCGCAAACTCAGCTCGTGGTGGAGTCAAAGCGACAATCTCGCGGGTACGGTTTATCGCGCCACCCAGCGTCTTCTGCAGGCAAAACGACCCGCAGGGAGTCGGGGTCTTGAAGTGCATATCCATGTACTTGGGCCTGACATACCCTGGGATCAGGGCGGCTATCGGCATGGTGTGCACGGGGTAGCCATGCGGCGCGACCGCAGCGTCAGCTATTACCCCAGCTATGCCGTCGAGACCAACGTCAAAGCTGAAAAGCTGCTGCGTCGGCTGCAGCAACGATTGAACGATGTTGATCCCGGCGTAGCGTCACCATCGGTGTACTACTTCGAGGGCCAGCATTTTTCTCGCGGCTATGGCGGTACCGATATCACCCGCTACCGCAAAGGTAGTACCCCCCAGGCAAACACCGCCGTGAGCGCGCCCAGACTTTTGCGAATGCATCGCCTGGCGCGCCAGTGGTTGCGCGCGGCGGTGCAGGACAGGGGCGAGCTGCGCTACCTCTACTACCCCAGCCGCGACGAGTTCCCCACGGGCAAGAACAACATGATTCGGCAGTTGATGTCCTCGCGAGGCCTGGCACAGCTAGCGGCAAAGGACCAGGCCTGGCTGGCATTGCATCAGCGCAATCTCGCCTTTGTGCTCAACAACTGGTATCGCGAGTCGGGAGACGAGGGCTACATCTGGTTTCGCAGCAAATCCAAACTGGGTGCCAATGCGATGGCCTTGCGAACGCTGGTGTACAGCCCGCTGTTTGATCAGCACCGCGCGCAGGCGCAGCGGCTGGTAAACGGCATCCTTTCTCTGCAGGGGGAAGCGGGCCAGTTCGCAGCCTGGTACTTGGCGCCGGACTACGTCTACAGCGAGACCCGCTTGCTGACCTTTTACTCTGGTGAAGCCCTGCTGGCGCTGTTGGAGTACTACCAGAAAACCGGTGATGATCGCGTGCTGGCAGCGGCGCGGCGGGGACAGGAGTACTACCTGGGAGAGTACGTGGACCGTATTGATGAAAACTACTATCCGGCTTACGTACCCTGGCATACACAGTCGTTATCTGCACTTTACAAACTAACCGGCGATGTGCGTTATGCCACTGCGGTATTCACAATGACGGATCGGCTGCTGGCGATACAGCAGCGTGTTGCAGGTGATGCGCCGGAATTCCTGGGCCGCTTTTACAATCCTGCAACGCCACAGTTTGGATCGCCCCATGCCAGTTCAGACGGGGTCTACACCGAGGGGCTGGCTTACGCCTATGAACTGGCCCTGTTGGAGGACGATAGCGATCGCGTCAAACGCTATCGAGAAGCACTGCTGCTGGGGCTTCACAATCTTGACAACCTGCAGTATCGGGACCGTCGCCTGTACTTTTCCCAACGCCCACTGGCCATGGAGGGAGCGTTTCGTATCCATGCGACGGATAACAAGGTACGCGTCGATAGCGTGCAGCATGCGCTTGATGCCTTTGACAAGGTGGCTGCTTTGGTCGAGACGGGACAGTTGCGTCTCGACCCTCAGCGCTAACTCGCGCGATCTTGTGAGCCGCGTCTCACGGTCTCAGCGTTGTAACAGATCCGGATGTCGGCGCTACGATATCCAGCAGGTCTCCGCTCAGCCAGGCCGGAAACTGGTCCAGATAGTGCGGGCTGAGAGGATGACCGGACTGCCCGCCGGGAATGACGGTTTTGAATCGCGGCGGCGACGTCATCTCACCGACTGCGCGCACGGTGGCGCCCTTGGTCACGGTGAAGGGTTTGCGGTAACTATAGCTGGCGCGACCCACGGTTGCTGGGCTTCCGCCCCATGGCTGTTTCTTGCTGGCTAGCAGTGGTGATAACAGTGGTACAGCCTTACTGAGCTCATGTTCCAGGGTGACGGATTGCGCCCGGTCCAGTCGCCAATCTCCCACGCCGCCCTGGCTCTGCTCCAGACTGGCAATGGCATCCCGCAGGCTGGCTGCCAGAATGTCTGCACGCCTTCCCGGCCACCACTGTGGATGGCGGTTTGTCAGTAACAACGCGTCCAGTGCAGCGTTGAGAACATAGTTTTGTCGCCGCAGTTGTGCATAGAGTTCAGGCGTCAGAGCCGCACCGAACAAGCGATCGGCCAGCGTCAGATACCAGGTCTGAAACAACAGTGCGCCGGCGCTGTCGCGATGAGCAAGCGGACTCTGCGCCCACTCGCTGAGGGTCGCTCGGGCGGCGCGCAGGCTCTCGCGCTGGGGCAACCCCTGCAGCATTACCGGTAATACCGATACCGCCTGGCTATCCAGCCAATCCATTTGCAGCGCTTGCATGTCTGCTGTGGCCAAGGCGCTATTGGCTGCAAGAACAGCCTGAATCCGTCTTATGCGGTAGGGCGCTGCATTGTCGGCTGACACCAGAGGATAGCTGCCGGGCGCAGCTACCCGGGCATTTGCGGCGGCGATAAACCCAGAGTCGGGATTTTTCAATCGAGGCATGTCCTGGGCTGGCACCAGCCCCAGCCAGCGATGCGCAGCGGTGCTTGTCAGCGGCATCAGGCCTTGTCCCTGGGATCGCTGCGGCAGCAACCCCAGGGTTCTAAAGCCGATATTGCCAGCGCTGTCGGCATAGGTGGCGTTTAACGTTGGGGCTGTGTGTTTGTCGAGGGCCGCATTAAAAGATGCCCAGTCTGTGGCCAGATTCATTTCCAGTAGGGCATCACCCGAAGGCTGCGCTGTTTTATGTGCCGTCCACGCCAGTGAGATCGGCGGATCGGAGTGGATTAAGGGGCCGTTGCGAGTATGCAGCACCTCAAGCATCTCAGTGGCAGCGCCGCGCACGGGAATGCTGATGCGCTCAACTCGTGCGGTGTAGTGTTCGCCATCCTCGACAAAGCTGGTGTCCTTGTCGCCCCGGGTTTCGAGGAACAGGTCCTGGCTATCGCCGATGTTAGTAAAGCCCCAGGCAATGCTGTCGTTATAGCCATTGACCACGCCCGGAAGCCCTGGCACCGACCAGCCATGGAGCTCGCGACCAGCAAAGGACAAATGCACTTCGTAGAACAGGTTCGGCAGGCCGAGCTGGTCATGGGAGTCGAAGGCGAACAAGGCGTAACCGCTGGCGCTTCTGCCCGGACTGACAACCCATCCATTGCTGCCCAGAGCTATGGATGGCAGTAGGGCTGTGGCGAGCGGATTGATCGGGTCGAGAATCTGCGCGAGGTCAGCTGCGTCTAATGCGGCGGCGGGGTTATCCACGTCGACTTCTCTCGCCGCATTTTCGCCCCGTGCATTTTCGCCCGGTGCCGCATTGGATAAAACAAAGGGATAATCGGGAAGGTGGCTGAGGTCCTCGAAAAACAGATCTATGGATTGATCTGGCAGGGCGTTTGCCAATGCCAATCGCAGCAACTCTCGATCAGCGTTGTTAGCGCTCTGGAATGCGAGTAGCGCACTCACAGCGTAGATATCTTCCACCTGCCAGGGCTCCGGACTGTGTCGCAGTAAGAGAAACTCCGGCGGCAAGATTCGATACTGGGCGAGCGCGGCATTCACTCCATGCACGTAACTGGCCACGGCACTTTGCAAACTCGGATTTCCGTTTGCAGCGAACCGTTCACCCAGCTGAGGTACGCCAAAACGCCAGAGCTGCTTGTCTGCATCCAGGCCGGCGGGCCCCACCAGGTTAGCAAGCCGGCCATGGCTGGCCTGGCGCAGCAACTCCATTTGCCACAGTCGGTGTTGCGCGTGCAGCCACCCCTGCGCGGCCAGCGCGTCTTCAAAGCTCTGGGCGTCAACAAACGGGCGCTGCCAATCGTCATACTGCACGCGGACAACGGCATTCAGCTGTGGAATGTGTTGTTCCCCATCGGCAGGAAGCGAGGCGCGCAGCGCCCACAATCCCGTGGCTGCCAAAGTCAGGCAGAGAGCTGGCAGTATGAGTAGTGCCCTGCGCAGGTACACTTCAGGCGCGCTTCAGGCCGAGGGCCCAGCCGATCTGTCGCCGCAGCAGACGCTCTATCGCCTGCCGCTCCACCGCCTCCGACGGCACCAATAGGGCGTCGTATTCCAGTCGCGTCAATGTATCCAGCAGTAATGCGGCGTCGATCTCCGGGTCTTGAGTATTGAAGCGACGAACCAGCTCTGTGAGGGGGGCCAGCATGCTCAGCCGATAGTTGGCGGCCAGTTGGCGCAAGTCGGGAGACTGCGGCACGCAACTAAAGAAAGCCTGCTCAACGGCCAGCCCCTCCGGCGTTTCCAATACCCCACGCAGCAATATGTCGGTGGCGCGGGAGGCAAAGTGGTGACATATCGCTTCCCGCACGCTGCGCTTGCGCAGCTCGGCCGCGGAATAGCCCTGCAGATACTCGTGCAATTCGTTGAGTATGGTTTCATTCGTGGGTCGACTTCTCTCACAGAACAGCTCAAAGGCCTGGGTAATCAGGCTGTCGATATCCTTAAAGTAGTAGGTAGTCAGGGAGAGCTGAACGCCGGCAGACTCTGCCACTGCCCGGTGAGTGACGCCGCGCAGTCCCTCGCGAGCGATCACATCCAGTGCAGCCTCAAGAATCGCCGTGCGCGTCTGCTCTCCCTTGTTGCGGCGCTTGCGAGAGGCCGTCTTTTGAATGGCTTGTGGCATGTGTTGGTCTTGTAAAATTTGTACAAATGTACAATATTGGGAATATCGACTCCACCCTTATACCTGCCTTCGGGCACAGAGAGGCAGCATGAAATTCCCCGCCGCTGGACAATCTCGCGACAACATTCTCGACCAACTTGAGGCTATGAAGGGCAATGATGTGCCATGGCAGGAGGGCCGCGTCTTTGCCTATGTTTATGACGCGGGACAAGAGGCCAAGCAGCTTCTCAAAGACGCCTTCAGTTTGTACCTGACAGAGAACGGTCTTGACCCGACCAGTTTTCCCAGCTGTATGCAGCTGGAAAAAGACGTTATAGGTATGGCGGTTGATCTGCTGCAGGGGGGGGATGACGCCACCGGCACCTTCACATCCGGCGGCACCGAGAGCATCCTGCTGTCGCTGAAAACCACCCGAGACTACTACCGGGATATCAAGCCTGAGATCTCTGAGCCTGAGATCCTGATGCCCACCACCGCGCACCCTGCGTTTCACAAGGCCTGCCACTACTTCGACTTAAAAGCAGTGCTGGTGGATGTCGACGACAACTTTTGCGCGATCCCGGAAAAAATGGAAGCAGCGATCACGCCAAATACCATTCTGATGGTGGGTTCTGCGCCCTCATACGCTCATGGCGCTATCGACCCCATCGAGGACCTGGGTGCGATCGCCCTGCGCCATGATTTGAGATTGCACGTGGATTGCTGTGTCGGCGGGATGTACCTGCCCTTCGCCCGGGAGCTGGGCTATGACATCCCCGCGTTTGATTTTTCGGTACCCGGCGTCAGCCAGATTTCCATGGACTTTCATAAATGGGGGTACGCGGCCAAAGGCGCCAGTTGCATTCTGTACAAGGACCGAGCGATCCGGCGCTATCAGATTTTTTCCTACGCCAACTGGACCGGTTACGCAGTCATCAATCCTGGCGTGACTTCTACCAAGAGTGGTGGCCCCGTCGCGGCCTGTTGGGCCATCCTCAACTATATGGGTCGGGAGGGTTATCTGCGCCTGGTCGACGAGAGTCAGAAGGCCACACGCAAGATTCTCGATGCCGTAGACGCCATTGAGGGTATGGAAGTCATGGGGGACCCGCGTGTCAATATGATTGCTCTTCGCGCCACCGATTTCGACATCTTTCCGCTGGCTGAAGAGATGCGCCACCGTGGCTGGTACATCCAACCCCAGTTCGGTTACGCCAACTCCAGCGAGAACCTGCATCTGTCCGTGGGCTATCACAACGCCAGGGCGGTGGATGAGTTCGTCGAAGACCTGGCCGAGGTGGCCAGGGAGGTGCGTAGCGCACAGCAGGGAACAGCGCGTTTTGAACTGGCCGATGAGTTGCGGGATTTCATCGTGAACTCCGGTCCCGAAGTGATGGACCAGCTCGGTGACATTCTTGGCGGTGATGGAAGCGAGCTGCCGGATAGCATGGTGGAGATTAACAATATCCTTAACCAGCTCCCGGCAGACAGTCGCGAGATGCTGCTCGGAGAGTACGTAAACCGCCTCTACAACCCGGATCCAAGCACCGCCTGAGCAGGGCTCACAGGATGCTGTTGCCATTCCTGAGACAGCGCCGTTGGCAAATGGCGGCGGTCCTGATGGTCACGTTTTTCGTGGGCTTTATGGACCGCATCAATATCACCTTCGCGCTGCCTTTGATGGCCGACGAGTTTGGCTGGAGCAGCGTGGACACCCAGCACTACGGCTCGCTGTTAATGGGCTTGTTTTATGGTGCCTATGGACTGGCGAACATGTTTTTGACGCCCTGGGCCGCTCGCCTGGGGCCCCGGCGCAGTCTGCTGCTGATCGTCTGTTTCTGGTCATTGTTTACCGCCATGGGTGCCTGGTTCAGCCAATGGATTCTGTTGCTGCTTGCCAGTCGCGTGCTGCTGGGAGTGAGCGAGGGTGTGCACGTGCCAATGATGACCACTGCCACCAAAACCTGGTTCCCTAGAGAGGAACGCGCCCGCGCCAATGCCATCGTGATATCTGGCATATTTCTGGCCATCCTGTTCGCCCCGCTTCTGCTGGTGCCGCTTATGGGTGGATTCGGGTGGCGCGCAGGCTTTTTGTTTCTAGCTGGTGCGGGCGCGCTGGTCAGCCTGCCGCTGATCGCTTTGTTTGTCTACGACACGCCGGCCGGTCATCCTGACATTGATAATTCGGAGCGAGCACTGATAGCTACAGGACGCGAACGCGAAGATTCCGAGGAGCTTTCCGATCAGTTGTTGCGCTCACTGTTTGCAACCGGTCGCGTTAGGCTTTTTTTCTGCATTGGGGTATTGAATAACCTGCTCTCCATTGGGCTGACCAGCTGGTTGCCCACCTACTTCACCACGAAGCGCGGTATTCCCTACGACGAAATTACCCTGTTGGTCGCAGCGCCCTACGCGTTCTCCCTGGTTGGTATCGGCCTTTGGTCCTACCTCGGCGACCGATTCAACATTCGCTCGCTGCTGGCGGGTCTGGGGTTTGGCGGAGCAGGTATTGCGATCACTGTTGCCTTGCGAACCGACAGCGTCAACATCGTGATTGCCTGCATGACCGCAGCCGTGTTCATGATCTCTGCCTTCGCAGCAGCCGAGTACGCTCTGATTCAGCGGATTCTGCCAATGGACCAGTTCGCCGCCGCCATGGGTCTATATAACGGCCTGTCCACGTTGATTGGTGGTGGCCTTGGTCCCGCTCTGATGTCACCGCTGATTGGCGATGGAGACGGCACCTGGATTATCTCGCTCATCGCCGTCGCCAACGCTCTGCTACTGGTGCAGTACTTCCGCATGGTTCGATATTGACTCAGTGAGGCAGATGAAACGCCTATCTTGCAGAGCATGGCTCGTGCTGCCAGCGATGCTTCTGGTAAGCAACTTGACTGCGGTGGCCGTGACACAGGAAGAGGTAGCCATCTCGGCGGTATTGGCGCAGCCGGGTCGGCTGCCGGAGGACATTGCCCGGGACACCCGCAGTCGACCAGAGCGCATTCTTCCGCTGTTGCAGCTCAAACCTGGCGATCAGGTGGCGGATATTTTTGGTGGCAGCGGCTACTACAGCGATCTGCTGGCTGCACCGTATTGAAGAGGCGTTTGTTATCAAGCATTTGCAGAGTCAAGGCTTCAAGCTGGTAGAGGCGTCGGAAGCGCTGGGCAACCCTGCGGACAATCACAGCCGGTCAGTGTTTGACCCCGCGATACGAGGTCAAACGGACCGGTTTGTGTTGGTATTTACGCCAGAGTAGCTCAGGCGCGCATCTCCTCGAATGCCTCGTTAAGAACGACCTCTTCACCCAGCTTTTTCAAAGCCGACTTTTCCAGCTGGCGCACCCACTCACGGCTAACGTGAAGTTGATCGGCCAGCTGCGCGAATGTGCGCTGAGGGCGCCCGTCCAGGCCCCAGCGACCTGTGATCACGGCCTGCTCTCGCTCTTCCAATTTATCGATGTGCTGCCATAACAGCCGCGCAACGCTGGATTTTTCCGTCTCTTCAACCGCACGAGCAGACTCCGGGTCGGGAATGCTGGATGCGTGGCGCAGATCATTATCGTCTGCCTCCGGATGATCAATGGAGACGGTAATGTTAGACAGTCGCCGCAGGTCGTTGACTTTGCTCGCATCAAAGCCTGTTTCTTCGACCAGCGTTTCGACGCCGGGATCGTGCCCGGTTTGTTCAATATGCGCCATACGTGCCCGGTGGAGCTGATTAATCTCCTGCACCACATGGGCGGGGTAGGTGATGAGGCTGCCTTTGCTCTCCGTCGCCCGCTGCAGGTGCTGGTTAATCCAGGGATAGGCGTATGTAGTGAAGCGATAGCCGCGACTAAATTCAAATTTCTCTGCAGCGCGTATCAGGCCGATGATGCCGTCCTGGACGAGATCTCGCTGCGGGATGCTGCGGTTGGGGTGGTCCCATGCAAGCTTATGCACCAACCGAATGTTATGCATGACCAGCCGATCGCGAGCGGCAACGTATCCATTCAATGCGCGCTTCAGCCGTGGACTCGGCGAAAACTTGCTGGCAGGTAGATAGCGTCGCGACCACGCAGGCTGCCAGATGCACATGGCGTCTGCCATGAGGTCAGGGAACGCCATGCCTTGCCTGCGCAGCTGGATAATCGCCAGCCCCGTGACCAGAGTCGCGGGCCATGCCATTTCTCCAAACCGCTTCAGTAGGGCCGACGTCGTCATTCTTTTCTGCTTCATGGCTTTCATAAAAGCTGCCATGGCGTCCGCCTGGTCAGCGCCAGGGAGAAAATCGACGATATCCTTACGCAGGGTGAAATAAAGCGACCTTGGCTCAAAATCCTCTACGTTGGGCGGTGACTCAAGGCAGGCGTGGCAGAGCGAATGCACCAGCTCGCGCCCCTGGGTATCATTTAGCAGGAGTCGCATGCAGCGACGTGCTGCAGACCATTTGCGCAGGTCAATCTGTCTTTCCTGGTCGGCAGTCAACAAGGGATAGTGACTACTCGCTTCAAGATAAAAATCAGTGTCTGTTGTCGTGTCGTTAATCATCACAACCTCTTTTGATCACAATCGTGTGATTTGTTTCCAATGTACGTGACAAATTCCGTGGAGATCGCCATTGCATAGAAGTTGTTCAGGTGGTTGTATATGCAAAAGTGAAACAGTGGCCCAAATTACCCCAATCTGCGTAACAATAGCTAAACGAACCGGCTTTTTGTGGTGGAGACCTGAACATGAACGTTGCAACTTTGGAAACCCGACCTCTGTATGGCATCGGAACCGTCGCCCGACTGACGCGTGTGAGGCCGGAAACCCTGCGGATTTGGGAACGTCGCTATGGACTGGGCGCTTCTCAGAAGGCGGAAAACGGACGGCGTTTGTACACCCAGACAGACCTTGAGCACCTGCAGATTGTGGTAAAGCTGGTTGAACAGGGGTTTCGGATCGGAGAAATTGCCTCCATGGAGCGCAAAACGCTCGAGGCCATGCTGGAGCAGGGTGGCGGCAGCAGTAACCATGGGCAGAAGTCCGAAGTGAAGCCACGCGTTCTGTTTGTGGGGAGCGTACTGTGCAGCTGGCTGGATCAGCACCCGGGCTGTCTCACCAGTCTGGATTCCCAATTGTTCCGCGGCGCTGTCGAAAATGTGGCGACGGAACTAACGGCAGATCTTGACTCGGTGGACCTGTTGGTGCTCGACTGTGCAGCGCTCAATGCTGAGCAGGTGGAAGCCATCAAGGCGCTGCGTGACCGCGTCAATGCGCGATCTGCGCTGGTGTTTTACCAGTTCAGCAGTCAACGCTGGCTCTCTCAGCTCAATATAGAGGGTATTAGCGCTACCAAACTGCCCCTCGATACAGAGACCTTTGCCTCGCATATGAAGCGACTGCAGGGCACCTTGGAGGTCGAGCGCGGCGTCGGTGATGCGGGAGAGTTGGCTAAGCCTCGGGCGCGTATGTTCAAAGACAGTGAGCTTCTGGAACATCTGAAAATAGATTCGGCATTGGCCTGCGGCTGCACGCAACACCTGGCAGAGATTATCAAGTCTCTAACGGCGTTCGAGCAGTATTCCAGTCAGTGTGCCGTTGAGAGTTGGTCGGATGCAGCAACGCATACCTGCGTCTACGCATATACCAGCCAGGCTCGCTGGCTAATGGAGAAGGCGTTGAAAGCCGTGTTGGAAGAACATGCCAGCCATAGCTGATACGGGCGACACGCAACCTGCTATAAACGTGCAGCCTGATGTTGAGACGCTGCCATGTCGAGGTTGTACGCCACACTGCGGTAACCGCACAACCTGTGGTGGCAGGCCCTGGCGCAACCCTGGACAGACATCTGACCTGAACAAGGGTTAGGCCGTATCAGCCATTCGCTCGCGGTAGTCCCAGCTGAACATGCGCATAACCTCTACCTGAACAACCAGCTCTTCCTGCGCTCGTGACATTAACCAGTGCGCCAGACTTGACTGTGTTCCGCCCAGGTACCGCAGCAGATGTTGTTTCAGGAGCGCCTCGCCTCCTTCTTCATGCAGGGTAACGAGACCCTGGCCACGCACACCGTGATAGGGCGGCTCATTTGGAGAGACTTCAAATCCTACCCGTTGATTGTGCTTCAGCAGCGCGGTCAGTTTCGAGTCCCGGTGCGTTACACAGTAGAAGAAGCCGTTACCGTAGCGATACCACAGTGATACCACCCTCGGGAATCCATCGGCTCCGACACACGCCAGCCGCAGCGGAAACGTAGTACTGTCGAGGTACTCTGTAACCGAATCATGGTTCCAGGGGCCGCGAATCTTGAATGCGGGGACGGCGCTCAGCGCAGAGTCGCTCATCTTGGCTCCGGGTGACGCACTATGGTGAGCAGAATGCGGCCCACGTTGACACCAAACTTGGAGAGGCGCGATTCATTAATGAGCACGTTCTCGGACACAAGATACATGCGATCGTCAACCCGCAAATCAATCGAGCCGTCGCCGTAAGGCACACGCAGCACGTAGTCCAGGAACACCGCATTGCCAGAGTAGCTCAGGCTCCCATCACCGACCACGTCGCCGGCGCGACCTATGTAGCCGCCCCTGCCATCGGGTGTTAGTGTCCAGACACGCTTTTGCGCCTCGCCGTCGTCAAACAAAAAGTCTTCATCCAGTGTGCCCACCCCCTCTCGCCAGTAGGCGTCGATATCAGCGTTAAAATGGCGGGTCACTTTGCCGGCCCGGTTCATAACGACCCCATGCGCGGTAAGCTTGCCATTGAAAAATCCTTCTGGGGTGAACGCTGGCGAACCGTCACTGTAATCCTGCACAGTGATACTGCTACAGGCCGCCAACAGAGCAATGCCTGCGGTTAACAGAATGTGGCGCATCTTAACTCCGGGGACTGGGTGTATGGCTATATACGATGTTCCGAAAGAGCCTGATCATTTGGCAGGGACCGGTATCATGATGCTACGCAGGGTGCCGGTGATACGGCAGCAGCATAATTAACACTTCAGTGGCCTCGTAGGGCAGGAACGACGGCTGTCGATTTGGCACAAAACTTGTTTATATACCGCTAGATATCGAATGGGGAGAGATACGGCATCGGGGGCGAACAACAAGAAGACGGTATGGATTTGGGGGACGAACTACATCGCCTAACGGCAGCGGAGGCACTGCCCGCAGACTACCCTGACATGGCAATGCGTTGGTTGCTGCCATTAGCAGAATGGCTGATGGCGCGCAGAGCTGCCCTGGGAGGTGGTGCACTGTTGGTGGGCATTAATGGTGCCCAGGGGACCGGCAAGACGACCGCCTGTCGCGCGTTGGAGTTGATGATTGCCCACCTTGGGGCCCATGCTGTGACCCTGTCTATCGATGATTTCTACCTGGACAGATCTGCCCGGCGTCTTCTGGCCAGGGTGGTGCATCCTTTGTTAGAAACGCGTGGCGTCCCTGGCACCCATGAAGTTGAGCTGCTGGAGGAGGTGCTGGACACGCTGGTGGTGCGCGCTCCGGCGCGCGTGCCCATTTTTGATAAAGCCCTTGATGACCGCGTTCCCGATAGCGAGTGGCTTCAGGTAGCGCCCGGTGACATTGTGATGATTGAAGGCTGGTGCGTAGGAGCCCGCCCAGAGCCGGAGGAGGCCTTACTGACGCCGGTAAATGCGCTGGAGCGCAGTCGCGATGGCGAAGGTGAATGGCGTCGTTATGTCAATGAGCAACTGGCCGGTCCCTACCGAGAGCTTTATGACAAGTTGCACTGTCTGGTAATGCTCAAAGCGCCGTCCTTCGATTGCGTACTGGGCTGGCGTCAGTTGCAGGAATCCAAGCTGGCTGCCCGTCGCGCTGGCGTCGGCGTGATGACAGCCGAGCAAATTGAAGAGTTTATTGCGCACTATGAAAGAGTGACCCGACACTGTCTCGCGGAAATGCCGTCGCGGGCGGACTACATCCTGGAGATTGATAGTGAACACCAGTTCGCTGCCGGGGGTGCTCGTTGACGGCATTGCTTATCGTGTCGGATTTAGACGGGACCCTGTTGGATCACGACACCTACAGCGCCACGGCTGCAGAGCCCGCACTGGCAATCATAGCGGCGCGAGAAATACCTCTGGTGCTGGCCTCTAGCAAGACGCGACTAGAAATGATGGAGTGTCAGGCCGCGCTGCAAATTCGCGGCCCCTTTATCTGTGAAAACGGAGCGGCGATCTGTACACCGACGCCCGAGGGGCTTGCGGTGGAGCCCTTGGCTATGCAGCGTCAGGACGTGTTGAAGGTGATACACCGGCTGCGTATGGAGCACGACTTTCGCTTCACTGGGTTTGCCGATTGCAGCGATGAGCAGGTAGCCGAGTTGACAGGTCTCTCTCTCGCGCAGGCCCATCTGGCGGCTCAGCGCGAGTACAGTGAGCCGCTCCAGTGGCACGATACTGAAGCGCAGCAACACAGGTTTTTAGAGGCGCTGGCGGACACGGGCCTTGCAGCCTTGCAGGGTGGGCGTTTCCTGTCAGTTGCAGGTCCCACAGATAAAGGGCGTGCACTGCGGCAGCTGCGCAGTCATTATCCAGATGCCAGGATCGTTGCGCTGGGAGACAGCCCCAACGACGAGGCGATGCTGTCGGCGGCGGATATAGCGGTTATTATCAAGTCTGCGCGTTCCGATGCGATGCACCCAGTGGGTGCTCAGCGCGTGATACGAACCAAAGCGCGAGGCCCCGGGGGCTGGCGGGAAGCTATGGAACCGC
The DNA here is from genome assembly GCA_038746745.1 of Pseudomonadota bacterium. Lineage (GTDB taxonomy): Bacteria > Pseudomonadota > Gammaproteobacteria > Pseudomonadales > Halieaceae > JANQIO01. Next base: position 38,260 of record JBCDKJ010000035.1, read on the forward strand.
TGCTGGCGGAATTCCAATAAGCATGTGCGGCAACTCCGTGCTCGGACTACGAGGAGAGTAGTAATGGGCGATTTCCATCAAAATGGCCTGGTCACCACCTTGCACAACCTCACCCACCGGCCGGTGGAGGATCTGGAGCGCGAATTGATGCAGTTCAGCGGGCAGCGTCCGATGGCGCTGGTGCTGCCTTGCCTGCACTCCGAATTGTCTGGGCCTGCGCTGGAAAACATCGTTGATGAGCTGTGTAAGGTCCCGTATTTGACTGAGATCGTCATCGGTCTGGATGCTGCAACGCAGGATGACTACGTCGAGGCGCTGCAATACTTCTCGCGGCTGCCCCAGCATCATCGAGTACTGTGGAACGACGGGCCTCGCCTGACGGCGATTGACGACAAGCTGCGGCAGAAGGGGCTGGCGCCAGCGGAGCGAGGCAAGGGGCGCAACGTCTGGTACATGCTGGGTTACGTTCTGGCGACAGATCGCGCTGAAAGCGTCGCTCTGCATGACTGCGATATCGTGACCTACGATCGCAAGCTCTTGGCACGGCTGATCTATCCCGTGGCGAACCCCAACTTTAGCTACGCGTTTTGCAAGGGGTATTACGCCAGAATTGCCACCGATAATATGGGCGGGCGCGTCAGCCGTCTGTTCGTAACGC
>JBCDKJ010000036.1:0-37759 GCA_038746745.1 Pseudomonadota bacterium
ACCTGGTCGAAGTGCTGCATCAGCACTTCATTGAGTTGAGCGATAGCCAGTGCTGCGCGGTAGTAGCGCTGCATAAACTGCTCTACCGCCAAGCGCATATCTGAATCTTCAAACCCAAACAGGCGGGCGAGTTCGCGCTGGTACTCAAACAGCAAGCGGTCTTCATTGCGGCCCGTTACCATATGCAACGCGTAGCGCACCCGCCACAGGAACTCGCGGCACCGCAGCAGGATGTGGAGCTCATCATCGGTCAAGAACCCCAGCGCCTTTAAAGCCTGCGGGTCGCCAGTCTTGTAGTGACGCAGCGCGATCCAACTGATGGTCTGCATATCGCGCAGACCACCTGGTGAACTTTTCACGTTGGGCTCCAGCTTATACTCGGTGTCTGCGAACTTGGCGTGGCGGTTAGTCTGCTCTTTCCATTTTGCGCGGAAAAAGTCCGGACTCCCCCAGACCTGATCACTGCCAATCGCATCATGCATCTGCAGTCTCAGCTCGGCGGAGCCTGCAACCAGACGCGACTCCATGAGTGTGGTGCAAACGGTAATGTCATCCCGTGCTACATCGTGACACTCGGCGATGCTGCGCACGCTGTGCCCAACTTCGAGTTTGATGTCCCAGAGCAGTTGCAGGAAACCTTCTATGGCGGCGTGATGATCGCTTTCTTTGTCCCCCACTAGAATCAGCAGGTCAATATCCGAGCGCGGGTGCAGTTCTCCTCTGCCGTAGCCTCCTACGGCAACCAGCGCAATAGAGTCTTCGCTCCATTCGAAGCGGCGCCAGATAATCCGAAGAAGCTCGTCGATAAAGGCCGCGCGAAGTCTTAGCAGTTCATCGATATCACGCTCCTGGTGGAACGCGTCATGCAGCCAGGCTTCACCTCGCTCGCAGGCTTCTCTTAAAGGGGATATCAGGTTGTCCGTTGTATCGCATGCCAGGGCCAGCGCTTCACGGTCCAGCAGCGCGGTGGGGCAGGGGATCATCCGAAGCTCTCGTCGCTCCTCGCGGTGAGGACTTCGCACCCATCAGGCGTTACTGCCAGGGTGTGCTCCCATTGTGCGGAAAGGCGGCCGTCACGGGTGCTCACGGTCCATCCGTCTTTTTTGTTTAGCTTCACGTGTCGTCGACCAGCGTTGAGCATAGGTTCAATCGTGAACGTCATGCCCTCCTGCAGGGTCATGCCCGTGCCAGGACGGCCGTAGTGTAAAACTTGCGGCTCCTCGTGAAAGCCGCGTCCAATCCCGTGGCCACAGTACTCTCGCACGATAGAGTAGTAGTGCTTCTCTGCATGGCGTTGAATGACGTGGCCAATGTCGCCCAGCGTCGCGCCAGGCTTCACCATTTCGATCCCCAGATACAGACACTCTTGTGTTATCCGCACAAGTCGCTCCGCGTGGGGGGCGGGTTCACCCACCAGAAACATCTTACTGGTGTCGCCATGGAACCCATCCTTGATGACGGTAATGTCGACATTAATGATGTCGCCAGACCTCAGGATCTTGCGGTCACTGGGTATGCCGTGACAGACAACTTCGTTGACCGAGGTACAAATGGACTTTGGGAAGCCGTTGTAGTCCAGCGGTGCTGGAATCGCATCCAGTTCATTGACGATGTAGCGATGGCAAATAGCGTCCAGTTCTCCGGTGCTGACACCGGGCTGAATATGTGGGCCAATCATCTCCAGTACCTCGGCGGCCATGCGCCCGGAGACGCGCATCTGAGCGAGGTCCTCACTGGTTTTGAGTGTGACACCTAGACTGTCACTGGCTGGCAGCAGATCTTCCATAGCTTTCCATCAGCTTTCCATCGTTTGACTCCTGCACCTGTGCAAAAAGTCTTCTGGTGATACTGTCACGCCTCGGTTAGAACATCGCCATGACGAGCGATTATACCGTGCAAGTCCTATCTCTCGGACACCTGTCCAAAGCGGGCGCTATTGTAACCTGAGTCGCTGCGTTGCATGCAAATTGCTTACGAAAAACAGTGCCTTACAGGCCATTCTGTGCTATAAAGCGCGCCGTTCTAAGGGAGGACTATGTTCTCCCGAACGCAATACAACCACCAGTTACCAATTGGATCCCAATTGAACAGCCGCTGGACACTTGGCACTGACGCATAGCTGTGACGAATGGCCGTGTTGAAAAGCGGTGTTGAATGGCAGTGTTGAACAAAGGTGAGCAGTAGTAAACGGTGGTGAATAGACGAAGCACAAATACAAATGAGTGCTTCCAACGACGCACACAGGTCGTCACATGGCACAGGGTGCCCAGCGAGGTATAGCACCGTTTCCGGCAAGGCTTCTGGCGAGGCGGAGACACCGTTAAATCTTACCGCTGGGTTGTGGCATGGGGCCTGTGGAGGAATAACCCAAACCAACAGGTAATGTTATGACGCAGGTAAGTATGCGCGACCTGCTGCAGGCAGGCGCACACTTCGGGCACCAGACCCGTTACTGGAACCCGAAAATGGGCGAGTACATTTTTGGTGCTCGCAACAAGATCCATATCATCAATCTTGAGCACACCGTGCCCGCCTTTAACGAGGCTCTGCAACTGGTAGGTCAACTCGCGGCCAACAAGAATAAGGTGCTGTTCGTCGGCACCAAGCGTGCCGCAGGTAAGATCATCAAAGAGCAGGCAGAGCGCGCCGGCATGCCCTATGTCAGTCATCGCTGGCTAGGTGGAATGCTCACCAACTACAAAACCATCCGTGCATCAATCAAGCGCCTGCGCGAGTTAGAGACTCAGCAAGCTGACGGTACCTTTGAAAAGCTGACCAAGAAGGAAGCGCTGATGCGCAGCCGTGCCATGGATAAGCTGGAGCGGTCTATCGGTGGAATCAAAGAAATGGGTGGCTTGCCGGACGCTTTGTTCGTGGTTGACGTTGATCACGAGCGCATTGCCATCACGGAGGCAAACAAGCTCGGTATCCCGGTCATTGGTATTGTCGATACTAACTCCGACCCCGACGGCGTTGATTATGTCATTCCTGGCAACGACGACGCGATTCGCGCGATCAAGCTCTACGTCACCGCGGTTGCGGACGCCTGTGTGGCTGGCCGTGAGGACGCGGGCGAGGCCGCCGTGGCGCGCGACGAATTCGTGGAAGTAGAAGCCGATGGTGAAACCGCCGAGGACGCTGCCGCCGAGTAGCGATCGGGATGGGCTGCTCCGCCGGTGCAGCCCTCACCCATATGACGCGCGGATCTAAATCCGCCGACTCTAATTATTTATGGCCCCACGCGGGGCGAACGGAGGAATTCCAATGTCTGTAGCACTGGTCAAGGAGCTGCGCGAGCGCACTGGTCTGGGCATGATGGAGTGTAAAAAGGCACTCGCTGCAGCTGACAACGATGTCGAGAAGGCTATCGAAGAACTGCGTAAATCCAGCGGTATGAAAGCTGCCAAGAAAGCGGGCCGCACGGCGGCCGACGGCGTGGTTGCCATTGAGGTAGCAGGAGATGCCAGCAGCGGTACCATGGTAGAGGTCAATAGTGAGACGGACTTCGTCGCTCGCGACGATGGCTTCCTGAGTTTTGTCGATCAGGTCACGGCAGCGGCGCACGCTGCTGGCAGCACAGATGTGGCTGCCTTGATGGCGGGTGACCTGGAGGCGGCGCGGGAGTCTCTGGTACAGAAAATCGGCGAGAACATTGGCGTGCGCCGCATTGCACAGGCCAGTGCAACCGACGGTGTTGTAGGGAGCTACGTTCACGGCAACAAGCGCATCGCAGTGCTGGTAACCATGCAGGGTGGTGATGTCGAGCTGGCACGCGATGTCGCCATGCACATTGCTGCAGTCAATCCGCAGGTGGTAAAGCCGGAAGATATGCCCGAAGACGTGGTTGAAAAAGAGAAAGAGATTTTTACGGCTCAAGCTCAGGAATCCGGGAAGCCGCCTGAAATCATCGAAAAGATGATCGGTGGTCGTATCAAAAAGTTCCTGGCTGAGAACAGTCTGGTTGAGCAGGCTTTTGTGAAAGACCCTGATGTGACCGTTGGCAAGCTGGTAACCGCTGCCGGTGCTGACGTGCTCGCTTTCACTCGCTTTGAAGTCGGTGAGGGCATCGAGAAAGAAGAGGTTGATTTCGCAGCCGAGGTAGCGGCTCAGCTCAAGTCTGACGACTAGCCCTGACCTGACCGCTGCTCGCAAGCTCCAGGACGCAATCCCATGGCCAAGAAGTTCGGTGACAGAAAGTACCAGCGTATCTTGCTAAAGCTCAGTGGTGAGGCACTGACGGGCAGCGAGAGCTTTGGTATCGACCCGAAAGTTCTGGACATGATGGCGCTGGAGATCGGGCAGCTGGTTGGCATTGGTGTACAGGTTGGCCTGGTGATTGGCGGTGGCAACTTGTTCCGCGGTGCCGCTCTATCCGCAGCGGGGCTGGACCGCGTGACCGGCGACCATATGGGCATGTTGGCAACAGTCATGAACGCCCTGGCGATGCGAGATGCTCTGGAGCGGTCCAGCATTGCTACCCAGGTCATGTCCGCTATTCCTATGAGCGGCGTCGTTGACCACTATGATCGCCGCAAGGCTATGCGCGCAATGAGCAATGGCGATGTGGTGATTTTTGCCGCCGGCACAGGCAATCCGTTTTTTACCACTGACTCCTCTGCCTGCTTGCGGGCTATCGAGGTAGAAGCGGATCTGATGTTAAAAGCGACCAAAGTAGACGGTGTTTATAATGCCGATCCCATGCAGGTGAAAGACGCGGTGAAATATGACGAACTCAGCGTCGATGAGGTTCTTAAGCAAGAGCTTGGCGTGATGGATCTGACTGCTATTGTGTTGTGCAGAGACCATGGTTTACCCGTGCGGGTGTTTGCCATGGAGCAAAAGGGCGCACTGCTGAGCATTGTACGCGGCGGCAGCGAGGGCACTCTTATACACCCCTAAGGTGCCACAGTTTAGGTCTTTGGGGTGCCATGCATGCGTGGGGGTGTTCTGGAAAACGGAGAAGATCGGTGATCGACGATATAAAACAAGAGGCCAGCGACCGCATGGCTAAAAGCATCGAGGCGCTGAGTCATAATTTCAACAAGATTCGAACGGGTCGAGCACATCCCAGCTTGCTCGACGATATTCGCGTTGAGTACTACGGCGCAGACACCCCTCTCAACCAGATGGCCAACGTCACTGTGGAGGATGGCCGTACTCTGGCCGTTACCGCCTGGGACAAGTCTGTCGTACCCGAAATCGAGAAAGCCATCCTCAAGTCCGATCTGGGCTTGAATCCCGCCACAGCGGGAGATGTGATTCGTATCCCCATGCCACCGCTGACTGAGGAAACCCGCAAGGGCTTTATCAAACAGGCCCGCCAGGAGGCGGAGTCTGCGCGAGTGTCCGTTCGCAATGCGCGCCGCGACGCCATGGCAATGCTCAAGGAACTGGAGAAGGAAAAGGACATTTCCGAGGACGAGGAGCGGCGCGGCCAGGAGGATGTACAAAAGCTCACTGACCGCTTCGTGGCGGACATTGAAAAGGCGCTGGAGGAGAAAGAAGCCGATCTCCTCGAGATCTGAGACGCACTGGAGATGGTTCCGCAGCATATTGCGATCATCATGGACGGCAATAATCGCTGGGCCCGCCGTCGCAGCCTGCCCGGCTCAGCAGGCCATCGCGCTGGAGTTGAAGCTATTCGCAATGTGCTCGAGGCCTGCAATGATCGCGGTGTTAAAGTGCTCACACTGTTTGCTTTCTCCAGTGAAAACTGGGGTCGTCCGCGGACGGAAGTCCGGTATCTCCTGTCGCTCTTTATCCGTTACCTGCGCAACGAAACGCAGGCTCTGCACAAGGACGGCGTGCGCATCCGCTTCATTGGTGAGCGCGAGCGTTTCAGCCCGCGGCTGCAGGCGCTGATGGCGGAAGCCGAGGACCTCACCGCAGATAATGGCGATACCACACTGGTGATTGCAGCAGACTATGGTGGACGCTGGGAACTGGCGCAGGCGACTCGACGCATTGCAGTGCGGCTGGCAGCGGGCAGTATCGACGAAGAGGATATCAAGCCGGAGTTGCTGGATTCGGAGATATCATCGTCGGATTTGCCGCTCCCGGACTTATGCATCCGAACCGGTGGTGACCATCGCATCAGCAACTTTATGCTATGGCAGTTTGCCTATACCGAGCTTTACTTTACCGAGACGCTGTGGCCGGATTTTGGTGCCTCTGACCTGGCGCTGGCGCTGGACGATTTCAGTGGCCGCGAACGTCGTTTCGGTCTGCGCGGCGAAGGCGATGCGCACTAAGCTAAAGCAACGCATCGTCACGGGGCTGCTGCTGGCGGGCAGCGTGATTGCCGCGGTCACACTGCTGCCGCTGCCGGCGCTGGCGCTGCTGTTTGGTCTCGTGGTGGTTGTAGGCACCCATGAGTGGTCATCGCTGGCGGGCTTCAGTAGCTTGCCCCTGCGCTTTGGCTACTCGGCGTTCGCCATCGCCGCCATGTCAGGCCTTTACGTCTACTGCGAGTTCGGCAGCACACCCCCTGTGCAAAAGCTGCAGCCGCTGTTTGGAGTGGCATGCCTTTGGTGGTCGATAGCGCTGCTCTGGATAAAGGCGTATCCGGCCAGCGGTCCTCTGTGGGCGGGCAGGCCCATGCTGGGTCTCATGGGGCTGTTGGTGCTACTTCCGCCCTGGCTGGCTTCCCTGTTTTTGTTGAGCTATGAGCAGGGCAAGCTGATGCTGCTGGCTATGGTAGTGCTGGTGGCGGTGGCAGATATTGGTGCTTATTTTTCTGGTAGACGATTCGGTCGCACCAAACTTGCACCGCGAGTGAGCCCCGGTAAATCCTGGGAGGGGGTTGTGGGCGGTCTCTGCGCCTGCACTGTTCTCGCCATTGCCGCGCATACGCTGTTGGGCCTGGAGCGTCCCAGCCTGCAAGCCGTCATTGCTATTGCACTGTTTGGCGCCTCGGCGTCGGTAGTCGGTGACCTGCTGGAGAGCATGGTCAAGCGCCACCGCGGCGTGAAAGACAGCGGAACAATCCTGCCCGGCCACGGCGGGATTCTCGACCGTATCGACGGCATTACTGCGGCGGGCCCGGTGGTTGCTCTGGGTGTGATCCTGGCGGGTTGGTCCCCGTGACGGTGAAGCAAGTCACGGTGTTGGGTAGCACGGGCTCAATCGGTGTCAGCACGCTGGATGTGCTGAGCCGGCATCCCGACCGCTTCGCTGTGTACGCGCTCAGCGCCAATCGATCTGTAGACGCACTCTATCAGCAGTGCCAGGTGCACCAGCCTCGCTACGCGGTGATGGCCTGTGACGCCAGCGCCCGCGAGCTTGCCGAAAAGCTTGCCGGCAGCGGATCGGAGACCGAAGTGCTGGCGGGCGCTGAGGGCCTTACTGAAATTGCCGCGGCAGACCCGGTAGATGCGGTTATGGCGGCGATCGTAGGTGCCACCGGGCTGGAACCCACCCTGGCGGCCGCCCGCGCCGGGAAAACCGTTCTGTTAGCCAATAAAGAAGCGCTGGTGATGGCGGGACACCTGTTCATGGCGGCTATTGCTGACAGCGGCGCAACGTTGCTGCCTATCGACAGTGAGCACAATGCGATCTTTCAATGCCTGCCTGCTGCCGCCGATGGTCGTGGCGTGGGGACGACGGGTGTGGCAAAAATTCTGCTGACCGCATCGGGTGGCCCCTTTCGCGAGTGGAATGTGGAAGACATTCGCGCCGCCACCCCGGATCAGGCCTGTGCGCACCCCAATTGGTCTATGGGCCGCAAAATTTCGGTGGATTCCGCAACGTTAATGAACAAGGGGCTGGAACTGGTTGAGGCGTGCTGGCTGTTTGACGTTAGCAGCGATTTCGTAGAGGTGGTTGTTCATCCACAGAGCATTATTCACAGTATGGTGCAGTACGTAGACGGCTCGGTGCTGGCACAATTAGGTAACCCGGATATGCGTACGCCGATAGCCCATGCGCTGGGTTGGCCCGAGCGCATTGCCTCGGGAGTCAGTGAACTCGATATTATTGAGGTATCCAAACTGGATTTTGAGACACCCGATACATCCCGATTCCCCTGTCTGGAGCTGGCGCGGGAGGCCGTTCGACGCGGCGGTACGGCGATGGCGGTCATGAACGCCGCTAATGAAGAGGCCGTAGCAGCCTTTTTAGACGGACGGCAGGGTTTTATGGACATTCCGCGGGTGATTGAATCGGTGATGTCCAGGGCAGATTCTCCTGAACCGACGTCGCTGGACGTGGTCAAACAGGCGGACGAACAGGCTCGAATTCTGGCTCGTGAAGTAATGGGTGGTAGGTAGCCGGTGGAATTGATCTATACAGTTGCTGTGACGGCGTTTGCGTTGGCTCTGCTTATCGCAATACATGAATATGGCCACTTCTGGGTCGCACGGCGCTGCGGCGTAAAAGTGCTGCGTTTCTCAATAGGTTTTGGTACGCCGCTGTTGCGGTGGCGTGACAGTCAGGATACGCAGTACGTGATCGCCGCAATCCCGCTGGGCGGTTACGTCAAAATGCTGGACGAACGCGAGAGCGAAGTGGCGCCAGAGCAGCTCCACCAGGCCTTCAATCGTAAGCCAGTGCTGCAGCGCATGGCTGTCGTGTCGGCAGGGCCTGTCGCCAATCTGCTACTCGCTGTGGTGGCGTACTGGTTTGTCTTCATGGCAGGTGAGACGGGTGTCGCCCCCATCATTGGCGAGGTTGAAGCGGGTTCAGTAGCTGAAGTGGCCGGCCTGGAGCCCGGCCAGGAAATGGTCGCTATTGATGGCCACTCGACGCCGACCTGGAAAGCCGTCAACTATCGCCTGCTGGACAGAATTGGAGACACCGGCCCCATTTCTTTCTCTGTGCGCTATCCGGAATCCGATATGGTGTATCGGTCGGAAGGCAACCTGGACAACTGGCTGCGGCAAGCCGAGGCGCCTGACCTGCTGCGGGGGCTAGGCATTACCATGTATCGCCCACCGATATTGCCGCGTCTCGAAACCGTGGTGAAAGACAGTCCTGCGGACCAGGCGGGACTGGCAGCCAACGACCTTGTGATTAGTGCCGATGGCGAGCCAATGCCTACGTGGGCAGACTGGGTGGAATATGTTCAGGCCAGGCCAGAGCAGCCTATCGCACTGCGTTATGAGCGCGATGGCGTGCCCGAGGATACGGTGCTGACTCCCGCACGCAAGGTAGACGCTGCGGGCGACGCCTACGGGCAGGTTGGTGTTGGCGTGCAAGTTCCGGAATGGCCACCGGAGATGGTGAGGGCCTACAGCTACGGTCCAGTAGCGGCGCTGGCCAAGGCCACGACGCGCACCGGAGAACTGGTGATGTTCACCCTGAACTCCATTAAGAAAATGCTCACTGGACTGATTTCACACCGCAACCTGAGTGGCCCCATCACCATCGCCAAAGTGGCGACCGCTTCTGCCCAGTCCGGGTTAGAGGCTTTTGTGGGCTTCCTTGCGTTGCTCAGCGTAAGCCTGGGGGTTCTGAATCTTTTGCCCGTACCGGTGCTCGATGGCGGTCATCTGATGTACTACACCATTGAACTTCTGCGGGGGCGGCCAGTACCTGAAAAAGTGCAGGCTGCGGGGTACCAACTGGGGCTGTTTATTATCCTCGGCATCATGATGCTGGCTTTGTACAACGATTTTGCAAGGCTTTAGCAGCATGGGTATTTATCCGCGCGTGCTTTCACGCCTGCGCTTATACAATTACCACCTCACAGGTTCGAATACAGCGGCAACACAAGCGCGCCATGCCACCTGCATTTGGCCTTCTGTCGCCCTGGTGCTCAGCCTGCTCGCCCTGGCTGGCTGGCGAGTGCCCGTGCAGGCTCAGAGTACCGCCGGCGCAGCCCCGGCATCACCCATGGTTGAGGCAGCGCCTTTCGTGGTGTCGGACATCCGCGTAGAGGGCTTGCAGCGCATCTCCGCGGGTACGGTATTCTCGGCGATGCCCCTGGCTGTTGGTGATACGGCCACAGGCTCTCTGTTGCGAGCCTCGGCGCGAGCCCTGTTCGGCACCGGTAACTTTGACGATATACAGCTGGGCCGTGACGGCAATGTGCTGGTGATCATCGTCGCGGAACGACCCAGTATCTCCGAAATAAATATCGATGGTAACGAAGCCATTGAAACCGAGGCACTGCTGGACGGCCTTAAAGGGGCAGGGCTGTCAGAGGGGCAGGTGTTCCGCCGGTCTACATTGGAAGGCATGCAGTTGGAGTTGCAGCGCCAATATGTGATGCAGGGCCGTTACGACGCGAACATTGAAACCGAAGTGATTTCTGAGCCGCGCAACCGCGTCGCTATCAATATTGATGTCGACGAGGGCAGCGTATCCAAAATCAAACATATCAATATTGTCGGCAATGAGGTCTTTGACGACGAAGAACTGCTGGATCTGTTCGCGCTAAAGACGACCAACCTGCTCTCCTTTATTCGCAGCGATGACAAATATTCGCGAGAGCGTCTCAGCGGCGATCTTGAAACACTGACGTCTCACTACATGAACCGGGGCTATCTCCAGTTTCGAATTGATTCCACCCAGGTATCTGTGAGCCCCACCAAGGATGCCGTTTACATCACAGCGAACGTCTCTGAAGGTGATGTATTCACAGTGAGCAGTGTCGACCTGTCCGGTGATCTGGTGTTACCGGAGGAAGACCTGCGTCGATTCTTGCTGGTTCGTGAGGGGCAGACCTACTCTCAACGGCTGGTGACCAGTACTGAGGAATATCTGACCCAGCGTCTGGGCAACGAGGGCTACAACTTTGCCAAGGTCACCGGGATTCCAGAGCTGAATGCTGACGATCAAACCGTGGCAATGAAGTTTTTCGTGGACCCGGGTAAGCGAACCTATGTCCGTCGCATCAGCTTCCGCGGCAATACGCGCACGGCGGATGAAGTCCTGCGACGAGAAATGCGCCAGATGGAGGGCGCGCCTGCCTCCGCCTCTGCCATCGAACAATCCCGCGTGCGTTTGGAGCGACTGGGCTTTTTTGCCCAGGCGTCCGTGGATACCCCCGAGGTTCCCGGCCACGATGACCTTATCGACGTCGAGTTCGTTGTGGAGGAACAGTCGTCCGGCTCAATTGGTGCCAGCTTTGGCTATGCCCAGGGTGCGGGCCTGATTCTGGGGCTCAATCTGCAGCAGGATAATTTTCTGGGCTCGGGCAAGCGTGTAGGGATCAACCTGAACTCCAGTCAATTCCAGGATTCATACAGCTTCAGCTACACCAACCCCTATTTCACTGAAGACGGTGTGAGTCGCGGTTTCCAGGTCTTTTTCCGATCCACCGATTTGAACGAGATCAACGTGGCCAACTACACCACGGATACCTTCGGAGGAAGCATCAACTTTGGGTATCCCATACGTGAAACCGAACGTCTGGGCTTCAGCGTTGGCATATCAGATACGCGCATTACGGTAGGCAGATTTGCCGTACAGGAAATCCAGGCCAGTCCACGCCTGCTGGAGGGCATTGACGGATTCTTTGATAGCACGCTATTGGCCGACGGTACCTATTCCGCGCCAGAGGTTTTCCAGCCAATCGACACTATCCCACCAGATTATCTGGTGCAGGATTTGGAGCCGGGCTTCATTGACATCAATGGCGATGAGTACCTGAACTGGACACTCACGTCGAGCTGGAGTCAGTCAACGCTGAACCGCGGCCGCTTTGCAACAAAGGGTATGGCGAACACAGTTGCCCTGGAAGTGGCTATGCCGGGTTCGGAGCTTGAGTTCTACAAGCTCACCTACCGTGGTGAGCTTTTTGTGCCCGTAACCAATAGCTGGACACTGCACTTTCGCACCGAACTGGGCTACGGAGACGGCTATGGTGACACCAGTGAGCTGCCCTTCTATGAACACTTCTTCTCCGGGGGATTTGGTTCGGTTCGTGGCTACCAGATCAATACGCTGGGTCCGCAGAGTACGGCAGCCTCACAGTACATTTCTGACCGCCCGGTCACCCAGATCGACGAGAACGGCATCCCAACGGAAGTGGGGGGACCGAACGGCAATCTGTTTGGCTATCGCGCAGTGGATGGCGAGCTATTGGTGGGTCCGGTTCAGGATCGGCCGCGGCCCTTCGGCGGCAATGTTCTGGTGGAGGCCGGTATTGAGTTAATATTCCCGCTGCCGTTTATTAAGGATCAGCGTCAGATACGTCCGGCCTTGTTTATTGATGCCGGCAACGTGTTCAGTACCAACTGCCGCAGCACGCAGCGGGTCTGCAGCGATGTAGACCCCGATGAGTTGCGTTACTCTGTTGGTATTGGCGCGACCTGGATCAGTGGCTTTGGTCCAATCACGTTCAGCATTGCCCAGCCGCTGAACGCAGGAGAGTTTGACCAGGAAGAAGTCTTCCAATTTACCCTCGGTCAGGGCTTTTGAATTTACTTATTTAGACGGAGAACAACGTGTCTACAACGCTTAATGTACTCGCAAAGGTACTCACCGCCGGCCTTCTGTTGGCGATTCTACCCATGACGGCAGCGGCGCAGGGCCGTGTTGCTGTGGTTGATCTTGAACAGGCTATCCTGCAAACCGATGAGGCCCAGAACCGCGTCAGCGCCTTGCGTGAAACTGAAGACTATAAAGCGGACAAGACGGAACTGGACCGCCTCAATCAGGAGCGCGAAGAGCTCATCAAGGAAGTTCAGAACGATATTGCGATTATGAGTCCAGACCAGCAGGCAGCAGCGCGCAAGCGGCTCGCCAGCAAACAGGCGGATCTTGAGCACGTTTTGCGCAAGCTACAGCAGGCCGAACAGGTGCTCGGACAGGAGTTACTGCAGGAGATGACACCCAAGGTGCAGGCCGTATTGCGCGATCTTATTGCCAGCGAGGGCATTGGTCTGCTGATTCAGCGCAGCGCGGTTATCCACGCCGACAATGGCTACAGCATCACCGCCAAGGTGACTGACAAGCTTAATCAACAAGCCGCAGAGCAATAAAGCACGCAGAGACACCAGACGGGGAGGGGTCGGGTATGGATACCGTGATGGACATCGACGAGATTCGCGAGTATCTGCCCCATCGCTACCCCTTCCTGCTGGTTGACCGAGTCGTTGAACTTAAGCTCGGCGAGAGTATCGTCGCCTACAAAAACATCACCTACAACGAAGAGCTTTTTCAGGGTCACTTTCCTGACAAGCCCCTGTTTCCCGGCATGCTGTCTCTGGAGGCCATGGCCCAGGCCGCTGGAATCCTCGGCTTTAAAACTGCTGATAAAAAGCCTGCCGACGGCTCTATGTATATGTTCGTCGGTGCCGACAGAGTTCGCTTCAAACGGCAGGTCGTCCCCGGCGACCGCCTCATGCTTCGCGCCAGCGTTGTTTCCGTGCGCCGCGGTATCTGGAAGTTCGACGTCAGCTCAGATGTGAACGGCGAGCTCTGTGCGGAGGCTTCTATTCTTTGTGCGGACCGGTAGTTCGGTGAAGAGCGGGCATTCGACCTTTCGTGCGGGGTTTACTGGCGGTATGCTCTGACCTATTCGATTTAGCGCTTTTTGAGCGCATGCAGGGGCTATTCACCAGCGTTGGACGGCGATCTTTTCAGTAACCTCTTCCGTAACTACCCCGAACAAGGCCTGGCCGGCGTCGACGAGGTCGGGCGCGGTCCTCTCGCTGGGGACGTTGTCGCCGCCGCCGTCATACTCGATCCCGCGCAGCCTATCGAGGGCCTGAATGACTCCAAAAAGCTCACTGAATCCCGTCGCGAGGCCCTCGCAGCAGAAATCCAGGCGCACGCCTCTGCCTGGTGCGTGGCCCGCGCCAGTGTCGAAGAAATCGATTCCCTTAACATTTTGCAGGCCAGCCTGCTCGCCATGCACCGCGCTACAGACGGTCTTACTGAGCCCCCCTCCTTCGTGCTGGTCGACGGCAACCGGCTGCCGCGCTGGCCCTATGCATCAGAGCCTGTAGTGGGAGGAGATGCATTGGTGCCGGCCATCGCCGCCGCTTCTATACTGGCAAAAGTGCAGCGGGACAGGGAGATGAAAGCGCTGGATAAACTGTATCCAGGCTATGGCTTCGCGCAGCATAAAGGCTATCCCACGAAGGCGCATCTGGCCGCTCTGGCTCGACTTGGCGTGTCGCCCATTCACAGGCGCAGTTTCGCCCCTGTGCGGGCAATACTAGATGTGGAGGCCGCAAGCGAAAATCATGTCTGATTCCCAGAGCTTCGTGCACCTTCGACTGCACACGGAGTACTCGCTGGTCGACAGTCTGGTGCGGGTTAAACCGCTGGTGGAGCGGGTTCGCGAGCTGAATATGCCTGCGGTCGCTGTAACGGACGTCTGCAATTTTTACGGATTGGTCAAGTTCTACAAAGCCGCGATCGGCAGCGGCATCAAGCCTCTATTTGGTGCTGACCTACTGCTCCGGGAAGGAGAGGAACGGGATGCCCCGACCTTGCTTACCTTGCTGGCCGCGAATGACCAGGGATATCGCAATCTGACGCGATTAATTTCTCGCGCCTACCTGGAAGGGCAGCACCTGGGTATGCCGCAGGTCGATCGTACCTGGCTGGCAGACGCCAGCGAAGGACTGATCGCACTGTCCGGAGGCCGAGAGGGCGATATCGGTCAGGCGCTCTTGTCCGGTCGCAAGGCACAAGCGACGGAGCGCTTGTCCCAGTGGATGGCGCTCTATCCCGATCGTTTCTATCTCGAACTGCAACGAACCGGCCGTGAAAATGAGGACGCCTATCTGCGTGATGCCTGCGAGCTTGCCATGGCCTGTGAGTGCCCCGTAGTGGCGACCAACGACGTACGCTTCCTCGCTGCGGATGAATTTGAAGCCCACGAGGCGCGGGTTTGCATCCACGAGGGCCGGACGCTGGATGATCCCCGCCGTTCTCGGCGCTATAGCGAGCAGCAGTATCTGCGCAGTCCTGAAGAGATGTGTGAGCTGTTCAGCGACATTCCGGAGGCCATCGAAAACAGCGTAGAGATCGCGCGACGCTGCAACGTAACGCTGGAACTTGGCAAAGCCTATCTGCCGGACTATCCCGTACCCGATGGCTTGACCATGGACGATTATTTCAAGCAGCTCTCCCATGAGGGCCTGGATAGGCGCCTGTCTGCTCTGTTCGATCCTGAGGCGAAGGAATTTGCAGAGCGACAGCGAGAATACCGGGAGCGCTTGGATTTTGAGCTGAACGTAATCATCCAGATGGGCTTCCCTGGTTACTTTCTGATCGTGATGGACTTTATCCGCTGGTCCAAACAGCAGGGTATCCCGGTAGGCCCGGGCCGGGGCTCAGGTGCGGGGTCGCTGGTTGCCTACGCGCTCGAAATTACCGACCTGGATCCCATTCAGTACGACCTGCTGTTCGAGCGCTTTCTGAACCCTGAACGTGTGTCCATGCCTGACTTCGACGTCGACTTCTGCATGGAGCGCCGCGATCAGGTGATCAAGTATGTGTCCGACACCTACGGCTCCGAGGCGGTATCTCAAATTATTACCTTCGGTACCATGGCCGCCAAGGCGGTGGTACGGGATGTCGCCCGCGTTCAGGGTAAAAGCTACGGCCTCGCTGACAAGCTCTCCAAGCTGATTCCTTTTGAAGTGGGTATGACGCTCGAAAAAGCCTTTGAGCAGGAAGAGGTGCTACGGGACTTTTTGCAGGAGGATGGCGACGCTCAGGAAATCTGGGATATGGCGACCCAGTTGGAGGGGCTCACCCGCAACGTTGGCAAGCACGCGGGCGGTGTCGTGATTGCACCGTCGGCGCTGACCGATTTTTCCCCGCTGTTCTGTGATGACACTGGGGCCGGTCTGGTAACCCAGTACGACAAAAACGACGTGGAAGACGTCGGCCTGGTGAAGTTTGACTTTCTCGGTCTGCGCACGCTCACCATCATCGACTGGGCGGTAGAGATCATCAACACGCACCGCGCCGGCCAGGGCGAACTGCCGCTGGACCTGGCCAAGATCCCGCTGGATGACGACGCCACCTTCAAACTGCTGCAGAGCGCACGCACAACGGCCGTGTTCCAGTTGGAATCCCGTGGAATGAAGGATCTGATTGATCGGCTCAGGCCAGACTGTTTTGAAGATATCGTCGCCCTGGTAGCGCTGTTTCGGCCGGGGCCACTGCAATCGGGCATGGTCGATAACTTCATTAACCGCAAACACGGGCGTGAGACCATCTCCTATCCCGACCCGCAATACCAACACGAGTGGCTTAAGCCCATTCTCGAACCTACCTACGGCATCATCCTGTATCAGGAACAGGTGATGCAGATTGCTCAGGAACTCGCTGGTTACACCCTGGGCGGCGCGGACCTGTTGCGTCGTGCTATGGGTAAAAAGAAACCCGAGGAGATGGCAAAACAGCGGGCGGTGTTTGAAACCGGCGCCGCTGACAAGGGCGTCAACCCTGATCTCGCGATCAAAATATTTGACCTCGTTGAGAAATTTGCCGGCTATGGCTTCAACAAGTCGCACTCTGCGGCCTATGCCCTCGTGTCCTATCAGACCGCCTGGCTCAAGACGCACTATCCGGCACAGTTTATGGCTGCAGTGATGAGCTCCGAACTGCAGAACACCGACAAAATTGTCACCTTTGTCGACGAGTGCCACTCCATGGGTCTGCCCCTTAAGCACCCGGATGTGAATGTCGGGGATTACATGTTCACGGTGAATGAGGCCGAGGAGATTATCTATGGTCTCGGCGCTATTAAGGGCCTGGGTGAAGGGCCCATCGGCAGTATATTGGAGGCGCGTGCATCCGGAGGTCCTTTCACCGACCTGTTCGACTTCTGTGCCCGCACCGATGCCCGTCGCGTGAATCGACGCGCGGTGGAAGCGCTTATTCGCTCCGGGGCCTTTGACTCGCTAGGAGAGGCTCGAGCTGTGCTGTGGTCTGCCCTGGATGAAGCGATGCTGGCTGCTCAGCAGAATGCGGCGAACGCCAGTGCGGGAATCGACGATATGTTCGGCGGCCCCGCGGCTAGTGTTGCTGACGGCGACGTCTATGCCGAGCATCGCAGCGCCAGAGAATGGTCGGCCAAGCATACGCTGGTGGGCGAAAAAGAAACCCTGGGACTCTGGATTACCGGTCACCCGTTTGATGAGTACGAGGCAGAGCTGCGCAGGATTGCGCCCACGCGCCTGAGTGAACTGCGGCCCGATGGCTCCCGCAACCAGACCGTGACGGGGCTGGTGGTATCTATGCGAACCATGAAAACCAAGCGCGGAGACACGATGGCTGTGCTCAGTATCGATGACCGCAGTGCCAGACTTGAGGTGACCCTCTTCGGTGATGTCTACAGCGAATATCGCGAGCTTCTTATAAAGGACAGTATTCTGATTCTGGAGGGCTCTATTGCAGTAGACGACTACAGTCAGGCACTGGGTATGCGCGCTAACGCGGTACGCAGCCTGGAGCAGGCGCGACAGTCCGCCCAGGCTGAACTCACGATTGAAGTGGCCGCGGATATGGTGGATGAGGCCTTCGCCGAGCGAATCCAAGGGCTGTTGGAAGGTGCTGACAGCGGTGCCTGCCCGGTGGCTTTTCTCTATAAACAACCCAGCAACCTTGCCAGGCTGCCGCTCGGCGAGCGCTGGCGCATTCGGCCCAGCGAGGACTTGATCCAGGCGCTGCAGGACTGCTGCGGGAACGAGGCAGTTTCGCTTAACTATCGCGCCGCAGTGCACAATTGAGACTCGCCTGAGCAGGATCAATTTTCGGCCCTGACATCGCGCCGAATTTACCTAACTATGAAGCGGTGACAACCGCCGCTGTAAAAATCACGCGTGGTACCGCCTGGATGGACCTGCTGCAAGGCGCGTCCGGTCTGGTGCTGGTGCTGTTCATGTGGGTGCACATGTTCCTGGTATCCAGCATTCTGCTGGGCAAAGATGCCATGTACATCGTGACCCGCATGCTTGAAGGTGAGTACATCTTCGGTAAAGCCTATCCCGCATTGGTCAGCGGTGTGGCCATTGGCGTGCTCGCCATCTTTTTGCTGCATGCGCTGGTAGCCATGTGGAAAATTCCCGGCAGCTATCGCGAGTACCGTGTTTTCTGGCAGCACGGTCGACGCTTAAACCACGGTGATACCTGGCTTTGGCTGGTACAGGTTGCCACCGGGCTGGTGTTGATGTTCACCGCTACCATTCACCTTTATGAAATGATCATGCACCCCGGTGCTATAGGCCCCCATGCTTCTTCCGCGCGGGTCGTTGCCGGCGGCATGTGGCTATTGGATCTGGTGCTGATGTTCGCGGTGGAAGTACACGCGGGCGTCGGCATATACCGACTGATTCTTAAGTGGGATCTGTTTGGCCTGACGCGTCGTCGTGTGGCGCTGCGCAAGCTTGTGATCGGGATAGTTGTCTTCTACCTGCTACTCGGTGTGGCAACGTTTTCTGCCTACGTGAAAATCGGTTTGGAGCCTGGCGTAGGCAACGCTCGCTACATACCCAGCTGGGAGCGCGGCCACTGATGGAAACACTGCATACAGATGTCCTGGTAATCGGCGGTGGGCTCGCAGGCTTGCGCGTGGCCATTGGCGCAAAGCGTCGCGGCTACGATGCAACAGTGTTAAGCCTGGTGCCACCGAAACGCTCGCACTCGGCCGCTGCCCAGGGTGGTATGCAGGCAAGCCTTGCCAACAGCCTCAAGGGTTTCGGCGATAATGAGGATGTGCACTTTACCGATACCGTGCGCGGCAGTGACTGGGGCGCGGATCAACATGTTGTGCGCATGTTCACCCATATGGCACCCAAGGCAGTGCGCGAACTGGCGAACTGGGGAGTACCCTGGAATCGCGTGCACCGAGGTCCGCGTCGCGCCGTTATCAACGGCGAAGCCCAGCAGCTTGTCGAAGCGGATTCGGCGCACGGGTTAATTGACGCCCGAGACTTCGGTGGTACCAAGAAGTGGCGCACCTGTTACGTGGCGGATGGCACTGGCCACTCCATGCTGTACGCCATGAGCGATCAGGCGATTGCGCAGAATATCCCCTGTCACGAGCGCTGCGAGGCGCTGGCGCTGATTCACGATGGTGAGCGCTGCCACGGCGCGATCGTTCGCGATCTGATCGATGGTTCGCTGCGAGCTTACATCGCCCGGGCTACCTGTATCGCTACCGGAGGCTTTGGCAGGATTTATCGGGTTTCAACCAACGCCGTCATTAACGAGGGTATAGGCGCGGCCATCGCGCTGGAAACCGGGGTGGCCCAACTCGGCAATATGGAGGCGGTACAGTTTCACCCCACTGGGATATTCCCTGCGGGCATCCTGGTCACGGAGGGTTGCCGGGGAGACGGCGGACTGCTGCTCGATGGCGATAATTATCGCTTCATGCCAGATTATGAGCCAGACAAGCGCGAGCTGGCGTCACGCGATGTGGTATCCCGATGCATGGAGCGGCGCATCGCTGAGGGCAAGGCAGCGGAAACCCGGTTCGGCAAGCACCTGTGGCTGGATATCCGGCTGCTGGGCCGTGACCATATTGATACTCGGCTGAGAGAAGTTAAGGAAATCTGTGAGTACTTTCTCGGTATCGATCCTGCGCAAGAACTGATACCCGTGAGGCCAGCCCAGCACTACTCTATGGGCGGGATACGCACTAATTACCGGGGTGAAAGTCCTACGCTGCGCGGCCTGTTTTCGGCCGGCGAGTCCGCCTGCTGGGATATGCATGGTTTCAATCGCCTGGGAGGCAATTCTGTGGCGGAGACTGTGGTCGCGGGCATGCTGGTCGGCGAGTACATCGCCGACTTTTGTGACAGTGAGGCAGGTGAATTCACTGTGTCTACTGCTCTGGTTCGCGAAACAGCCGACCAGGTTGCGGCAGAGTTAGCCGGAATCGCCGCCAACGCTGGCGGCGAGAATGCCTTTGCACTTACTCGCGCGATGCAGGAAACCATGACCGACAAGGTGGGGATATTTCGGGACGGGGAACGACTGCAGGAGGCTGTGTCCGAGCTCAAGTCTTTACTTCAACGCGCAGCTAGCCTGAGCTTGCGCAGTCAGGCGCGAGGTGCGAACCCCGAATTGGTAGCGGGCTATCGGCTGCGAAAAATGCTGAAGCTGTCCCTGTGTGTCGCCGAAGGCGCTCTGACGCGCACAGAGAGTCGGGGTGCACACTTTCGTGAGGACTTCCCACGTCGCGACGACGCGCACTGGCTCAAGCGCACGCTCGCCCGCTGGAGCTCGCCTGAGGCCACCGGTCCCGACCTGGACTATGAAGCACTGGATGTCGGGAGCATGGAACTGCCACCGGGCTGGAGAGGTTATGGCGAGGCCAACCATATTGAGCACCCCGACAGCGCAGCTCGGGCACAGGCTGTGCAGGCGGCCAGCGAGAGCGCCGCCGACCGTTACAGCCTGCAGCGGCAATTACTGCCCTTTGAAGACCTCCTGCCGGAGCGTTTCAGGGGACGCAACGAAAGGCTGGGAGACGGGCGCGCTGTGAGCGCAACGGAAGGCAGCGTTGGCCATGGCTGAGCTTATTGCCAGCAGTCGGCGCACGCTGGAGATTCGCATCCTTCGCTGCAACCCTCAGGAGGCGGACACCAGCGCCGCATTGCAGAGTTTTAGCATCGAAGAAGCGGATGCCATGACGCTGTATATCGCGCTTACAGAGATTCGCGAACAGCAGGATCCCAGCCTGCAGTTTGACTTCGTCTGCCGCGCCGGCATCTGCGGCAGCTGCGGTATGCTGATTAACGGCCACCCCGGACTGGCCTGTCGCACGCTGACGGCGCAGTTGCCGGACGTGATCACGCTGGCACCTCTGCCGGCCTTTGAGCTGATAGCAGATCTTTCAGTGAACACGGGCAAATGGATGCGAGGCTTGAGTGAACGCCTCGAGACCTGGGTACACACAGCGGAGGCGCCGCCAGATATCGATGCTCTGGAAGCAACGATGGAGCCAGAGTTAGCCCAGGAACTCTACGAGCACGAGCGGTGCATAGAGTGCGGCTGCTGCGTCGCCGCCTGCGGCACGGCATTGATGCGAGAGGAGTTTGCCGGCGCCGTGGGATTGAACAAGGTAGCGCGATTCGCCCTCGATCCCCGTGACACTCGCGACGACGAAGCACTCTACACGCTGGTGGGTGACGAGAACGGGGTGTTTGGCTGTATGAGTCTGTTGGGTTGCGAAGACAGCTGCCCCAAGAACCTGAGTCTGGGTACGCAGATCGCCTGGCTGCGCCGGCGCATGCTGAAAGCTGCCCTGTAGCACACTCCCGCCTCGCTAGCCCCGTCTGATTCCAGCGTGTACACTCGGGCGCTCAAATAACAAGCGAAAACGCAGGGCGCGTTACCCCGCATGAATCCCAATTACCTGGATTTCGAGCAGCCCATCGCAGAACTTGAAGTCAAGATAGAAGAGCTACAGTTGGTCGGCTCCGATAATGACATCAATATCGGCGACGAGATCACCAAGCTGCGCGAAAAGAGCAATCGCCTCACTGAGAAGATTTTTGCCAATCTCAGTGCCTGGGATATTGTGAAAGTAGCGCGCCACCCGCAGCGCCCCTACACGCTGGACTACATTCCTCGCGTGTTCGCGGAATTCGACGAATTACATGGCGATCGCCACTTTGCGGATGACAGCGCTATTGTCGGCGGCATGGCCAGGCTGGACGGTAAACCAGTGATGGTGATTGGCCAGGAAAAAGGCCGCAATGTCCAGGACAAGGTGTCACGTAACTTCGGTATGCCCAAGCCTGAGGGTTACCGCAAAGCACTGCGGCTGATGGAGATGGCTGAACGGTTTAAGCTCCCCGTGATCACTCTTATTGATACGCCGGGCGCCTACCCGGGTATCGATTCGGAGGAACGCGGTATTTCCGAAGCTATTGCCCAGAACCTCGCGGTTATGTCGCGTCTTGGCACGCCTATTGTTTCTGTAGTGATCGGAGAGGGCAGCTCTGGCGGTGCGCTGGGTATAGGCGTAGGTGATCACCTTGCCATGCTGCAATATGCGACCTACTTTGTCATCTCCCCCGAGGGCTGTGCCAACATCATCTGGAAAACCTCCGAAAAAGCGCCCGACGCGGCGCAGGCGATGGGCGTTACGTCCAGCGTTTTGCAGGAATTAGGCATTGTGGATGCCACCATTGAAGAGCCCCTGGGCGGCGCGCATCGCGACATCGACATGATGGCAGATCGGGTAAAAGCGCATCTGACCACAGAGCTGGAGCGGCTGCAGGCGATGCCCTTGGACGAGATGCTGGAAGCGCGTTATCAGCGTCTGCTCTCCTACGGGAACTGACCGCGACGGGTGCTATGCCCGATAGTCTTGATGCCGAGAGTTTATTACCAGCGCTGGCGCCCTGGCGGGATGCACCTCGCTGGTGGGTAGGTCTCAGCGGTGGCGTGGATTCAATGGTGCTGCTGGACCTGATGGCCACGCTGCGTGACCAGCACAGCACTCCCCCGTTGTCCGCTGTTCATATTAACCATCAGCTTCAACAGGATGCGAATAGCTGGCAGCAGCACTGCCAACAGAGCTGCGAACAGAAACAGGTAGCGTTTGTCAGTCAGTCGGTTAGCGTCGATCTGGGTGGCACAGGCCCCGAGGCGGCAGCCCGTGCCGCTCGCTATGCAGCCTTTGAATCTCTGCTGCGCCCCGGCGAACTGCTGCTGCTGGCCCATCACCTGGACGACCAGATCGAGACGTTTTTCCTCCGTTTAATGCGTGGTGCAGGCGCCCGCGGTTTGGCGGGTATGCCTGTGTCCAGACAGCTCGGAAATGGAGCATTGCTGCGGCCGCTGCTGTCGGTACCAAGACAGGCAATAGCGATGCATGCAAACGCCCGCTCTCTCAGCTGGTGTGAGGACCCCTCTAATAAAGAGACCGAACTGGATAGAAACTTTCTGCGTCACGAACTGATGCCCGTTTTAAACCAGCGCTGGCCAGCTTATCGGGACAGTATCGCCCGCAGCCAGGCGGCGCTGGCGCAGGATGAGCAGGATCAGCGCGGTCGCGATCACAGCCTGCTCGACAATGCCAGCTTGCAAAGGGCTGGAGATATAGTGCTGGACTTGTCGCAGCTGGCAGCGGACACGCCGTCCACATTGGCTCGATTGTTGCGCCGCTGGCTCGGAGAGCAGGGCCTGGTGCTGCCCGCATCGGATCGGCTGCTGGAGTTTGCGCGTCAGCTTCAAACGGCGGCGCCTGATCGCCAGCCTGCCTTGCAAGGAGAGGGTTACAGCCTGCAGCGGCACCAGTCCGGCCTGCACCGGGTAAGCAGCGTGGCGCTGCCGTCGGATTCCCTGTGGCTGACCCCAGATACGCCGCTGGAGTTAGCTGGTCTCGGCTGGCTATCGGTGCGGCCCACCAACGCTGTTGGTCTGCGTCTGCCAGAGGCTGGCGGTTGGTCGGTACGCTGGCGCAAAGGCGGCGAGCGCTGCCAGCCGCTGTCTCGCAGCCGCAGTCAGTCGCTGAAGAAACTTCTGCAGGAGACTGGGCTGGCACCCTGGCAACGTGATCGTCTGCCGTTGTTGTATTCGGGTGAGGAGCTGGCGGCGGTCGCTGATCTATGGATTTGTCGCGGTGCAGAGGCCAGCTCTGATAGTCCGGCCTATAACGTTCACTGGGAGCTCTGAGCGAGTCGCCCCAAGCGGGTCGCCCCAAGCGGGCGAATCGTATGGGATGTGCTCTCAGGGGATGTAGCAGAGGCCTGCTGATTGAGCGCGAAAATCCTTTCTGTTATCCTGACATCCCATCTTTTGCAGGGCCGTGCAAAGCTGCTTGCGAGTCAGCGAGTCCACAGCACCAGCATCGACCAAAACGATATTTGCACGCATTTGCATAAGAACTCACGGCCAACGTGAGCCTCTGCAATAGATTGGAAGGCATTTCTATGACGCGCTACGTCTTCGTTACCGGTGGTGTGGTTTCATCCCTTGGCAAGGGCATTGCGGCAGCATCCCTCGCTGCAGTTCTGGAAGCCCGCGGCCTCAGGGTAACTCTGCTCAAACTCGATCCCTACATCAATGTTGACCCTGGCACCATGAGTCCATTTCAGCACGGTGAGGTGTTTGTAACCGAGGACGGTGCCGAGACCGATCTCGATCTGGGACACTACGAACGTTTCACGCGCTCTACAATGGGGCGCGGCAATAATTTTACTACCGGCCGCGTTTACGACACCGTGCTCCGCAATGAGCGTCGCGGCGACTACCTCGGCGCGACGATTCAGGTCATCCCCCATATCACCGATGAAATCAAACGACGGGTCATCGCTGGCGGCGGTGATGCCGATATCGCGGTGGTAGAAATCGGTGGCACCGTGGGTGACATTGAAAGCCTGCCTTTTCTGGAGGCCGCACGCCAACTTAAGGTGGAGCTGGGCAGCACGCAGGCGATGCTCATGCACCTGACCCTGGTGCCGTATATCGCCGCCGCCGGAGAGATCAAGACCAAGCCGACCCAACACTCGGTTAAAGAATTGCGCTCTATCGGCCTGCAGCCTGACGTGTTGCTGTGTCGCTGCGAAATTGAAGTCGAGGAAGGCGCACGCAAGAAAATCGCGCTTTTCACCAATGTGGAAGAGCGCGCTGTTATTCCCCTGCTGGACGCTGACAGCATCTATGAAATTCCGGCGATGCTGCACAGCAATGGCCTGGATTCCATTGTGGTGGAGCGCTTCCACCTGGACTGCCCGGACGCCAACCTGGACGAGTGGGATGAAGTCTTGCGCGGAGAGATCGAAGCGGACAAGGATATTACTGTTGCCATGGTAGGCAAATACATGGACTTGCTGGATGCCTATAAGTCCCTCAATGAAGCGTTGAAGCACGCCGGTATTCAGACACTGTCCCGGGTCAATATACAGCATATCGATGCTGAACAGATTGAAGCGGAGGGCACTGGACTACTCGAAGATGCCGACGCGATACTGGTGCCAGGGGGGTTCGGAGAACGGGGAATAGAAGGCAAGATCAGCGCTGTCCGTTACGCTCGTGAAAACGGCGTGCCGTATCTGGGCATCTGCCTGGGCATGCACGTAGCCATGGTGGAGTACGCGCGCAATGTGGCGAATCTCGCCGACGCCCACTCTACAGAGATGGTGGCAGATACCCCGCACCCTGTGATTGCTCTCATTACCGAGTGGCAGAACGCCGACGGCAGCACCGAGTTCCGCACCGAGCAGTCAGATCTGGGCGGCACCATGCGGCTGGGTGGGCAACCCTGCCATTTGGTGCAGGGCTCGCGCTCCCGACAGCTATACGCTGAGGATATCATTGTTGAGCGCCATCGCCATCGCTACGAGGTCAACAACAACTACGTGGAACGGCTTGAGCAAGCTGGCCTGGCGATTGTGGGCTGGTCCGCCGATCAGTCGCTGGTGGAAATGATTGAGATACCCGACCATCCCTGGTTCGTCGCCTGTCAGTTCCATCCAGAGTTTACTTCCAGACCACGCGGCGGCCACCCACTTTTCACTGGGTTCATTAAAGCTGCGATTGCCAGGCATTCAGTGGTCAGGGAGCAAGTGGCCTGATGGAGACAGCCAGTCTGGTTACCGTTGGCGAGATCGAGGTTGCCAACGACAAGCCCTTTGTTCTGTTCGGCGGTATCAACGTTCTGGAATCACGCGAGCTGGCCATGCAGGCTGCGGAACACTTCAAGCACGTTACCGAAAAGCTGGGCATCCCCTATATTTTTAAGGCGTCCTGGGATAAAGCCAATCGCTCCTCAGTGCATTCATTCCGAGGTCCTGGACTGGAAGAAGGCCTTAAGATTCTCGCCGAGATCAAAGCGCAGTTTGAGCTCCCTTTAATTACTGACCTGCACGAGCCCGGCCAGGCAGCGCCGGTGGCAGAGGTCTGTGATGTCATTCAACTGCCCGCATTCCTGGCGCGTCAGACCGACCTGGTGGAGGCTATGGCGCGGACAGGTGCTGTCATCAACGTCAAGAAGCCGCAGTTTCTGAGCCCTGGTCAGATGGGCAACATTCTCGAGAAGTTTCACGAGTGCGGTAACCGCCAGGTGATTCTCTGCGAGCGCGGCACCCAGTTCGGCTATGACAATCTGGTCGTTGATATGCTGGGCTTCAGCGTCATGAAACAGGCGACGAATAATGCCCCGGTGATCTTTGATGTTACCCACGCGCTGCAGTGCCGTGACCCCTTGGGTACTGCCTCCGGGGGTCGTCGTGCCCAAGTTGCCGAATTGGGGCGAGCGGGGCTTGCCGTGGGTCTGGCGGGTCTTTTTCTCGAGGCGCATCCCGACCCCTCCAAGGCATTGTGTGATGGCCCCAGCGCACTGCCACTGGACATGCTGGAACCCTTCCTGTCGCAGATGCAGGCGCTGGATGCGCTGGTCAAAAGCCAGCCACCGCTTATCATTGACTAACGGTCTGCGGTCGACCGATAACAGATGCAACAATCAATTGCTCAAGCTCGCAACGGAGAGATGACATGACGACTATCGCAGACGTGCGAGGCTATGAAGTTCTGGATTCACGGGGCAATCCCACAGTGCAGGCTGATGTAACGCTGGCGTCGGGTGCGGTCGGAAGTGCATGTGCACCGTCTGGCGCATCTACAGGCTCGCGTGAAGCGCTGGAGCTGCGAGATGGCGACAGCAGCCGCTACCTGGGCAAGGGGGTGCTAACAGCCATGGCCAACGTGAACGGCACCATACGCGACTGTTTGTTGCGCAGGGACGCCACTGACCAGGTCGCCCTTGACCAGGCCATGCTGGAGGCAGATGGCACCGATAACAAGGCGGAACTCGGCGCCAATGCAATACTGGCGGCCTCACTGGCGGCGGCACGCGCAGCGGCGGTAGAGAAGGGATTACCCCTGTATCAGCACATTGCTGAACTGTATGGAAATGACACCCTTTCGATGCCAGTGCCCATGATGAATATCCTTAACGGTGGAGAGCACGCCGATAACAACGTTGATATTCAGGAGTTCATGATTCAGCCCGTGGCGGCCACCAGCTTTGCCGAGGCGCTGCGGACGGGTGCGGAGATCTTCCATCATCTGAAAAAGGTCCTGGTCGCTCGTGGGTTAAATACTGCGGTGGGTGACGAAGGCGGTTTTGCGCCTGATCTTCCGTCCAATGAAGCAGCTCTGGAAGTCATCTCAGAGGCCGTTGAGAAGGCTGGCTATGGGTTGGGCGAGGATGTTACTTTGGCGCTGGACTGCGCCGCCACTGAGTTTTACAAGGATGGTGTCTACGACCTTGCCGGTGAGGGAAAGCAGTTCGACAGCGCCGGCTTTGCTGACTATCTCGCCGAGCTCTGCGATCGCTTTCCCATCCTCAGCATCGAGGATGGTATGGACGAGAGTGACTGGGAGGGTTGGAAGGTGCTCACCGAAAAACTGGGCCAGCGCACCCAACTGGTGGGTGACGATCTCTTTGTCACTAATACCAGCATATTGCAGCGCGGTATCGATGAGTCCATCGCCAATTCTATTTTGATCAAATTTAATCAAATCGGCAGCCTTACCGAGACCTTGCAGGCCATTCGCATGGCCAGCGACGCGGGCTTTACATCGGTAATTTCTCATCGCTCTGGAGAAACCGAGGACACCACGATTGCCGATCTGGCGGTTGCCACGGCGGCAGGTCAAATCAAGACGGGTTCCCTGTGTCGCTCCGATCGCGTGGCGAAATACAACCGTCTGCTTCGCATCGAGGCGGAGCTGCAGGGTACTGCCTTATACCGCGGTCGGGCCGAGTTTCCGCAGGCGGCCTGAGCGCCGCACCATGAAGTGGCTGGCACTGGTTTTGTTTCTACTGCTACTGCTGGCCCAGTACCGTCTGTGGTTTGCCGAGCAGGGAAGTCTGGCGGAACTGCATCGTCTGGAAGCGGATATAGCGGCGCAGCGCGCGAAGAATGCCGAACTGGCCGCTCGCAACGACCAACTGGAGCAGGAGGTGCTGGAGCTGCAGCAGGGTATGGAGACAGTAGAGGAACGGGCTCGACAGGATCTCGGCATGATACGGGAAGGTGAAACCTACTATCAGGTCGTCACGCCACCACCGGAAGCCAAAAATGCGCCCTGACGCCGCGCTATGGGCAGTAGTCCCGGCGGCGGGGATCGGAGCACGCATTGGCGGCGATCGGCCCAAGCAGTATCTAGCGCTGGCCGGACAGCCAGTACTTCAGCACAGCCTGAATACGCTACTGGCTCTGCCGAATCTGCGCGCTGTCGCTGTGGCCATCGCCGCAGGCGATGAAGCCTGGCCTGGGCTCCCTGCCGCGCTGGATTCCCGCGTGCGTCTTGCCCCCGGCGGTGCTGAACGTTCTGATTCTGTGCTGTCGGGTCTTGATTGTCTTGCGTCGGAAGCCGCAGCGCATGACTGGGTACTGGTGCATGATGCCGCGCGCCCCTGCCTGCCGACGGCGGACCTTGAGCGCTTGGTTGATAGCCTGGCAGAGGACGACGTTGGCGGTATCCTGGCCCTGCCGGTCGCAGATACCGTCAAGCGTGCCGATGATGCGGGTCGAATCATCGAAACGGTGGATCGATCCGGGCTATGGTTGGCGCAAACACCGCAGCTATTTCGCTATGGCATGCTGGCAGCAGCCCTGCGCGCAGCGAAGGCGGCAGGGCACGCGGTTACAGACGAGGCGTCGGCTATCGAACGGGCTGGTTTCCAACCCAGGCTGGTGCCCGGTTCGCCTCGCAATATCAAGGTCACGCGCCCGGCGGATCTGGCGCTGGCCGAGAACTATCTGCAGGCCGATCTCGTCGCGGCGGTCAGTGGGTTTAGCGGAGAATCAGAATGAAGCTGCGAACAGGTCACGGCTACGATGTTCACCGATTTTGCGAGGGCGATCACATTATGCTGGGCGGTGTGCGAGTGCCTCACAGCGCTGGCCTGCAGGCACACTCCGACGGTGACGTTGCAATTCATGCCTTATGTGACGCCCTACTGGGTGCTCTGGGCCTGGGAGATATCGGCCGGCACTTTCCCGACGACGACCCGGAGAATGCTGGTATCGATAGCCGTATTCTATTGAAGTGTGTAGTAGCGCTGGCTCGCCAGCAGGGCTATCAGCTTGGCAATGCCGACCTGACTATTATTGCCCAGTCACCCAAGCTGGCGCCCCATGTAGACCAAATGCGAGCGGTTCTGGCTACGGATATGGAGGCCGATGTGGAGGCGGTCAATGTCAAGGCCACCACTACCGAGCAGCTTGGCTTCGTCGGTCGCGGTGAAGGCATAGCTGCACATGCCGTGGTGTTATTGGTCGCTGCTTGACGGTGGTACAGGGTAGCGACTATGTCTCATTCTCGCTTTTTTTTGAGCCCAGCTGTGGGCACTCTTGAGCCCCGCTGTGAGCACTCTAGAGCCCCAGCTGTGAGCACCCTGGAGCTCCTGCTGTGAGCGCTGGGCATCTGCGCGGCATCGGCATGACCTCTCAGCGTACCCGAGAGCGTCTTGTGCAGCGACTTCGAGAGCAGGGTATTAGCGATGTCGCTGTGCTTGACGTTATGAGAAACACGCCGCGCCATCTTTTCGTAGACGAGGCCCTGGCTCAGCGCGCCTATGAGGACAGCGCCCTACCCATAGGTTATAACCAGACCCTGTCACAGCCCTGGGTGGTTGCGCGTATGACCGAGCTGCTGGTAACCAGTGGAGCGGTGGACAGAGTGCTCGAAATCGGCACCGGATCTGGCTACCAGACCGCGGTGCTGGCACAGTTTGTTGGTCAGGTTTACAGCGTGGAGCGGATCAAGCCTCTGCAGGAAAAGGCGCGCGGCAGATTGCGCCAGCTGCGTCTGAAGAACGTGCAGCTACGCCACGCCGATGGAGGTGTAGGCTGGGACAGCCAGGCACCCTTTGACGGCATTATTGCAACGGCTGCCCCTGAAGCTATTCCGCCTGAATTGATGGCGCAGCTCGGCATGGGCGGACGCCTGGTGCTGCCGGTAGGGCAGGATCGGCAATTTTTGACGGTGGTGACGCGCACGCCTGCAGGTCTGGAGACCCAGACCTTCGACGAGGTACGTTTTGTGCCCTTGCTGTCCGGCCTGGTGCGCTAGGCGATCACTGCCGTGACAAGGGCCGGGATTTTCCTTCGCGGTCTGGCCATGGGAGCGGCGGACATCGTGCCCGGTGTTTCCGGTGGCACCATCGCATTTATTACGGGTATCTATCCTCGGTTATTACACAGCCTGCGTAATGCCGATCTCATCTCCCTGCGCCTTCTGCTCCGCGCTGACCTTGTCGGCGTCTGGCAGCGACTGGATGGCGGTTTTCTGTTGGCGCTGCTGGCCGGTATCGCAACCAGTATTCTCACGCTGGCGCGCGTATTGTCGTGGTGTCTCGAGAATTATCCAGAGCCGCTATGGGCAGCGTTTTTTGGACTCATCAGCGCATCGGCGCTAGTGCTATTACGCACCGTCGATCGCTGGGACCTTACTCGGCTCTCGGCGCTTTGTGTCGGTATGGCACTGGCAGTGGCAGTGGCGCTGGCACCACGGGTGACGTTTCTGCCCGGCTACCCAGGCGTATTTGCTGCGGGTTTTATTGCTATATGCGCGATGATTCTGCCGGGCATATCAGGCAGCTTCATACTGCTGCTGCTGGGCATGTACAGCAGTGTGCTGCTGGCCCTACGGGAGCTGGATCTGCTGTTTATCGCGGTGTTTGGCAGTGGCGCAGTGTTGGGGCTTATGACCATCAGTCGCGTGTTGGACTACCTCCTGCGGCGCTTTCACGACACGTCCATGGCGCTGCTAACCGGTATTTTGGCAGGGTCACTCTTGGTGGTGTGGCCCTGGAAGCACACGCTAGTCTGGGCGCCTGGACGAGATGGTCTGCCCAGGCCCCTGCAACAACAGCCCGTTTTGCCACAGGAGTACCTGGCACGCACTGGCGAGGAACCCTGGGTTCTGATCTGTCTGTTTCTGGCAACCATGGCCTTCACTGTGGTGTTAGTGCTGGACAGGCGTGGTCGCCAGCCTCCCAGGAAGCCTGAATGATTCGAAACGGGGCTGCGGATCGGCATCGCGCTGCTCGGCCATCACGGGGAGCTGCCGTATGGCTGCTGCTCAGCGCATTGCTGGTGGCCTGCAGCGCTAACCCTCCCGCTCCAGTAGAGAATCGCCGCGCCGGAGAGCCCGGCGAGGCAGCTCGAGCAACCAATCGTCCTGATCGGTATACAGTCAAGCGCGGCGATACGCTGTATTCCATCGCCTTCCGCTTTGGCATGGATTACCGGGAGGTGGCCCGACTGAATCGAATCGGGGTGCCTTACACGATCTATCCTGGCCAAACTCTGCGGTTTTCAGGCGCTGCTGCCCCTGCGTCGGCGCCCCATTCCGCCAGTGTCCAGCGCCCGGCGGTCCCGACGGAGACGCCGAGCCGCGAGCCAGCAGCAGCGAGTCCGGCCACGTCTGCCAATTCCGCGGTGAGCAGTTGGCGCTGGCCAACCTCGGGGAAGGTGATACGGAAGTTCACCGGCAGTCTACACAAGGGTATCGACATTGATGGCAAAGCCGGGGATGCGGTTGTCGCGACCGCGGGCGGGCAGGTCGTGTACGCGGGCAGTGGTATCGTCGGATACGGCAACCTTCTGATTGTTAAGCACAATCAGACCTACCTGAGTGCCTACGCCCATAACCGGCGCCTGCTGGTAGCCGAGGGGGCGACAGTGAAAGCAGGGCAACGCATTGCCGAGAAGGGCAATAGCGCCACGAACGCTGTGAAACTGCATTTCGAAATTCGTCGCAACGGCAAGCCGGTTGACCCGCAGACGCTGCTGCCCAAGCGTTAGACCCATAGTTGCTGAGTACGGCAGGCAGTCACATCATTGTCATAAAGGGCGGTGTCCCAGATCGTTGTAGTCCCAGATTATTGGGAGTAATCTGTAAGGCCGCCTGTCGAGAACACCGCGAAGGCGTGGCTGGCACAACCGAGGGGCATTCACTGTATGGCCCGATCAACGGGTACCAAGCAGTGGACGTGATGGAGATGCGATAAGACAGACAGCGACATACGTACCACAGGGGTCGGGGGCGACAGCGCGCAGACGCTAGCGCTACGTAACCGTACATGGAAACCCTATATCAGCGTGCAGTGAGCCGGTAATCGGCTCGATAGGCGTTGCTATTCGTTCATAGACGTTCACAGCCGTGAACAGGCGTGTAAACCATGTACTCATCAGCCCTGGGCGTATGCAGGACAGCGCTGCCAAGGAGACCAGGGTGACGGTCGAAAAGAGTAACGGCTCACGTCAGACCAACACAGCCAAAAGCGATAAAGCTGCGGAAGCCGAGCACGCCATGAATGCTGCGAGTACCGGCGCGGTTGAAACGGCTGAACTAGTTGAGTCAGCTGAAACCGCTGACAGCGAGGTGATAACTGTCGATACCGCCGATGCCATCGGCGTTAGCAATGCACACACCGATGTTCGCGCGCAGGGTAAGTTCAGACGCCGAACCCTGTCCCAGGACGATGATGACAGTGCTTCCAGCAAGTCGCTGGACGCGACGCAGCTTTACCTCAACGAGATCGGTTATTCGCCGCTGTTGACACCGGACGAAGAAAAACACTTCGCACGCCTCGCTCGCAAGGGCGACGAGGCGGGTCGCAAGCGCATGATTGAGAGTAACTTGCGCCTGGTGGTGAAAATATCTCGCCGCTACATCAACCGTGGCCTGACGCTGCTGGATCTGATCGAGGAGGGTAATCTGGGTCTGATCCGCGCCGTCGAGAAGTTCGATCCAGAGCGCGGCTTCCGCTTCTCAACCTATGCCACCTGGTGGATTCGGCAGACCATTGAGCGTGCCATCATGAACCAGACGCGGACGATCCGTCTGCCGATTCATGTGGTGAAGGAGCTGAACGTATATCTGCGGGCAGCCCGGGAGCTTACCCAGCAACTGGATCATGAGCCGTCGGCGGACGAAATCGCCGGCATGCTGGATAAGCCGGTTGACGAGGTCAAGCGCATGCTGGGCCTGAACGAGCGCGTGGCCTCCGTGGATACCCCTCTGGGCCCGGAATCTGACAAGTCGCTGCTCGACACGATCGCCGATAGCCATGTTACCGACCCATCTCAGTTACTGCAGGAAAGTGACATCAAGGACAGTATCGGCATCTGGCTGGGTGAGCTCACAGAAAAGCAGTGCGAGGTCGTATCGCGTCGCTTCGGATTGCGCGGCTACGAGACCAGTACGCTGGAAGAGGTAGGGCGGGAAATTGGCCTTACCCGGGAGCGCGTGCGGCAGATTCAGGTGGAAGCCTTAAAGCGGCTACGGGTCATAATGGAGACAGAAGGACTGTCTTCCGATTCGATTTTTGAATAGCCAGGCGTGTCTCGCCGGTGGTGTTGTGAGATAAAAATAAAGCTTAACGCTCCAGCAGCTCCAGCTTGTTCGGTTTACCCTCCCATTCATCCGCATCAGGTGCAGAATCTTTCATTTCGGTAATGTTTGGCCAGACTTCTGCGAGTTCGGCGTTCAGCTCCAGGAAAACTTGCTGATCTTCTGGTAATTCGTCTTCAGAGAATATCGCGTCGACCGGGCACTCGGGCTCACAGAGTGCACAGTCTATGCATTCATCCGGATGGATGACCAGAAAGTTCGGGCCTTCATAGAAGCAATCCACAGGGCATACCTCCACACAATCCGTGTGTTTGCATTTGATGCACTGCTCGCCAACCACAAAAGTCATGTAGGGGGCCTCTCGCCTACCAAAAAGAAGGCGGAAGTGTACCCGTTCACCCCGCCAATGTGTACTGGATTCAGTCCAGCCTATCCCGCAGTTTGTATAGGGTTTCCAGTGCTTCTCGCGGGCTCATGCTATCGATATCTAGGGCTGCCATTGCCTCCAGCACGGGATGCTGCTCTACGCTCGGGAAAAGGTCAGTCTGAGCCGGCGCGGGCGCTGCTGTGGCGCCCGCAGGGTCGCGCTCCAGGGCATGAAGTTTGTCCTGAGCGGCGCTGAGTACCTGCGGCGGAATGCCAGCGAGTTTGGCCACCTGCAGCCCGAAGCTGCGGCTCGCAGGACCCTCCTGAATGTTGTGCAGGAATACGACATGGTCCTGGTGCTCTGTCGCATCGAGGTGCACGTTGGCCATGCTGGGACAAAGCTCTGGCAGCGCGGTTAACTCAAAGTAATGAGTAGAGAACAGCGTAAAAGCGCGCACGCGGTTGGCGAGTTCCACCGCGCTGGCCCAGGCCAGAGACAGCCCATCAAAGGTACTGGTGCCGCGTCCGACCTCATCCATCAGTACCAGGGAGCGTGGAGAAGCGTTGTGTAAAATATTGGCGGTTTCGGTCATCTCCACCATAAATGTGGAGCGCCCGCCTGCGAGATCGTCTGAAGAACCGATGCGCGTGAAGATACGGTCCAGGGGGGACAAGCGTGCGGCGCTAGCGGGCACAAAGCTGCCTACGTGCGCCAGCAGGGCGATAATGGCTACCTGTCTCATATAGGTAGACTTGCCGCCCATATTCGGCCCCGTGATCAGGAGCATCCTGCGCGAGCCATTGAGCAGGCAATCGTTGGCGATAAATGGCGTGTCCAACACGTGCTCTACCACCAGATGGCGCCCGGCGGTAATGTCCAGGCACTCCTCTTCCGTGAAGCTGGGCTCGCACAGCGACAGACTGCTGGCTCGCTCGGTCAGGCAGGCGAGTACATCCAGCTCCGACACGCCAATCGCACAGCGCTGCAGGAGCGCTAATTCGATGTTCAGTGTGTCAAGCAGGTCATCATAAATCTGCTTCTCTCTGGCCAGCGCTCGACTTTTGGCGGACAGGGCCTTGTCCTCAAAAGCTTTAAGCTCCGGTGTTATGTAGCGCTCGGCGTTCTTCAGGGTCTGGCGGCGTTGATAGTCAGCGGGTGCCGCCGCAGCCTGCGCCTTGCTGATTTCAATGAAATAGCCATGCACGCGGTTGTAGCCCACCTTTAAGGATGAAAGGCCGGTCCGCTCGCGCTCCCGTTGCTCAATCGTCAGCAGGGTGTCGCTGGCCCCGGTGGCGATGCCGCGCAACTCATCCAACTCAGCGTCGTAGCCCTCTGCTATCACACCGCCCTCACGCAGTACTACCGGGGGATTCTCTATGATGGCTTTTTGCAGCAGCGCTACCAGCGCCTGGAAATCCCCAATATCGGCATGCAGTTGCTCAAGCAGCGCGGCGCTGACACCGTCAATCTCACTGCGCAGGGCCGGCAGCGCGGACAGCGACTGGGACAGACGGGATAAGTCTCGCGGTCGCGCCGAGCGCAGGGCAACTCGCGACAATATGCGCTCCATATCACCGATGGGTTTTAGACGTTCTCGCACCGGCTCAAAGCGATAACCCTCGAGTAACAGTCGCACCGCTTCATGGCGCTTTTGCAGCAGGGCTACATCGGTTAATGGACGATGCAGCCAGCGGCGCAGCAGGCGCGCGCCCATGGCGGTCACCGCGGTGTTCATGACTGAATACAGCGTGTTGCTGTCACCGCCCATAAGATTGATGTCGATTTCAAGATTGCGGCGGGTGGCGGCGTCCATGACCACACTGTCCTGGCGCCGCTCCTGAGATAGCCCAGTGATATGGGGCAGTGATGAACGCTGCGTGTCTTTTACGTACTGCAGCAGGCAACCGGCAGCGCCGACAGCCAGCGTCAGCGATTCGCAGCCAAAGCCCGACAGATCGTGCGTTTGAAACTGGGTGTTCAAGGCGCGCTCGGCGGCGTCTATATCAAACTCCCAGGGCGGCTGTTTACGCAGCCCCGGCATGGCCTCCACCGCGGGCAGGTGTACGTCCTCCTGCAGCAGCAGCTCTGCTGGTTGCAGACGCTCCAGTTCACTCATCAGTTCATCTTCGCTGTCGACTTCCAACACGTGAAAGCGACCTGCCGATAGCTCCAGCCACGCCAGGCCGAAGGCGCCAGCCTGGCCGCTGACGGCGACCAGCAGATTGTCCCGAGTTTCCTCCAGCAGGGCTTCGTCGCTGAGTGTGCCCGGGGTAACGACTCGCATGACCTGGCGCTCTACCGGGCCCTTGCTGGTCGCAGGATTCCCTACCTGCTCACAGATCGCGACCGATATTCCAGCTCTGACCAATCTCGCCAGGTAGGACTCGGCGGCGTGGTAGGGCACCCCCGCCATGGGTATTGGCTCTCCGGCGGACTTGCCGCGCGCGGTTAGAGTGATATCGAGGAGCTCTGCAGCTCGCCTGGCATCGTCGAAAAACAGCTCATAGAAATCACCCATGCGATAGAACAGCAGATGCTGGGGATGTTCAGCCTTGATGGCCAGATATTGGGCCATCATAGGGGTATGCTCAGAGGATTGGGCGGGGCGACTCACGGATCGGGATGGTTTAGTAACAGAGGTCTGAGCCTAACAAGTGCGTGTGGGGGCGGTAAACCACCGCCTTTAATGGTACTGCGTTTTCCCTTTCTCCGTGCGTGTAACCCTCACATTGGCAGCCCTGGCCATCAGATCTGCGCGCTGACAGCTTTTGTAGATTTTTTCTTTTTATGAGGGCTTGCGTCTCAGCACAAACACTGGTTACATATACAGTACTTCATACAGGTGATGTCCTGTGGCCAATCGGCCAGCCACCGTGTGAAGCGTGTAAGTGCGCCGCCCAACATGATGCGAAGCGTGGCAACACACAGACCAGACCGAGGTGAACCACCATGGATCCCAACAAGCAAAAAGCACTCGACGCAGCTCTCAGTCAAATTGAACGCCAGTTTGGCAAGGGCACAGTTATGCGAATGGGCGACAATGAACAGGCCGCCATCCCTTCGATCTCCACAGGGTCATTAGGCCTGGATGTCGCGCTGGGTATAGGCGGTTTGCCCCGGGGTCGCATTGTAGAAATCTATGGCCCGGAGTCCTCGGGCAAAACGACATTGACTTTGCAAGTCATTGCCGAAGCACAAAAGGTGGGAGGCACGGCAGCCTTTATCGACGCCGAACACGCTCTGGATCCTCTGTACGCTGAAAAGCTAGGCGTGCAGATCGACGATTTGATTGTGTCCCAGCCCGACACGGGAGAGCAGGCACTGGAAGTGACAGAAATGCTGGTGCGCTCCGGTGCTGTGGACGTACTGGTGGTCGACTCCGTCGCAGCACTGACGCCCAAGGCCGAGATCGAGGGTGAGATGGGAGACTCACATGTCGGGTTGCAGGCGCGCCTGCTAAGTCAGGCGATGCGTAAGCTCACTGCGACGATCAAGCAAACCAATTGCATGGTGATTTTCATCAACCAGATTAGGATGAAGATCGGCGTTATGTTCGGTAGCCCGGAGACCACTACTGGCGGTAATGCTCTTAAATTCTATTCGTCGGTGAGGCTGGATATTCGTCGCATAGGCGCTGTGAAAGAAGGCGATGAAGTGGTCGGTAACGAAACCCGAGTCAAAGTGGTTAAGAACAAGGTCTCACCCCCTTTCAAGCAGGCCGAATTCCAGATCATGTACGGCAAGGGCATCTATCGCATGGCTGAGGTGATTGATCTCGGGGTGAAGCTCAACCTGGTTGAAAAATCGGGTGCCTGGTACGCCTACAAGGGTGACAAGATCGGGCAGGGTAAGGCCAACGCCTCACGCTTTTTAGAGGAGAACAGCGCCATTGCCGAAGAGATCGAAGGGCAGATTCGTGCACAGTTGTTGAACTTGCCCACCGAGGCGCAGGAAGCACCGCCAGCAGAGACTGAGGAAGCCTCCGGGAAATCAGAAGAGGCGGTCATGGAAGACCCACAGGGCTGAAACGGCCTGTGATACTGCGTGCTGCGCTTACCCACTGGCGCAGCACGCGGTGCCTCGCGTACCACGACCCCACATCGCGGTGCGCGCTTTTTTGTATCCCATTCCCTGACTGCCAGGCCT
>JBCDKJ010000037.1:0-34415 GCA_038746745.1 Pseudomonadota bacterium
CCCGCCATTCGGGAGATATTTTTTATCTTTTATTTTCCATATCTATATAATAAATAAATAATTATTATGATTTTTAAATCCGAAATAGAAGCCGCCAAATATTACGCCAGAAATGCTCCTAGATGACTGACAAAACAGACGAAAAGTGGGGCGCAGGCGAGGAAGAAAGGATCGACGAATGAGCGATGAAGACAGAAGAAAAGACGGTCGGGCAGAAATTGAGATTTGTCCCCGGCGAGATCCAGAACAGCCAGACCGCAGGACAAACAATCTCGAAGATAGAAACGAGCAGGTCGTTATGATCGAACCGCTACTGATCAGTGATAGTTCCCGTCACCGTTCTGAGCTGGCTGATCTTGCAATCACGCTCACCGAAAAATCTGCCAGCCTGCGCTCAAGCCTTCCACCAAAAATCATGGAGGCGTTAGCGACACTGGTGCGCGCTATGAATTGCTACTACTCAAATCTCATCGAGGGGCATGACACACACCCCATTGATATTGAACGTGCACTTAACGAAGACTTTAGCGTCGATAGGAAACAACGCGACCTACAACTGGAAGCCAAGGCCCATATCAGCGTTCAGGAATGGATCGACGAGGGTGGGCTCGATGGGCGAGTTACGACCAGCGCCGGCCTTTTAGAAACTCATAAACGGTTCTGTGAGTTACTTCCCGAGGAATTGCTCCAGGTCGAAAACCCAGACAACGGTGAGTGCCTCCAGGTCATCCCTGGAGAATTTCGCGCACACGACGTCAGCGTCGGCAGGCACGCTGGAATTAGCCCAGGGGCGATTGAGCGCTTCATCACCCGCTTTGAATCCGGTTACTCAAATCTCGGGAAGCTTGATTCCATCCTGGCGGCAGCTTGTGCTCACCACAGACTTCTATACATACACCCTTTCCTGGATGGTAACGGCCGCGTTGCGCGGTTAATGTCCTACGCAATCTTACGACAGTCCCTCGATACGGGAGGAGTATGGTCGATTGCTCGTGGTCTTGCGCGAAATGAAGACGCTTACAAGACGCATCTGTCGAATTGCGATTTACCGCGCCGCAACGATCTTGATGGTCGAGGCAGTCTTAGTGAAGAGGCGCTTGTCGAATTCACCAAGTTCTTTCTTAACATCTGTATTGACCAGGTAGAGTTCATGGAAGGATTGATGCAGCCCGCAAAACTCCGCGCTCGCGCTCTTGTCTGGTGCGAGGAAGAAATTCGAAGCAATGAACTGCCGCCAAAGTCGGACAAACTGATTTCAGCGCTGATTGACAGAGGGGAGCTTGCGCGCGGAGATGTTCCCGATGTTTTAGGAATGAGCGAGCGAAGTTCTCAACGCGTCACACGCGCTTTGTTGAAAAAAGATGTTATCCGATCCCAGAGTACCCGAGCTCCAATCTTGCTTGCGTTACCGGCCACGCTGGCCGCCCGATGGTTACCGAATCTGTTCCCGGAAAAGAGCAACTAAACGCTGATGATCTTACGTATAGACTTATGAGTTAAGGTGAATGAGTTAAGGTGACAGTACACCCAATTATTGGTCTCGACTGACTTTGAGTCACCTGGGTTTGAATTACGTAAGCTGTCACCAGAATTCTATGCTTTAGCAGCAAAGGCACCTGCTTAGATTTTTGCTGGTCGCGGCGTGGGGGTTAGGCGCACATGTTCTCATGTTCGGCTGCGTCATGCCGGTGGCTCCCAGCACATGCTGAGCAGCTTTGGCTGCCGAAACTCGTGACCCGACACCACCGGCGAAGACGCCGGATCTACTCGCAGATGTGGCAGCCGTTGCAACAAGGTCTCCACGGCAATGCGTGCCTCGAGTTTTGCCAGATGGGAACCTAAACAGTGGTGACTGCCGATGGCGAAGCCCACATGGCGGCGCAGCTCTGGGCGATCAATATTGAACTGGTCCGGCGCAGTGAATACCTCGGGATCCTGGTTCGCGGCGGCTAGCATACAGTTCACAGTGTCGCCTGGCGCAAACGAAACGCCGGCCAGTGTTGCGGCCTGGCTGACGTGGCGGGTAGCGGACTGCACTGGGCCCAGCCAGCGCACAACCTCATCAAGCAGCGGAGCGCAAAGTGTCAGGTCTTTAATGACGCGGTCTTGTGTTTCCGGGTGTCGATGCAAACTATAAAACGTGTTCAGAATTAGCGCCTCTACCGTTGAGATGCCACCGAAGAAAATGATAAGGGCATTGCGCCGTATCTCATCGTCAGCCAACTTTCTGGGTTCATTGACAGCAAGGAGCTGACTGAGCAGACGGTCATCCGGGGCTTTTCGTTTGGCGTCAATGTGCCCCTGCATATACGTGTGAAAGTCACCTACATGGGTGGCGGCCTCTGCGCGCACATTTGCTTGCCAGGTAAAGTTTGCTAAGGCGTTCTCAAAGGCGTCGTACCAACGCCGCAGAAGTGGTTCGTTCTCAAGCGGCAGCCCGAACAAGCTGAGCACCGTAAGGATGGGCAGACGACTGGCAAAGTGTTCTCGGAGCTCTATGCGGCCGCTCTTTATAAAACCATCTATCAGTCTGTTGACGTGTGCGGTGATAGCCAGCTCCATAGACTCGCGAACCGCGGCTGGTCTAAAGCCCGGTAGCAGGGGTTGCTTGTAGAGGTCGTGAAGCTCACCGTCGGTTGTAAGCATGTGCGTGCCGAAGGTGTCGTAAACCAGTGAGCGGTCCGTGCCCGAGATATAGTGGACACTGTCGCGCAGAACGGTTTGCACGAGGTCGTAGCGCGTTACCAGATACATGTTAAGGGCAGGCACCCAACTCACGGGTTCCCGCTCGCGCAGGCGTCGATAGTGTGGGTAGGGGTCGCTACTCAGGGACGCCAGATCCACGCCAGCTCCCAATGGGAAGCGTTTTTGTAGCTCGTTATGGCTTGTCATGTAGGCTACCGTTGCCATCAAATGCGGTTTCAGCGGGATATCTTACGGCTCATTTCGCGGCTAAGTTTGTCATTTTTAAGCGCAAGAACGAGAATATTAGGCTGAACAAACCCCTTAATATAGAAATGTGGGAGGAATCAGCCATGAGGTTAGATAAAAGCGAGCGTCGCATACTGGATGCGCTGCAGCGCGACGGGCGCATCAGTAACGTGCAGCTAGCCGAGCAATTAGGCATGTCAGAATCACCCTGCCTGCGCAAAACCCGTGCTCTGGAAGAGGCAGGCGTGATTGCTGGCTACCATGCAACCGTAAACCCCAGGGCTGTGGGCCTGCGCGTGGCGGCCTATGTTCTGGTCAATCTCGACCAGCGCTCGGAAACACAAACGCAGGCGTTTTTTACAGCACTCAGAGACGAGCCCAGGATCGTTGAATGCGTCGCCCTTACCGGAACCTACGACCTTCTGCTAAAGGTTGCTACGCGCGATATCGAAGATCTTGCCGATCTCACAATGGACGGAATACTCAGCTACGACAGCGTAAAAGACATTGCATCCTGTGTGGTTCTGAAAGAGATCAAGGCATCGTCTCCACTACCGGTACTGTAGTTTCGGGACCAGTGAGAGATTCTGCAATTAAGGTGACAGTTTACTTAACTGCAGGCTTAGGCTTCCGCTCCGCACCCCATAAGGGAGACTGTTTGCCAGGTAATTAGTCTCGATTGACTTCAAACCACTGCGGTTTGAATTGAGTAAAATTTCCTAGAACAGGGTGCCGACTGTTAGAAGCGAACACGCCGTGAAAGCGCGTCAGATTGACTCTGGGTTTTGGCACCAGCACCGGCAGATGATCGTGCCCTAGATGGCGCGGTCAAAAAAGTCTGCTATGTGTTCCCGAAAGAGGGCTGTGAATTGATGAACAGCCAAAATGTTTGAGAACTGAGCCAGTACTTCTTGCAAGTCTCCCGACACTTCATCGGGTAAAGGCGCGTTAGCCAGCAAGCCAACGGTGTCTTCAATGGGCAGCTGACGCACCCCATTTTCGTTCCAGATTCCTGCTTCATGGGCTGCCTGAACGATCGCAAGTGCCTCCGTTTCATCGATGGACGGAATCCTGGTAAAGCGCCACCCGAGTATCGGCTCTTCGCGCTTTACAAGGTAATCGCTTGCCAGTTGATTGGCTTCGACTTGTAAATGGTCCGCGAAGATCTGTTCGTTGGATACGATGAGGTCGTTTTCCGCCACGATAAACAGCGCAGGAACGGTCAAGCCACCGG
Source organism: Pseudomonadota bacterium (assembly GCA_038746745.1). Classification (GTDB taxonomy): domain Bacteria; phylum Pseudomonadota; class Gammaproteobacteria; order Pseudomonadales; family Halieaceae; genus JANQIO01. The sequence continues at coordinate 4,166 of JBCDKJ010000037.1, forward strand.
CATTTGTGACTGGACTTGCCACCGTGCCCATGACCACCGCAATCGCAGAAACCGGGTACCCCGCGTCGTGGAGGCTCTGGGCAAAGAGCGAGACCATGCGCGCGCCATTAGACATGCCGACACCGAACAACGGGGTCTCAGCGCTCACCGCTGTGTTTATGCGCATTGCTTCCTGCAGGCGAGTCAGACGCGCTAGATCCGCGTTGGTCTGGAGCGAAGAATCCGTGACTTGCCATCGTCGAGGTGCGGTTCGTTGCGTCGACTCGGTAGCGACAAAGCCGTAGCCCCGTTCTATTAGAATGTTGATTAAATCAACCGTTTCAACTCGCAGAGCAAACTCCGCACTGCCGCCGGAACCGTGAAAAAAATACACAAGACCGGCGGGAGCTTCAGGTATGTAGGAGTAGACTTTGAAACCCTCAAACTCCCAATGTTCAAACTCAACGATCGGCTGTACCGGATCGCAGCCGCACAGTAGCCAGCAGATCAGTAAGCTGATGCAGGCCTGTTTAGCAGCACGAAATTGAGATAATGCGCTGCCTGCTAAGGCTGTGTTCAAGGAGTGTGTCTTGGCCATGATCCGGACGTCTAGGTATTTGATGTTGGCATTTGGAGTCAGAGCAGAACTTAGCACATAGCCAATGACAAAGCGGTCAATGCGCCCCACCGTTTCATTTTAATCTGACCCGAATAACAGTCCCCAAAGCTCCGGCGTTGAGTAAAATGTCTAAGAACTCCCGCCCGCTGCCGGTGAACACTGATGACAATTCTCTTTCGATCCTGTCTTTTACTGCTTGCTTCGCTGGTGTGCACGGCCGAGGCGGCGCCCTACAAACTGCTCGTTCACGGTGGGCATATTCTGACGATGGCGCCCGGCGAGACTAACCCTGTTGAGGGTTGGTTCGTTGTCGACGCTGCAGGTAACGTCGCTGAGATAGCCGCAGGGGAGGTGCCCAACAGGATACGCGCTGAAACCGAGGTCGACGCTACTGGCAAAATTATCCTGCCCGGCTTTGTCTCTGCACACAGTCATCTGTGGTCAGCGCCTTTTCGGGGCATCGCCTCTGAGAGCACGCTGTACGGATGGATTGCGGCCGCTCATTCTCCCTTCTACCCCTATTATCAAGAGGGCGACTTTTACACCTTCACCCAATACGGCGGCCTGGATTTTCTCAGCCATGGGATCACCACGAACTATAACTGGGTCAGCAACAACGGCTACGACTACGACCACTGGATGGAACAGTTTGAGGCGCAGCTTTCGCTAAAGCAGCGGTTTATTCTAGGCTGGGCAATTGATGTAACGGCGTCGGAGGCAGTCAACCGCAAGCGGCTGGCGGCATTTTTGAAGAAGGGAGAATCTCTTCAAAAGGAGAATGCGCAGCTACTGGGCCTTTCATTGAGCGCGCTGGGCCTGTTGCGCGGTGATACCGAGTTCCCGTTCTGGGAAGGCCGCATGATTCAGGACTTTGATCTGGATGCCCAAGCCCACTATCTGGAAGCGCCGGACATTGTCACGGTTCAGCAAAAGCAGTTCTCTATCCTCGAGGCGTCGGGGATGCTCAGTGAAAAGCTGCATTTCGCGCACTTTATCCATACTAATGATCAGATACTGGAGAAGGTGGTGGCAGCAGGTACGCGCATGGTCTGGAACCCGCTATCCAACGGCCGACTCGCCTCTGGTCTCGCTGATGTTCCGAAGTATCTTCAGTTCGGTCTCCGTATCGGCATGGGCCTGGACGGGCAGGCCAGCGGTGACCTCTCCGATCCATTTGAAAATATGCGGATGGGCTTGTACGCCACACGGATGCGCTATCAGTCAGCGGCCATCATGACGCCCTACCAGGTTCTCGCTATGCACACCCTGGGCAGTGCTGAGATGCTTAATGTCGGCGATAGGGTAGGTAGTATTGAGGCGGGAAAGTTTGCAGATTTTCTGGTGCTAAATCCCAGGGACCCTGATGCGGGTTCCATCTTTGATATTTATGCCACGGTCGTACTGAGCCTGAGTACGCGCAATCTGGAGTCAGTCTTTGTCGGTGGAGAAGAGGTAGTGCGATACGGCGAGATACTGACGCACGACTTCCCATTAATTCGGGATGAGGCCAACACGCGCGTTGACCGCATGCTTGGGCAGATGCAAAAGGATGGAGTGGCCGTCCCACAGCCCACCTACACAAGCCACTATCTCCAGCCCTGATCCGGCTGAGCTGTCTTTACGCACTTGCACCGCTTATCTATGCGAGAAACGCGCTGATCGCCCGCACATGAGCTGACGTCCATTGCCTGAGCGGTATTGAATTAAAGTGAAAGTTTGCACTTCCTTTATTAGATCGGACGCTTTAGCCAAGCGGCAATCATCGTCTTATAGGCCAAGGGTGCCTGGTAGCCCAGATAAGAGTGCCGCCGCTTTCAGATATAGAACAGCTCGATGTATCGAGCGGATGTTTTTTTAGTATTGGGTGGAAACCGTCAGATACTGATGTTGAGCTCCAGGCCTACCACGCGCGGGGCGTCTAACGGTCCGTAGAGCAAGCCGTCGGCGGGGAAGACTCCATTGGGAAAGGCACCACCGCTAAAGCGTCGCTCGTCTGTGAGATTTTCGCCAAAAAGCCGCGCAGAGAAACGTTCGCTTTCGTAACCCATTTGTAGGCCGTAAATCTCAACCGCTTGTTGCGTGTCCTCAGCGTTCACATCAAATCCCTGGCGGATGCCCTCATCAAGCCGGGTATCTCCCAGAAAATTGACCTCTCCTCGCACAAACCAGTTGCCTGCGAGCTGCCAACGGAGGGCAATGTTGCCATCGTACTCCGGTATCAATTTGACGAAGTTGCCCAGGGCGAGGTCTGCTCCCACTCCAGCAAAATCGGTGTACTCGGCGTCGACGGTGCCCAGATTGGCAGTCAGTTGCAAATTACTGGTGATGTTCGCTCTGCCTTCAAACTCAAGGCCACGACTCTCGACGGCGGAACGTGATGTCACAATGGATGTGGAAAGGACATTGCCCTGTTCGTCTTCAAGAGCGGTGATCTCCTGCCAGTTGTCTGCCTCCAGATAGAATGCCGCTGCCGAAAACTGCCAGCGGCGGTCTGAGCTGCGCAAGCGTATGCCGGCGTCGATGCTGACGATCTCCTCCTTGTCAAAGCGGATGACATCAGCGAGAACATCTTCCTGGGCTGCAGCGATGTTAAACCCACCCGGTGTGTAACCTGTTGCGACATTGCTATAGAGCGTCAAGTCGCTACTGACTTCATAACGCGCGGAGAATCTGTACAAAACTTCTTCAAAATTCTCCTGCAGATTGAGTTCCTGAAACAAAAACTCTGCGAAACCAAGATCCAGCACGCCGGCCTCCTGTGACGTGGTTCTCTCCGCATTGTCGTAACGCAGGCCGACGGTAAGGGTCAGTTTTTCGAGGCTTTCCGGTGTATAGCTCAAAGACCCGAATACACCCCAATCAAAACTCTCGACTCGCTGGTCAGGAGAACGAAGAAAATCATCAAGGCCGCCTGTCCCCAGCAAAGGGCCGAGTGCCTCCCGTTCGTCCTCCAAATAAAAAGACACACCCACTGAATACGATATCTGCCCTGTGTCGGCAGAGGTAAATCGCAGCTCTCCTGTTGTTACCGTGATGTCATCCCACTGCGCCCCCGCAGTAAACGGGCCATTGGTGTTATCCAGGTCGAAACCTTTGTCCGAGATATCTTCTGTCCGGTGACTGAACGCTACATCAATCTGACCTGACTTCAGTTGTTGCGTGGCACTAATGCCCATGACGAGTTCTTCGATGTCGGCACGCTTTGGCGCGTCGTTGACAAAGCTGAAATCGTCAGCGCGCAGGTCGCCGTTTACCGCGGGAATGCTAAGGGGATTGCCAGGAACAGAGAGAGAGCCCTCGCTATAAATCGCATTATAAGCATCAATCTCTACAGGGTAGCCATCAAACCGGTACACACCGGGCGCTGCGGTTTCAATGTAATACGCGTTGGCATTTACGGTCAGGTCCTGCGAGGGCGTCCATCGCAGTCGAGCCTGAAAAAATGCTTCCTCATACTGTCCGGGGCCCTGGGGCGTAGCCCCGATGTTTTCGACAAAAAAGTCCGCATCGGTCAGTCGTAGCGACAGGGAACCCGACAGCGTGTCTTCAATAATGGGAGCCCCAAAGAAACCCGTAAACTGCAAAGACTCACCGTTTCCAAATGTCGACGCCGTTAAAGATGCATCGGCGATTGTTTCGTCGCTTGGCGCTCTTGTTTTTAGAAGAATTAGGCCTGAGGAGGTGTTTGCGCCGTAGAGCGTAGATTGTGGACCGCGAAGTACTTCGACCCCTTCAAGTTGCGCCAGCACAGAGTTGTTTAATTGGCGGAACGGTATGCCATCTATGTAAACGGCAGCGCGATTCACAATAAAGGGATTCGATTCGACGCCGCGGATAGCTATGTAAACGCCGCCGATTTGCCCGGAGTCGTTAAATTGAACATTGGGCACCAGATCATCAATACGTCGTATATCCGTGACTCTCGCGTCTAGAAGATCCTGGCGATTTAGAACCGTCGCTGACCGGTCAAGTTCTTGCAGTGATGTATCACGCTTGGTGGCGGTCACTATCACTTCTTCGATATGATTTTTTGCTCTTGCGTTTTCGATCTCTTCATTTTCTGAATCGACATCGCCGTAGCATGGCGTGACTGCTATTAAGATGGGCAGCAAACAGGCGGCGCGAAGCCTCAAGTAAAAGAACACACAGACTCTCCTTAGCCCACGAGACGGTCGTTATTATCACCGCTATATGTAGGCCAAGGAGCGCTAACATCTACGCCATTGAGCGCGTAATCCACATATCTGAGCGTTTATTGACGGCAAACAGCACTGGGTGACATGCCGAAGTGGTGACGGAAGGCACTGCTCAAACCATTTGGGCTGTAGTTAACATTGCGGGCAACTTCCGCGACGCTCTGTCCTTCGTTCAACAAGCCGGCTGCGCGTTCCATGCGACGGCGAGTGATGTAGGCCGCTACGGTCTCGCCGTGCGCCCTTCGGAATGCTTCTGTCAGTATTCTTGGGCTGGACCCTACAATTCGACCCAGGCTCGATATAGTGAGCTTTTGATCCAGGTTTTGCTCGATATATGATCCCGCATCGCGAGCGATACGAAGGTGCCTCGGCGACAACTTTCCGACCAAGGGCGCCACAAACACAGAATGCGCGGCGGCAAGTAACTCCAGGCCTCTCGCCTCCAGAACAAGATCGCAGGCGACTGCGCCGTAGACCTCTGGCAACGGTGTAGTCGCCCTGAGCGCCAGGTCGGTGAAAAGCGGTGTGGCTTTCTGCATCAGCCTCTCATCCTGTGATCTCACTGAGTCGGCAAGCGCCGCCGTCTCACCCTCCAGTCCGTCCAGTTGTACATGTATTCCAGCGCAGCGCATAGTCCCACCGGCTGAATAGGTATCGAACTCTTCAGGCGATTCAAAAAGTGAGACCGTAAAGGTCGCCCCTTGTGCCTGAAAAATATCACCGTACTTACTCACGCTGCGCACGTTCGCGATGCCACAGCCAACGTAAAGCCCGGAGTCAAGAGTACGAGTACTGCGCTCTGGCTGCGATTCCGCCACATAGGAAAGCCAAACCTCTCCATTGAGAGCGTGCGCGCTGCTCTCGCCGAGCGAGGCGACATGTGTATGGGGGCTGTTGTTGCTCATTACGAAAACACCAGAGTAATTGTTAATAAAAATCATTTGCAATAAGAAATATAGCAAACAGATGGCACTTTTATAGCGAAATATTTGGAATAGGCCTGAGGACATCCGTACTGATCTAAGAGCTCGGGACCGTACTCAGGATAAATGGGCTTTGGCTCCTAAAAACTTGTTCTTTACAGACCAAGCCAGCAAATTCGTTTGACTTTAGCTCGTAGCACCTATAGCGTCGCCGTAGCTGAAAGTAAGTCTGTTTTTATTACCTCCCGTTCGTTGCATTATCCGTAGTACTTCGTCCTGCAGTTTTTAAAAGTTCAGTTTATTTCCCGCTTATTCGTGCCCTGCGAAGGCACTGACCTACATTACTTAACAGGATATTTATTATGTCGGATACAACGACTGGCACCGTGAAATGGTTTAACGAAGCAAAAGGTTTTGGTTTTATTGAGCAGAAGTCCGGCCCGGACGTCTTCGCGCACTTCAGCGCGATCGTGGGCTCAGGTTTCAAGACCCTGGCTGAAGGCCAGCAGGTTGAATTCTCTATAACGCAAGGTCAAAAAGGCCCGCAGGCAGAGAACATCGTTGCGATTTAAACGCGCGCTACTGTGAAAAGGCGAGCTGTAATGGCTCGCCTTTTTTGTGTCTAAATTTTGCTCTGAATCAAAGTGGCAATTCACTTAGCCGCAGGTTTTTACTTCTTTAGTTTCCAACCCGAGAGCGCCTCTAGGTGCTCCAGAAACTCAACATTACAGTGCTAGTCGGTACGAGAGTCATATTAGGGGGCGCACGCTAACAAGCTGTTATTAAGACGGTTGACCTGATTAATGGCCGAATTGTTATTACGCTACGCGGGCATCACCCCCCTCCGGATCAAACCGGATATGCATTTGTTTCATGGCGTTAACGAAGAACGAGCGCACATAGGAAGGCTCCCCAACGAACTGCGGGTTTCGCAAGCGCGGCAGCAGCTCATCAAACATCACGTTGAGCTCCAGGCGCGCGAGGTGGGTGCCGATACAAAAGTGCTGGCCTATGCCGAAGGAGCGTAGCTGGTTATACAGATCAGGCATGCGCTCGGCGCGGGTGACGTCAAAACGCATCGCGTCGGCACCGAACACGTCTTCGTCGTGGTTGGCGGTGTGGTAATGCAGCACGATTTTGTCGCCTTTCTTGATGTGCTGGCCGCCCAACTCGGTGTCTTCCATGGCGGTGCGGCGCATGGCAATAAACGCGGTGTTGTAGCGCAGCATTTCTTCCACCGCATTGGGGACTTTGTCGGGGTTGTCGATCAGATACTGCAACTGGTCCGGGTTCTCCATCAGCAGTCGCATGCCCTGGGCCATCACGGTGCGTGTGGATTCATTGCCACCAACCAGAATGAGGATAAACATCCAGCCGAACATATCGGGCGTCACCGGCTCGCCGTCGATGTCGCCATCCAGCAGCGCACTGGTGATGTTGTCCATCGGTTCGGTGCGGTGCTTTTCGGCCAGATGCATGGCATAACTAATCACTTCAATCGCTGCGTGCTGCGCTTCGTCGATCGACGTCGCCATATCCGGGTCATCGGCGAAGATCATCGTGTTGGTCCAGTTGAAAAACTGTTTGCGGTCCTCCAGTGGCACGCCCAGTAACTCCAGAATAGAGATCAGGGGCAGCTCGGCGGCAACGTCTTCGACAAACTCACACTCGCCCTTGCTCGCGACCGCGTCAATGATGCGCCGCGCGTGCTCCCTGAACGCTGGCGCGTAGGAATCTACACGCTTCGGTGTAAATGCATTGCGCACGATGCGGCGCACCTTCTGATGGCGCGGTGGGTCCATACAGATGATCTGGTTACGCTGAATGGCGACGGTGTCATCGTCCATTTCCATTGGGAAGGCAGAGCGTTGCTCTGACGAGAACAGTGTCGGGTTCTTGGAGACAGTGTCGATGTCTTTGATGCGCGTCACCACCCAATAGGGCACCCCGGTCAGGGGATCTTCCATACGAACCACCGGCCCCGCATGCCGAATGTCTCTCAGCATGTCGTAGGGCATGCCGTCCTTGTAGGTGTCCGGGTCTAGCAGGTTGGAAAAAGGGCATGACGTCATGGTGCGCTCCCGCAGTTCATAGTCCCGACATGCTTCTCGGGCCAGTGGCTTTGCTGATTGCATTAATGAAAGTGCAGAGTGGACCGAAAGTACACTGAATTAGAGATTTTGACTGGCCCGGAACCGTCAGGAGTTGCAGTGAGTAAACCGTTTTCGCTACTTATGTGTTTGTCCTGCCAGATGCTAGGACGCTAGTGTGGAGAGCGATGCCTGTACGATGGCGCGCAACTGCGCCTCAAATTGCTGTCTCGTTCTGTTGAGCGTGGCCTTGCCAAAGATATTGACGAGCGTAGGTTGAGAAATCGCGAAATAGTGCGCCGCACCCAGTAGCTGGTACACCAATGCCAGCGCTGCCGCACGCGAAGGCTTGGCGCCAGGGCTGGCTGCTCGCGCTGTCTCCACCAGCTCTTCCAGGTAGTCCTTCAGATACCAGTTTCCCGCCTGATCGGCGCGGGCTTCGTTATCTAATAGTTCACGCATGATCAGACGTGCCGCGTTCTGGTTGGTCATCTGTTCGCGGTACTGCGCCAGCAACATCTCTTCCAGTTGCTCGCCTGGGGGCAAACGCTGCTGACGAATGTTGTTGATTCCCGCTGCCAGCCTGGCAGACAGCGCGCTTAGCACTTCGCCGTACAACTTTTCCTTATTGCCAAAGTGATGCAGCAGCGCCTGTTTGGTCAGGCCCAGCTCCTTAGCGATGGTGGCGATGCTGGCGCCATAGAAGCCCTTTTCAGCGAAGAGCTGTTCGGCGGTGGCGAGGAGTTGCTCTCGTGTGGTTAAAGCCATGATGCGCGCAGTGTACTGCAGGGCTTGACAGCCTACCAGGCGGTAAGTATTGTCCTTACCGATCGGTAAGTTAAGCCCGCACTTTTACTGCTTATAAAAACGCACGCGGAGGCCACGATGCAGCACAGTACCAAGGTAGAGCTCCTGGAAGAGCTCGTAGAACTCCATTCCAACAAAGCACCCTATCTCACCGAGCCGTGGACCAAGGTAGCACCCAACCGCTATACCGATCCGGACCGGTTCGCGCGTGAGCAATCGCGCCTGTTTCAGTCGAAGCCGTTGATCGTCGCCCACGTGAGTGAGCTGGCAGAGTCGGGGGCGTATCTGACGCTGGAGCTGGCGGGAAAGCCCTTGTTACTGGTGCGCGATGAGAATGGCGTACCTCGCTGTTTTCTCAACGTCTGCCGACACCGGGGTGCCCAACTGGTGGGTGAGGCCAGCGGCTGCAAGCATCGCTTCAGTTGTCCGTATCACGCCTGGACCTGGAACAGCAGTGGTGACCTGATCGGTATACCCCATGAGAAAACCGGCTTTCCGGAGCTCGATCGCCAGGCCTACCGTTTACATGAAGTGGGATGCGAAGAACGCGCGGGCTGGATCTGGGTGCAGTTGGGTGGCGATGATGAGATTGATGTAGCGGCACACCTTGACGAGCTGGATGGCGAGTTTGGCCGTTTGGAGGCTGGGTCACACGTGGTTTTTGAAACGACCTATAGAGAGCTCAACTGTAACTGGAAGATTTTGGTGGAAGGCGGCCTTGAGGCGTATCACTTCCGGGTGGCCCATCGCGACACGATTGCGCCTTTGTTCCTGGACAATCTCTCTTCCTATCGCACGCTCGGCAGTCACATGCGCTCGGTGTTGCCCCGCGCGACCTTACCCGAGTTGGCCGATGAGCCCAGCGATGACTGGGATATCAACAAGCACGCCAATATTCTTTACAGCGTGCTCCCGGGTGCCCAGTTCCTGGTACAGGAAGACCATTTCATCTGGATTCAGGGAATTCCAGTGGCGCCGGACCGCACGATAATGCGCCTGTCCACGATGATCCCTGCCGAGGTGAATACCGCTGAGCAGCAGGGCTACTGGACGCGCAATCACGCCCTCACCATCCATACCCTCGACGAAGACTTTACCCTTGGTGAGGCGATTCAGCGCGGCCTGGATACTGGCGCCAACCCGCATTTGAACTTTGGTCGCTTCGAGGGTGCGCTGGCGAAGTTCAATGAAACTGTAGACGCTATTGTCGACGCCTGAACTTGCCTCAGCGGGTAAATACTGGCTGGCCCATCGCGAAGGTCTGGCGCACCGCGCGGTCGTCACCCAGCGTCATCATCACAAACAGGCGCTCCTCGATGCTGCGGGCACGTGCCATGCGATAGCCCATGAGCGGTGTGGCGTGATAGTCGAGTACTACGAAGTCGGCCTCTTTGCCGGCTGCGAAATTGCCGATCTTGCCGTCCAGACTCAAGCTCCGGGCGTTACCCAGCGTGGATAGATACAGGGATTTGAATGGGTTGAGGCTGTACTTCTGCAACTGCGTGACCTTGTAGGCATCACTGAGGGTTTCGAGAATAGAGAAACTAGTGCCCGCGCCCACGTCGGTACCCAGCCCCACCTGCACCCGGTAGGCCTCCATCGCCTTTAGGTTAAGCAACCCGCTGCCCAGAAACAGATTGGAGCTGGGGCAAAAGGCGATTACCGTGCCGGTCTCTGCAAGACGTCGGTACTCGTTGTCGGTCAGGTGTATGCCATGCGCGAACACAGAGCGTGCGCCCAGCAGTTGGAAGTGATCGTACACGTCCAGGTAGCCGTCCCGGTTGGGGAAAAGCTGCTTCACCCAGGCCACTTCTTCGGGGTTTTCTGACAGGTGCGAGTGAAGATAGAGCCCGGGATGCTCCTGCAGTAGCTGTCCGGCCAGAGTGAGCTGTTCGTCGCTACTGGTCAGGGCAAATCGCGGCGTCACCGCGTAATGGAGGCGGCCCTTGCCGTGCCAACGTTCGATCAGGGCCTTGCTGTCGGCGTAGCCAGACTCGGGTGTGTCCAGCAGGTACTCAGGGGCATTGCGATCCATTAGCACTTTGCCGGCAATCATGCGTAGCTGGCGTGCTTCAGCAGCTTCAAAAAAAGCGTCTACCGATCCTGGATGCACGGTGCCAAACACCATGGCCGTGGTGGTGCCGTTGCGCAGTAACTCGGTTAGAAACACATCGGCGACGTCTCTGGCGTGGACAACGTCTTCAAAATCCTGCTCTGCAGGGAAGGTGTAATTGTTCAGCCACTCAAGCAATTGCTCCCCGTAGGACGCAATCATCCCGGTCTGCGGGTAATGAATGTGGCTGTCAATAAAGCCCGGGCAGATCAGGCTATCGCTGTGTTCCCGTACCACAGCATCCTGCGGCAGGGTGGGTAGCAGGTCCGTTGCCGCACCTGCGGCCACTACCTTGCCCTGCGCGTCTATGACCAGCAGACCGTCCTCGAAGTACTCATAGGAGCTGCTGATACCGACCTCGGCAGGATCATCCAGGCTGTGAATTAAAGCGGATCGATGGGCGCGCATGCTTGCCGAACTGGGTAGCGAATCGGTGGCGGCCATCGTGTTGTGTTCCCTGAAGTGGTTTGCCTGAATGTATTGCCTGAACATGTAGCGGAAGCGGTCAGCCGCCATGGTTGGCAAGGCTTTTGCAGCATCACTACGGCGCTCAGTGTAAGCGTACAGGGTAGGTCTCGTACAAACCTAATTGTTCAAGGGAGTGCACCGTAATGCACTGCAAAAACCAGAGTCTGCGCAGTCTTTCCATTGCGCTGCTGTTGAGCATTCCGCACATGCTTGGTGCGTCAGCGGTCTTTGCTGACAAGACGCTTGTTGCTAACGCCACGATTCTTACCATGGCGCCAGACCAGCCCGCGCCCTTCCGAGGCTACATGCTCTTCGATAGCAGCGGGATTATTGCCCTGGGTGCGGGTGATTTCGCGGGCAGCACGGCTGGCTTTACCCTGATCGATGCCAGCAGTCAGGTTCTGATGCCGGGGTTTGTCTCTGGCCACAATCACCTGTGGCAAAGTGCGTTCAGAGGCATCGCAGCAGACGGTGAACTGTTTCCCTGGCTGCAATCGCTGCACTGGACCTATGGCGATGATTTCAGTGATGGCGACTTCTACGCCTTTACTCTGCAAGGTGCCCTGGATCAGCTCCAGCATGGCATCACTACCACCTACAGCCACTCTCAGCGTCTGGGGGGTAGCGAGGCACAGTATCTGGAATCCCTGCAGGCGTCCCTGGATGCAGGGCAGCATTTTGTCTTCGCCTACAACTCGAATCTGCAGCAAAGTGATGATGCGATACGGGGCGATATCGCAGCCCTGCATGAGCGGGTGAAAAGCCTGCCCAGCGACAGCGCGTTGCTGGAACTGTCACTGAACTCGGTTGGGGCCTATAAGTCTGAGGCAAAGTTCGCGCTGGAGATGGAGCTGGCACGGGAATACGGCATGACCGTGCAAATTCACTATCTGGAACAGTTCCAGCGTCGTGAGAAAGAGCGTGAGGAATGGCCCATGTTTCAGCGGGTAGGTGCCGTGGCTGGCTCTGTGTCCTATGCGCACTTTATTCACACCACCGACGCCATCCTCGAAGATACCGCCGCGGTCGGTGGCGCAATGATCTGGAACCCCCTGTCCAACGGTCGGCTGGCATCAGGGCTTGCCGATATACCGCGCTATCTGAAAATGGGCGTCGGCGTGGGAATGGGGGTGGACGGTGCCGCCAGCGCCGACATTGCTGATCCTTTTGAAAACATGCGCATGGGCATGTATGCCCTGCGCATGCAACGCCGCGACGCCAGCGTGATGTCACCTATGCAGGTGCTGGAGCTACACACGCTGGCAACGGCGCGTGTCTTAGGGATTGATGACAGGGTAGGCAGCCTTGAGCCGGGGAAGCGGGCGGACTTTCTATTACTGGATTTATCGCTGCCCGTTACGGGTCCGGTTTTCGACCTGCCCGCGTCCATCGTGTTCGCCGCCAGTGCCGCCAATATTACCAGCGTTTATGTGAATGGCGCTGAGCGCGTCGCAGGCGGTGAGATCATTGCCCACGACATGGTCGCGCTTAATGCAGAAGTGGAGAAGCGTGTGGCCGCTATCGTCAGCCGGGTCGATGGCAAAGGGTCGTAGCGGTGGCTGGTTCGTACTGGCGAGTTAGAGCAACAGGAACTTGAGGCCGAAAATCACCGCAACTACATAAACCGCCGCAGGGCACTCCCGCGCCCGCCCCGCAATCAATTTGATCAACGCGTAACAGATAAAGCCCAAACCAATACCGTCAGCAATCGAGTAGATCAGCGGCATGGCCAGCGCTGTCACCAGTGCCGGTGTGGTTTCGGTAATGTCATCCCACTCCATGGTTTCCAGCGAGCGGGCCATTAAGCAGGCGACGAACAGCAGCGCCGAGCCAGCCGCGTAGGCGGGAATGCTCTGGGCCAGGGGCGCGATAAACAGGCACAACAAAAACAGCACGGCGGTGACGGTTGCCGACAGCCCGGTACGACCGCCCGCTTCGACGCCAGCAGCGGATTCAATATAGGTAGTGGTCGACGAGGTGCCGAAAATGGCCCCCGCCGTTGTCGCGCCGGAGTCTGCCAACAGGGCTTTGCCCAGCCGTGGCAGTTTGCCGTCCGCATCCAGCATGTCCGCGCGCGTGGCAACGCCAACCAGGGTGCCGGCAGTATCGAATACGTCGACCAGCAGTAGCGTCAGGATCACCGTGACCATGGACCATTCCAGCACATTGCGGAAATCCATCTGCATAAATACTGGCGCAATAGACGGCGGCGATGAGGCGATGCCATGAAACTCCGCAATCCCAATGGTCCAGCCCACCACGGTGACGGCGAGCATGCCGATGACTACGGCGCCGATAACGTTGCGGTAAGAGAGCGCCGCGATAATGATAAAGCCCGCTAACAACAACAATGCCGGTGGCTCGCGCAGGCTACCCAGACTTACCAGTGTGGCGGGGTCATCGACGACGATGCCGCCATTGCTAAGCGCAATAATGCCGAGGAAAAACCCCACGCCCGCCGAAATACCGAGCTTCAGTGAGCGCGGTATCGCGTTAATCAGCCACTCGCGCACGGGCAGTAAACTGAGCGCAATGAAGATGATGCCGGAAACGAACACGGCAGCCAGTGCGCTCTGCCAGCTATTGCCCATCCCCAAAACCACGCCATAGGTAAAGAACGCGTTCTGGCCCATACCGGGCGCCAGCGCAATCGGGTAGTTGGCATACAGGCCCATAATGAAGCTGCCGACAGCAGCGGCGAGGCAGGTGGCGACAAATACCGCGCCAAAGTCCATGCCAGTCTCAGACAGCATGCCCGGATTGACGACGGTGATGTAGGCCATGGCCAGGAAGGTAGTCACACCCGCGACGAGTTCCTTGCGTAGCGTGCTGCCCTGCTCGGTAATCAGAAAAAAGCGGTCCAGGCGTTCCATCATGCTGTCGGGGCTCCTGCCTCGTTAGGTGTTTCTGCGTGCTGCACTAGCGCACTAGCACCTGTAGCCGGGTCTGCTCCTGCCGGGCGTCCTCGCGCAGACGGTCTGCGTCCAGCCCCAGGATCACTTTATCGCGCAGTCGCCACTCGCCGTTGACCATCACCGCGGAGGCGGTGAGTGGTTCGCCGCAATATACCGGTGCCAGCGCTCGGTCCCATACGCCCTGAAACCGGGGTGCGTCCAGATCGTATAGCACCAGATCGGCCAGCATACCTTCGGCGATCAGCCCGGTGTCACTGAAGCCAATGAGTTCTGCTCCGGCGCGGGTGGCCCAGTGTACTACTGTGTCGGCATCTGTGGTGTCTGGTCCGTGCAGTGCGCGGTGCAGAAGCCAGCTCAGGTTCATCTCTGACACCATGCTACCGGACTCTGCTGAGGCGGAGCCATCCACGCCCAGAGACACTCGCACCCCGGCTGCTGCCATGGCGGGCACGGGTGCAACGCCTGAACCCAGTCGGCAGTTGGAAGTAGGGCAGTGGGCTATGCCGGTGCCGCTGTCTGCAAGCTGCTGTATGTCTTTGGCATCGACATGAACAAGGTGCGCATACCAGACGTCTTGATCCAGCCAGCCAACGGAGGCGGCGTAGTCCATCGCACCTTTGCCATGGGTGGCCTGTGCGGCCTCATTGTCGTTGGGCACTTCCAGCAAATGACTGTGGCGTTTTAGCTGGTGGGATTTTGCGAAGTCACCTAGCGCCTGCAGGTGGTCCGCTGTGTGGGAATGCACCAGCGAGGTGGGCGCGACAGCGACACGAGTCATAGCCTCTGGCGAGGTGTCATGCCATCGGCTGACCGTGTCCTGCAAACGCTGAAGACACAGGTCGATTGTTTCAGGAACCAGCGCGGTGCTGCTGAAGCCGCGGTGCGTTCCCGCGACGGTGTTGCCGCCACGACACAGCAGCAGCCGAATACCCATCTCGGAGGCAGCCTGAAACACCGCTTCCTCCAAGGCCGGAGACGTATCCCGGTGGTACAGATAGTGATGGTCGGCGCAGGTCGTGCAGCCTGCGCGCAATAGCTCGGCAAAGCCCAGCCGTGCGGCGACATATAAGCTATCCGGGGTTAGCAGTGGCCAGACCGTGTAAGGTACCGCGGCCAGCCAGTCCCCCAGCCCCAGGTTTATGCCACCCGGCATGGCTTTAAACAGGGACTGTGCAATATGGTGGTGGGTATTTACCAGCCCTGGATACAGGAGCTGGTCATCGGCATCTATAGTCTCGGTGTCCGGATGCACGTCCAGGTCGCGCCCGATTTCCTGAATACGTTGGCCTACCACCCGCACATCGACCCGCCCATGCTGCCAGACATGGGCGCCGCGTATCAGGGTGTTACTCATTCAGTGCGGTGGAAGTGTCGTTGCCTACGATCAGTGATGGAGGCAGCGTGGCCAGCGCGATGGTTTCTTCTATCGTGACCCGTCGCTCTAACAGGCCAATGTCCTCTAATTGCGCAATCACTTTACCGATGCGGGTCAGGTCGTATTGGCCCAGCTCTTCTCCCGCCTCGATGTCGCCTTCAGTGAGGCTATAGCGCTTCATCTGTGCCAGCGTGTCCTGCATCAGGTCCAGGTTTTGCTGCGGGTTGCTTTGCATGATCAAGTCAAAGGCTGGGCGCGGGTCGCCGGTCATAAAATCGCGCCAGCCTTTAATAGAAGCTCGAATAAACGCCGCCACCAGCTCTGGCTGTGCAGCCAGCAAAGCGTCGTTGGTGTAGACATGCCGATAGGGGTCGAAGCCCGATTCCGACAGGGGAATCACGCCGGTTTCAACGCCCTGTCTGGCAAGAACCACGGGCTCGCTGGTGAGAAAGCACTGCTGTACAAACTGCTTGTCTGCCAGAAAGCGGGCCAGGCTCCAGTCCATGGGCAGCAGCTTGAGCCCCAGTCCCATGTAGTGCTCCATAAAATCCAGATAGAGCATGCCGGGCTGAAACATCACTTCGCGCCCGGCCAGGTCTTCCAGGGTCTCGATGCCGGACTCGGGATGAAACAGCACACACTGTGGGTCGTGCTGGAAATAGGGAAACATGCTCACCAGCGGAATGCCGCGACTGCGATGGATCATCAGCGTCTCGGTGGCACCTACGGCAAAATGCACCCGGTTCATAGCAACTAACTGGGGAATCGCGTTGTTGTTGGCGCCGGGTCGAATCTCGACCGACAGCCCTTCCTCCGCGTAAAAGCCCTTGGCTTTAGCCTGATAAAACCCACCGTGTTCCGGTTGCGCATACCAGTCGGTTTGCAGAATCACTTCTGCCAGGCCCTCGGCATTGCGCGTGGGGGTGGTATCGCCTGCGCAGGCTGCCAGCGTTGCCGCCAGCGCAAGTATGCGCAGCAAATGCAGCGGCGAGTGCGCCAGCTGAGCCGCTACCATCAGGCTTCGTCTCCCAGATAGGAGTCATGCCAGCGATGCAGCGCCCACCAGCTCAGCAGATTCACCAGACCAACAAACAGAAAACCGATGGCGCAGGCGGTAAAGGCTGCGGCAAACAAGGCGGGCACCTTAAGCTGCGAACTGAAGATCACTACCACAAAGCCCAGCCCTGCCTGGCTGCCTGAACCCATGCCCGCCACGGTGTCGCCGTACAGCGCACCGATGGGCGTCAGGGCGGCAGCAATCTTCAGGCCGGTGAAGAAGTAGGGGAGGGCAGCGGGAATTCGCAGGTACAGCATCTTTTGACGCTGGGTGGCGGAGTACACCTGAAACAGCTCGGACAGATTTCGGTCTACCGAACGCAGCCCCATGGTGGTATTGGCGACGATGGGGAAGAAGCAAATCAGGAATGTGATCACGGTAATGCTCGCAATGCCCTGGCCAAACCAGATGATGATAATGGGCGCCAGCACAATCACCGGCATCATCTTCAGCATTAATACATAGGGATAAATCCCCTGGTAGGCCCAGGTACTGGAGGCCAGCAGGATCGACAGCACCAGTCCTCCCACCACTGAGGCAGTGAAGCCCAGCAGGCAGGCGTATAGGGTTTGCAGCAGGCCCGACCACAGGGTCGGTGCTTCGCGGGCGCCCTCTTCAATAATGCGGTGAGGTGCGGGCAGTTGATACTCCGGCACACCCAGCCACAGTACGGTTGCGTACCACACGGCCAGTACGACCAGGCCGACCACGGCAGGCCACATGAAAGTTTGCCAGGATGAGCCCTTTGATGCTGATGCCATTGCCGCCTCGCTAGCTGTTTTTATCGCGCGTTAGCCGCGCGCCTAATCGTGAACGCTGTGCAGGCTGCGCGTCACATCCGCCACCTGCTTGTGAAAGGATTCCATCTCTCTGGTGCGCGCGTTGCGCGGGAACGGCAGGTCTACATCGATTAGCGCATGCAGCTTGCCGGGGTTGGCGGAGAGAACTGCGATCTTGGAAGACAGGAATACCGCCTCGGAGACGGAGTGGGTGACAAAAACGCCGGTCCAGCCCTGTCTCTCCCGTAGCTGCATCAGCTCCTCATTGAGGCTGTTGCGCGTCATCTCGTCCAGCGCACCAAAGGGCTCGTCCAGAAGCAGAATTTCCGGGTCGGTGGCGAGTGCGCGGGCAATCGATACACGCATGCGCATGCCTCCAGAAAGCTCTCTCGGGTAGCGGTCCAGAGCATGCCCAAGATCTACCATTTTCAGCATTTCCAGGGCGGTCTTCTCGCGCTGTTCCGTGGCAACACCCATCAGCTTGAGCGGTAACGCCACGTTATCGACGATGTTCATCCAGGGCAGCAGGTTGGCGTCCTGGAATACGAAGCCCAGCTTGCCGTGGGCATCAGTGGGTGCACCGCCGCCCACAATTATTGAGCCGCTGGTTTCCTTCAACAGGCCTGCAATGAGTTTGAGCAGCGTCGATTTGCCGCAACCGCTGGGACCAATCAGCGCCAGGAACTCGCCCCGGGGCAGTGACAGATCAATCCCGTCCAGTATTCGGGTTTCGCCATCAAAACACTTTTCAACGCCGCGCAGTTCGATCAGCGGCGGCTGTGTCTGTGATGGTGCTGTTGCTGTGCTGTTTTCCAAAATCAGAAAAAAATGTGGGTGCTCGACCTGCAGCCGGCACCCACCTTCACTCCTTGTGTTTACAACAACTGTTTCATTTAGAACTTATAGGCAAACTCTGCAGCCCAGTTCCTAGGCAGTTCCGGCAGTACGGCATTGTTACCGTACAGGCTGGGGAAGTTGCCGCGGAAGTACTGCTCATCGGTGATGTTGTTTGCGTACAGCGCTATCTTGTACTTGTCGTTGTTAAAGACGATAGATGCGTTCACCAGAGTGTAGTCGGGAAGCACGATGCCGCCCAGTACTGAAGATGCCACTTCGTCAACGTAGGTTACGCTGGCTGAGCCCGTAATCGTCTGGGTAAAGCGGTAGCTGGCTGACAGGCTGCCCGTCACCTCAGGAATACCACCACGCAGTGTTTCTTCGCCCACCACCACGTTGGCGCCAATGATGCCGTCATACCAGGTGGAAGGATCCACATTGGTCAGGTTGCCCTGGCCCAGGTAGCTGAAGGCGACGCCGCCTGGGTTGACGACCTTGGTCTCCTGATTGGAGTAGGTGCCGACCAGTGCCAGGTTATCGAAGGGCACATAGCGGAACTCGAATTCAACACCTTCAGAGATCACCGGCTGGTTGTTCACCGGGTTCTGGGCATCAAAGGCAATCCGCTCCTGCTCATAATACGCAATCGCGGAGAACAGACGGCCGCCCAGCAAGCTGGCTTTGATACCGAATTCCGTCAGTTCAGATTCGCCGAGGAAGGTCTTGTTGAAGATATTCGCGGTTGAGATATCACCGGCAGACCCCGATACGATGGTCTGCTGTTCAGCATAAGTCACGTAAGGCGAGAAACCGCCTGGCAGGTTGTATGACGCACTCAAGGTATAGGTAAAGCCATCGTCATCGTTGCTGGCGGTGTATTCACCGTTGGGATCAAACGTGGTCAGGCGGATGGGTCCGTCGCCGTCGCCATTCTCACCTTCGGCGTCCACATAGTCGTAGCGAGCACCCACCAGCAGGTTAAGGTTTTCGCCAACGGTCATATCCAGCATGAAGGCGAGGCCAACCTGCAGGTACTCCGAGCTGAAGTAGTCGCTGTAGGCTTCCTGCCCGGGCGGCGCACGGTTCGCTGACTGCTGCGTAGACAGCGCGTCGAAGCCCTGTGTCAGGTCGACCCGGTCAAACACCTCGTGGGTGAAGTCCAGCCCGTAGAAGGCATCAGTGTAGCGAATAGAGGGGGAGAGCTGAATCTCACCGTTAAAGCTCTCAGACTCGAAGCCCTTGAGGAAAATCAGCTGATCTTCTACCACCCAGGCATCGGCCAGCTTGTGGAAGCCATAGCTATCGACGTTGGTGTATTCCTGGGCGTCGTAGAACAGCTTGTTAATCATTCTCCAGCCGTTGTCGAACTCGTGGATGATATCGAAGTAGAACGTAAAGACTTCGGTATCGTATTCATCGTTGTCCGTAATCAGCACCTCGTTACCGCTTAGCTGCGCGGTACCCACAGTGCTGGGGTCGAGCCCCAGGCCCAGCCCATTGACCAGGTCCTGCGTGACCCGGGAGGGGTCCAGTGGCTCCACATCCCCTTCAAAACAAAATGCTAGCAAGCCGGTAAAACAGCTCACTGTTCCGGGTGTGAAGGGCACGCCAGTCGAGACCAGACCTGCCAGGCCTTCCTGCCATAGATTGATTTCTCCATCCTCAATCAGGCCGTTGGCATTGCCAAAGTCGCGGTCGATGTTGGTGCCGGCAGTACCGGTGATGTAGGTGCCGTTGTCGATCAGGTCCTGCGTAACCCGGTTCCAACCACCATTTTCGTGGCCGTCCCAGCTTTGCAGCATGCCGCCAAATTCAAAGCGGGTCTTGGCACTCAGGTCGACGTTGAATGACGCCTGCAACAGGGTCTGCTTGTTAAAGTCGTTGTTGTAGTAGCTGCCGGAATCCGTCAGCTCACCGTACAGGTAATAACCCGCACTCTTCCCACCGATCTCCGCGGGACCGCCGACTTCTGCGGTGAGGATGCTGCGATCCCAGCTACCCGCCTGGTACCCGATCTGGCCGGAGGATTCATCGAGATACTGTCCTGTCTCTGCCCGTGCGGATTTGGGAATGAAGTTCAGTGCGCCACCTACCTTGCTCGGACCAGAGATCGGCGACATGGGGCCGCGGATCACGTCCACGCGATCTGACGCGCCGATGGGGGTGGGGTAGTTACCTTCGTTGTTGAGTCGCTTTACACCGCGGAAGTAGTTTTCCGCCGACGTGCCGCGCACGTCCAGGGATCCGGCGACACCGAAGAAAGACGTGGTAAAGGTGCCCGGCACAAAGTTAACGATGTCGTTAATGCCGTTGGCGTTAAACTGCTCTAAGAACTCGGCGCTGATCGATGAGACCGAGCGCGGTGTCTCCAATACGGTTTTACCGAAACCGAAGACCGAATCGACAGGCTCACTCTGCAGAATCCCGAACTGATCGTTAACCTCTTCCTCTGCGACAAAGGTTTCCAGCTCGACAACGTCTTCCGAACCTTCCTCCGTGTCCTGCGCTGCCAGCATGCCTGAATGCATAGCAATCGCAGAGGCCATAAGGGTCATGGCAAATTTCTTCATTGATGTCTCCCCGACTGTAGTGAAGCGAAGTGCTTCAGCAACCCTGTTAGTCGAAACGCTAACTTCCAGGTGCCTAACGTAAGAGGCGATGCAATGGCTGTGCCAAAAATCCTGACCGAGTGGTCGGTTTTTCTTTCAGCCGGGTCTCGACCCGTAAGCGTGTGAAAAAATTACCTTATTTTTCAGGGGGGTTTTTCTTGTCGCAGGCAAATGCAGAAAGCGGAGGAATTAGCCGATTGGACAAAATTTCAATTTAACGCCCGTTCCGGGTGCCACCCGCACCATGGCAGGGCATTGCCAGCAGTGACCCCAGGCCACCGTCGCGATAGCAGATGCAAGACATGTCTGTCCTTGATGGCGCACCGACGCACTCGCGTTTTACGAAGGATCAGCGGCAACTGCCTCAACTTCTACTAAAAAGTCCGCCCGCGTGAAGCCACCCACAATCATGAGCGTGGAGGCAACCTCCCGTCCTGCAAGGCGTTTATCGCGCACGCTCATGTAGGCAGGAAAGTCATAGCGATCGGTGACATAAGCTCGCAACTGCACGATGTGCTCCATTGTCATATCCGCCTCACGCAGTATTGACTCAATTGTGTCAAAGCAGAGTTCGGCCTGAGCCTCGATACCCTCTGGTATGGCACCGTTTTTGCTTATTCCCAACTGGCCAGACGTTAAGATAATGCGAGCATTAGCGGGGATTTCAAAGCCGTGCACGTAGTTGCCAAACGGGGGATGGGCGTCATCGGGGTTGTTCAGTTTTGGCAATGTGTGGTCCTCCGATAGGGTGCGAGTAGCGTGCGTGTAAGGCGCATGTCAGGTGCATGCCAGGTGCATAAAGAGCGCGTGCGCTATAAGCACCGTCAGTTACACTGGCACCAAAACAAGAAGACAGCAATCGCTGTGCCATAAGCAGCGACGTTCGCGCTTCGCGAACGGCAGAAGACAATTCATAAACCGGGGGCATTGAATAAATGCGTTTTTGGCAAGACCTTTCATTTGACGAATTCTCTGATTTAGATCCAGAAAAGACAGTAGCGTTGTTACCTGTCGGTGCTATAGAGCAGCACGGGCATCATCTGCCGCTGAGCACAGATATGCTGATCGCGGAGTCGCTTTCGCATGGTGCTGCAGCACTAGTGCCTGACGAGGTACCCCTATTGGTGATGCCTACACAGGCAATTGGAAAGTCGACCGAGCACATTCAGTACGAAGGTACGCTGACCCATACGGCGGAAACCTTGCTTCATAGCTGGATGGAGATTGGCGAGAGCGTCGCGCGTGCAGGCATACGCAAGCTTATGTTTTTCAATGCCCATGGCGGTCAGCCCCAGATAATGGACATCTGCTGCCGTGAGCTACGTCGCACGCGCAAAATGATGGTGGTGGGCTGTAGCGGATGGACGTTCGGTTCACCGTCTACTGACGTGCCCGCGGACGAGACGCGCTATGACATACACGCCGGCCTTGTAGAGACATCAATGATTCTGCACTTACGTCCAGATCTGGTGAAAATGGACAAGGCGCAGAATTTTGAAGGCCTGCTGCCGGAGGTGGCGGACGACTACGAGTATCTGCGCGTAATCGGCGGCACCTACATGGGCTGGCTTGCTAACGATCTGCATCCTTTGGGTTGCTCGGGCGATGCCACCAAGGCGACCACCGAGCTCGGAGAGATTTACTGCAACCATTACATTGACGGGCTTGCCAAACTTATTCAGGAGGTGTCAGCATATCCGCTGAGTCGCATTCGCGACCGGGAGGATTGGTAGATGCGCCTGAACGGGCCTGACTACAAAACACTCCATACAGGGTTCTTCATCCTGGCAGCGCTGGCTACAGCTCACGCGCTAGCTGGAGCCAGCGTAACGACCTCTTCGGCCGTGCAGGCGGTCGCCGCACTTCAGCAAGACGCCATCCAGCGAGACGCAATTCAACAAACGGTTGCGCAGCGCGACAAGCAGCTGCAGATTGAATTATCTCAGGGCGGCATCAATCATCTGGCTACGTCCGATATGTTTCAGCGCTATGGTGAAGAAACACTCGCGATCGATGACCCCCATTATGGCGAGCGACGCACTTACCGCGGCGTCGATCTTCGAGACCTGCTGCGCGATCAGGGTTTCGCGATCGGCGAACAGCTTATCCTCGAATGCACTGACGGCTATGAAATCCCTTTCGATACCACTGTGCTGGAGCATGCCGATCTGGAAGCGCTGGTCGCTTTCAGCGACCTCAAGCCCACCGAAGGGAGCGACTTTAAGCTGTATCAGCACGGCCGCGAGTTAGTCGATTTCTCTCCCTTTTATCTAATCTGGAAGGACGATTCCCAGCAATTGGAAACGGAGGCCTGGGACAAACTGCCCTGGCCCTATTCCCTGGTCCGCATCCGTCGCGCCGGCGATTTTGCGCCAGCGCCGCCAGCGGCAGATGCCGAGGCATCAGTGCATGCCGGCTACGCCACTTACGTTGACCACTGCGTGAAATGCCACAAGATCGATGACCGCGGTGGCCAGCTGGGGCCACAGCTGGACCGTAATCCAGGGATGCTCAGGGTGTTGTCAGACGACCAGGCGCTACACCTGATTACTCAGGTGTCGGATTTCTTCCCCGGCTCGAAGATGCCGATATTCAAAGATATTTTGGAAGAAGAGCAGGCCAGGGATCTTGTTAGCTATCTGCGCTGGATGCTGGCCTTACCCGCGCCGATGCAAATGCCGCCAGAGCAACAGCCAGCCGACAGCCGCTAATACCAGCGACAGCATCCAGATGCCCTGTATGGCGCTATTGAGCGGCGCCTGTGTCTGCTGACTGTGGTTCACAAAAGCACCTCCCAGCCCCGTGGCCAATGCCAGGCCCAGTGAAATACTCAGATTGACCGAGGCGCCGATTTCACCGTCCTGCCCCGGTGGTGTGTGCTCCATGGCGGTGGTGCGCGACGTGTTAAAGGTGATTCCCATACCCAGCCCGGCAAAGCACCAGGCCGGATAGGCCCACAGCGCTGATGCGTCAGCGAACAGCATGCCCGCCATAGACGCCACGCCTACCATTATCAGACTTAGCCCCAGCAGCATGCGCATGGCGTAGTCCCGCCCCAGAACATTGCGCGCGGCGGCCTGTGAACCCACCATCCAGAACACGGATGCGCAGGTCATGATGAGGCCCGCCTGCAGCGTGGAGACTTCCCGCACATCCACCAGATAAAGCGGTGCATAGGCTTCCATGATGTAAAACACCACAAAGGCCAGCATCGCCATTACCAACGACATGGATAGCGGTGTGCGCATCTGCCACCAGCCAGCGGGCATAAACTCTCGCATGGGAGCCGCCATCAACCAGATAGCCGGCAGTGCCAGCAACCAGATGGGTCCAGGCGGAATGCCGAGGCAATACAGTAATACACCCACGGCTATGGCAATGCGCACCGCTCCCAGCAACAGCCAGGGATTGTGGCGAGAGCCGTCACCTTCAAGATGCTGAATTCTCGGCGTAATCAGCAGCAGGGCCGCGCCGACCGGTAGTAGCTGGAGTAAGAAGACCCAGCGCCAGCTCAGATATTCCACCATGATGCCGCCCACCAGAGGCGCCAGCAGAGAGGGGATCACCCAGGCGACGTCCATGGCCGCCACCGCATGCGCTTTTTCCTCGGGTGGGCAGGTCAGGCTGATCAGTGCAAACGTCAGCGTCCAGCCAATGCCGCCGCCTATGCCCTGCAGCACGCGACCTGCAATAAAGGTGAGCGTGTTGCTGGCGCTGGTCGCAAGCAGAATGCCGGCGACAAAAATGGCGCAGGCCGCAATGAACACCGGCAGAGGCCCGCGGCGGTCGGTTTCACGTCCCGCCCAGTTCATGCCGACGATGCTGGCGAGAATATAGCTGGCGATAATCAACCCGTACTGGGATCTGGCATCCAGGTCTGACGAAATCACGGGCATGGCGACCACCAGCACCAGTTCGTCGAAGGCGTGAACGCCGGTGATCAACAACACCCCGGCGAGAATGGCGGGGTTCATGGTTCTGGCAGCGGGGGAGTCTCTAGAGCCCGGCTGTCCACTGTGAGCTGGCCGCACTGCACCACACCCTGTTGCTCCAGTGCGTGCGCTGCCCGCAGGCATAAATCCTCACGCCAGGGCGGCGCCACCAGCTGCACGCCAATAGGCAACTGGGTGTGCGAGGAGATGAGCGGCACGCTGCAAACCGGCAGTCCGATCGCAGAAAACGGCTGGGTAAAGAGCCCGAGGTTGGGACGCAGGGGCTGATCCTCGCCGTTGACGTTTAACACCTTGGTCCCGAGCAGTGGCGCCGAGCAGGGTGTACAGGGTGCAACAATCACATCAACCTGTTTAAACACCTCCAGCATGTGATCCTGCCACCAGCGGCGCACCACCTGCGCGCGCAGCGTCCATGCCGCGGGAATCAGGCACCCCGCTAAAAAGCGATCTCGCGTATCGTTATCAAAATCCGTCAGTCGTGACTGCAGGCGGGGCCGGTGCAGTGCGGCGCCTTCACTATTGGTAATCAGGTAGGCCGCTGCGCGGCCTTCCGCTGCACCTTCCAGCGGTAGTTTCTGTTTTGCGCCAAGCGCGCTCGCCACGGTGGCCACCGCCTCGGCCGCCTCTGGAAAAGCGTCGCAGTTAAAGTAGCCGTCCGCTACTGCAATGCGCAGCGTGTCGATGCCGCTTGCCAGCCTGGCGCTGGCTGGCATAACCGGTTTGTCTGCGCAGGCGTGATCGCTGCTATCGAACCCCTGCAGGGCATCGTAAATCACGGCCAGGTCGGCGCTGCTGCGCGCGAGCGGACCCAGATGGTCCAGGCTGTCGCAAAAAGGATAACTCCCGGTGCGAGGTAGCCGGCCGTAGGTGGGCTTTAATCCAAATAGCCCGCACAAAGAGGAGGGCACGCGGATGGAACCGTTAGTGTCGGAGCCCAGAGAGAAAGGCGCCAGCCCCGCGGCGGTTGCACTGCCACTGCCGGAGGATGACCCGCCGCTCATGCGTTCGATATCCCAGGGATTGCGGCAGGCGCCGAAATGCTGATTTTCTCCAGTAAAGTCGTAGGCGTATTCACCCATGGCCAGTGCGCCCAGCAGAATTGCGCCTTCCGCCTCCAATCGCTGTATTAATAGCGCGTCCCGGATGGCGGGGGGCTCGTCGGCGTTAATCTTGCTGCCTGCGAGCGTCGTGATCCCGGCGATGTCGAAAAGGTTCTTCACTGCAAAAGGTACGCCCGCCAGCGTTCCTGGTGTTTCGCCCGCAGCAATCTGCGCGTCCACCTGTCTGGCCTTCGACAGCGCGCGTTCTGCAAGCACCTCGGTGTAGCAATTCAAGACGGGGTTTAGCTCATGCACACGCGCCAGACAGGATTCGACCTGAGACAGCGCAGAGCTGGCCCCGGTGCCAACGGCCTCGGCTATGTCGGTGACAGCAGCGAAGGGCTCAGTCATGGTCGACGTCAGCGGGGGTGAAGACGGGCGCTGCGTCCAGTGTGTGGTCGGCGAGCGGTGCATCGTAAACCAACGCCGCCATGCGCGCTGCGGTCGCCAGATGGCCGCGCACGGCGTCGGCGTGTTCACCGGGAATCTCAACCCCTGCCAGTGCGGCCAGATCCTCCAGCAGTGTGGGCTTTTCCCAGATCAGTGCCATCGGGTTGGTCTGTTTATCCTTCACTGGGTATTGCCTCCCGGGCGATATTGTCTGTTACAGGTTCCGGCTGGCGTGCGACTACCAGCATGACTGCCAGCAGGCCGTAAGCCGCTGCAATGGAAGGTGATACCGCCCATCCCACGGCTTCTCCGTGCATAAAGCCAAAAAATGACAACCCGCAGCCGGCGGCGGAAAAAGCCGCGGCGCGCTTAAAATCCTGTTCAATAATAAACACCGCCATCGCTCCCATCACCAGACCGCCCAGGATAGCGCCGCCGCCCAGGGTCTCAAGGCCGTGATACAAAACCCCGGCCCCGATCAGATCGGCAGGATCAAGTGCATGTGCGTGCGTGCCCGCCGCGGCGAGTGCGCCGTCCACCAGGCTACGCGCCCAGGCTGCGAGGTGCGGCACCATCGCCAGGACGATGGCTGGCGCATGCCGCGCAGGTGATTCCTGAAATGCCTGTGCGCCGATCAACATACCGATGTAGAGCAGAATTGGCAGTATGGCGACCACGGGAATCAGCGCCAGTAGCAGCGATAACAAACCAAACCATGCCAACAGGAGAACGGTGATACCGGTGGCCGCGGAGTAGCCAATACCGCCTCCCATCGACTTCCATCCCGGATGCCCGATGTAGACCGCATTGATAAACGGGTTACCCATGAGGCAGCCGATCATGCTGACAACCCCATCGGCGACAACCACACGCTGCGTGGGATAGTCATCTCCCGCCGCTGCCGCGCTCTCAACATTGTCCATGGCCTCTACCAGGTCGTAGATGCCGAAGGGGACGGCTGTGACCAGCAGCACGCCGAGAAATTGAAAGCCGGCAAAGGTATGGCCTATCGCCGGCAGGGGTACGTTAAACCCGAAATCCCGCAAGCTGGCGCTGACGCCATCCACGGTCATACCGCCGTACTCCATGCCCAGCATTGTTGAGCCCCAGGCGATAGTGGTGCCTAGAGCGATAGCAACCAGTCCAGCGGGCATGCCCCAGGGCCAGCGCAGCTTGCCAAACCATCCCAGCAAAATGACGAAGAAGCAAAGCAGGCCGATACCGGGCTGCATAAATATTTCCAGCGCCGGGCGCATGGAGATAAAGGTCACAGAGACACCTGCCAGTGTGCCCAGCAACGCCGCTCGGGGAGTGATGCGACGAATCACCGGCGCGATATAGCCACCCAGCATCAGAATGATGCTCTGGATAAACACCCAGGCCATGCCGGCCTCCCAGGCGGCGACCGGATCGTTAGTGCTGGCCTTAATCGGCAGCATGATGACGAATACCACAATGAACATGTGCGCCACGCCAACGCCAGAGGGCAGGGCGCAGACATCGTGCCGCTGCTCCCGTGCGGACAGCCGCCAGGCCAGCCAGGCGTAGTAGCCCGTGCTCAGGGCCAGCATTAATCCGGTGGCGGGAAGGATGCGACCGAACACCAGCTCATCTGGCATTTGCAGGACGTATCGCAGCAAGCCGGTGAGCACCAGCATGTTGACCAGAATATTGGTGCCGAAGCCGAATAAAGCATTCCAGTCGCCGGCCGACCACAGCCGCGGTTTGAAGCTGCTCACGAAGAGGCCATGGCGGTCAGCAAACTGGCGCTGTCAGTGACTGCGCCAAAAATACCGCCCTGTGCGGCAATCATGTCAAGGCCCACCCGCTGAAACTCGGGAAAGTAAGACCCACAGCAGTCGCCGGCTACCAGCACCTGATAGCCGCGATCATTCGCTTCTCGCACAGTGGTATGCACACATACTTCGGTGGTGACGCCGCCGACGACGAGACTGCGAATGCCCGCCTTGCGCAGCACCAGGTCCAGATCTGTCGCGTAGAACGCTCCCTTGCCGGGCTTATCGATGATGATCTCGTCGGCGGCGGGATATAGCTCGGGAATGATGTCGTGGCCGGCCTCGCCGCGAATAAGGATGCGTCCCATAGGTCCCTGATCGCCGATGGCGGCGCCTGGCTTGCAGCGGGCAAGTTTGTCAGGAAATACGTCGGTCAGGTCGGGGCGATGTCCCTCGCGGGTATGAATTACTAGCAGGCTTGCCTGTCGGGCGGCCGTTAACAGATCGACACAGGGCTGAATGCAGTCCCGCAACATCGAGACGTCATTGCCGAGTGCTTCGCCAAAGCCACCGGGCTCGAGGAAGTCGCGCTGCATATCAATTAACAGTAGCGCGGTCGCAGGCAGATGCAGCGTTTGTTCGGCTGGCTGCGCGGCTACCCTGATGACCGCGCCTTCAGTCACACGCTGCCTGCCGCAGGGCCATGGCCCTGGCTCAACACCGTGCGGCCGCGGTAGATGACCCGGCTGCGCGTGGGTTTTTCGGTCATGGCCTGAAGCACGCTCGTGCAGCGGTACAGGCTGAAGTTGGCGTAAGCGCCTACTTGCAGCCCGTAGTCTTCATCGATGCCCAGCGTCTTCGCAGCATTTTGTGCTGTCATCTGCAGAGCCCGGTCAATTTCACCACCACCAAAATGCGCGCTGTTGATAAGCAGCGCCGCATTCGCGAGCGGGTCGTAATCGCCCATAGGGTGAAACGGGTCCTGTACGTTATCGGTACCCACGCATACGTTTACGCCCGCCGCCTGCAGCGCGTTTACAGGCGCTATCCCGCGCGGGGTGGGATACTGGTTCCGTCCCATCAGGAAAAGATTACAGGCAGGCAGCGTAATGACGTCAATGCCGGCCTGCTGCACCTCGGCGATCAGTTTTGCCTGCTGTTCTTGTTCTACAAAGCTCAATGAACAGCAGTGACCGGCGGATACCCGTCCCTCCCAGCCGCGTCGATTCATCTCGGTAGCCAGGTAGGCGAGGCAGGGGCTGGCGGGATTTTCGTTTTCATCCACATGAAGATCGATATCACAGCCCGTGGCCTCGGCCAGCTCAAAACAGGCGTCGATGCCGGCAAGCGGATTTTCTGTGAGCGCAGGCGCGCCACCGATGGCATCGGCGCCCAGTGCAAGCGCCTGTTGAGACAAGGCAAAGCCCGCCTGGCTGCCGGGGTCAGACAGTACGGTGAGTTTCAACTCGATGCTGTCACGGCGTGCTCGCTGGAGGTCCAGCAGTCCACGCAGGTTGTCCAGGTCACTGGGTTCACCGATATCGACGTGGCTACGTAGAGCGCTTACGCCGCACACTATTGCACGGTCCAGTGCAGCGCCCGCGCGTTGCAACATGTCGTCGATGCTGCGCTCGGCTTTGTGCTGTGCCATGGCTACGATGGCGTCGCGCAGTGCCCCCTGCTCAGAGGCGGGACCTGAGGGCAGCGCGCCGACACTATAGGTTTTGTCGATGTGAGAATGAGGCTCGATCAAGCCAGGCAACAGCAGCTCGTCGTCGGCGGCGATATGTTCACCCACTTGCAGCTCTATGGTCTGTGCGTCTGCCTCCTTGCTGAGATAGGCAATGCGCTCCCCCACGATTCCCACAGACAGCTTTTCGCCTGCGGGAGACCGTGCGCCTGTAATCAGCGTGTCTAGCAGCATTGTATCTTTGGGCTGAATCCGCGTCCTACTCGAGGGAGCGAAGGTGGCCAGGATTTAACAGATGCTGCGGATCCCAACGGTTCTTGGCAGCGAGGAAGTTATCCCCGTACCAGCGGTTGTCGTCATCCAGGTAGTGAGTGTGGGGGTTGGATATCTGTATCCCGTTTTGTTCGCAGTAATCAATAATGCTCCAGAGGTCGTCCTTGCCGCGGAACTGAACGATGCTCAGTCCGCCGGCTCGTACCACATCCTCTACCGGGTCGTAGGTAAATTCGACGTGGCCCTGTATCTGATCACCGTACTTCTTCTTGCGCTCTTGAAGCTGCTCAATAAAGCGGGTGTGATCGTAGCCCTCCTGCAGATAGGTTAGCTCCGGATCC